>NZ_LLXX01000001.1:0-9587 GCF_001440405.1 Bradyrhizobium valentinum
CCGCCTCGATGCCCTCGTGCTGTTCCGCGAGCAGCTTGCCGGTGCGGCCGAGCCCGATCTGGATCTCATCCAGAATCAGCATCACGTCGTGCGCGGCGCAGAGTTCGCGCACATCTGTAAAGTAACCTGACGGCGGGATGACGACGCCAGCTTCTCCCTGGATCGGTTCGACCAAAAAGGCGACCGTGTTGGGCGTGATTGCCTTTTTCAGCGCCGTGGCATCGCCGAAGGCGATGATCTTGAAGCCCGCCGCGAACGGTCCGAAATGGTCACGTGCCGCCGGGTCGGTGCTGAAGCCGATGATGCCAAGGGTGCGGCCGTGAAAATTATCGGCGCAGACGATGATTTCGGCCTGCCCGTCCGGCACTCCCTTCACCTCATAGCCCCATTTGCGCACCGACTTTATCGCACTCTCCACCGCTTCGGCGCCGCTGTTCATCGGCAGCACCTTGTGGGAGCCGGTCAGCGCCGCGATCTCTTCGTAAAAGAGGGCCAGCTGGTCGTTGTGAAAGGCGCGCGACGTCAGCGTCAGCCGGCCCGCCTGCTCCACCATCGCGGCCAAGATCTTCGGATGGCAGTGGCCCTGATTCACCGCGGAATAAGCGGAGAGGCAATCGAGGTAGCGATGGCCCTGCGTATCCCAAACAAAGACGCCCTCGCCGCGCGACAGAACGACGCCGAGCGGTTCGTAGTTCTGGGCGCCAAAGCGCGCTTCCCTCGCGATGAAATCAGTGACCGATGGATCCATGTTTTGTCACTCCAGTTGGAGCGAACTGGCAGTCAGTGGGCCATCGCCATTTTCCAGCCTGCGAAAGCCCGATGATCATCATCAAGTTACCACAGGCATTTTGCTTGCGGACGCATTGGGTGTCGCCAAACGGTACTACCTATCGGGCTGGACAGAAACGACCTAGCGGACGTCCCTCCCGCCTTCTATCCATATAGGCATTTGATATCGCTATAAAAAATTGGCCCGCTCGTCAGAATCCCCACATACCGGATCGATACGATCGGCTTTTGCCAGCGCCCGTTGTGACCAGCGCTCGATCGCATCCGAAGAGATCGACGCAGCTTCACGACGAACGGCCGCGTTCACGGCTTCAACGTAAGCATGATCTATATCAATAGCTGGCCGGATCTTATTCGGCTCCATGGCACGCGATAGGTTTTTCACAGTGGTGTCGCTTGTGTGGCTGGCAACCGTGGTCGGAGCTGCTCTGTTGGTGATCCTCGGTTAAATGGAACTGCAAGCCAAACGATCGCGTTTAAATTCCGCGCCGGCGGTCCCGGCGCATTTTTAATGGCGGTCTAGGCCGTTCAATCGCCAAAAGGAGGATGCCGTGGTGCGGAATCCTTGGACTTTAGCGGCGGCCGTGTTCGCGCTTGGCATGATTGCCTGGGTCCTCGCAGCGGAGCGCCCTCAAGGAAGCCCGGTCCGGACTATGGAAACGTCCCTTTCATTGAGTGCCGATCCTGACTTGCGGTTAGTCTCTGAGCGCAGCGAATACATGCGGACAGAACACTGACAACGCGGTGTAAGAAAGTCACTATAGGGGATGCGCGAATCCGGTCCAAGTTCTGCGGGGCTCGGCGTGCCACATTCCCCGGCAGAGGCACGCGCCGGCCCCACTTCCCGCCATGCCAGTGGAACCCTGAGTGTTCGTGCCCGTTAAACCTCTTCCAGTCCAAGGAGGACTCCCCATGATGAAAATCGCTTTTGTCGTGGCGGCAGCGGTGCTGACGACTACTCCGCTCGCCACTCCGGCCAAGGCCCAAGGCATCAAGATGGCCCAAGTCGATATGCAGACCGGGCGGCACTTCGAGGACCGCGACCCCGGCTACTACTATAGGGAACGTCGCGGGTACGACTCCAACGCCACTGTTGGTGTCGGTCCAGGCGGTGTCACCATAGGCCCACGACAGCGCTGCCGCATGGAGACTACCACGATTGAACGGGACGACGGGCGCAGGATCACGCGCAGGGAGCGCGTCTGCGACTAAGCGGCGGGCAAGAATGGGCCTGCACTTTAGCCGCCTTGGTCCTCCTACAGAGGAGTTAGAGATATGGAGCGAGAGCGAGCGCGGCTTCTCGTTCGTGATCAGTAACGAGAGCAGCAATGGTCCTCGACTTCATGGGAAGCCTGGGTTTGTAGCTTCTTGGCGCCCCATCGATATCAACAAGCCTGCCATCAGGGTGGGCGGCTCACCCTTCAAGACGTTCACCGAAGCCGAGAAGGCCTGTGAGGCCATGCTGGAGCACCTGACCAGATAGCTTCGGCTTTCGCGTACCCCCTTGCCCCACCCCAGCCGCCTCGGGTTGGATATTCCGGGCGAGAGATGTCAGAGCGTAGTTCAGCCTAGCGTAGTTCAGCGTGGAGCCGTGAGTTTGACGAGCCGATCGCGTTGCCGAACGGGCGCAAGCTCGTCACCCTGCGCGACGCCGCGACCTACATCACCGAGCTGCCGAAGGCGGAGTCCGCGCTGATGCTGGTCGCCGATCTCGGCGGCCCCACGATGTTCGCCCGGATTGGCCTCATGTGGGCGTTGAACCGTCACCATGTTCGGAAGTTCAATCCGGCGCGAAAGGAACGGCATTGGGGGCGGAGGAAACTCAAGAGGGACAGGCTGTGATCCAGTTCACATCTTGGACCCCGAGATAAATGATAGCTTAGAGCTGATGGTGCAGATCAACTCAAACAGCGAGGTTGGATCATGCCCGCCATATTTCGACCTCCTCTACCGCGAATACTGCCGTGCCCGCCTCGCCGCAATGCGCAAACAACTTCTGATCTCGCCTGAGAGGCATGAGGTCCCAGAAGCGATTTGCGATGCAAAGGATGCTGTCGGCGCTAGTCCGGCTAGCCACGTTAGCGGCGGTGGGACCGACGCGCGGGATCGTCTCGGTCGTACCTAAGCCGCTCGCCGCAGCCCAAAATCCGATTTCAGTCCGGCTGCATGAATTTGATGGTGCAGATAGGCCACTTCCCATCGTGGCCTCTGATAAAAATTCGCAGTCCGTGCATTTCGTCTAGCCAAACGCTCTCGACCGTCCCGGCCTTTCCGTCGGATAGGATCACGGCCTTGCCGACAAGCTCTGTCTGGGCTTGCTCGTACTCGCCGAGGATAGTGGCCGCACGGAGTTTCACAGTTGGCATAGTGACCCGGAATCAGAGTTTGAGAGGGAACGGTGTTTGCATTTGAAGATGCGCAAGTCGTGACCCGCGTACGGCAAACGGGTGTCAATGGAACCCGCGCTAACAACGGCACCGGCGCAGATCGCGTCATTGAGGGTATGTCGCTCGCGCTTCATGCTGACGCGCGACGATCGACGCCGCGTCGATCGGCATCGGGCAAAGCAGCGCTTACCTACGATGAACCGAGACGACGCACTTTTCTGGCTTGCGATCGGTTGGCCTTTCACCCCCACATGGACAGTACGCCAGCCGCGATCGGCCCGCCAAGTTCGCCGGCGGTGATCGCCGCGCCGACCCCAGTCGCCTGTGGCAGACCGCGTGCATCGGCATGCGCACCCTGACTGCGACTGGATGCTGCGCCGGACCAGTGCGGTCGCGGCGGTGACCGGAACGACCTGGTAGCCATGAAGGCCAAATCCCGGATGCCGGCCGAGGCGCGGCAGCTGCATCTATTCCAGTCGCGCCGGCAAAGGGGAATTGCGCCGCCGGCGCCGACCGAATTCGCCTTGCAGGCATTCCTCGTCAACGTGATCCGGCGCCGGCTCGATCCGCGGTGGAAGTTCACCACCTCCCCGCTCGGCGAGGTTCGCGATCCCATCACCGCCGGACGACTCCGGCGCCTCGGCACCTGCGGCGGCTGGCCCGACCTGCAAAAAAATTGGGGCGCGCCTGTGTCGGCGTTGAGCTGCCATTTTCACGCATCCGTTCGCCTACGACGCCGGCCGCGGCCGCGATGGCGAGGCAAGGCCTGCGAGCAGCACCGCCAAAATGCCAGTCAGGAATATGCCGTCAAATGTCCCTGCGCCACCGATGGAAGCGATCGGCGCGCCAAGGCTGCCGATCTTGTCCAGATTGAGAATATCGGCGCCGATTAGCGTTCCCATGGATCCGCCGACATAAGCCAGCGGCGCTGCATATTCGCGGGAAAGGACGAGGGCAAGGATTGCCATGGCCACGACCGGCACAAAGACCGGCACGGCAATGCCAATACCAGCCACTGGCGTCGCCGTGGAATGAACAATGAAGGCGATTACGGCGACAGCGATCGCTGCCCTGAGCCAGAGCTGGTAGCGAAGCACGAGATAGGCGGACATCAATGTCGGAATCACCGCACCGCCGACATTCACAGCCAAAATGGTGCTGGGCGAAACCACGAATGGCACCACATAGCGCATGCCGAAGAAGTCGACGATTTGCCCCGATCTGACCGGCGGACCTGGCAGCACGGTGATTGGAAGATTGAAGTAGCTTCCGATCAATGAGCCGAATAGGAGAAGGAGTGCGACCCCCGGACCTACCCCGAGCCGCATATAGGCATATCTAAGGATACGGAGTTGGATCAGGATGACCAGCGCCAATGCCAAAAAAACCAGGACCGAAAAAAATCCCGGCGTCAGCGGCAAATAGTGAACCTGGGGATCATCCATGAGATCGCTGGCTTGATTTGGTTCGGGCAGGGACGGCGCTAGGTGGCCGCTACACGTCACGCCAAGCCAGCACGGGGGCAAGGTGGGTGACCGGGGCAAAGACGCTGTAGGGCCATTGTTTAGGTAGGATCGCCCTGGGTTCTGTCACTTCACAATGTTCTGCGTTGGAATTGATCGCGGCAACACCTACGGCCCTGATTTGGCACCTCGCGTGCACTAACGCGCGCCATTTGGGACACTCGCAAGGGCTTAGTCCGCGTCAGTCTTGCGCGAGCGGAGCAATCCTTAAACATCCTGCTAGGAGTCACGCTCAGACCTGATCCTCGCTGTTCGCGGGGCAGCTTTCGCACTGCCCTTGCGACTTTCGGCCTGTGATTTGAAGCGCTCGATAAGCCATGTCGCCGCCGGCCCTGGCAGCGTATCGGAACGATATATTGCTTCAAGACTGTAGACGCCGCCTTTTGCGTCCGGCAGATCAAGCTGAACAAGGCGGCCTGCTTTGATATCGTCTTCCACCATCGGCCCCGGCATGTTGCCCCACCCGATTCCTTCCTTCAGCAATATGTGCTTGGACCCCAAATCCGCCAATCTCCAGGTGCGGGGGCTGACCACGGCAAAGTCGATCTTGCCGGTGAGCGGCGATCGATCGGTCAGCACCAATTGAATATGTTCGCGTCCGGCGCCCGGACGATTGCGTCCTCTTGCGAGCGGATGGTCAGGCGCCGCGACGGGAATGAGCACAACGTTGCCAACGCCTATTCGCTCGATGCCCGCAACCCCCGCGTCACCCGGGAGCGGCCCGCTCACGCCGATACCAGCGGTTCCATCAAGAACGAGTTGCGTCACCCCGCCCAGAGCTTCCATGTGGAGCCGGAGCCCGACCGTTGGGAATTCTGCACGAAACGACTTGAGCGCATCGACGATGCGCGAGGCTGGCAACATGACATCCAGCGCGAGGTGAACTTCCGACTCCAGCCCTTGAAGGAGCCCTTTCACCTTCGCTCTAAGACCGTCGACCCCGCCATATATTGTGCGTGCGTCGGCCAAAACCGTTCGTCCGGAATCGGTCAGCTGAGGTTTCCGCGTCGACTCTCGATCGAATAAGGAGACCCCTAGCTGCGCTTCGAGGTTGGCGATCGCGTAGCTGACGACCGAAGTCGCTCGGTTGAGCTTTCGTGCTGCAGCAGCAAAGCTTCCTGTTTCAACAACGGTAAGGAAGACCCTCAGCTGATCCAATGTTGGCGTGCCTGGCTCGGAGCTCATATCTATTCTCTCGAACATTTTGGTCGATATTATACCAGTTTTCTCGAACGGTAAGTCCCCTTAGTTTTGGTTGCAGGCCGACCAATCAACTGAGGGAGTAACGACGGTGACGAGCTATTCAATCATTGGCGCAGGCGCTATCGGGACCGCGCTCGCGCAGCAATTCTCGCGCAAGAACATCAAGGTCAAGATTGCGAATACGCGGGGCCGCGAATCCCTTTCCGACCTGACCGCCACGCTGGGCAACAACGTCGAGGCAACGTCGACACAAGACGCCCTGAAGGCGGACCTCGTCATGCTGGCGGTGCCGTTTGACCGCGTGCCCGATGCCGTCCGCCAGGCTGCAGCGTGGGACAACCGGATCGTGGTCGATGCCACAAATGCGATCAAGTTTCCCGAATTTCTACCCAAGGATCTTGGTGGCCGCCTCTCGACGGAGATCGTGGCCGAGGCTGCGCCTGGCGCTCGCGTGGTGAAGGGCTTCAATACCTTGCCGGCGGCCGTGCTTGCGCAAGTTCCAGACGATCATGGACGGCGCGTCATGTTCCTCTCCGGCAACAACAGCCTGGCCAACGCCGAAGTCGCGGCTCTCGCGAACGCACTCGGATCCCTCAACGAGGGCAAGTCCGCGCAGTTCGGCGGCGCGCTGATGGTCCACGACCTAACCAGCCACGACTGATCGCTCAACCCTCCCCTCGACATTCGCAACGGCAAACAATTCAATTGGAGCTTCCCAATGAGCAAAGTTCTCGTTCTCTACTACTCCTCGTATGGCCACAGATGGCTCAAGCCATCGCCGACGGCGCGCGCAGCGCAGGCGCGCAGGTCGACATCAAGCGCGTTCCCGAAACAGTCCCTGAAGCGATCGCCAGGAGCGCTCACTTCAAACTGGACCAAGAAGCGCCTGTTGCAGAGGTGACCGAACTCGCCGACTACGACGCGATCATCGTCGGGACCGGCACGCGTTTCGGACGCATGTCATCGCAGATGGCTGCCTTCCTCGATCAGGCGGGTGGGCTGTGGGCGCGCGGCGCTCTCAACGGCAAGGTCGGCGCGGCTTTTGCGTCAACCGCGACCCAACACGGCGGCCAGGAAACGACCCTGTTCTCGATCATCACCAACTTGCTGCACTTCGGTATGACCATCGTCGGACTTCCATATAGCCACCAGGGGCAGATGACCTTGAACGAGATCGTCGGCGGCGCCCCGTATGGAGCGACAACCATCGCCGGCGGCGATGGTTCACGCCAACCCTCCAAGATCGAACTGGCGGGCGCACGTCACCAGGGCGAGCTGGTCGCCAGGACGGCGAACAAGCTTTTTGGTCGAGAACAGGCAACCGCGTCGGGCGCCCTCACCGATTTGGTGATGGCGGACACCGGCCTCGAATCATCGATGTAGATTCTTCAGCGGCAAGGAAAGAGCACTCACATGTCAGGAAATGGCGTCAGCGAGGCCGCAAAGGCGGTCGTTCGTCGCAATACAGACGAGGTCCAGAGCAAAGGCAACTTCGACCTTTTCGAACAGCTCTTTGCCGACGACTTTGTCGATCATACACCGCAGCCCGGTGGAACGCCGGACAAAAACGGAGCACGCAAGCTTTATCACGCGTTACGGGCGGCATTTCCCGACTTTCATGCCACCATCCACTGGCAGACCGCTGACGGCGATGTGGTCACGACGTTCAAGACATACCACGGCACCCACAAAGGCTCCTTTCTCGGCATTCCGGCAACGGACCGGAAGATCCAGTTCGAGACGGTCGATGCCATGCGTGTCCAGAACGGCAAGATCACTGAGCATTGGGGCGTTGCAAATTTGTTTTCCGTCATGCAACAGCTTGGCGCGCTACCGGCGTTCCCGAAGGAATAGAGTCGCCAAGCAGCCTAAGAGCGGGGAGCTGCGTCGGTAGTTGCATCGCGTCAAGCGGCGTCTGCGTCGCTCACTTGCGCCTTCATCGGTATTCCGCTTCGTGCCGATACTGTTCTCTAATGGGTCAAGAACGACAACTCGATTCAGAGCGTTGCACAACGTCGTCGGGTGCCGGTCCAAGAGGCATGCAGGTACGCCGGCCGGCAGGATATGTAGCCACTCAGTTGCCTAACACCGGCTGGCCTGATGCACCGTCCAGTGGCGGGCGCGGCTTGGCGAGGCCTGTCGCATCGGGCGGAGTCTCGTTGCTAGCCGTCCTTGTGTCGATCCGCTCAAGCGTGGTGACGAATGCTGCGAGTATTGCGATTATCACCACAACGTACGACGGCGGTACGGTGGCTATCCCGCTCGTTACTCATGAGGGAGCCTCCACTCTAAGGTATCCGGCTCGGATGGTTCCGCCGCGCAACCGGTTAGCCAAGCGCCGCGACTTCGAGTGGCCGAGGCCTCGGGGACGTATTTGATCTGCAGTGCAGTCACGAGTACGGCATCCAGGAGAGATAACCTCAGCGCTCTCTCGCCCCGAGGTTATCTCGCGGCCACCGATCCTCAACCTGTCAGCTGAGTGTTCCAGATCGCGATCAACACCGATCTAGGACAGTCCATCAACCGCACACCTGACGGGGTTGCAGGCGCCAGCCATGCTTAGTGTGCACGCGCCGCTGGACCACATAGCAACTGCCGTTGTCAGCGTATGAATCGCTGGAGACATACGGATAATAGCCATACGGATAGTCGTAAGCGTAGTCGTCATAGTAGTCGTACGGGTAGAAGCCGAAGCCGAAACGTCGCCCGAAGCCGCGATCATGAGAACCACGGCCGCGGAATTCACCACCACGAAATCCACCTCCGTGGAAACCGCCGCCACCATGGAATCCGCCGGCGATGCCGCCGCCATGGAAACCGCCTCCTCCGAAGGCGCCACCACTAAAGCCGCCATCGTGGAAACCGCCACCGCCGCCGCCCATGCCGCCGCCGTGAAAACCGCCGCCGCCAAAGCCACCGCCGGCCATACCGCCCCCATGGCCACCGCCGCCACCTCCTCCTCCACCACCACCACTACCACCGCGAGCCAACGCCATCGTTGGCGAAACCAAGCCAATGGACGCAACTGCCAGTAACGCGATCACTATCTTACGCAACATAACCATTCTCCGTCAGAGATAATGCTCCCAACCAGGACTGGGCTTTGGATGTGGGAATCATTTGGAGAATCGCTACCAGCTTCGACGAATCCGTTACTCAACTCTCCGCGAGCCACGCCTGATTAAAATTAAATTCAGTGAACGAGTTGTTCGCGGGGCGCGCGCGGCGCGGCCGAAGCGCGCGTCCACTGTTGCAAATGTAGCCTGATTTGGAATCTCGTAGCTAACAGCTGCTGAAATCGAATCTGCAGTGGGACAGGTGAAAAGCTGGAGCTCCCGCAAGTGGGAATCGCTGCCCAACGATGTGCTCTCGACAGTGATCGCGCGCCTTCCGGCGCGCCGGCGACGGACGCCTTTACGTCGAGCCGATGGGAGCGAAGGCTGAGCGTGAACGCGACAGCGGCCAGAGCCACGCCGATCCATGGCAACTCGCGATAGGCCAGACCGTGGGTCAGGGCGAGACCGCCGACCCAGGCGCCTGCCGCGTTGCCAAGGTTGAATGCACCCTGATTGCGGGTAGAGGCGAGATTGGGCGCCTGCGTTGCCTCGTTGACGACGCGCATCTGCAACGGGGAGATGAGGGCGAACGCCAGCAGACCCCAGCAGAAGACCGTCGCGGCCGCCGG
>NZ_LLXX01000001.1:9597-35086 GCF_001440405.1 Bradyrhizobium valentinum
ACTGCGGTTGTAAGCGTGAACAGGACCAAGACCGGAATCAGCAACGCCAGGATACCGATCACTGACGGCATCAGCTTCCAGTCGCCGAGCCACCCTCCAATGAAATTTCCCACCGTGAGTCCAATGCCGAACAGCAGCAGCATGAACGTGACCTCGTGCGGCGAGATCAATGTCTCCTGGATCGGCGTGATATAGGTGAAGACACTGCAGAGGCTTGCAGACACCGCCACGGTGATCAGCATCGCTAGAATCACCTGCGTGCTGCCTAGCGAGCTCTTTCTCACCGCGACCACCAAAGCCGAACTGATCTTTGCTTCACTGCCCTGGACGTTCCCATAAGGTCAGCTTCTGACCCCGACGGCCATTGATTGCCGAAGTGCGATCCAGGCAACGTGGTTCCGAGCACGGCTTGCGTGCGGGCGACGCCGAACTAAATCGTTGTCACTTGCGGAGAGCGAAAGTCGGTTCGTGACAGCTTCCGAGTCCATATCGCTCTTCGGAAAGGAGATGGAGAAAACGCGAGGCCATTGCCAACAATTTGGAAAAAGCTGCTCAGCTTGCATCCATTGCGACCGACAATGATTTGCGTCCAGGTAACGATGTGCGCGAGAAGAGCGATCGATGAGGAGGTAAGCGCAGCCGAAGGCCAAGAACTGCTTTTGCACGCCATCAGGAGCGCTGAGCAGCGCGTGAGGTTCGCTTGTTCAGAAGCTGATCGATAGGAATCTGCAACTCCTCAGCCCGCTCCTGTCGATCCTTCTCGCGAAACTCTCGCTCCCGTTGCTCGATGGCAACCAGTTCTTTTTGCGCTGCTTCGAGAAACCGGTCGCGCGGTGTTACTGCTAATCGCGCTGTTCCCGTCATTGCTCACCCGGACGTTTGGCCTCCAGCCATTCTACTCAACTATTGGAACCGGGACAGGTTCGCGTCCCTGTGATCAAAGCTTCACAGATCTGCGGCAGGCTTAACCAGCCGGGATTTAAAGACCCGGCCGGGGAAGTACCAACGCACCTTGCGAATATACTCCACTCTGGCCAGCGTTGCGTCAAAATAATGGAAATAACCCAACTCGTCAAAGGATGGCGAAAAATGATTGATCAGCAGTTGGCTCGCTTGCGTACGCATCGCAATAATATTCAACACTATCGCAACCTGTTGCAAACCAGCCTGACAGAGCTTGAACGCCAGTTTGTGCAAAAGCGCTTGACGGAAGAGCAATCAAATCTGGAGAGCTTGGCCTCCTCCCTCCCCGATGACTTTCGCGGGTCAACAGTCGGTAGCCCGGAAAGCCGCCTGGCTTAGGCCATGAGGGAACGTGGGCGCGAGCGACCGGGATCCGCGCGGTTCAGAAGCGCAGAACTCTGCTTAACCCAGCCGCCACAGCACGACCAAAAGCGAAGCGGTAAAAGGCAATTCGAAAATTGCCTCTGAGTAAAATGGGCGTTGTCGAAGTCTATTGCTTCGCATGAAGATCACCCTGCGACCATCAAAGCTAGAACGAAAAGTAGTAATCCGGCGTGAATCGCTACCGTTACGGTGAGCAGCCCCTTCGGTTGCCGCGCTATTCTAGGAGTGGAGCTCATCTCATCGTCTCCCTTCAGCCGATCACAGCAACAATCAGCGTCGCACGAGCGACGTTCCGTGACAGTTCTATGAAATAAGGCGAGGAAGACAATGACAGTGTGGGTCTATGTCGACATGAGCAAGGAAGCTGAAACCGCGATCACCTCAAGGTCTTCGCCAGCGAGGAATCCGCAGAAACATGGCTCCAGTCCCGAAGGCGTGGCCTTCGAATACGAAGTGATCGGCCCAGAATAAAAATGGCCCCAGCGCGAAGCCTTGCGCCGAGGCCATACAAAGTATTCCCATTTCAAATTGCCAGATGGAGTAGTGGGTACCCATCCAGCGTACCGATAGAAGCGGGAAAATGTGGCAACGTCTGTCCAATAGTGAACAGAACGCGGAAGATTCTTGGACCTGCCAGCCCTGCGGCGGAGCCGTCCTTAAGAACCTGCAGCCTTGCTGAGAGTCGATATTCATCATCGCTCCCCGGGGATCGTGGAGACAAACCGGGAGGAAGTGGCGGCCCCAGCTTTTTTCCAGCAGCTGGGGCCGTTTCTCGTTTCAGAAGCCGTCAATTCGCTTTCCGAGGTTTGGAGCACGGCCCCACCTTCAGGGGGCTTGGGGGCTTATCGGCGGGACCGTGCTAGACCAGCTTGGAGAGACTGGCCTCCGGATTGAACTCCGCCTAGGGCCCCGTGTTCCTAGCCGCTGGATCAGATCGGCAACAACCGGCAACGCCTCAGGAAACCGTTTCCGCCCGCAATCAGCAACGCGGCCCGACAATGTTCAAAGCCAACCAATCTCGATGACGCGCCACGAATGCCGGATGTGATTCATCGTTTGCGGCATCACCCCCCAAGACACTCGCAATCGTGAATTCGGATTTCCCGCCGCGGGCTACCCTCTACAGCGGATGGCCACCAGAGGAGGACGCCATAGCGCGGGATCCTTGGACGCTAGCAGCTCTCTTTGCTTTGAGCATGAGCCTGGGTTCTCGTAGTGGAGCGCCCTCAAGAGAACGTGGTACGGGTGGAAACTTCCCATTCCTTGAAGGTCCGATCGGGTCCATGTCGATCAGGCGTCGAATGTCATTGACGCTTAGCCAACCCCACTGACGACCGAGGGCGAATGAGCGGTATTGCGCCTCCAAATTGGCACGCACGACTGCCGCCGTGTTGATTTTGAAGTAGGGCTTGCTCCTCCAACTGCAACGCGATTGAGAAGTTTTCGATTTACCTCTTGCTCAATGCGCACTACCCACGGCATCATGGCTAGAGCGAGGAAGTTCAGACCCGCTTGCTCGAAATTGCCAAAAGTTTGTTTGCTGGTGTCGCCAATCATCTGTGGCGGCACGCCGAACCAGCGCGCAATGGTTTCGACGCTGAAGCGGGCGTTGAGCGAGGAACGAGCTTCCTGAACAGGTAGATGCCGCTTTCCGGATGCCGCTTCGGAGTGCCGAGCGAGGTGACCATCTGTGCACCGACTTTGCGTACCGAGGGCCGTCCGGAAAACCCTTTCGTTTCAAAAGGTCTGCTGTTTTACTGCTGTTTCTCGAGGGAATGGCGGAGAGGGAGGGATTCTCATCCCCTTGTATTATGCGTACAGTGGGACTTTCCTGGCAGAGCCGCCGTACGCATAAGCTGGCGGCCACCTAATCGCAACTTTCCCTGTTAGATTCTCGCCGAGCCCTTGTAAATGCTCGATCAGTGGCCATAAATCGTTTCAACATCGGCGCGACGAGTGACGCCGGATCGACAACCTTACCTCCTGCGCGCTTGACGGCCTCGGCATAGGCGACCAGATCACGATGGATTGCCGCCGATAGCTTTACTGTCAAAGTCACTGGCTTGTCGTCTTCCACATTGTCGATCTTGAGCTTTGCCATCATATCATCCTCGGTACGGCTCGAGTACCAAGTCGCGATTGACAATCACGCGGACTGGAAATCCCGGGCGGATTGTCAGGGTCGGTTGGATGTTGAGATTTCGGCGAACCACCTGCTGTCCAGCTTGGTTTAGTGAATTCGCAGCGCTCAAGCGGAGCGCCTGAATGATATCCGTGTTGCTGCCGGTATCTGCACCCGAGCCAAGCTTCGCCCCCACGCCAAGAACGGTCGAGAGGAGCGCAGCCTTCAGCTCGGCCCAGTGATTGTCGACCTCATCCTCGAGACCGGAATATCCGCCGGCGTCCGCACCCTGTTGCCGTTCCAACACGATCGAGCGACCGTTCGGCATGATCAGGCGCGTCCACACCAACAACACCCGCGATTGTCCAAATGCGACCTGGCTATCATAAATACCTATTAATCGTGCTCCCTGCGGAACTAGCTTGGCGCGGCCGGTCGGAGTGTCAAAAATGTTTTCTGTAACTTGCGCGGTATACGGTAAAGCGCTTGAGGAATGGAATCGCTTGCGCTTCGTCACCGGTCTCGGCGGCGCGTCGCTTTTCGTCGCTCGGTACGAAACGGTCGGCATAGACCACGGTGGTGCCGCGCTCACCTTTGCGGACGTGTCCGCCAAGCGACAGCGCCTGGCGAAACGTAAGCCAGCTTTGTCCCGTAAAACCTTGTTCGATCGTGCTCCCCCAGAGAAGCAGAACGTTGATGCCGCTGTAGGTCCGATCGGTTGAAGCATTTTTCGGCATGGCCAAAGAAGCCTTCGCCGCCGCGGTGCCCCAGGGCTGCACCCACGGCACTCGGCCGGCCTCAAGTTCAGCGATAATCTTGTTGGTGATTTCGTCATAAAGGCTTGTCCGGTCCCCACCGGTGCGCGCCCGAAGATAGTGTCTGGACATCGCGGATCTCCGCGACGGGCGCCGCGAGCCTCTCTCGCAGCCTGTAACCCGTCACGGCAAAACCCAGCCGAACTCTTACTCTCTCAGCCTCGTTCGCGCGGAATCGACGCCGTGTAACCATGCGACCGCATGGGGTCGGCATGCGAAAGCCCGGCTTGGCCCTCGCCGCACGCCACAAGTGAGAGAATGAGAGAATCGCAGCCCGCCTTCCGTCCCATTTCTTCATGGGACTTGGCCTTAAGATGCCTAGGGCCGCAGTCCCCGATCAGCGTGCGCCAAGGGCGCCTCGCCTCAGCGGAAAAAGGCACCCGCAGGAGCGTGAGCATAGCGACGCCGAAGGCGGCACGCGGGACCGAGTGCAGCGACGCAACCGGTTAAGAGGGTACCCGGGAACGGGGCAGTGATAGCGACGCCGGAATACTCCATGACGGCGGGAACCCTTTCCCGAGTGCCCCCGGCGAGGAGCTCCGCAGTCTTTGCGCAAGGGAACGACGCCGAACGGCCGAGACGCGTCAGCGGCTTGGTTCTCGAGAGCCCGCTGCGGCGGAAGCCGCATGCGCACAAGCAAAAAAATCCGCTTAGACTTGAGTCAGAAGATTAGATTTCCTCGCGCGCGTTCGTCTGCGCGTCATAGATCCTGATCTGAAGCATGGGAAAGCGCTTCTTCAGCTCTTCTCCACCTGCCCTTGCGCCGTCTCTGGTTGCAAATTCGGCTTTGAGTCGGCCGTCCACTTCGGGCGCGTAACCAGAGGCCGGCAGTTCACCGTTGGCTGCAACCATAATTTTCCTTTTGTGCAGTGAGGCGGTTGGGATTGATTGGTTAGCGTGAGTCACCCAAACCACGCTAGAGCCACCTGCACGACTGATAGGGCCGGCTGGCGCTCCGCGGGCTTGTTAGCGCGGCTGCCAAAGCCGGGAGATGTTTGGCCAGAAGCTGAGCGAAAGCTATGGCTCCAACTCTTGGAAGGCAGTTTCAAGCTCATCTACAAGGATTCGGCACCGCAACTACCGCTTCTTGGCACTGGAGCCGCCAGCTGAGGCGGCCTCTTAGTGTGGCAGGAGTGTTTACTGAGACCGGTCAGTTCGGCGGAGGATTAAGTTCTCGGAGCGTGTAGATGGGGAAAGTTTCAGCGTTGATCTGTCCGTTCCCATCCGCCCAATAACAATCCACCTGATCGCCCCTGATAGTGTCAACGATCATCAATGGCCCTCCCGAACGCAGCCGAACAAGATCACCACCCTGTAATGCTGGTGCCGTTTTGTTCTGCATTGAAGGGTTCGAGGGAGCGGTCTCGGAAAAGGCAGGAGCCGATAAAGGCACACCGAGCGCGCCTCCGAGGGTCAATGCAATTGCGATCGAGCGCCATGTTGTAACTGCAAGCATGTTAAACTCCATATCGGTAAAACAGATATGGAAATGCAATTTCACCGTCACCACTAAATTGCATTTTAGAAATCGGTTGGGCTGCGTCCGCCCGGCGGTCTGTTCGTGGATACACACAAATTAAGCCACCGCAATTCAACTTAGGCCACTAGGGTTAAATAGGCCATTCACCTTGACTGGCTCCATGAGAACAAAATAGGACCATGTCCCATCGACGGTCAACCTGGAACGGCCATGTCCTCGGTCTCTCAGCCGAATGAACAGGACGATGGGTTGGAAGCGTCCGTCGACCAGGCGATCGCCATATGCGGCGGCGATACGCGTGCGACTGTTCGCGCGCTGATCGTCCCCAACAACCATCTGGAATCGGAGATAGCGGAGCTGAAGAAGGCGGTATCGCATGCCTACACGCGCGGACGCTTGCGGACCTACACAGGATAGACGTCAGAGGTGGTGAGGTATCGATGAAGCATCATCACGGATAACCAGACCGAGCAGATGGGAGCTGACATGGCGATCCAGTTCATGCTCGGGACGCTATTTCAGCTCGTGTCGGAAAGGGCGGATGACCCGCGCGGCTCCGTACGGATGTTCATAGGGAACTTACTGATCTCATGGCGGCCTATAAGCTGCCATCGATGCCGGAAGATGCTGACCGAAAGGTTCGAGCTGCCGCTGGCCGGATTCTCGACGGCATCATGATGCGATCATTTGGGGTGAGGAAGGCATCGTGACGGCCGGGACCAACGATTTTTCAGATGCGCGGAGTGCGTTGGCCAGGCGAAGTCGTTGTCCATGATCGTCGAGAGCGAACGCTGAAATGTGCTGGTGTGGACGGCCCCTCATCCCCACGGTTCTATGGCGCTCTCGGCGTCACAGCTAGATGAGAGGAAAGTCTGATGAATCTTCCTATTCGCATCGGTATGGATACTTCTAAGTCGGTTTTCCAGCTTCACGGTGTTGACGAGAACGAGGGGGTGGTTGTCCGCCGCCAGTTTCGGCGAGCTGAGATGATCCGCTACTTCGAGCGGCTTCCGCCGGTTCTCGTCGCCATTGAGTCCTGCGGCAGCTCGCATCATTGGGCGCGCCTGCTGCAGTCGTTCGGTCACGAGGTGAAGCTGATCCCACCTCAGTATGTGAAGGCTTACGTGAAGCGCGGTAAGAACGACGCGGCCGACGCCGAGGCGTTGTGTGAGGCGGTCACCCGCCCGAGCATGCGGTTTGTACCGGTGAAGTCGAAGGAACGGCAAGCGGCCTGCATGTTGCTGACCGTGCGGGAACGCCTGGTCAGCGTGAAGTCGCAGCTCTCCAATGCTTTCAGGAGCTATGCAGCTGAGTTTGGCATCGTCGGCCCCGCCGGCCGGCAGAACGTCACGGCACTCATCAAGCGGGTGCTCGAGGATGACAGCTTGCTGGAAATGGCGCGGGACCTCTTTCGCCTTCAGGCGGAAGAGTATGCCGCGGTCCAAGCTCGCCTGGCAAAGATTGAGGCCAAGCTAATGAAGTGGCACCGCGAGGATGACATCAGCAGGCGTATTGCGACGATTCCCGGCGTCGGTCCGATTGGGTCGTCCATGCTAAGCATGAAGGCGCCGCCGCCAGAGACGTTCAGATCAGGCCGTGACTTTGCGGCTTGGCTCGGACTGACACCCAAGGATCATTCAACTGGCGGCCGGCAAAGACATGGCGGTATCACAAAGGCCGGAGATTCAGTGCTCCGATCGACGTTGATCGTCGGTGCGACCGCGCTGCTGAGGCATATCCGAAAGGGTCGTCATAAGCCCACACTCTGGCTCCCTTCGCTGCTGGAGCGAAAGCCGCCGAAGTGGGTCGCGGTGGCCTTGGCTAACAAGTTCGCCCGCATCGCTTGGCGCTTGATGATATCGGGCGGAGTGTACAACCGGCCGGTAGCCGCCATGCCTATCTGATCTGAAATTGGCGCCGCGAGCGAGGTTGCTCGGCGGATAGCCCACGAACTTGCAGGACGCGGTAGATGGAAGGACCGATCGGTCGATACGCGCGAGCTTCCGTAGAATACACTGGCATCATCAATGTCGCCTATGTGCTTGGAGCGTGCGTAGCGAACACCATCTCGGCCAGCGGACTTTGTCCGCGCAAACAGGCCGGACATCTGATAGCAAGCGATCAGGTCAAAAGTCTGCTACCATCCTGACAAGTGGGGGGCCGTCCACATCTGCAATCTGTATTCGATCACCACGAACCAAGAAGCGATTGCTGGCCTGTTCCGACGCATGAACTGGTACGTCGGCAACCTGCCGCCGATGCCCGGTGTTTTTCCCGATTATCCGGCCCCGGTAATCCGCAATATCGGTGATGCTGAAGAGATGGTGTTGATGCGGTGGGGCATGCCGCCGCCACCGAGGAACGGCGGTCCGCCAGCAACCAACATTCGCAACACGTCCTCTCCCCACTGGCGCGGCTGGTTGACGTCCGAGAACCGCTGCCTTGTGCCCGCGAACAGCTTTGCCGAATACGCTCCGGAGCCGAATCCGGAGACCAGGAAGAAGGACGTCGTCTGGTTTGCGCTCGACGGCAGCCGGCCTCTGTTCTGCTTTGCCGGCATCTGGAACGAATTCAACGGAGACCGCGGCACGAAGTCAAAGCCGATTCCCGGGCCTCACCTCGTCTATGGTTTCTTGACGACATCACCGAACGCGATCGTCGCACCGATCCACTCGAAAGACTATGCCGGTGATCCTGACGACCGAGGAAGAACGCGACGTCTGGCTACGCGCTCCGTGGGACGAGGCGAAGGCGCTCCAGCGTCCGTTGCCCGATAACGCGCTGCAGATCGTCATGCGCGGAGCCGACAAGGAAGACAAGGCGGCGGCGTAGGTCCGTATGCGTGGAGCCGCCGGAACGCAGGGAGGGACCGAAGGACGTCCTCTTCTGGGGTCGCAGCGCAGATGATCTCATTGCGATTTGAGCGAGAATCATCGAGCGTACGGTCAGCATTCCCAAGGCGACCGGCACGTTTATGCATCGCGAACCCGGTTCATTCCCGAGAAGCTGCTCGGCCTGTTCGAGCGCACGAATTGGCCGATGGCTACTGCCTGGTCCGCCTCGTCTCGCACACCGACTGGGCAGCAGGGACGAATCTCATGCAATACATCGTGCTGATTGCCGTGATCGGCATCCTGCTTCTTCAATTGACCGGCTCGATTCCGCTGGACAGCGTCGGTGGGTCGATGGTGATCGCGCTGGCTTTCTTCGCCGCCGCACTGGTTGTCGCGATCCACGAGGCATGGACGAAGAAACGGGGTGTGCTTGGCTGGATTGTGAACATCGTTGTTTCGTTCGTCGGCGCTTTTCTGGCCGCCCTCCCGGCGGCATGGTTGTGGTAATGATACTCAGCCTGTTTCTGGATGTATCTGGGTCGCTGGCGGCCACGGGAGGTCCCGTGGCGTCTGTCGCGCTCGCCGGCATGATGGTCGTCACGCTGCTGGGATCGTGGGGCGCGCTATGGATCGTGATCCGGTGGCGATGAGTTTGTTCAGTGGCGAGCGTGCGGCAGCCACGGCTCATTTGGTACGATTGGTCTTCTCCATTTCCGACTGGACGACGGAGCTTGTGGCACGAAACAGACCTGCCGATCGGCGCTGACAATGTCCGTTGCTCGGGGTAGACCGGAAGTGGCTGGCCGAACGTCAAAGCGACGCGATTGGTAGAGTCGGAATGTGGCGCGGTGACTGTAGGTCGAACATATCTGTTGCCGCCTCTTTCGTTTGGCGGTGCCTTACTGGTTCGGCCATGGCTCCGTTTCCACATCCCGCTCATCGAACCGGACATGCAGATCTCCCGCATCCGGCTCTCGGACAAGACTTCACGCCTTCACCCACGACACGTCGTGCCCAAGCCGGCATAGGCGTACGAGCCCGAAGTGCCCGTAGAGATGCGAGAGTGGATAGGTCCCGCCCTTGCGTCGCCTGACCTTGTGCTTGATGCGCAACCACCGGCGCAACCGCACAGCAGTGTAATTGTCGATCGCCCGATACGCTATGTTAACAGTGCCAACGCTGAAGTAGTTGGCCCATCCGCGTAGCGCGCGGTTCAACCGATCCACCAACTCCGTGGTCTCTTGCCAGGTACCCGCTCGGTCGGTCAGGACATGGACCTTCTCGACCATGTGCCTGATGCTTTTCTTTGATGGCCGTTGGCCCAGACGGGCCTTTCCGGTTCTCGCTGAGTACATCCGCCCAAACGTGTATCCCAGGAAGTCGAACTCGCCTTCCGGCACCTTGCAGATTCGTGTCTTCTCCTCGTTCACCGTGAGCTTCAACCTGCCCATGATCTCGCGCAGTCGTTGCAACGCCTCATCGGCGGTGCTTTTCCGGCACAGGATCACGAGGTCATCGGCGTAGTTCACGATGCGCGTGCCGAGACTGTGCTCCAGCCCGAGCTTCTTCCAGCCCAGCACAAACCGGCGCATGTAGAGATTCGCCAGTAGCGGTGAGATGGGTGAACCTTGCGGGATGCCACGCCGCTTGTCCCGGGCCTCGGTCGTGCGTGTCTTCCGTCCTCGATCATCGGTTTCTTCCACGGGGCACTCCAGCCACATCTTGATCAGATGCAGCACGCGCCGATCAACAATCCGGCGCGCTACCGACTTTAGGAGTTCGGCATGGGGGATACTCCCGAAGTAGTCCGCGAGGTCGGCGTCAACGACTTCCGGATGGCCTCGGAACAGCAGCCCTTCCACCTCGATCACCGCCTGCTGGGCGTTTCGCCCGGGACGGTACGCGTACTGTTCGGGTGGAAGGTCGGCTTCGAAGACCGGTTCCAGCACCAGCATTGCTGCTGTCATGCAGACCCGATCCCGCAGGGTCGAGATGCCCAGCGGCCTGAGTTTGCCGTTGGCCTTGGGTATGAACACTCTTCTGATGGGGTCCGGTCGATAAGTTTCTTGCCTGAGAGCAAGCGCCAGTTCGCCAAGCCACCGCCGCACCCCATACGCCTCGACGTCCGCGAAGTTCTGGCCGTCCACCCCTGGCGCGCCCTTGTTGGAGCGGCACTGGGCATAGGCATGCGCCAGAATGTCCTCGCGGCTGATCTTGTCGTACAGGGCGTAGAAGCGATAGCCGGCTTCTGCCTTCGCTTTCGCGTGCAACGCCTTCTGCAGTTTCTGAACAGTTTTCGGAGTTGATAGGTTGCCCAATCTCCAAATCCCTCACCACTTGTTGCGTCTGTCTTGAACTGAGGTCCCTTCCCTCCACCGGCATTACCCGGCTTCAGCGGTACTACGAACCTCTCCGTATCCCAAGGCGCCCGGCCTGTCCCTCGCGGGCATTCGGTTGATCATCCCTGACCACGCCTTGGGGTCTCCCGTGTTGCGTACGCTTTCCTTGTGTACATGCTGTCGCCACTACCCCGGCGCAGCGGCTGGGCGTACTGCTTCGCTCATTCACCCAGCCGTATCAGCCTTCCCCGAAAGGGTCGTCGGGTCGGCCTGCGCATCGTCCTTTTCGAGGCTTGCTCGGCGTTTACTCGCGTTACGGCCTGCACACTCGCGCTGTCACCGTATATCGTGACACGCTAACCAGAGGCTTCAGCCACTTCGTTACCTCCATGACTGCTCCGGTTGCTTCCGGCTGGAGCGGTTGCCGGGTGGGACTTGCACCCACTGGAAAAGCGCCGCCTTTTCACGGCGCACACCCTGAGCGGACCTCCCGCGAAAAGTTTGTTCCGGGTTTACGTTTTGCGTTACGTCGCGTGTGTGTGCACGCCACAACATGGCTATGAGGCCCTCACTTAAAAGGGCTATTGAGTTGTGTAAGCGCAGCGAAACCCGATGTAGACAGCGTAGAAGTCGGCCGACTTCCACTGCACGGCTGACGATTGCGTCTTATCCGCACCGTACCACCACGATCCGCCCGCCGTCAGTGCTTCATCGCCGCGGCGATCCGCTAGCCACTCCCAGACGTTGCCGCCCATATCGTACAGTCCGTTGACGCCCCGCTTGGTGGTACCGACCGCCGCATGCCGCGGCCAGCGATCTTTGCCGGAGGTGTTCATGCCGTCAGGACTTTCGCCGACAGGATAAGGATATGTGCGTCCCATTGCGAAATCATCGGCAGGATTCGCACGTGTTTCGGTGTAGGCGGCTCTCTCCCATTCTTCCAGGGTAGGCAAGCGTCCGCCCATGGCTGAGCAGTAGTCGCGAGCTTCGCTCCATGACACGTGCACCGCCGGCTCATCGTCGGTGCCCGGTTCTCCGAACGGAGTCGACCATGTCCAGCCGGTGCGACGGATCCAGCCGCCCGCGAATTCGTGACCGCCTCCGTCCCGTTCGGCCGCGGTCTTTACCCCGCTGTCGGTAGTGAATTTGCGAAACTGGCCGATCGTGACCTCGGTCCTGTCAATGGCAATTTTGTCGAGCTTCGAGCGGCCGCCGGATTCGGCGCTTGCAATGCTGGCTGCCGCCATCAATCCACATCGAAATGCAATCCAATGCCATTTCATGTTTGAACTCCACCTGAACTCGCGGTTTTACGGCGAGCAGGCGCGCTGACGCAGCGCGCCTGCCGCCGATATCAGCTGATGCGCTGGCGCAATGCCGCCTGCGACCGGCGAATAACACCCTGATACATGCTCTGCTTGTCCGGATACCATGGCATAGACGCAAGATTTGCGAAGCCAGCAATGCTTTCCATATGCCGCGCCATCCGCTGCCGCATGGATTGATCCGGCTGAGGACCGCGCAATGCGCCGACATTCTCAGCTGCGTGATCCGGGTTCGATGTTGCGGCGAGAACGGTCGTCACCGCCGGATGGCCCATCGCCCATTTGATGAAGAACTGCGCCCAGTTCTCCACGCCAATTTCGCGAGCAAAATCCGGCAGCGGCCGACCCTCGATGATTTTGTGCAGGCGGCCTTTCTCCAAAGGCATGTTTGTCAACACGCCGATGCCCTTGTCGCTGGCCGCGCGGAGGACGCGCTCCTCGGCATTACGGTTGAAAATCGAATAGTTGACCTGGATAAAATCTACCAGATCCTTGTCTATCAGGCCGGCAAGAATGTGATGATATTCGTTCTCGTGGACCGAGGCGCCGACGTAACGAATCTTGCCCTCCTTCTTCCACGCGCGCAGCAGCGGCACGATCGCGTCGACATTGACCAGGCTGTGGCAGTGGAACAGGTCGATCTTGTCGCGCCACAGCCGAAGCCTCGACTGTTCCATGCTGGCCAAGGCGTGGCTCTCGTCGGCGAGGTAGTCGCCGGTCGACCAGATTTTGTTGCTGATGAACATCTGATCGGTCACGCCCATGCCACTGAGAAATCCGCCGACGCTGATCTCGCCCGTACCGTAGAGCGGCGACGTATCGACCACCTGGACACCCGCATCGACATATTTCCTGGTGACCTCGCGCAGCGCGTCGCGATTGCGGCCCGGCAGCATGTCAAAAGTCAGAAACGTTCCGAGTCCGAGCGCGGGCAGGCTTTCGTTGGTGCGGCCGATCGTTCGGGTGAGTACCGGCCCGGCCGCAGGCGCACGCGACGCAGTGCCTGCTGGCGCTTGCGCACTGGCGGTCGGAACGCCAATTGCAGCTGCGTGAACAGCTGTCGCTGCGATGGCGCCCATCGCGGTGGCGGTGCCGAGAAACTGGCGGCGATCGGTCGCCATCGGTGAGCCCTGTGGTGTCTTATCCATTGCAAATCTCCGTGATATGCCCTGCGGCAATTGGCAGGGTCGCTTGCCAATAGAAAAGATCGTCCTCTTGTTTTGTCGCGCTGGTTCCTGACCCGATCTGTCCGATCCTGATGCGACGACGGTCCATTTCCGTCTTGCAACGAATTGCGGTCCCGGCTTGCATGTGTATTCAGGCAAGGTCGCTGCTCAGGAAGTCGCCATGCAACGTGATATTGAGGATGCGTCGACAATCGATCGGTTAAGTTCCCGGCCGGCTGGCTGGCGGCGCGCCCAATGGGCGAACGGCGCATTCGAAACGGCGCATCGGCCAATGACGTCGATCGTCGAAGGACGCATCCTGTCGCCAAATCACCTCATCATGGCGACGCTGTCCGGCGGCGCCGAGCGGCATGAAATTTTGGCTGATGGCGGACATCGCTATGACGGCCCCGATTTACCGTCGACTGTTTCATTTCTGCCGGCTGGCTGCGAGCGACGGCTTCGGCTTCACAATGTGGCTTGGCGATGGGCAGCTATCGCGCTCGATCCCGCGAAAATTTCCGGAATTGCTGGCGCATCGATCGAAGCACTGGGCCCCCTGTCAGGGTCGGAAGACAGCTTTGTCTGGAACATGCTCGCGGAGTTCGAACGACTTGACGCGCTGGAGGGAGGCCTCGACGCGATCTATTGCGACACAATGAGCCTTGCTCTCATTCTATATCTTGCACGCCGATACGGTGGTGCGAGAGTGAAGGATACATCGATTAAGCTGCCGGCGTGGCGGTTACGGCGCGTCACCGAATTCATCGACGCGCATTTGAGTGCGACCATTCGGATTGCCGATCTCGCTGATCTTGCGCAGCTCTCGGAAGGCCATTTCCATCGCGCGTTCAGGGCAGCGACAGGACGGACTCCGCTGGAATTCGTTCATGCGCGGCGTGTCGCGATGGCAAAACAACTGCTGGCGAGCAGCAAGCTTTCGGTCGCGCAGATGGCGCTACGCGTAGGCTTTCTCAGTCCCGCGCATTTTGCCCGCGTCTTCCGGTCGGTGACCGGCCAGAGCCCATCCCAATATCGACGCTCATTCCACCTTTGACCGGGAAAGTAATTCCTGGCGCCCCGATTTCGTGAGGCTTTCTGGATACTGGTGGCGACCACGTCCGCTGTTGGCACCTTTGCGAGATGCCGACTACTGAAAATGTCTGCTTATCGGGGAAGATCGGAAGTAATCAGCCGAATGTCAGAACGGCGCTTTTTGACCCACAACGGAAGTGGGTGGCGGGTTCTCCTTTCGCCTTGCCTTTGATCACGTGCTCACGCCGCTTCCGCGCAGTCGTGTCCACGATTAGCATCGCAACGTCCTGCTTCATGCGAAAGCACACAGGCTGAGTAGGCCGTTCAGGCCCCGCGAGTCGTGCCGCCCGCTATTGCAGGCTTATTGGCGGGTAGTAGAGCGAAGTCCCGTAGAAGTCCGCTGCCCCATTCTTCACGGACCTTGAACGCAGCTAGCTACGTGATCTGCGCGACGGGCGAAGTATTTGACCTTCCAAACAGCCGATGTCTCGATCGGCACCAACGAGTCATATGAGCGACTGGAGCTAGGACTCCATCGACCCGAGGCGTTCATTGACTTCTGCATTGTCAAGTCGCCGCATCATTACGACCACGTGATCATCCTGCGTTCGCTTACGAAAGAGCTGCTCATCTGTCGCACCACTTAGCTCATTTGTCACAGTTTGATCCGCTTCCGAAATTGCTAATAGAAGCTGGCGGTACCAAGGTGGTAACGCAAAAAAATGGCCGGAGCTCGGAACGCTATTCTGGGCGAAATCGGCATCAAAGGAGAAATGAAGTGCGCAAGGTCATTGGAGCCGCAGGGTTTGTAGCGATGGTGTTCACAGCGTTACCGGCATCCGCTCATCCAAGTGCTTCCTACGATTATCCCTACTGCCTACAAGGTAAAGCTTACGGCGTCCCGGGGTTGTGTCAGTTCACAAGCTACCAGCAGTGCATGGCGACGGCATCTGGGACAACTGCGTATTGTGGGCGGAATCCTCGATTAGCGTACGGATGGGATTCGTTGAAGCCTCACAGCAACGGTCACCACTCGCCCGCACTGACAAGGTGATTGAGTGAGCGTGGCGACTTCCTTGTTGCCGCCAGTCTGCGGTTCAAAGTCGGGCAGAGCAGACATGCTCTGCCCAAAGCATTTCAGACATTCAACCTGTTCTGCTGTTACGAGAGAATCTGTGACTTCGATGCCGAGATGGTCAGCGCACCGTTCCTGTAGTCGTCTCTGTACCGGCGGCTGGCGGTGGGGTTTGGTCTCGCACCGTTGATCCCGGTATTCCGCTTGGACCGGGATTGGCGGGAACATGCGCAGTGTTCTCTCACCCTATGAATACTCGCTTTGACAGATACGATGCCATTTTTCCCCTATGCTCGGTAGGCAACGAGAACGGCACCGCACGCGATCAGAATTACGCCGAGCCAATTTGGCAGCGCAAGCCGTTCACCCAAGAAGAGCACTGCGAAAACTGACACGAAAACGACACCGAGCTTGTCCACGGGAGCAACGCGCGCGGCATCTCCAAGCTTCAAGGCGCGGAAGTAGCAAATCCAGGAAGCGCCTGTCGCGGCACCCGATAGGATGAGGAACACCCAGGTTTTCGCGGACACGCTGGACGGCTGTTGCCAGTTCCCGGAGGCGTAGACGATCAGTCCGGCGACCGACAAAATGACCATGGTGCGAATAAACGTCGCAAAGTCCGAATTGACGTTTTCGATGCCGATCTTTGCGAAGATGGCTGTTAGGGCCGCGAATCCTGCGGAGAGCAGCGCCCAAAATATCCAGGAGAGCAGCAGATTTTTCATGAGACTGCCCGAACAAACTGCAGCGCCCCGATCAGGGCACCAACGGACAGCGCTACCGAAGCCATCACATAGGCAAATGATGCCAACGTCTGTCCGCGTTCAATCAGATAGTAGGCGTCCAGTGAGAATGTGGAAAACGTAGTGTAGCCCCCGCAGATGCCCACCGTCAGGAATGCCCGCATTGCCGGCGACAAGTCCCATTTGGAGACGAATAGGCCGATGAACGCACCAATCAAAAATGAGCCGGTCACGTTGATTATGAGCGTGCCCCAAGGAAAGTCCGCTCCGAACAGCTTTCCCGATCCGATGCCGACCAAATATCGCGCGACTGATCCGAGCGCGCCGCCGGCTGCTACAGCAAGAATGAGTTGAGGGGTCATATGCACATGCTCCTACCTGCGCTCTCGCGCTTAGTAGGAGCCATCAGCCAACACGGCGGTTATCGGGGGAACCCCTGATCAACAGGAGCCAGCTTAGATAAATGGCGCCTGGGCGGCTTGTTGCTTTCGGCAGAAGCGGCCGCCTCTGATCCGATCATTCCGGCATGACTTCCGGCTTGTTCTTGGGGAATTTTGCGATCGTAGCCTCGCTCACATTCAGGTGCTGGGCAACCATCTCCGGCGGCGTGCGGGAAATCCAATCAGACAGGGAGACATCTGCGAAATAGGGCGCCCTGAACACTTCGAGGAACTGCAAGTCGGTGTCGCCTGTGTTCTTGATATAATGTCCGAGGTTCTTCTTGACGTAGCCGATGTCGCCCGCGTTGAAATCCATGGTGACGGCGTTCGGGCCGGTGTTGAACACCGTCATTTGCCCTTTGCCCTTGATCCAATACTGCCATTCGTCGGCGTTGGGGTGCCAGTGCATCTCCCGCAGGCCCCCGGGACGCACCGTGACCAGTGCGGCGGCGACCGTTGTGGAAACGGTGAAGTTACGGCTGTCGGCGATCCGCACCGAACCGCCCTTCGTCTCGCGCGCCGGGGCTCCCGATCCAAGCGAGAAGGTGAAAGGATGCGGCGGCACGCCGTTTCCGCTCACCGCCGCGCGGTCGGCGGCCAGATCGCCCGGCAATTTGCCTTGGAAGATGTAGAGGTCGCGCAGCGGAATATTCTGGAACGTCTCGACCGGAACACCGAAATTATCGCCGAGAATATCCGGCGGCGTATGCGTGAACCATTCCGACATCAAGAGGGTGGTGAACTCGGAGGCCTTGCCTTCATCGAAACAGATAAGGAACTCGCAGCCGTCCGGGCCGAGCCCCTGCAGCGAATGCGGCAGGCCGGCGGGGAAATACCAAAGGTCGCCTTCTTTCACGTCTGCGATATAAGGTCGGCCCAATTCGTCCAGAGTGGTAATGCGGCAAGTGCCGTAGGTCATGTAGGCCCACTCTGCAAACTGGTGCCAGTGCATCTCGCGGATGCCGCCGGCCGTCAGCCGCATATTGACGCCGGAGATGGTGTCCGCAACCGCAAAGGAGTCCTGCGTGACCTGACGGGCCCAGCCGCCATTTTGAATGCGCCGCGGCGCGTTGTTGAATGACGCCCAGCTTAGCGGCATGCTGCCGACGTCGGTCGCAGGCGGAGAAAATGCCCCAGGAAACTGGTCCCTTATCGCCGGATTTTGCGGACCGGGATCGGTGATGCTCCTTGGATTCTTGGCGTTGATTGCACCCTGCGGCGGATCGTTGGGATTGCCGAAGGTGATATCACTCTTCACCGGAGCGGCATTCGCCGTGGTCATTGTCGCAGCCGTCATCGCCCCACCTACGGCTGTCGCCGCCAACATGTCACGCCTCGAAAACATCGTCTGTCGCTCCTCGTGCGAGAATGAAATCTGTAAAATGAAGAATAGTCGCGAGCTTTTCGTGCGCCACTAAATTGGGATTTAAATTGCGCGCCGGATGCTGTCACATTCCGCAATCGCCACCTTCTCTCCAATCGGATGCGTGCCGATGCGAGTGTTCGCATTGGGGACGGCGGCGATCCTTGTTGCGAGCACCGGCGCAGCGCCGTCCCAGGATACCAAAGTCCGGGGAGTGAAGTTCCTGCCCGAAACGGGGATGTGGTGTCCACACAGATTGCCCGCACAATCGCCGGATCAGCGCGAATGCTCTCTACGGTGCATGAGTCTCTTGTTAGCACTTTTCGGACCTGACCGGCTGGTCTGACGATGTCCGTTTCGCGCGGGCAAAGCGGACTTCGCGGCAGGACCCGCCGACTTTCGAGTTTGACCCAAAGGCGACATCGTCAACGACAGCAGGACATGCGGCGCTCGATGATGACCCAAGGTGTGCGAGGTTCTGACGTGGAGGGCACATCGGGCGTCAAGCTCGGACTTCATCGCCGTGTTCGTTTTTTACCGCCCCGCTCGCCGTAGATAGAACCCCACTTTTTGGATGTCCCGAACCTCAGACCAAGGTAGGCTGTCCCAGTTCGTTGAGAGGCCCGCTTTTAGAGGGGCGCCCCCATGGAATGTCCCAGCTGCAAGGCCGACGTTCCGGACGGCAGCAAGTTCTGCAACGACTGCGGCGCAGTCGTCACGATCCGCTGCGTCGGCTGTGGTACCCAGAACCGAGCCGGATCGAAGTTTTGTTTTGAGTGCGGCGCGAGCCTGGCCGCCCCGCCGGACGGCACGCTTGCAGCAGCTCCGACGGTAGCCTCAGCTCTTCAGCAACCTCTCTCGAGCGCCGAACGTCGCCAGCTGACGATAATGTTCTGCGATTTAGTTGGATCCACAGCGCTTTCGACGCGGCTGGATCCCGAGGACACGCGGGAGATCATCAGCGCGTACCACCGATGTTGCGCCGAGACTATTACGCGCGCCGGTGGCTTCGTCGCTAAGTATATGGGCGACGGTGTGTTGGCGTATTTCGGATACCCACAGGCACACGAGGATGATGCCGAACGGGCGGTGCGAACCGGGTTGGCCCTTGTCGCAGAGGTTGGCAAACTCACTGTCACATCGGGGTACACCCCCGAGATCCGGGTCGGCATCGCCACGGGATTAGTGGTGGTCGGCGATCTCATCGGCGAAGGCGCCGCTCAGGAACAAGGGGTCGTTGGGGAAACGCCGAATCTGGCCGCCCGCCTGCAGGCACTCGCCGCCCCAGGGCAGGTCGTAATCTCGGCTGGAACGCACCGTCTTGCCGAAGGCCTCTTTGCGTTCCACGACCTAGGCGCAGTTGCGCTTAAGGGATTTGCCGAGCCGGTGCCCGCCTACGTCGCCTTGAGCGCGACTAGCATCGAAAGCCGCTTCGAGGCGCAGCACGAGAGCAGATTGATGCCGCCGGTCGGACGCGGAGAGGAATTGGACCTGCTGTTGGGGTGTTGGCGTCAAGTACAGCAAGGCGAAGGCAGGGTCGTCTTGCTCTCAGGCGAGGCGGGCATCGGCAAGTCGCGTTTGTTGCGTGCCCTGCGGGAGGAGATCGGTGCGGGATTGCACGCACTGGCGATCTACAGCTGCGCGCCTCACCTGAGCGCGAGTCCGCTGGCGCCGTTGATTCACCAGCTGTACCGCACTTCCGGATTAGAAACCGATCACCCGCCCGATGTCCAGCGCCGCCGGCTTGAGACGTTCGTCGAGCAGCATTCGTTGGCTGGGGATGCGATGTCGCTGCTCGCGACGTTGCTCGGTGTTCCGAGCGACGCAGGTATTCCCCAGCTCGATTGGACGCCCCAACGGCAAAAAGAAAGCACGCTGGTCCTCTTAATCCAATACTTGACCGCGGAGGCGCGTCGCCATCCGCTCTTGCTTGTTTTTGAGGACCTGCATTGGATCGACCCATCCTCGCGGGAGTTCCTCGATCTTTTAGTCGATCAGATTCCGACTCTTCCGATCTTGGCCGTTCTGTCGTATCGACCGGACTTTACGGTGCCCTGGCCTGAGGCACCACACATCACGTCGCTGCGGTTGCTGCGCCTAAGTGCAGCGGCGGCGGTGAAAATTGTCCTGGGCATTACCGGCAAACCACTGCCAAGACAGATTACCGAGCAGATCGTTGCGCGAGCAGATGGTATCCCGCTCTTTATCGAGGAGTTGACGAGGGCGGTGATTGAGAGCGGGCGGCTGAAGCAGGCTGCAACGGTTTGGCTTCTCGACGAGCACGTCGCGCCGGTCGCAATCCCGCTGACGCTGCACGACAGCCTGATGGCCCGGCTTGATCGCTTGGGCAACGCTAAGAGCGTGGCGCAGATCGGCGCGGTGGTTGGTCGTGTGTTCGAGAGATCGCTAATCGCTGAGATTGACGACCGTCCGGTGGCGGAATTGGGCACAGCTCTGCGATGCCTTACCGATGCCGGTCTGATCGTGCACCAAGGCGACGCTACTTACGCCTTTAAGCACGCGCTTGTCCGCGACGCCGCGCACGAGAGTTTACTGCTCCGCCGCCGCCGCGAGCTGCATGGCCGCGTCGCTGACGCCCTTGCGGGGCATCAAGGCACCTTGCCCGAGGTTCTCGCGAGCCATTGTGCCGAAGCCATGCGGATCCCCGAAGCGATCGATCACTGGAAGCGCGCTGGTGAGATGGCGGTCGCTAGATCGGCCAATATTGAAGCTATTGATCACCTCGAAAACGCGTTACGAGTGCTGCGGCAGCTGCCGGAGACACCGGACCGTGCTGGCCGTGAGATCGGTCTACAGATCTTGCTGGGTGTTGCGCGGATGGCGGTCCAAGGCTATGCGGCGCCGGACGTGCAGCGTGCGTACGGTCGCGCGCATGAACTATGTCGTCAACTCGGCGACACTCCTCAGCTTTTCCCAGTGCTGCGCGGCCTTTACGTCTACCACTTGCTTCGCGGCGAACTCCCGGAAGCGCACGCGTTGGGTCACCAGCTAACCGAGATAGCAAAAGAAACGGGCGATGATGGCCAAGCTCTTGAGGCGAATTTCGCCCTAGGTCAGACATTGTTGTTTCACAAAGGCGACCTTGCGATGGCGAGCCGCTATCTCGCCGCGGGCGCCGCCCAATACGATCTTGAGCGGCACCGCACCCACGCGTTCCTCTTTGGTCAGGACCCCGGTGTATTCTGCCTCAGCCTCTTGGCTTGGGCTCGGCTCTTTGAAGGCCGCTTTAGCGAGGCTCTATCAACGCTTGAGGCAGCCCTCGCCTTGGCCGAGCGCGTGCGCCATCCGCTTAGCGCCGCCGCTGCTCTGATGTTTGCTGCAGTCGCGCATATATGGCTGCGGCACATAACGCGAGCAGAGCGATACGCGGATCGTTTGATAGCGATATCGACCGAGCAGGCGCTCCCGTTCTTTGCTGGAATAGGAAGTCTCGTAAAGGGTGCGGCGGAAATGGCGCGCGGCGCTGAGGGGATGAAAAGAATCGAGGAAGCGATGGAAATGTACGGGATGACCGGCACACGGTTCGCCCAAACTATTGCCTGGGACTACGCGGCACGGGCGTCCCTTCAACTCGGCCGTCCGGAAGTGGCGGGAGAGTATCTGCGCGAGGTAATGCCCCACGCGCTATCGGACCATGGTGAAGCGTATATCGCACCCGAGCTACTACGTACCGAGGCGCTGGTCCACCGCGCTCTCGGCGACACTGATGGAGTTGAAGCTAGTTTGCGGCAGGCGGTAGTGCGGGCAGAAGGGATGGGGGCGGCCTTTTGGCGTCTGCGAGCCGCGTGCGATCTCGCCTGTCTCTGGCGCGATCAGGGCAAGCGCGCTGAAGCTCGCGATCTGCTCGCCCCGATTTACGGCCGGTTCACCGAGGGTTTCGGCACGCCCGACTTGGAGGAGGCCAAAATCTTGCTCGACGCGCTAGCGCCATGAAGGCACTCGTGGTTGCGAGGACGCTAAGGAAACGTCGGCTCCTGGCACGTTTGAGACATGCCGGTGCGGTCTGACGATGTCCGGTGATCGGGGTGGAGCAGAAGTCTCGTTTCGGGACCGTCAGGACCGTTGTTGACCCCATTCGGACATCGGCCCTGAGCAGCATGGACGATAGAATGCGTCGATTGCAGCCTGTGCACTTCTTGCGGGGGATCTTCCCGCTGCGGAAAATCGCGGTGTTAGCGGTGCGCGGTGCAGGTTGAAAGGGTTGCGCAATATTACGGAATTATGACAGAGCCCCTAAGCAGAAGCAAAGCCCCAAGTGAAAATGCGAGAAGACAAACCGTGGTGCCCTTGGTAACGCGCGACACCAACCGATTTTCGGTCCAGGCCGTCGTGCTCTCCTTAAATCCGAAATGATCATAATCACCGAAGGAATTACCAGCCACAATGAAGCTTCCTACGAGCGTTGGTAATCGACTGTTAGCTGGGCTGCCGCCAGCGGACCTTGGTTTGCTCGCCCCCCACCTCCGGCAAATATCGCTCAAACAAGACGCGGTGCTGGTGCGATCGGGAGACTGTAATGAACAGATCTATTTTCCCCGCAGCGGGACGATCTCGTTCATGGTCGACATGCCGAACGGACAAACAGTAGCAACCTCGATCATCGGGCATGAGGGGGCGGTGGGCATGCTATCGGTGCTGGGGCCCTCCCGTTCTCCTACCACGGCGGTCGTGCGCGTGGCCGGGATCGCATCGCAGATCTCTGCATCCCGATTTCATGCAGCCTTCGGTCAGAGTAGCGCCATCAAACATGCGGTCCAGACCCACACGAGGGCAGTGTTGATGCAGCTTCAGCATGTGGCCGCCTGCAATGCGCTGCACGCTGTCGAGGCCCGCACGGCCCGGTGGTTGCTCCACATCCACGATCGAATTGATGGCAACTTCATGCCGCTGACGCAGGAGGCGCTTTCGGAGTTGCTTGGAGTTCGGCGAACGACAGTTACGCAGGTTGTGAGCAAACTGCGGGCGTCGGGAGCTGTCCTATCTGTCCGGCGGGGCTTGGTCGAGATTGATAGACCGCGGCTCGAAGGAGTGGCATGCGAGTGCTACAAGGTTATGTGCTGCCAGTATCACCAGATCTTTCCCGCTGGAGATAACGAAGCCTCGCAGTCAGGCCGCACCGGCAGCCAAAACTCCGTTTTGGCCGAATGGGACCCAAATGATTCTTCGTAAAACGATGCATAGCCTTCCGAGTAGCCCTCACAGGCCGCGATCCTCGGAAGAACGACTGCCGCCTTGCTTCGCGTTGCTTCATTCAGCGGAAGCCGGATGATTTGGCAATTTCCATTGGCGACGACTTCGTCTCTCAGAGAACGACGGAAACGGCATCGATTGTTCGACGTTCGTGTTCTGCCTTATGCCGACTTTGCCGGTCCGACTTGCGCGATCACCGAATCCAGCGGGTAGACAACAGGAGAAATAGCGCCCGATTTCCTCTGTACTTGGCCGCTGGCCGGGTGCTTTCAAATCCCCCCATAATCGTGGCCCCGCAGCGGTCACGGACCCGCCATTCCCACCTGGTCGGGCTTCGCTTGGTAATCAACACTTCCAACACGGCGTGTCCCGCATGCTCAGTTGCTTACTTTCACGATACGTACGGGCTTTAGACTGTCTGTTCGCTTTTCGACTCTCAGATGTAATTTGATGAATGTGGGTGTGTTAGAACACAGCACGTCGAACAACACCTCCGGCGGAATGTCGTGACCACGTGTTTGGCGAGGCCGCGCGCCGATGAAGTGATCGAATCGGCCGGCAATTGCTGTGATGCATGAGTCCGTAGATGGCACTTTTGAGACATGCCGACGAACGCTGAAATGTCTGCTCATTGGGGTAAATCGGAAGTGTCAGCGCATAGTCGAAATGACGCGTTTGAAGCGGACCTCCGCCTTCGCCACTAAGCTGGCGTTCCGACCAGCGACCTGTAACGCTGACCTTATCAAATTCCGGTAAGAAGCGGGATATTACGTATGTCCTACGGCGATCATGTGGTAGCGGTACGGCTGCGCTCCCAGAAGAAGGCTCAATTGTGTTATACCTCGACCTCGGGATCGTCGCGATCCTGATTGTTATTAATGGCCTACTCGCAATGTCCGAGTTGGCGATCGTTTCGTCCCGGCCATCGAGACTGGCTGGCCTGGTCGGAAAACGTGTCAAGGGCGCCCGCCGTGCCCTCACCTTGGCATCCGATCCCGGCAAATTCCTGTCCACTGTCCAAATCGGAATTACGCTGATTGGCGTGGCATCGGGCGCCTTCTCTGGCGCTACGTTAGGACTGCGCCTTGCATCTTGGCTGGTCGAGGCAGGACTGTCGCAAGGCGTTGCGGAGACGGTCGGGGTTGGTGTTGTCGTCGCGGTCATCACCTATGCCTCGCTGATCATCGGCGAACTTGTTCCGAAGCAGATTGCGCTCCGTGATCCCGAGGCCGTGGCCGTCAGGGTTGCTCCTGCAATGGTGCTGCTGGCCAAGGTCTCGCTCCCGCTAGTGTGGCTGCTCGATCGATCAGGCAAGGTGCTGCTGTGGCTGTTGGGCCATCGAGAAAAAGCGGACGATAGGGTGAGTGAAGATGAAATTCGAACGCTTGTTGCTGAGGCAGAAACAGCGGGTGTCTTAGAACCGGGCGAAAAGGAAATGATCGCCGGGGTGATGCGACTCGGCGATCTTGCCGTAGGGGCGGTAATGACTCCGCGCCACGAAGTAGATTCCATCAACCTCGCCGATACTCCCGCCCAGATCGTCGCCAACCTTTTGGACAGCGAGCACTCCCGTCTTGTTGTCTTTGACGGCGATAGCGAGGGTGCAATAGGCGTTGTGAATGCTAAGAACTTACTTGACGTCTACTTGGCCGATCAGAAGCCGAAGTTTCGCGATTTGGTGCGCGAAGCACCAATCATTCCGGAATCCCTTGATGCTCGAGATGTAGTTACGATTTTGCGCGATGCGCCGGTGCACATGGGGCTAGTGCACGACGAATATGGCGTTTTCCAAGGTGTTGTGACGAGTGCCGATATTCTTGAAGCGATTGTCGGCTCTTTTAGTACGAAAGACGGGCCTGCTGAGCCTGCTGCCGTAAAGCGCGACGACGGGTTGTATTTGATCTCCGGTTGGATGCCCGCGGTCGAAGCGGCACATTTGCTTGAGATTAGCCTTCCTTTGTCGCGGCCCTATGAGACATTTGCTGGCTTCTTGCTTCAGGAGTTCGGCAGAATCCCTAACGTGGGTGATAGTATCGAAGATGAGGGTTGGCGATTTGAGATTGCCGATCTGGACGGCAGGCGCATAGACAAGGTGTTGGCCAGCCGATTGGAAGCCGCATGAATATGAAAGCCCGCTTCTGGCACGTTTGAGACATGCCGGTGCGGTCTGACGATGTCCGGTGATCGGGGTGGA
>NZ_LLXX01000001.1:35186-57370 GCF_001440405.1 Bradyrhizobium valentinum
ACAACGGACTCTGGCCACCTGCGCGAGAAACTACGCGGGTATGGGCGCTCTGCGGTCACGAGCAGTCTAGGGCGCGTCAATATAGAGTGCCGTCCAGCGCTTTCATGTGACGACCCAGGAACAACGGTGCTATTTCTCTTTGGGCTTCGCGGCTTCCCTAGCTAATCGCTCAGCCCGCAATCGTTCGTAGTTCTTTTGGAAGGCTTCCTGCGCTTTTTCGTATTCAGTTAGCGCCCCTCGCTTATGTGCTTGCAGAAAAGCCTTTTCCGCCGGTCGTTGCGCGGGATCTTTCGTTATTTTGTCGATCATGGGATCCTCGACTGCATTATCGACGCCGCTGCTTGCGGCTAGCAGATGCCCGAACGTTTTTGATTTTGGCCGTGCGCTGCGACGCTGGCCGCGTTTTGCGGAATTGCGTTTTACGTTTCCGCTCGGGTTGCGGGTCGTAGACAGGCTCGGGTTGCGTGTTACCAACCGGCTGGGGTTGCGTATTGCGGACCGCCTCGGCCAGCATCTCGAGCAGCTCGGCCTTCGTCTTCTTATCGCTCATAGATCACCTCCGTGACCGATAAGACGACGGTAGCGCGGCCACAGTGCCCCGCAAGAAAAACCGCTGATTAAGATTGCTGGTTAAGTTTAATGGCGGTGGCTTCACAGGGAAGAGCACACGTCGAACATTCGCTGCCTGACGTGTGCTTTTTGACGCGGTTAGGACATTGCTGCTTGGCTTCGTTGGGACGCTTACATCCGGTCGGACCGCGACGGTCGTGATCGGAGATGCGAGGGCCTTCGGGAAGAAATCAGAAAGTTCAGCCGCAACTAGGATCGCGGCGCGGAGAATCCCCTAATTCTCCGTGCTGCACCATTACGTCGGTCGTGATCTCGAAGAACTTCCACGGCGCAGCCGCCTGCCCGAATTTGGAGCGGGCGACGACAACCGAAACTAGCGAAGTTCACTCTAAACCTGGGGCGGCAGTCCTAATCGAACCCGTCTCCGCCGATAGTCTCCCGAAAAACGGGAATATTCGCGAAAGAGGCCGGAGACTTTCGGCGATTTCCGCCTCAAGACCGGCGAACCGGAAGTGCAGAGACCAAATCGAATACGCGAAAAGCCCGGATTTCCGGCCCATTCTCGCGTCTCTCGGGAAGCTTGGTCGAACGCAGGAATGGCTGGCTGAGGCGGAAGGATTCGAACCACGATATAGCGAGTTAAGAAATCAGACGCTGTCGCCTGTCCGAGAGAAGCGGAAGTACCTCGTTCCGATGAAGTTCATAAGTGGTTCCAAACGTTCGAATTTCGAGAACCGTACCGAAAGGACGGAGTCCAGAGCTTCGGAGAGAAACGGGCCTTTCGGAGAACAATAGGCGAGCTCTGCCGACCGGAAGTCCGGATCTCAAATGAGAAATCGCTGCTGTTACTGGGCTTGTTTGCCCGGGAGTTAACCCGGAGAATACGCAGCCTTTAGCAAGCTGGCGGGGGGAGAGGGATTCGAACTCGCGGTACGGTTATCCGATTATGCGCGTGCAGACTTGCGGCCGCCTCCGCGAATGTCATCGCACGTGGCGACTCGGTGGCGATTCTTCATGGTCAGAGCGGGCTACGTGCATCGCCTCTAACGCCGAAAAATTCGACAATCAAAAGCCGCGGCAGCTTCTCTCCTTTTTGTTCGCCGTTGCGCCCAATCGTACGATGAGTTTATAGCCGCCGTTCCACTTTCGGCCTCACCTCAGCATGATGCTCGGGATGATCAACACGTCCGACCTTTTCTCGATTGGCGAAAACACAAGTGCATGTACCTCGTCTGGTCGCAGGTAACCTGAGCGCGAATGCTGGGGACAAGCTCGAATGACAGTACGCAAGTCGGACAACTTGCTGCGGGGCGATCGGACGCCTGCCTATGTCGACCGGGAAACCGGAGCCGCCGAATTGCTAATTTCGACAGACACTTGGGATCAATGGGTGAAGGAAGGCCGCCTGCCCCGACCGTGCGACACGTTCCCTTCGGGCACTCCCCGCTGGCGCTGGGAAGACGTAGACCGTAAACTCTCCGGCCGGACGGCATCGGACACCACCGATGCGGCCATGCGTGGAGCGTTGAGATTTGGCCAGAAAAAGGGAAACCGGCGTGACGCTGCCTGAAGGGGTAGAGACCAAAACCATCCGCAAAAAAAGCGGAAAGGCCTACACCTACTATTATTGGAATCCCGGAAGAAACACCGACCGCGAGGGCGAGCGGATCAAATTGCCCGATGCGATCAAGCACCCGGCACGGTTTTTCGCCGAAGTCGAGCGGCGCCGGAACTCGACTCCTACCAGTTATCCGGCCGGCTCGATCGGCGATCTCATCACCCGATACCGCGCAAGCGACGAATTCAAACGGCTCTCCGAAGGCACACAATCTAATTACGGAGTGCACATGCGCCGCTTCGAGGCGCACGATACTTGGGGCATGGTGGCGGTTCGCGACCTGGCGCCGATCACGGTCCAGACCGCACGCGACGCGATGAAAGAAACCGCGGTGATGGCAAACCAGATGCTGTCGGTCGGCCGCACTATCTGGGATTGGGCGATTCCGCTGGACCTCGCCAAATTCAATCCGTTCGACAAGGTGAAATACTTCGACATCCCAGACCGCGGGCATGTGCCGTGGCCGTCATGGGTGATCGACTATGTCCGAACGCAAGCTTGGCCGGATCTGGTCCGCATGATGCGGCTCGGGGTGATGACCTGCCAGCGCGGCAGCGATCTCATCAGGATGGGGCCCGAGCACCGCGACCGCAACGGCCTCTGGTGTCGCCCGCTCAAGACCAGAAAGCGCCGCAGGTCCTTTCACATTCCTCTCGCGGCCGCCGACGCGCTCGAGATCGACCGGTGGGCCGAGACGCCGGTAACCTTCACGAATTCACGCTGGCTGAAGCCGATCGACCGCTTCCGCGAAGACCTTTATCTTTATTCGCCGAAGGGCGCGCAATACACCGCTGACGGCCTGCGCGCGCGTTGGGGTCGCTGGCTTGCCGACACCCCGGAAGGCCGGGAGATATGTCGCCGCTGGAAAGAATGGGTTGCCGCCCAGGTCAAGAAATACGATTGGGACATCGAGCCCGACGACGCTGACCATCCGACCATCCACGGCCTGCGCGGCACCGGCATCCTAGCGCGCGCCGAGCAAGGCTACGAGGTCGACCAGATCGCCAACGACATCGGCATGTCCAGGCAGAACGTCGAGCACTACATGCGCTTCAAGGATCAGATGCAGGTCGCGGCCCAAGGGCAAAAACGGCTTCGGCTCGTCTCGAAGGAGGACTAGACCGCGAACGTTTGGACGGCTATATCACCGCTGCCAGACGCTTGATTTGGAAAACTCCTTGGCGATCTTGGAAAACTTCCGGAAAAAGTGCTGTAAAATCAGCCACTTCGGTGGGGAATGGTGTAACGGTAGCACAACAGACTCTGACTCTGTTTGTCTAGGTTCGAATCCTAGTTCCCCAGCCACCACCGCGCTACAGGCCTGAGCATCTTGAGATTTTTCGGTTCGGCATCCGCCTCTTGCCGAGACACCGTAAAAATGCTCCCACAATGCTCCCACATCACAAAAAAGCGCGGCGTCTTCTACTACCGTCGGCGCATCCCAAATACCCACACTGGTGAGATTGTTCTGTCGCTGCGGACGCGGGTCTTCCGCGTGGCAGAGTGTCTTGCGGACGGTCTGGACCAAGAGTTCAGGAGGCTCATTCAAGGCGTGACGACGGACGACAAGACGGACCTTCCAACCATCCTGCGTACCTACCTCAAGCAGCGATTAGACCACGACATGTGGCGACGGGCGGACACGCCACACGCTCCTATGTTTGGCTCGCCTGTGCCGGGCAAGTCGCACGCAAGCGTGGACCTTGAGTGGATTGAGCACGAACTTGCGGTAGCTCGCGGAGAGTTGGCAGCAAGGGCGTACAACCAACAGCGCCCTCTGATTGACGAGGTGATGGAGGCTCATAAGGTCCCAGAGCAGTACCGCAACGCGCTCGCTCACGGTATCCTTCAGGCGAACGTGGAGATGTGGGAAACCGTACGGCGGCGAACGCTCGGCGAGTTCACTCCAATTCGCGAGGCCCCCTTACGGGCTGATGTACGCAGTGCGGCGGCGGTTGAGGCCCCGACCGGAGCAACGCTCACCGAGGTACTGCCAGCATTTCTAGACTACGCTCAGAAAGACAAGGGTTGGCGCGGACAAACCCTCGCGCAGAATAAGGCCAGCTATCGAATGTTTGAGCAATGCTGCGGCGACAAGCCCGTCGCAGCCTACGTCAAGACCGATCTGACCAAGTTCTACGATCTGCTTAGGGCGCTGCCGCAACTGTACTCGAAGAGCAAGGAATGGGCCGGCCTGACGCTTGAGCAGATCGCCGAGCAGACGAAGGGGCAGGACATCCAGCGGCTGACCATGACGACCGTTAAGCGCCACTTCTCCGCACTCGGCGTTTTCTTCGCATACCTGAAGCGGCGCGGAGAGTACCCTGGAGAAAATCCGGCTTACGGCTTCGAGTTTCCGACCAAGGGGCGTGCGCGGCATGGGCGCGATATGTGGGAAGGGGAGCCGCTCGCCCGGCTGTTCGCTTCACCCGTATGGACGGGCTGCTTATCCAAAGATCGGCGCTCGCGACCCGGTTCATTGATCATTCGCGACGACAAGTTCTGGCTTCCGCTTTTGGGCCTCTATCATGGCAATCGGCTAGAGGAGTTCGCACAGTTGCACCGCAGCGATGTCCGGTATGAGGATGGCATCTGGTACATGGACATCAACGCTGAAGACCAGAAGCAGCTGAAGAATGAGCAATCGAAGCGCCGCGTGCCTGTCCACCCTTACGTTCAAGGGCTCGGGTTCATCGAATACGTCAAGAGCGTTGCCCCCGAACCGGGAGATCGGATTTTTCCGCGGCTTCGACCCGGCGGACCCGACAAGAAGTTCGGCTACTTCTTCACGAAGTGGTGGACGCAGTATCGCAAGAACATCGGCGTCTACAACAAAAAGCTGGACTACCACTCCTTCCGTGGAGGCGTAACGACCAAGCTGTCCGCCGCCAACATCTCACTCGACGTACGGAATGAACTGCTCGGGCACGAAGGGCAGAGCATCGACCAGCAGAATTACCTCAAGGGCCTCCCCTTGCGCATGCTTGCTGACGCCATCGCCTGCGTTAATTGGCCGGAGGTTCAGATTGCCCGCGTCGCGCCCGGCAGGAACCTAAAGGACAGCTCGTGTCCAGCGGCGTCGAGTGGGTCATCCGATGTCGCTTGAGAAACAAGCGAAGCCGATCCTCGAACTCATCCGTTACGCGCGAGGATTGGACCAGCAGGGCAAGAGGAAGGCGACGCGGTATGAGCTGATCGCATCACGCAAGAAGGCTGCAGAGAGCATGGGAAAGCGGATTGACACCAAGCAGGCAGAGCGGGAGATAGACAACGCTCGCCGCCGCGTCCGCAAAGCCGCCGACAAGGCTGAAGAGACCTTGCGTCATATCGTCAATCGCGATGCGCTTTGGGATTGGACCGACCCCGACCGAGCGATACGGGAGATGAGAACGCGGCACTTTGGTGGTGGGTTCGCTGGCCTGCCGATGACCGACATCGAGGAGGCTCTGAGGCAGAAGGGCAATGTACTGTTCATCATCGCTGTCTACCCGGCCTTGAAGTGGGCCATCCTCGCCCGTTTGCAGCTACGGGGCGTCGATAATGTGCCGTCCGATGCTCCCGGTTCCACCCTCCCCTAACCTCACCCCAAATAGCCGCCGCTTCAATGAACGACAGAGCCACATTCGGCGGTGCTGATGGACCTATGAAGCAAAACGTAAGAGTTCCCGAGGTGGCTCAGGAACCACCGAAGCCAGCCAAGAAACCGAAGCGGGCCCCTCCGCAACGTCATCGCTGGCTGGATCAATGGCTGATCGCAAAAGGTGAGCCGCTGCGTGGATTGGTGGCTTGGGTTGCGGTATGCGTCGAACGCATCGAGAAGCACGAGCAGAAACGTCTGAGGGCCCGCCGCGCCGACGACCAAGCGAAGCACCTCGCTAGCATTGATGCGGTCGTCAGCAATCTCGCTTACGCCGTCCTCATGCCACCGGAAACGGGTCGGTTGGCAATAAGGCTTGGCAATCTCACGAGCGGAATGACGCGGTACGATAATCCCGCGTTAGGCACCAAGCCGCTGCGCAAACTCATCGGGCTGCTTGAGGGTACGGACTTCCTATCGCTGAACTGGAGCCTCCAGCGCGGCGAGGTTTCATCCATCGCACCCACCGCGTGGTTTGTCGGAAAGGTCCGGGAGCATGCGGTTTCGCTTGCTGACTTCGGACGGCATCCTAACGAAGAGGTCATCCTGCTCACGCGCAATACGCGCCCCTCGGCGGAGAACGCAGAACAGGGAACGCACCGGGAGCGCATCGACTACACTGACACCCCCGAGACGCAGGCATATCGGGCCGCGCTGAGGTGGTTGAACAACTTCCTCGCAGGATCAGACATCGGTTTTGTCGATGACGGACTTGAGCCGCGCGTGGACGCCTCCAACCGCGCCCTCACCCGCCGCTTCACTATCCTGCCGGAGCAGCCCGAGCGGTTCGATCAGAATGGCCGCCTGTTTGGCGGCTTCTGGATGAACCTCAAGTCGGGACGACGCGAGAATATCCGGATCAACGGCGAACCCGTGGCGACGCTCGACTACAGCTCCATGTTCACGCGGCTTGCGTATGCCCGACTGCGCGCCACGCCTCCCGTTGGCGATCTCTATGCCGTCGATGGAGCGGAGGGCCACCGCAGCGGGATCAAGATGGCCATGAACGTCTTCCTCTTCGACGCGCACTCGCGGCGCACAAAGTGGCCTCGGGAGTTGGGCGTCGGCGTCGGCAGTGATCCGGATGCCCTGGCCGACCCGAGTTCCGCGGCCGCCCTCTTCGAGGCTCGGCTTCCAGCGGGCTGGACCGTCGGTAGAACCAAGAAGGCGATCCTCAAGCGCCACCCGGTCCTCAAGGAGGCGTGGGGTAAGGCGCTGGGCTACCAGCTCATGTTCGAGGAGAGCCGCATCCTACTCAGGGCGCTCAACGCTCTGATGGACGCAAGCATCCCGGCTCTGGCTCTTCATGACGGCCTATTGGTGCAGACATCCAGATCAGCCGCGGCCAAGCTGTTCATGGAACAAGCCGCTTGTGAGATCGCGGGCATGGACATCCCGGTAACTGCGAAGGACTGACGCTTACGGGTCTTGTAGGTGGAGGGAAGCAGCGGAGAGGGGTTGAGTGAACTAGTATTGAGGGTACCCCCCATGATGACCGACCCCCTCCTACCCCCCAAGGTACCCTTAATGATAAGACGAGAGGACATGTGAAGAATGACGAAGAGCTGGACCAGAAGGCGGCATCGCAAGGAGAACGTGAAGGGCCGTGCCGCTGAGCCCAGCCACATGTTCAAGAACTGCCGGGTCGTCGGGTGCAAGCATCCGGCTCGGGCCGGGACGCAGGACGGACTGGACACTCGTTTCTGCAGGTCACATGCCGACCACTATGCCCGGCACGGAAGCCCCTACAAGCGCAGCTACAGTGCCGCTGAGATCAATCCTTATCGCCGTGCAGCGGTCGAGTGGCTGCTCGCTAACAAGTCCGACCGGTGGGTCGCTAATTCCATTCAGCGGGTCGCTACCCTGTACACCAACGCAGGTCCTCACGAGGAAGCGTTCCGGCTGCGTGGACTGCCGCCAAGGGAGCGAGCAACGAAAGCGTGGGCTCGCCTTCGCAAGCACGATATTGACCCGCTCCTTGTGGTCAGTGTGTGGCTTGCGGTCGAGATGATGGTTCGCGACGACATACAGGGCGTCGATACTGTCGAGTTCAAGCGTGTACAGGCCGCAAAGGTCGTGCATCGCCTCGCTTCGGGTACGCACAAACGCTGGGCGCAAGGGGTCGGGGGCGCGAAGGAGTTGCATGTGTATCCCGCGAGCAGAGGCAATGTCCTGCGCTACATCGGCAAGGATGTTCAGGGTGCTGCGGAACTGCTGTACGCGAATGCGAAGGACTTGCCGACCGCGAACATCGAGAAGGCCAACGCTTCCGCGCGACCTACACCGCGACGGATTAAGGTACGTCGGAGGCAGCGCAAAGGCTAAGCGATAGCTGCAAGACCAGCGTCACGAAGCTCTTGGATGGCGTAAGTGACAAGAAAGTCACTCGTGTTGGGTTCAAGCCAGAACAATGCCTGCGTGGGGTGATTGATGGGGAAGACCCGGTAAGCCGAGCGCAGCCCCATGATGTCGGCCATGTTCTGACTGTGATTGTGGGCGGAACCGTTGCGAATGACTTGCAGCGCCTTCGCACTCGCGTGGCTCGACGAGAATGCGGCCAACATCTGCTGATGATTTGTGGGTTTCAATCCGACAAGCACTCGCGTCAACACGTCAACATCTCCCCAAGTTGGCTCCCAGCGCAACACGCTATTCGGCGCTCCCCAATACGGCGGATTGGCCTTGTTCTTCACTCGTATGGCTGCGCCAGATACGTGGGCATCGCTGAGAGCATCAGGTAGCGCGGCAATGACGTTTCCGGCTGTCGAGACGGTGCCTACGCAAGAACCTACGACGCAGGTACGAGCGAAAATACCCCATGCCTGCCACACCCGCGACAGCAACCCCTCCAGCATGCACTCGTCGAGAAGCGTAAATCGGTGCGAGGCATCCAGTGGCGATCTCTTCGCAGCAAATGTCCGCAGCTCGCCCGAGAGCAAGTTCAGTTCCGCATCGAGCTGTGTCCAAGCCGCTGCGAGCGTCATTGCTGCTACACAAACTTTCCGTCGAGTGCTTCGCAGAGCCATCTGATACGAATGACGCGTTGGTTTGCGCGATTGCCGCCTTCCGAAGCAGCTTGAACGTATTCCCCGAACGTCCCGAAATCCTTGCCTTCATGTGCCGCTGCAAGCCGCTGCAAGGAGATCAGCGCACGCTCGCGGTCCTCAAAGAATGAACCCGTGGGCGCGATCCCGGTTGCCTCCTGTGCACCTAGCAAACCGTACCGGCGATGTAATAACGCGCAGATCAGCGAGTGGAAGATGTGCGGTCTGGTAATGTACGTACCCTGCACCTCCGACAGATCAGAGAGCACCACGTCAAAGACGCTTGAGAGTTGATCGTTCATCAAGTCGCGCTTCGTAAAAGAACCATCATACTCATACTTCTTGTACAGGTTGCTCAACTTCATCGGGCTCGTGCTGACGATGCCTTCCTCGATAGCAAGAGCGAGGTCGGCAACAAACTCCGCGTCCGCCATGCGCAGGATTTGTCTGCTCGACAGGATCTTCCAATCGACCAACACCGAACCGAAGCGATCGAGGAACGTGTTGACCCAGTCCTTGAACTCGCCGAAGAACTCGCTGTGGCGCTTCTCCGGTGCGTTGAGCGGCAAAGTGTACGCATTCATCCGCCGAAACATCTGCAGTATCTCGGCAGGAGTAGCGTTGCGGATCACGTCGACGGACACCGTGTAGGAGTAGAACGCGAGCTGCTGATCCTCTGTAAGCTGCTCGAACTTTTTACCGTCAAGACCCTCCGCGTTCTTGCCGAGCGGAAATTTGTTGTCCACGAACTCTGCTATCGTGCTCATCCGCTGCTGGCCGTCGACTATTTCCCGCCGCGGCCTCTTCGTCTTCATGTCCACTCGTTCGTGGAAGTAGATTTTGGGAAACGGAAACTCCTTCAGAATGGTGTCGATGAAGTAGCTCTTCGCGGACTGCGGCCACAGTCCCGCTCCCCGTTGATAGTTTTTGTTCGGAACCAGCTCCGCACGTCTGTACCAATCCACCAGCTCGGCGATCGAATACTTTCCCTCCTCAACCTTCATGTCTTAGTCCTGTTCTACTGGGTGTGTTCACAGCCCCTGTGAACATTGCCATGGCGGGCGTGTTACGGCTCCGTTGCCGCCTGGATAGTCGGTAAAAATCTTCTAAACGTAGGCTCAAAAGGGAAAGCAGGCGACATCCCCCCTGCCCCCCCTCAACCCCGACAAGGTGCATGGCGTATCGTCACCCGTCAGCTTGCCGCCTTCTCCATGCCCGGAGCCTTCCCCAGCAACTGTATGATGTTCGACGTTCCTTCGGACGCGTGCTTCGTAAAGCCAGTTTCCTGAGGCGAAAACATGCAGGCTGAGGCATGCGTGAGGATGATGTCCTTCTGGCTCTCTTCCTTGGCAGCATTAACAAGGGCCTGAAACGTCAGCAGCGCATTCTGTCGATGACGGTTCACGATGGCATTGTGCGTGTGAGCTAAGAATGTTCTAGAGCAAAGCATGAGCGCGTAGCCCATCACGGCGAGTATCGCTAGTTTGGCCAGCGAGAACTGGACTGCTTCCATCACATCGCCCGGATGGAGGAACGGTATCTTGTATAGAAAGATCGATGCCGCCGCGACGATACCGAGCGCAACCGCTGCGACGATGGTGTAGGTGCGCCAGTCCTTGGCTATCGTGTCGTGGCTATCGGCCTCCGTCTTGAAGTAGACCGCCTGGAACCCGACACCCTGTTCGGCAGCGACCTTCCTGACCTCCGCGAGAACGCGGTTCGCTTCGGTTTCATGCTCGACGAGTTTCTTTGTTAGGCTCGCAGCCTCATCTGCAGCGGCTTGCGACGCGGCGCGAGCTTCCCGCTCAAGACGAGAGAAGTCCTGCCGTGTGCTGGTCGCGAACAAGATTGCAGGACTAAGCTGAGTGAACCACGCCTCGTAATTGTCAGTCAGTTGATTGATCAAGCTCAGCCTGATCTCGGTAGCAGACGCCTGCTGCGCGGAGAACTTCTGCATCTGCTCAAGAATGCTGAACAGCGCGTCAGCGGCACTGCGAACTTGGCTCCGCATTCCCTTCGGTATTTGCGGTAGCAGGTCCAATGGAATGAGAGAGAACAACTGAACTGCGCGATCTGCAGGCTTTACGGCCTCCTCAAACGACAATTCCCGACCGAGGTCATCTCGCCTCGGCAGCTTTGACGTGTCGTAACTTTGCACCCTCGCGAGTGACGCCACTTCCTTCGTAACTTCGTCGTCCGCCATCTGGTCATCTCCTCAACCCCGGACAACTTAGGGCTGAAGTGGAACTTGGACCAGCCGGGTTCAGGCTCCTTCCACCGTCAAGTGCGGTGTCCGCTGAGGTATAGGCTTGCGGTCACTGCGAACAGCGTCCCAATGCCGTCCGTTAGGGTTGACTTTGATCAACGGACATGATTATCTGCGGTCATCACCCTTACGGACACAGGAGCAGACGTTGGCTACCATCTTCTACGCGCGGGTCTCGACCGTCGATCAGAACATCGAACATCAGCAGGCACAGGCCGAAGCAGCGGGCTTCAAGATCGATCGCGTCGTTGCGGACCATGGCGTGTCCGGCGTGAGCACGCTGTTCTCAGAACGACCGAACGGGAAGCGGCTGTTCGACATGCTCCGTGGGGGCGACACACTGCTGGTGCGGTGGGTTGATCGCCTAGGCCGCAACTACAGCGATGTGCGGGATACCATTCAAGAGTTCATGCGACGCGGCGTTGTCGTTCGCACGGTCATCAATGGCCTGACCTTCGATGGGGCAACCCAGGACCCGATGCAGCAGGCTGTCCGTGACGCGCTGATTGGCTTTCTCGCAGCGACCGCGCAGGCCAATGCCGAGGCGATCAAAGAAGCCCAACGCGGTGGCATCGCCCTCGCCAAGGCGAAGGACAGCGAGACCAAGTATCGGGGCCGGAAGCCTAGTTTCTCGCGGACCCAGTTCACGGCCGCTTGGGACATGCTCAATCAAGACGTTGGCGTGGCGAGCATTGCAAAGGCTACTGGGCTCAGCCGCCAGTCGATCTACCGCATAAAGGATGATCCCGCTGGAGCCGAGTTGGCCATGAAAAGCTGGGGCATCTAGCCTTCCGTTTGATGAGATGGCGTAAAGGGATTTGTTCAGCTAGAAACGGACCTGTAGGCGCGAGGTGCCAGTCTTTGTTCACGGTGGGGGATCAGTGGCGACCGATTTGCAGGGTTTCTCGCGGACGTTGTTTGCCGCCGCTGATCAACTTTGGACCAACAGTGCGCTGCGGCCGGACCAGTACGCCCAGCCGGTGCTGGCGCTTATCGCCCTGCGGCAGATGGAGGCCAGGTTCGAGGCGGTTCATGCCGAGCTGGCTCCACAATACAAGGGCCGACTAAAGCCCGCCCCAGCCGATTATCAGGCGAAAGGCGCAGTCTTCCTGCCCGAGAATGCCCGCTTCTCGCGGCTCCTCGCGCTGCCCGGCACGGCGGACCTAGGGGCCGAACTGAACGCCGCCATGAAGGGCATCGCGGATACCAACCCCGACCTCGCGGGAGCGTTGCCTCAGGGCTACGCAGGCTTGCCGAACGACGTATTGTCGGAGTTGCTGCGCCTCCTCGCGCCGTTGAAGATCGAGGGCGACGCCTATGGGCTCATCTTCGAGTACTTCATGGGCCAGTTCGCATCATCGTTCATGCAGAAGGGCGGCGAGTATTTCACGCCAGCTTCTATCGTGAAGCTCATCGTCGAGGTCATCGAGCCCTACCACGGGACGATCTTCGATCCGGCCTGCGGTTCGGGCGGCATGTTTGTACACTCGGCAGAGTTCGTGCGCCGTCATCACAAGTCTCCGTCCAAGGAGATCAGCGTCTACGGCGTCGAAAAGATGAACGACACACTGCGTCTCTGTCGCATGAACCTCGCGGTCCATGGTCTCTCTGGCGATCTGCGTGAGGCCAACAGCTACTACGATGACCCGCACAAACTCATCGGCCGCTTCGATTTTGTCATGGCCAATCCTCCCTTCAACCAGTCGGAGGTGGACCGCGCAAAGCTCGTAAACGCGGTTGGCAAGGTGGACGCGCGGTTTCCGTTTGGGCTGCCCACGGTCAACAACGCCAACTACATCTGGATCAGCCTATTCTACGCCGCACTGAACCCGACCGGCCGCGCTGGCTTCGTCATGGCCAACAGTGCCTCGGACGCAAACGGTAGCGAGCGGGAGTTGCGACGGCACCTTATCGAGACGGGAGCTGTGGATTGTATTGTCGCTGTCGGCCCTAACATGTTCTTCACGGTCACCCTGCCGGTGACCTTGTGGTTCCTCGACAAAGGCAAGGCGAAAGGTCCACGCGGTGACAAGGTGCTGTTCGTCGATGCGCGTCATCTCTTCCGGCAGGTAACGCGGGCACATCGCACGTTCGACGCAGATCATGTTGAGTTCCTTGGAAATATCGTTCGATGCTGGCGTGGCGAGAAGGTGGAAGCCGAAGCTGGCAGCGCACCACGAATGGCCGACACGTTTCCTAATGGCAAGTATCGCGACGTGCTGGGGCTTTGCAAGATTGCATCGCGCGAAGAAATCAAGGCGCAGGACTGGAGCTTGAACCCCGGCCGTTATGTCGGCGTCGCGCCGGGTCAAGCGTACGATGACATTGAGTTCAAGGAGAAACTGGGCGCTTTGCAGGAGGAGCTGGAAGGACTTGACGCCGCGGCAACACAATTACAAACGCGCATAGCGCAAAACGTTGCGGTGTTGCTCAATGGTTGAGTTTTCAGCGAGTTGGCGTCTCGTTCGCCTCGACGAGCTCGGTACGGTCGAGCGCGGTCGTTCGCGTCATCGACCGCGAGATGATCCGTCGCTGTATGGCGGAAAACATCCATTCGTTCAAACGGGCGACGTGAAGGCGGCGGGTCTCAAGCTCCGTCAATACACCCAGACGTATAGCGATGTTGGGTTAGCGCAGTCACGTTTATGGCCACCCGGTACCCTATGCATCACCATTGCCGCAAATATCTGCGACACAACTATTCTCGCCATTCCCGCTTGCTTCCCTGATAGTATCGTTGGCTTTACGGCAACTCCTGAAGTCGCAGAGGTGGTGTTCGTCAAATATGCGCTGGATCACGCCAAGCAGAGGTTCAGTGGTATCTCAAGAGGCGCAACGCAAGACAACTTAAGCGTCGAGAAATTGCTATCACAACAACTACACGTTCCGCCCCTAGAGGATCAGCGCCGCATCGCCTCGATACTCGGAGCATATGACGAACTCATCGACGTGAACCGGCGGCGGATTGCGCTGCTAGAAGAGATGGCGCGACGACTATTTGAAGAATGGTTCGTCCACTTCCGCTTTCCGGGACACGAAGGTCACTCAATAGTTGAAACACCAGACGGACCACTGCCGAAAGAGTGGAGTTTTCGTCCGCTAGAGGAGATGTTGGTCCTCCAACGTGGCTTCGATTTGCCGACTACAGCCAGGACACCCGGACAATACCCCGTGATTGCTGCCTCTGGTGTCCATGGAAACCATAGGGAAGCGAAGGTGTGCGGACCGGGGATTGTGACCGGAAGGTCGGGGACCATTGGAAAGGTCCTTCTTGTTCATGAAGATCATTGGCCACTAAACACAACGTTGTACGTTAAAGAGTTTCGTCTAGCGTCGCCCGCATATGGCCTGCACTTACTGCGTCGCCTCGACCTAGGCACCCGCAGCGGCGGTGCGGCCGTACCCACGCTAAATCGCAATCACTTGCACCGTCTCTTGATTGCCTGTCCCCCGCCCGAACTCATCTCACTGTATGAACAAAATGCGATGGAGCAGCTCAAAGCTGTTCGCTTGATTGAACGGCAAAACGGTATTCTAGCCGCGTCTCGCGACCTCCTATTACCACGGCTGATCTCAGGGGAACTCCTCGTCTCAGTCGCCGAGCGTGAATTGGAGGCCGTCGCCTGATGTTGCCGGCGGCCCCCCACAAGTCGCTCTCGGGCGTCATTACCAGCGAAGACAAGCTGGTGGAAAAACCCGGCCTTGATTTGCTGGTGGAATTAGGCTGGACCCACGCCGATTTGTTCGCTGAGGACCCGGGGTCAACGAACCCGACCGGCCGTCTGTCCTTCCGTGAGCTCGTGCTCCCCAAGCGTCTCCGGGCCGCGCTCCGCACCCTCAATCCACCGCTGCCGGACGAGGCGTTGCAGCAAGCTGAGATTACGCTGACGGCTGATCGCTCTGCCATGTTGCCCGTGGCGGCGAACCGCGAGGTGTATAGGCTGCTGCGCGACGGCGTTGCGGTGCAGGTTCGACGGCCCGACGGCTCCCTCAAGGATGAGCGGGTAGCTATCATCGACTGGACTAAACCTGCAACAAACGACTTCCTCGTTGCCTCGCAGGTTTGGATTGAAAGTAACCTCTATAAGCGGCGTCCTGACGCGATTGGTTTCGTTAACGGCATCCCACTTCTGCTCATCGAGTGGAAAGACCTCACGCAGCCTGTGCAGGAAGCCTACGAGGCCAACCTGCGGGACTATCGCGACACCATTCCACGCCTGTTCGATTTCAACGGTTTCATCATTCTGTCGAACGGACTGGAAGCCCTAATGGGCGCGAGCCATGCGCCATTCGACAGCTTTGCACCATGGAAACGGCTGGAGGAGAACGGCCCCGAGAGCGTGGCGCTGGAAACAATGCTGCGGGCCACCTGCGAGCCCTCACGCTTCCTCGATCTGATCGAGAACTTCCTGCTGTTCGACGATGCGCGTGGCGGGCTGCGCAAGGTCGTTGGCAAGTATCATCAGGTGCTCGGCGTGAACCGCGCCATCGAGGCAGTGGACCAGATCAGCGACAATCGAGGCCGTCTTGGCGTGTTCTGGCACACGCAGGGCAGCGGCAAGAGCCTCTCGATGGTGATGTTCGCCGAGAAGGTACTACGGCGGCTCGGCGGCAACTGGACCTTCGTCATCATCACCGACCGACAAGAGCTGGACGAGCAGATCGCAGGGACCTTCGCCTCCGTCGGTGCGCTCACCAAGCTCGTCAAGGATTGTCAGGCCCAGAGCCGAGCCCATTTGCGCGAGTTGCTGACTGGCCAGGAACGCTATGTTTTTACGTTGATCCACAAGTTCTCGACCGCTGACCGCGAGCCCATGCCGGTGCTGTCAGAGCGTGACGACATCATCGTCATCACCGACGAGGCCCACCGCAGCCAGTATGATCAGCTCGCCGCAAACATGCGCCGGGCGCTTCCGAACGCGGCGTTCATTGGCTTTACGGGAACTCCTCTCATCGCCGGACAGGAGGAGCGGACACGCGAGGTCTTCGGCGATTACGTCTCCGTCTACAACTTCGCGCAGTCCATCGCCGATGGCGCGACAGTGCCGCTCTACTACGAGGCACGAAAGCCCGAGCTGCAACTCGCAGCGGACGAGTTGAAGGACGAGTTGGATGCGCTGCTCGATGATGCCGCACTGGATGAGGAGCAGGAGAAGAAGCTCCAGCAAACATTCGGCAAGCAGTATCACCTGATCACCCGCAATGACCGGCTGGACGAGATTGCAACGGACCTCGTGCGGCACTTCTCGGCGAGGGGCTATCTCGGCAAGGCCATGTTCGTAGCCATCGACAAGGCGACCGCCGTGCGGATGCACGACAAGGTGCGGACGGCATGGGCGGCCGAACTGGCATCGCGGGAAGAGCAATTCGCAAAGGCTCCCGAGGAGGTACGGGCTCGCCTCGCCGAACGGCTCGACTGGATGCGATCCGTGGACATGGCCGTTGTGGTCAGCCAGTCGCAGAACGAGATTGATGACTTGAAGCAGAAGGGGCTCGACATCCTGCCCCACCGCGAACGGATGCAGACGGAGGACCTTGAGAGCAAGTTCAAGGACCCTGACGACCCGCTTCGGCTGGTGTTCGTGTGCGCCATGTGGATCACCGGCTTCGACGTGCCGACGTGCAGCACGGTCTATCTCGACAAGCCGATGAAGAACCATACGCTGATGCAGACCATCGCGCGAGCCAACCGCCGGGCACCGGGCAAGAGCGCGGGCGTCATCGTGGATTATGTTGGCGTGTTCCAAAACCTCCAGAAGGCGCTCGCCATCTACGCCCAGAAAGGAAGCGACAGCGCCCCGATCAGGGATAAGGACGAACTAGTTGCCGAACTTGAGAAGGCGCTCGCAGAAGCCCGCGCATTCTGTGCGACTGTCGGAGTGGATGTGGACCCGATCTTCAACGCGGAGAAGCTCGCAAGGCTCACCCTCATTAGTCAGGCGGTGGAAGCCCTCGTCGCGCCGGACGAGCGGCGGCGCGGCTTCTTCCGTGTCGCTAGCGCAGCGGCGCGGGCCTACAAGGCGCTACTACCCGATGAACGGGCAGCTCCCTACCTAAAGCCGGTGGCGACCCTGCACGTTCTCGCCGAGGCGGTACGAGGCAAGCTCGGACCCGTGGACATCTCTGCCGTCGCGGCCAAGATCGAGGCGCTGCTGGACGAGAAGATCGAAGGCGTGGCGATCACTGTGCCGATCATAGAGGGCGACGAAGCGGCCGGCCGCGTCGATCTGTCCGCCATCGACTTCGACAAGCTCGCCAAGCTGTTCGCCAGCCGACCGCGAACCGCCGCCGAGAAGTTGCGCTCGGAGGTGGAGGCAAAGGCGCACGACATGGCCGCCCGCAATCCGACGCGTGTCCACCTTGTCGAGAAGCTAGAGAAGCTCGTCGAACAGTATAATCTTGGCACGCTCGGCGTTGAAGTATTCTTCGAGGCGCTCAAGGCGCTCGTCGGGGAGATGGAGGACGAGGAACGCCGCGCTGCCCGCGAGGGTCTCAACGAAGACGAACTGGCTGTATTCGATCTACTCACCAAGCCTGAGCCGAAGCTCTCTAAGGCGCAGGCAACGGAAGTAAAGAAAGTAGCTCGGGATTTGCTGGAAAAGTTGCAGGAACAGCTTGCGGTCGCCGAATGGCAGACGAAGCAGCAGACACGAGCCACCGTTCAGAGCACCATCCGGTTCACCTTGAATGAGTTGCCCGAGGAGCCCTACCCTGAACCCGTGTGGAACGAAAAGGTGGACGCAGTGTGGTCGTTCATCTTCGCGAGGAGGCAGACACGTGGTGGGGATGCCGCGCACCGCTCGCTCGACCCGTTCTCTTAAAATGAAAACAACGAATTGCTGCAAATAAACCTGTGAATGAGAGGAACTTCCGATGCAGGTAGGGCGCGACGATACGATTGCAGGCTTGCGCTTGATGCACGTGCGGGACTTTCTGAGATGGGCAGGCGACAACTCGGTTCGGCCTGACGCCATCGACGAGTATTTTAAGGTTGATCCCGCGAGAGCACGAGAGATCGAACAGGCGTTGCTCGACGCTGGCTATCTGGAGAAAGAGGAAGCCAAATTCACGAACGAAAGCGGCACATGGTATGTAGCAGGCGGTCTGGGCAGACAGCTATGCAACGCGAAGTTCGTTCGTAGGATAACCCGTGACGAGGCCGAAAAGTTAGTTGTCAGTTTTCTTGAACGTGTGAAGGGCGTTAATGAGCGCGATGAACTGACCCACCGCGTTGAAGAGGTCCGCGTCTTTGGCAGCTATCTTGGCGGTAAGTCCGACCTCGGCGATGTCGATCTCGCCGTGGCGTTCGAACCGCGTCGCCCTACCCACGTTGAAGAAAGTCTGCTTCGGGCAGAACAGTCCGGCAAAAGAATAAATAACTACCTTGGGAGGCTGTTCTACGGGCAGCACGAGGTTAAGAAGTTGCTCAAGCACCGCAGTCCGTATCTCTCGATCCATGAGGTTGGCGAGTTGGAAAAGCTGGGTACGAATTTTAAGGTCTTGTTCCGCCGTCAGGCAGAAAGCAATGACTGCGCATGACTGATCACCGAGACGGTACCATCAATGTCTTCGCGAAGTGGACCGTGCAAGATCGGCAGTTCTCGCTCCAAAAATTAGCAGGTGGCGCTGTCTTGACGATATCTGATGGCCGACAATTAGAGCTGACCCACTCCGAGTGGTCAAAACTGGGCAAAGCCCTTAAAAAATTAGGTGAGGGTTCCGACCCAAAGCATGCCGTCAATAACGGCGCCAAATGGACCAAAGAACAGGATGATCAATTAAAAACTCGATGGGAGGCTCGCATCCCCCTTCGAGGTATTGCCGCTGAGTTTGAGCGAACGCAAGGCGCCATAACGGCTCGGCTTGTTCGGCTTGGCTTAGCGGTAGACAGCGACGATGTGCGCAAGAAACTTACCTGAGATTGCATTTCCCGTAGAAACTGGGGCTATTGACGGGCTCCCACAATGCTCCCACATTGCAGTCACCGGACCCGAATTTTCCGAATGATCAGAGTGTTAGCGGCGGATGTGAGCGTATCCTAGTTCCCCAGCCAAGCCGGATGCCCCGGCGAATTTAGGCCTCCGCCGCCCTCTCCACCCGACGCCGCTGCGGTAGCTTCTGCAATCAGATTAAAGGGTTGCCGGAACGTCGTGGTGACCTCGCCATTTTTCCAGATCGAGTTCGATAGTACGAAATTCAGAAGCCGTCGCTGTTCCTGGGTTTCTTGTTTTGCAAAGAGCCTTTGCGCGCCATGCGCGAGCTCAATCAGTTGCGCACCCTCTTCGAGATACGAACGGTCGGCCACCTGGTGACGCGCAATCTCCCGAGCAATCTTGTCCTGCTCGGTCCGCCATTGCTCAGACATCTGGGTATAGAACGAGCCGTCTACCCGTCCGTCGAGTTTATCGACATACATCGCATGGAGACGGTGGCGCAGCCGATCGTATTCGCCCTGCAGACGGCCGATGGCGGCCTCATGTTGCTTCTGCTCGTCCGCATGGCTTTCAAGCAGTGCCGTGCTCACCCACGACAGGACCTCGTGGCCAAAGGAGAGCCGCCCAAGAAGGGCGGAAAATTGTTCGCTGACCACCTCTTCCCGAACATAGGGTTCGGGGCATTTCCCCTTATACCCAGTGCAGTGATAGTACACGTAGCGCTTCTTCTTAAGTTCGCCTACCAGGGCGCAACCGCAATGTCCGCACTTGATCAGTCCGGAGAATGCAAAGTCTCGCTTGGTTTTGCGCCCGCACTTACTCGCATGGCGTCCATCGAGCACCCCTTGGACTCGCTCCCATAGCTCACGCGACACAAGCGGATGATGGCGGCCAACATATCGACGACCGTTCCAATCGAAATCACCTGTATAGAGACGGTTGCGCAAGATAGCGTGAAGGTTGCTCGTCGGCAGCGGCCCACCGGTCCGTCGAGAGACGAGTCCCGCCGACTGCGCCTCGGCTGCAAGCTGTTTCAACGAAAGAGTACCCGTCGCGTACCAGCCAAAGAGGTGTGTGATCGTCCCGGCAAATTTGGGATCTGGCTCGATGATCTTTTTGCCATTGAGGCTGGTAACGTTGCGATACCCAAGAGGCGCTTTTGAAGGCCAAATTCCTTGTTCCGCTTTTTCGAGCTGGCCCTTACGCGCTTCTTCTGAGAGATTGTCGATGTAGTTCTTCGCCATCAGTACCTTGATGCCGTGCACGAACTTTTCCGAGGATTTGGAATCGCGCGAGAGAACGACGCCTTCTTTGACGAGATGAATTTCGACATCAAGCTCGTCGAGCGTCACCCAATCCTTGAGATTACGATAAAGGCGGTCGGTCTTCTCAACCAAAACGATCCGTATACTTCTGTGCGACTTTAGATAGCGCACCATCTCTTCGAAATTTGTCCTGCCAGTATGCTTGGCGGTCTCGACATCAACATACTCCTGCACAATGATCAGTCGGTTCGTCTGCGCGTAACCGCCAAGCAGCTTTTGCTGGGCAGGAATCGAAAAACCTTCCTTGTCCTGTTCTTTCGACGAGACGCGCGCGTAGGCAATCGCTTTCGCCGCGTCGCCAACGGCAGTGATCCCGCTTCGTGTTTGCTTCTTCATGAGGCCTACCCTACGCCCGCGTTTGGAGGACGTAGGATCAGTTTGCCGACGCCCGATTCCGGGCGCAACGAAATTCTTTAATTGTAAAGCGAGTCACACTTAGGACTCGTCAGCGTTCTTCTTGGCCCGGTCGACACGGTCCCACTCTTGAAGAATGCGAAAGAAGCCAGTCATATTCTCGATGATCTCACGGCCGTCCTCGCGGGTAAGCTGCCGCTTTGTCCGCGGCTGCCAGATTGCAATCGTCTGATCGATGAAATCTCCGCATTCGACGGATGCGGCCGGCGCATTGTTTCGGCTACTCAGCCTTTGAGGTTTGCTGTCCATTGCCATGACGTAGTCTCGGGCCAAGAACGACGCACATTCAACCGAAATCAAGAATCAGCTTGGCAATGAAGTCAGCGTTGATCCAACGCTTCGAGGGGTAAATCACACACGCCGCAACATGAGTGTAGTTGGGGAAACGCCTCAATGGAGCGTGAGGGACATGATGAAATTAGATCACGCAGCCGACCGATCCGGAGCGCGATCACATGCTTGTCGGCGCGAGCACTCTACTGCGATCGATTCGTGTCCGGGGCGGATCTGGATACATTTGCAAAGCGTCAATGCATCGGGGATGACGTTGCAGACTCAGCGCTTGCTCAATGCAGTAAACCATCAGCCGACCTCACGTCGTGACATCCAGTTGTTGCCGACTTTCATATAGACCGTTTCACCGCGCCCGATGCGATCCGAAGCGCCGCCTCTTCCTGTCGAGGATCTCCTCCTTCAGTTTTGTGAGCTTCTCGTGGAGCCTCGTCACCTTCGCGGCCAGCGCCTCCGTCGGCTCCTGCCTGTCGGCCGTGTCAAGTTGGCTCAGATAGCGCGCGACGCTCTCCTCCAGTTGGGCACGCCGCCGTTCCACCTTCGCCCGTGTGAAGTTCTTGTCCCGGTTGTTCACAGCTTTGAACTTGCTGCCATCGATCGCGACGCTCGCCGTCGCGAGAAGGCCCATCTCACGGCAAAGCTCGACGAAGCGCGCACATACCTGGCGCAGCGCCAGGCCATTGTCTTTGCGGAAGCCTGCAATCGTCTTGTGGTCAGGGTCAACGATCGGGATAGGGGGACGTCTCGCGACGCCACCCCTCCCACACCACCGGGCATACGGGTCCGTACCACGGCGGTTCGATCGAGTTAAGCCGGCACAGGCATGAAGATTCGGGGGAGACCAAGAGAGTCGAATACATGATTTCGTAGGGCGTGTTGAACCGCCGGGTGTCCGGACATGCGCCAGAGTCCCGTCGGTGAACCGGCAGCGACCGATGCGGCGAACTTCGCGATGCCGAGGCGGCGAAGCTCCGTGAATCGGTTATGGCCGTTCCGCCATTGTCGCCAGAGATACAAACGCAGTCTCCGGCGGATCCAGGCTTCCAGGTTCGTTAGCACGCGCGGGGTCTGGCAGAAGCCGAAGT
>NZ_LLXX01000002.1 GCF_001440405.1 Bradyrhizobium valentinum
AACGTTGAGCCGAGCGCAAAGAACAATGCTACCGCGATTGCTGATGCTTTCATGACCATCTCCTTATAGCTGCGGAAGCTCCATAGCTGTGGAAGCTCCGGAAATTTTCATTCGCTGCTTTCGTTCTTATTTTTGCTGCGGCCAAATGCGGAGCGACTGCTTCGCGCAATAGGAACCTTTCCTGGCGCGGAGCTTAGGCAACAGCAATGATCGCGTGGCGCGACGCAGGGAGGAAGGACATGACGCCGAACTCAAAGAAGCCACTAAGGCCCGAAGATTTTCCCGTGGATGTCGAAGCTCAGAAGATAAAGAAGCAGGACGGTACTCCCATCGCAGATGCGGAGAGTCCCGCCGTCGCTGCCGAAATCGTAGAGCGTCTTAACGAGGACGAAGCCAGGCGCGAAGAAGACAAGTGGTCAGCCTAAGATATGAAGACAGCGAGCGTTGAGTTTAGCGGGCACGCGACTGCGTGTCTCATTCGTAACCAGTCCGACACTGGGGCGGCGCTGGAGGTGGCCAGCGCCCTCGGCATCCCGGCGCAATTTACACTTCTGATCGTTGCTGATCGCTTGAGGTGCGGGTGCACGGTGATATGGCGAACGAAACACTTGATTGGTGTCAAGTTCCACTCAGCTTACGTGTCCAAGGGATTACCCCGCGAGAGTTGCGGACATGACAACGTAGCCGACCCGGCTCTTATTTTCGCCGATAGTGTAGATTCTGCGCTCGGACAGGCGCGCAAGAGGACGGCTCCGGAACGCGCACTCCCAACCTCCGAGCCGGGGCCGCCCTTCCGTAAGACAACGGCGCCGTAAGCTTCCGAAACCGATGCTCCGTATCCTAACTCGAGGGTGGGGCCCGTTATGGAGCTATTTCGAGCTGAGAAGATTGCCACTGTTCACTGCCAGTCAAACTATGACTGCCGTTTCTGCGGAGGAAAGCTCACTCTCGTCCGCACGATCGTGGAATCTGAAAGCGGAGTTGTGATTCAAATGTTTGAATGCCTGCAGTGCGGAGATCGCACTTGGACCGCCTAAGCAAGAAATTCCGCTGCTCTTGTCCTTTTGAAGGTTTCCTTGCCCTGGTCCACACCGTTTGAAGACCCGATTCCGCTTCCGAATGGCCGGCGCCTCCTCACCTTAGGGGATGCGGGCCAGCTACGTCATGAAGCTGCCGAAGGCGGAGCACTCCGTGCCGGAATGGCAGGCCGCAATGGAGGCGCTAATCCTCGTGGCCGAAAACGGTGGGCCAACGATGCTGGCCAGGATCGGCGTCACGCGCGCGTTGAACCGCGGCCATGTCCGCGAGTTTACCGAGCCAGGGAAAAGCATCATTGGGGGCGCCGGAAGCTAAAGAGAGACCAATGAAAACGGTCTGGAATTACGTAGATACCAGCAAGCAGGTCGGCGACCGTGACCATCTCAAGGTGTTTGCAAACTCGGACCTTGCCGATGAGTGGTTTCTTGTGAACGATCCTGAAGGCGTCGTGTTTGAATACGAGGTCATAGGCGCCGTGGATGACGAAACCGGATAAGGCCGCTGACGGCATCGCCAAGACCGAAGTTGATCATCACAGGAAATGCCCGGCTGCAGGCAGTGGTTCGATATGCGCGGCCTTCGTGAAATGTTCGAGCATATTCATGACGCGGGCGACCCCGATCACCTCAAGGTCTTTGCCAACGAGGACGCCGCGAAAAATGGTTTGAGGAAAACGACCCGGAGGGCGTGGCGTTGAGTACGAGGTGAACGACCCAGAATAAAAATGGCCCCAGCGCGCGGCGGTGCGCCGAGGCCATCTAAAGTATTCCCATTTCAAATTGCCAGACGGAGTAGTGGGTACCCATCTGGCGTACCGATAGAAGCGGGAAAAGGTGGCAGCGTCTGCCCAATAGTGAGCATAGCGCGGAGGCCCGCCAGCCCTGTGCCCGGCCCGTCCGTGGGAACCTCCAACCTTGCTGAGAGTCGATTCCATCGCTCCCGGCGGATCGTGGAGCCAAGCCGGGAGAAAGTGGCGGCCCCAGCTTGCGCTGGAAACCTAGCTGGGGCCGTTTTGCACGCGGCCCTCTAGCACGAACCGGCGGCAGCTTGGATCCGAGCAGAGCAAAGGAACGATATTCACGGCGCCAATTTTTGCCCGTGCACTCAAGACAACGAGGAGCCGCCATTGTGATCCGCTTTGCTTGATGATCCGCTTTGCTTGTTTTGGAGCCTGTTCGCTCTTGCCGAACCAGCCTTGGCTACGGGCGGATGTGGCGTCGGGTGCAGCAGCACGTCTGAAGGGGCTTGTGTCCGCGATGGATGGCAGCAAGCTTTGCCCGTTCGGAACGTGTGCCCGGCCACATCCCAGCCACCTCCGCCTTGCGGCCCATATCACCGATGGAGCCGGAAATCCATGATGTGCATTGTGCGTTGACTTGGCCGGTTAGCGGCCCCGGCAATACGCAACGCACCGGGGCCGCCGACACTTGGAGAACCCCCGGCGGGGCTTGGGGGCATTACCGGGGGAACACAGAATAGCCCGCCATCGGGCCCGTCGTCTGTACGGTCGTCGACAAAGGGCAGGCCCGCCGGTTCACGCTGGCGGGCCTAGTCGCATCAGGCGATCGCGGAGACGCAGCCGACGATGCTGGCTTGCTCTAGCCCGTCAAAGTCGCCAACACCGGACTCGAGTCCCAAAGGCCGCGGCTGACCGTGTCGCCTCTGGTTGCGCTGCCGTCCTCAAACATCACCTCGTCCAGGGACAGCAACTGGCTATCGCCGAACTTTGCGAACTTCGTTGGAAATACGCGATTGTGCTCTGCGACGAAGTGCCGGACCCTAGTCCTGACTTGATCCCTTTGAATCACCCCCTCTAGCAGCGCGAGCATGATCGACTGCGCGATGTCGTCCCTAGCGTCAGCCGGCAATCCGGCCGGCACCAGGCTAAGGATCTTGTAGAAATCATTGGCCTCGGTCCGTACGACTTGAACACGGAAAGCTTCCGGATTGTGGCGACGCTGCTGGCCCCTGCTGTTGTTGCTTACAGTTGCCGACAGGACGAACTGATTGAAGGCTGGGTTTTGCCGCCTGTAAGCGTTCAGCTTGATATAGGATACGATCGGAGTTGCGCGGCGTTTTGGTCCGATCATGCCTGCACAGATCAACCGCAGTGGCTTTCCCGCATTTAAAGCCGCCGTGACTTGCTTTAACTGCTCTGCACTCGGAGGCGGCGGGGCGCCATCGCGGCGCTTAGCACAAATCAAACACTGGCGTTTGCCGTTCCGCCGGATATAGACCGTCCTGCCGAATAGCGGGTGCCCGTATTTGCAATGGGTATTATCTCGGCGCGCACCCTTTCGCAGCAGCGCGGCGATTGCGTTTGCCTCGATCAGTGGCTTTGCCTCCTCGGCATAGCCGGGGTTAGCATCGAAGTAGGCCTTCAACCTGTGTGAGCGCACGGCGAATTTTCTGAGCGTTTCTCCATTGCGAAGAGCTACCATCATCCGCGACGCCTTCTCGTCTGACAGGCGACTTTCTGACCTCGTTGGCATGCCCTGCTCCACCAAGCGCGTGATTGCGCTGGCAGATGCAGAACCTGAGTCGCGGCAGTTCGGTGGCTTTCCCGTGGACTAAGCGCGTAATCCCCTTGTGCTCGCCCGATGGTTGCGAAACACTTTCCGCTCGTACAAGACGGCGATAGCAACAGTTGAGCGGAAACGAAAAATGGGAAAAGAGTTTGAGATTGCTCGTTTGGCGATCATTCGCGCTTGCAAAGCTGGTGAAATCGACGAAGGGCGTGGGTACGCATGGTCCCGCCGGATCTTTCCGCTAAATCCCCGCGATTTGGAGTTTGCCTTTGCGGAGGATTTCACGATTGGTCAGGAAAAACGCGATGAAGTGTATCAGATCATCGATGAGGGCTGGCGAAAGAACAAGCTCGTGAAGTTCTACGATCTTGAAGGGCTGGGCGGGAGTGGCATTAAGCTGGACCGGATGGATTTGGTTGCAGTATGTCGGCTCGCCCATATCGGGGACTTGTTTGACGACGCGCTATACAAGGCCTTAGTCGCGCCCGGGAGTGGTCCTATCGAATCTCAGGGATTGGCGAATCCGTTCTCGATGGAGGATGACATCGGATAGCATGACATCCGCGAGCGACAAGTCTGCCCAAGTAATTGAAGGCCGCGAATGCGGCGAATGCTCCCTGTGCTGTAAGGTCATGCGCGTTGAGGAGATAGCGAAGCACCCGGGCACCTGGTGCAAGGACTGCGCCCTCGGAAAGGGCCGTTGCAAGATCTATGTAACCCGGCCGGCGGCATGCCGGGATTTTCTCTGTTCGTGGCTCCTGCAAGCAGAACTGGGTCCTGAGTGGTTTCCAGCATCCGCGAAGTTGACCCTTCAAGCCGAGCCTACGAGATTATCCGTTTGGGTTGACCCAGCGTTTCCCAGCCGGTGGTGCGAGGAACCTTATTATTCGCAGATACGAACGTGGGCTCGGTTGGCCGTTGGTGAACAGCAGGTGTTGATCTTCACGGGTAAGAAAGTCACCGCCGTACTCCCAAACAAAGAGGTGGACCTAGGCGAAGCCGAAGCGGACGATCACATTATGGTCGGGGAGTTGAACGTTCCGCCCGGACACTTGCCGGACTGGGATGCCTATATCGTGAAGGCTGCAGACGTCCCCCCTGAAGATCGGGACAAATGGGTCATCAAGGGACCCCACTAGGCGATTCCGAGTGGCCGATACACCAGCCGCCGATTGAACCCTGCCATGCCGTCGCCCCTCACCATCCGGTCAATATTCATGGTCAGCCGCTTGGCAACGACGCTCGGATCCTCGCCGGACCTGCAGCTTGTGCACGATTTTTCCGCCGCTCTTGCCCCGTACTGGCGTGCCCTCCCCCAACGTCAACCATCTATCTTCGACCCGCTTCGATTGACTCAACCGCCGCGGGAAAGTGGAAGGGCGTGGCGCATGCACCCGGCATTCCCTAAGCGTCTGGCCCACACCGGCAAAACCATCAGGTGCGATCGCGCTCCGCTTGGCGGCTTTTTTTCAATTCTCGGAGTGAAGGGTCGTGCGCGACATCTGGATGAAGGTGAACTATCTACAAATCAGCCGCCGGATTATCTACGGTAGCCGCGCGCGTCCCGCGGAACCACATTTGGCGGCGGCATCGAATTTCTTTGGGAAGGAGTGAGATTGGGGTTTCGGGTGGCCGCGTTCGTTGCTGCCCCGGGCTGCTGAGTCCAACCGTCTCTTTGTATTCCAGGTCCCGCGGGGCCGTATGGCGCGCCGAG
>NZ_LLXX01000003.1 GCF_001440405.1 Bradyrhizobium valentinum
GGCCCAGCGCGGGGCGGTGACTTCAGATGCCGCGGCTGCAGCCGGCGCGCGCGCGGAAACGGGGACCGGCCCGGTGCGCGGCTATCTCGCGGGCCAGAGCGGCACCGGCACCAAGACCGACACGCCGCTGCGGGAAACGCCGCAATCGATCACAGTGGTCACCGCCGACCGCGTCACCGACCAGGGCGCGCTCACCGTGCAGGAATCGCTGCGCTACGTGCCCGGCGTTTTCGCCGACGCCTATGGCCCGGATTCGCGCGGCGACTATCCGCGCATCCGCGGCCAGGATCCGAATATCTATCTCGACGGCACGCGGATGGTGAACACGTGGCAGTTCAACGAATGGCGGCCCGAACCCTACACGCTCTCGCGCATCGAGGTGCTGCGCGGGCCGGCGTCAGTGCTGTATGGCGACACCTCGACGGCCGGCCTGTTGAACCTGATCTCGAAGCGGCCGCAGGCGGAAGGCTTCAACGAGATCGGCGTGCAATATGGCAGCTTCAACCGCAAGCAGGTGCAACTCGATTCGACCGGCAAGCTGACCAAGGACGGCGAGTGGCTGTACCGCTTCATCGGCGTGCTCCGCGACAGCAATACGCAGACCGACTATGTCAAGGACGACCGCATCGTGCTGGCGCCGTCGCTAACCTGGCGGCCGACCAACAACACCAGTTGGACCGTGCTCGGTACCTACCAAAAGGATATGGGCGGTATCTCCACTGCGTTCCTGCCGCATGAGGGCACGCTGTTCCCCGGCCCCAACGGCTTGATTCCGGTGCGGCGATTTACCAGCGAGCCTAGCTATGATCGCTACCAGACCGAAACCGGCGCGGTCTCCAGCCTGTTCGAGCACAGCTTCAGCGACGGCCTGAAGATCCGGCAGAGCATGCGTTACGCCCATATCGAGGGCATCTATCGGTTTATCTATCCGGACATCTATTCAAATCCGGATCCATTTCTGGGGGATCCCCTGCGGCGCACCGTAGCACGGTTCGTTTCGGGACGGGAAACCAGCAAGAACAGTTTTACCTCGGACAGCAACGCCGAATTGAAGTTCGCGACCGGCCCGATCATGCACAAGACGCTGTTTGGCGTCGACTATCGCGTCCTTGGGGAACGCGCGTCGTCAGGAACTTATCTCGATGATACTCGATTCGACCTCTATGCGCCGGTCTACAATGGCGTCGTCCCGCCGACGCTCTCACCTGAACCGGATCTGCGGCAAAGCCAGCTCGGGCTCTACGCGCAGGACCAGATGCGGCTTGGGCCATGGTTGGCTGTCCTCGGCATCCGCCAGGATTTCGTCAGCAATAATGTGCAGGGGGCGCCGGCAGAAGACACCAGGGCGACCACCGGCCGCGCGGGACTGATGTACGAATTGCCGTTCGGCCTGACGCCCTATGTCACCTATGCGCAATCCTTCACTCCGGTCTTCGGCTCCGGCATCTGCGTCGGCGGCACCTGCAAGGCGCAGCAGGGCGAAATGGTGGAGCTGGGCTTCAAGTACAATCCAATGCCCGGCACGGCGATCAACGGTGCGATCTTCGACACCACCGAGAAGAACCGGTTGGCGAGCAGTCCCGACGACGCTCTGCTCTCGGTCCAGACCGGGCAGGTGCGCATTCGCGGCGCCGAACTCGAGGTGATCAGCCGCGTGACGCCGGACCTCGATCTGATCGGTGCCTACTCCTACCTCGATGCCAGGGTGGAGAGCGGAGATAATATTGGCAAGCGCGTCGAAACCGTCCCCGAACATCAGGCCTCGCTATGGGCGAAGTACCGTCTCACTGCGCTTGGCCTGCAGGGCGTCACGATCGGCGGCGGCGTGCGCTACATCGGCGAGTCCTGGGACGGCACCGACAGCATCCGCACGCCTGACTACACGCTGTTCGACGCCATGATCCGCTACGAGACCGGCCCCTGGCGGTTTCAGGTCAACGCCAGCAACATCGCCGACAAGCGTCATGTCACCACCTGCTGGTCGCGCGGCGACTGCTTCTTCGGCATCGGCCGCACCGTGCTGGGGAGCGCGACGTACAGGTTCTAGGTTGGTCCGGAAAAGGCGAGGCCGATCTCACTTCGGCTTCGCCCGATACGTCTGCAGAAACACCCGCGTCGCGCTGTCCACCACCTGCGCGATGCGCTCCGCCGACGGCGCCGGCTCTGCCTGAAACACGAACGGCAGAAACAGCGTCGCCTGGCACATCTGCAGGAATTGCGCGGCGGCAAGGCCGCAATCGTCGATCGCAAGATCGTCCGGCCCGACATGGGCCTGCAGATAAGCAGCAAGACCGTTGATCGTCCGTGCCAGCACGTTCTCGTAGAACTGGCGCCCGACCTCCGGCATCCGCTCGGCGATCGCCATCACCGTGCGGATCGACGATCCGCCGCCTGGCCGGCAGATCGATCCGATGTAGGTTTGGCCGAATTCCCGCAGCGTGGTTTCGACATCGCGTTTGGGATCGAGATTGTATGCGATCTTGCCCTTTTCGAGCGCTTCGTCCTCGACGATGGCCTCGAACAGCCGGCTCTTGTCGGCGAAGTAGACGTAGAGCGTGCCCTTGGAGACGCCGGCGGCGCGCGCGATCTCGTTCATGCTGGCTCCATCAAAGCCCAGATCCATGAACACCTTTCGCGCGCCGTCCAAAATCTGACGGCGCTTCGAACTATCCTCCTCGCCAAAGGGATGAATGGTGTTTGTCGTTGATGCAACCATTGGTTTATCTTCTCGCGCGAGAATTCAACCCGCGATAGGACAGGAAGCTTTTCTCGCGTTATGGTCCTATCGTAGCAATGTATCTTGACCGAACCGTTCGGTCAATGGTAGTTTCGATCAGTGTGCCAATGCGGCCGGTTTCCTGGCCTCACGAGCATCGTGACGTTCGGAGTGGGGGAGGCCGGCAATGGCCGCAGCGAGAGACCAGGCCGCACGCATCGTTCGCGCCGGATCGGAAACGGCGAACGATGAAGCTGCGCCCGAGGCCGGCGCCCAGCTTGCGGACCAGTTGCGGACTCACGTCGCGGAAGAAACCAGGCGTCGTCCTGCCGAGTCGCCCGGCGCCGAGCGGCCAGTCGCGCCATCCATCGGCACCGATGCAGCGGCGGCGAAACCGGGCAAGCGCAAATTCGTCATGATCGGCGCGCTCGGACTGCTCGCGCTGGCCGCGATCGGTTACGGCGTCTACTTCGTCCTGGTCGGACGCTTCTATGTCTCGACCGATGATGCCTATGTCCGCTCCAACAACACCATGCTCGGCGCCCGGGTGTCCGGCCATGTCGCGGCAATCCTGCCTCGCGACAACTCCCTCGTCCGCGCCGGCGACGTGATTTTCAGAATCGACGACGGCGACTACCGGATCGCTGTGGAAGCCGCGCGCAGCAAGATCGCGACGCAGCAGGCCACCATCGATCGCATCGGCCGTCAGGTCACGGCGCTCGAAAGCGCCGTCGAGCAGACCAAGGCGCAACTCGCTTCCGCGGAAGCCGCGATGAAGCGCGCCGGTCTCGACTTCGATCGCCAGCAGGCTTTGAGCACCAAGGGTTTCGCCTCGCGCGCCGCCTTCGAGGTCTCTGAAGCCAGTCGCGATCAGGGCGTCGCTGCGGTGAGGTCGGCGCAAGCGGCCTTTGACGCCGCGCGCGACAATGTCGAGGTGACAAAGGCGCAGCAAGCCGAGGCCCGCGCGCTGCTTGCGGAATTGCAGACCCAGCTCGCCAAGGCGGAGCGCGATCTCGCCTTCACGTCGGTGCGCGCGCCGGTCGACGGCACCTTTTCCAACCGCCTCGTCAATGCCGGTGACTTTATCCAGGCCGGGCAGCGGCTCGCCAATGTGGTGCCGCTCAACGACGTCTTCATCGACGCCAACTACAAGGAAACCCAGCTCAAGCGCATCCGTCCCGGCCAGCCCGTGAAGATCTCGGTCGACGCCTACGGTCACCGCAAGTTCGCCGGCGTCGTCGACAGCATTTCACCGGCGGCAGGCTCGGTGTTCACGCTGCTGCCGCCGGACAACGCCACCGGCAATTTCACCAAGATCGTGCAGCGGCTCCCGGTTCGTATTCGCGTGCCGAAGGAAGTCGCAAAACAGAACCTGCTGCGCGCCGGCATGTCGGTCTATACCACCGTCGACACCCGCGAGGGCGCGGCCGACGCCGACAGCGAGGCCGATCTCGATGCGCCCGGGACGGTTCAACCGAAGTAATTTTTCCTGAGGCCCGGGCGAAACGCTCGGCGCCTGTGCCGAGTTGACCATGGCTGAGGCCACCACCGCATCGCCTTCGACGATGAATGCCGCGGCCGATGAGCGTATCCCGCCGCGGCGGCTGTTTGCGTTTCTCATCATGGTGTTCGGGATGTTCATGTCGATCCTGGACATCCAGGTCGTCTCGGCGTCGCTGTCGGAGATCCAGGCCGGCCTGTCGGCCAGCTCCAGCGAAGTGTCGTGGGTGCAGACTTCCTACCTGATCGCCGAAGTGATCGCTATCCCGCTGTCCGGCTTCCTGTCGCGGGCGTTCGGCACCCGCCTATTGTTTGCGATTTCCGCCTCCGGCTTCACCATCGCGAGCTTCTTCTGCGGATTTGCCTCGACCATCGAGCAGATGATCCTGTGGCGCGCGATCCAGGGATTTCTCGGCGCCGGCATGATCCCCACCGTGTTCGCATCCGCCTACACGGTGTTTCCGCGCTCGAAATTCCACATCGTCGGTCCGATCATCGGGCTGGTCGCGACGCTGGCGCCGACCATCGGGCCCACCGTCGGCGGCTACATCACCGGCATGATGTCGTGGCACTGGCTGTTCTTCATCAACATCGTCCCCGGCATCGGCATCACCATCGGCGTGCTGGCGCTGGTCGATTTCGACCGGCCGAACTTTGCGCTGCTCGAGCATTTCGACTGGTGGGGCCTCTTGTTCATGGCGGGCTTTCTCGGCACGCTCGAATATGTGCTGGAAGAAGGCCCGCAGTCGCCGTGGCTGGAAGACACCTCGATCGCGGTCTGCGCAGCGATCTGCGTGGTTTCGGCGATCGCGTTCTTCTGGCGCGTGCTCAGTGCGCGCGAGCCGATCGTCGACCTCAGAACCTTCACCGACCGCAATTTCGCCGTCGGCTGCCTGATCTCGCTCTGCGTCGGCGTCGGCCTTTACGGTCTCACCTACATCTATCCGCGCTATCTGGCCGAAGTCCGCGGCTACAGCGCGCTGATGATCGGCGAGACCTTGTTCATCTCTGGTCTCACCATGTTCCTCACCGCGCCGATCGTGGGGCGGTTGATGACGAAATACGACATGCGCTATTTGATCGCGATCGGCCTCGTCCTGTTCGGGCTCGGCACCTACCAGATGACGTGGATCACCAAGGACTATGATTTCTACGAATTGCTGATCCCGCAGCTCCTGCGCGGCGTCGGCATGATGCTCGCAATAGTGCCGACCAATACCATCGCGCTCGGCACGCTGGCGCCGGAGCGTGTGAAGAACGCCTCCGGGCTGTTCAACCTGACGCGCAACCTCGGCGGCGCGGTTGGGCTTGCCGTCATCAACCAAGTGCTCAACGAACGCACTGATCTGCACATCTCGCGGCTGCACGACCGCGTCACCTGGGGTAACGCGACCGCGGTCGAAACGCTCAACATGTTGACCCAGCGCATGCAGGGCATGGGCGATTCTGCACTGATGGCGATGAAGCAATTGTCGCAGATCGTGCACCGCCAGGCGGTGGTGATGGGCTATGGCGATGCCTTCTTCATGCTGACGGTGTTTTATTTCGGCCTGAGCCTGTTCGTGCTGGTGCTGAAAAAGCCTTCCGCGACGGTCGCTGGCGGCGACGCCCACTAGTACGCGTGGCAACACGCGATCACGCTGATGTCATGTTGCAAATCACCCGCGATGCATTTATAAGCAGCGCATTGTTGCTCGAGCCGGGGAGATTTGCATGATTTCGATGTATTCGCAGATCGCGCCCTCGCGTCCGATGCGCGTGCTGGTATTTCGGTCGCGTAGCTGAGCGCGCTCTCCGCCGGCCCTGATCGGGTCTGACACCCGATCTCCAAAGCTTCCCAACGACTTAACGCTATTTTTCAACGACGCTTGCGTTCGGCCTGAGGCCACCGCGCGTCAATTCAGATGGAGCCGGCGTGTGTCTGCGCACAGCCGGATGACGACATGACCGTTCAAACAGACAAACGACCCGCGGCGATTCGCGTGGTGATTCCGTTCGTGTTCCGCCACTGGCTACAACAGCCCGGCCGCGCCGTCGTCGTCGCCGGCGGGCTGCTCGGCGCGACCGCGGCCGACCTGTTCATGCCGATCTTCTCCGGCCGCCTGGTCGATGCGCTGACCTTGGGCGCTTCGGACGCGGCGGCGCGACATGCCGCGTTCGTTGCCTTCGGTGGGATCGTGGCGCTCGGCCTGTTGTCGATGATCCTGCGCCTGACGGGTCTTCAGGCGATCGTGCCGTTCACGCTGAAGACCATGTCAGACGTGTCGCGCGATGCTTTCGCGCGCGTGCAGCGCTTCTCGACCGACTGGCACGCCAACAGCTTTGCCGGCTCGACCGTGCGCAAGGTCACGCGCGGCATGTGGGCGCTCGACCTGCTCAACGACACCATCCTGATGGCGCTGGCGCCGTCGCTGCTGGTGCTGCTGGGCTCGATGATCCTGCTCGGGCTGCACTGGCCCGTGCTCGGCGCGGTCATCGCGGTGGGCACCGTGATCTACGTGTCGATGACGCTGGCGTTCTCGGTCAACTATATCGCGCCGGCCGCGCGTGTCTCCAATGCCTGGGACACCAAGGTCGGCGGTACGCTGGCGGACGCCCTGACCTGCAACGCGGTGGTAAAATCCTTCGGCGCGGAAGCGCGCGAGGACGCGCGGCTCGCCGGCGTCGTCGGCCGATGGCGCACGCGCGTGCGTCGAACCTGGCTGCGCTACAATTACACCTCCACCGCGCAGCTCGCGGTGCTGCTGTGCTTTCGCGCTTCCGTGATCGGCGGGGCGATCCTGCTGTGGATCGCGGGTCGCGCCACGCCGGGCGACGTCACCTATGTGCTGACCAGCTACTACATCATCCACGCGTATCTGCGCGACGTCGGCATGCACATCAACAACCTGCAGCGATCCGTGAACGACATGGAGGAGCTGGTCGCGATCCATGACGAGCCGATCGGCATTGCGGACGCGCCTGATGCGAAGCCGATCGATATCCAGGGCGGCCGCATCATGTTTGACGACGTGACGTTCCACTACGGCGGCCATCTTGCGCCGCTGTACGACGGCCTGTCGGTGGAGATCCGCGCCGGCGAGCGGGTTGGCTTGGTCGGACGTTCCGGATCCGGCAAGACCACCTTCGTCAAGCTGGTGCAGCGGCTCTACGACGTCAGCGGTGGCAAGATCCTGATCGACGGCCAGGACATCGCGCAGGCGACGCAGCAATCGCTGCGCAGCCAGATCGCGATCGTGCAGCAGGACCCGATCCTGTTTCATCGTACGCTGGCCGAGAACATCGCTTATGGCCGGCCGGGCGCCAGCATGGCTGCGATCGAGCAGGCGGCCCGGCTCGCCAACGCGCACGACTTCATCCTGCGGCTGCCGAAGGGCTACGGCACGCTGGTCGGCGAACGCGGCGTCAAGCTGTCGGGCGGCGAGCGGCAGCGCGTCGCCCTGGCGCGCGCGTTCCTGGCGGATGCGCCGGTTCTGATCCTGGACGAGGCGACCTCGAGCCTCGATTCGGAATCGGAAGGCTTGATCCAGCAGGCGATGGAGCGGCTGATGAAAGGGCGCACCTCGATCGTGATCGCCCACCGGCTATCGACGGTGCGCAGCCTCGACCGTATCCTGGTGTTCGACCGCGGCGAGATCGTCGAGCAGGGCACGCACGCGGCGCTGACGGCGCGGCCCGGCGGCATCTATCGCGGGCTGTTCGAGCTGCAGGCTACCGAGTTCGGCCGCGTCTCGGCGGCGGAGTGATGAGCGTTCTTGCAGCCTTGCTCGATGTCGGAATATGTTTTCCGGCATCGAGGAGGCTCGCGCAATGCGCTGGTTTCGAAAGGATCGGCCGCCGGAAGTCTGGGAAGCCGCCGTTCAGCCGGATGGCGATATCGAGGCGGCGCAGCGGATTCGCGAGATCTGTGTGTCGGCCGCGGCCATCGCCGAGAGAATGGCCGCGCCTGGCGGCCGCAAGGCGGACGCGGCGAAGAGTTCTGAGGCCGAGCGATACCAGGCAGCGATCAAGCGCGCGCTGGAGATCGCCAGGACGATGTCCGACGACGACATGCGTGACGTTTCCGTCAGCCAGATCATCGCGCTGTGCGTGAAGGTAAACCACCTGAAGACCGCAAGGGTGCTGCTTCGGGCGATCCAGTCGGAACAGACGAGGGCCGGACTGATTGCCGATCATCCGGCGCTGGCTGATCAGGAAGCCGCCAACTGAGGCGGCTCTCGATCCTGCTTGGACGATGCCGGCGCCACGGCGGCGCGCGTGCGTGTGGAGATCGCAACCGTCACCACGACCGCCGCGGCGAACAGCAGGATCTGCAGCGTGATGGTCTCGCCGTTGAAGAACGCTGCGAGCGCAAAGGTGACGAAGGGCTGCAGCAACTGGACCTGTGAAACCCGCGCGATGCCGCCCATCGCCAGCCCCGCGTTCCATGCGAAGAACCCGATCCATTGCGAGAACAGCGCAACGTAGAGCAGCCCAAGCCATGGCTTCAGGGCTATCTGGCCGATATCGTGCGGCATGGTCAGCACTGCGGCCGGGATCGAGAGCGGCAGGCCGATGACGAGAACCCAGCTAATGACCTCCCAGCCCGGCATCTGAGATGTGAGCCGGCCGGAGAACGCGTAACCGATCGCGGATACGGCCACGGCCGCGAACAGCAGGAGATCGCCGGTCGAGAACGCGCCGCCGCCTTCCCTTAAGGAAAACGCGATCACCAGCGCAGCGCCGGCGACGGAGGCGATCCAGAACAGCAGCCTCGGCCGCTCATGGGTGATAGCCACGGCGACGAGCGCGGTGGCGATCGGCAGAATCCCGAGCACCACGCCGCCATGCGAGGCATCGACCGTCTGCATGCCAAGCGACATCAGAAGCGGAAACAGGACGGCGACGCAGAGCATCGCGATGACCAGTTGCCCCCACAGCGCGCGAGGCGGCAATGGGCGGCGCAACACAACAAGGAGCACGAGCGAGCACATCCCGGCGATCGCGGTGCGCAGCGAGGTCAGTGCAATCGGATCAATTTCCGCAACCGCGATCCGCGTCGCCGGCAGCGTGCCGCCAAAGATCACCATGCCGATGAAGCCCAGCAGCAGGCCGAGACGTTCGCGCGACGAAGGGGAGCTCATGACGCGATTGGTTAGCTGCTTTGCAGGTCAGCGTACAGCAATCTACTCGGAGCACATGGCGGCTATGCGCTTCTATCTCGGAGCAATGCTGCTCCACACCAATCCTAATCCCGAGAGAAACAGCAGCGCCAGCACGACGTCGTAGAAATTGCGGTCGTTGAGGGCATGGTAGGTGCGCATGCCGAGGTTGGCGCCGATCAGCGTACCGGGCAGTGCCAGCATCGCCAGCCAGAACACGTCCAGTTTGACGAAACCGCTGGCGATCTGCAGGCAGAGCGCGGCGCCGAGCACGCTGCCGTTGAATATCTGGAAGACGCCGCGGCGCTGATCCTTGGTCCAGCCGCGGATGCTGGCCCACAGTGTCGGCAGCGGGCCCGACAGGCCGGCGAGGCCGCCGAGAATGCCGCCGGCAAATCCGACGCATGTGTCGGCTATGCGGCCGCCGAAGCGGAACGCCATCGGCTTGCGGATGAAATAGAGCGCAGTCGGAAACACCAGCAGCATAACGCCGACGCTGAGCTTGAAGTTCTGCGGGTCGGCGCGCGCCACCAGCAGCGCCCCGATCGGCATGCCGACAAGACCGCCCGCCACGAACGGCCAAGCCAGTTTGAAGTCGATCACTTTCCACATCGACGGCAGCGTCGAAATCTGCGAACTGACCGAACAGATCAGAACCAGCGGCACGGCAATCGCCGGCGGCACGATATAAAGCCAGATCCCCAGCGCCATCAGCGCCGTTCCGAAGCCGGAGAGACCGGAGACAAAACCACCGGCAAGCGCGCCGGCCAGCAGGATCGCGTAGGTGGATGCGTCCACTCTTCTCTTCCCCCGTCATTCCGGGGCGATGCGCAGCATCGAACCCGGAATCTCGAGATTCCGGGTCTGGTCCTTCGGACCATCCCGGAATGACGACGTTCGAATTTGTGCCGACATTTACACGACGCAACGGGAAGGTACTATCGCAATCGAAGCCTTCAACAACAACCTGGTGGAAACGGCCCGATGAGCGCAACTCCTTCGAAGACCTTCCTCGTTTGTCACGGCGCGTGGTCCGCGGGCTGGGCCTGGAAGAAGATGCATCCGCTGATGCAGGCCGCCGGGCATCGCCTGATCACGCCGACCTACAGCGGTCTCGGAGAGCGCGCGCATCTGGCGCATCCGGGGATCGATCTCAATTCGCATATCGAAGACCTACTTGCCGTCATTGAGTATGAAGACCTGCGCGACTTCGTGCTGATCGGCCACAGCTACGGCGGCATGGTCGCGACCGGCGTCGCCGACCGGGCCCGCGACAAGGTCAAACAGCTCATTTATATCGACGCTTTCGTGCCGCAGGACGGCCAGTCGCTGCTCGATTTGAACGAGGCGGGGCGGGCGCGGATGCAGGAGCTATCGAAAAGCGGTGATGGCTGGCGCGTGCCGCCAAACCCGACGCCGCCAGATACGTCGCCCGCCGACGTCGAATGGCTCAACGCGCGTCGCGTCGACATGCCGATCAAGTGTTTCGAGACCAGGCTCAAGCTGCAGGGCGGCGCGCTGACCCTGCCACGCAGCTACATCTACGCCACCCGCATCACGCCCGCCGATACGTTCGGACCGTTCGCCAAAATGACAAAGGGCGATCCCGCCTGGAGCTACTACGAGATCGACGCCAGCCATTCGCCGAATGTCACCGCGCCGGAGGCATTGATGGCGCTGCTGCAGAAGATCGTGGCGTAGGCCGGTTCTGAGTCGAAAATGGCGAGAGGTCCGGCGCGTTACGCCGAACCCCTCATTCTCAAAACATCAGCCAGCCTGTAAGCCGGGTTCTGTAGGGCACCATTCTTGCGAATGGTACGTGACGGCCATTCCTCTGGGACCAGGTTTGCACATGGCCTCGAGCAACCTACCCGGACGGCGAGCCTGACATCGCCCTGCGGCGTTATCGCTCTCGCGAACGGACCCGCATTGCCGTCCCTATTCGGTTTTGCTCCCGGTGGGGTTTGCCATGCCGTTTCCGTTGCCGGATACGCGGTGCGCTCTTACCGCACCTTTTCACCCTTACTCCGTCCGGAGACGGAGCGGTTCGTTCTCTGTGGCACTTTCCCTGGGGTTGCCCCCGCCGGACGTTATCCGGCACCGTATGTCGATGGAGCCCGGACTTTCCTCCCCCGCAGCCTTTCGACCGTAGCGGGAGCGGCCGTCCGGCCGACTGACACCCTACGAATGGGGATTCCGGCGCGCCGCGTCAAGCGATCGCAATGGTTAATCGGGTTCCATACGTGCAATTTTGACAGAAGCGGCATGGCGGCATTTGATGTTGGCTGATCGATTTGAGGATGAGTAGCGGTGACACGCGATGAATATGCCGGCCGGCCTTGGTGAAGCACTGCTGCAGAGCGCTTCCGACGCGATCATCGCGACCGATCGCGAGGGCCGCATCAGTTTCTGGAATCCCGGCGCCGAGCGCATCTTCGGATTTCCGGCCGGGGAGACCATCGGCCAGTCGCTTGACCTGATTATCCCTGAAAATTTGCGCGCCCGGCACTGGGCCGGCTTTCGGCATACGATGGCGACGGGAACGAGTCGCTACGGTCACGGCGATCTGTTGTCGGTGCCCGGTCTGACAAAAGACGGCCGGCGGATATCGGTCGAATTCACCATCGTGTTGCTGCGAAATGAATTGCAGGAGGTCACAGGTACGGTGGCCGTCATGCGCGACGTGACGAAGCGCTTTGCCGAAGTCCGGGAGCTGAAGCGGAAGCTCGCCGAGGCCGGCGGGCAGTCCTGAATACCCACTGGCATTGTTCACGTTTCCGGTATGAAATTGTCCCTCCCGAGAGGGTCGCTCCACCGCCAGAATAAATTTCCCAGACGATGTCGTTTTGCTGGAGGCCCGTTCGACTGGGTGTCGGCGATCCAGCCGGTAAAAGAAGGAGTTTCCAAAATGCAGTATCTGCTGTTGATCTATCGGAGCGAGGCCGAGTTTGGCAAAATGGACGCCGCGGCGCGGAAGGCGAAGACGGCGGAATACGGCGCGTTCACCCAGTCCATTATCCAGAGCGGCCATTTCAAGGCCGGTGACGGCTTGCAGCCGACCACGACGGCAACCACCGTGCGCGTCCGCGACGGCAAGACCCTGACGACGGATGGTCCATTCGCGGAGACCCGCGAACAGCTTGGCGGCTATTATCTGGTCGAGGCCAAGGATCTCGACACCGCGCTGGCGATCGCCGCGCGGATTCCCGAGGCCACGATCGGTTCGATCGAGGTGCGGCCGGTCATGGTTTATGATTGACGGCGCATGACGCCCATCGAAATCGAAAAAGTCTTTCGCGACGAGGCGGGGCGGGCGCTGGCCACGCTGATCCGCCTCGTCGGCGATTTCGATCTTGCGGAAGATGCGTTGCAGGATGCGTTTGCGGTGGCGCTGGAACGCTGGCCCGCCGCCGGCCTGCCGTCCAATCCACGTGCGTGGCTGGTCAATGTCGGGCGTAACAAGGCGGTCGATCGTATGAGGCGCAGCATCGCGTTCCGCGGCAAGCAGCAGGAATTGACGCATGAACTGCTGCTCAATGCGTCCACGTCGTGCGACACCGCCGACAGCGCATTTGACGACGACGTGCTGCGGCTGATCTTTACCTGCTGTCACCCGTCATTTGATCCCGCAGTGCAGGTCGCGCTGACGCTGCGAACGGTGTGCGGCCTCACGACGGCCGAGGTCGCGCGCGCGTTTCTCGCCGGCGAGGAGGCGATGGCCCAGCGCCTGCTGCGGGCCAAGCAGAAAATCCGTCTCGCCGGCATTCCCTATGAAGTGCCGGAACGCGAAATGCTGGAGCCGCGCCTGCGCGGTGTGCTCGCCGTGATCTATCTCGTCTTTACGGAAGGCTATGTCGCAACGTCGGGCGCGAACCTGATGCGGCCGGATCTCGCGCGCGAAGCAATTCGGCTGGCAAGGCTGCTCGATGCGCTGATGCCCGGGCGCGGCGAGATCAAGGGGTTGCTGGCCCTGATGCTGTTGCACGATTCCCGCCGCGCCGGACGGGCGACTGCCGGCGGGGACATCGTGCTCTTGGAAGAGCAGGACCGCACGCTGTGGGACCAGCGCCAGATCGCCGAGGGCTTGATGCTGGTGGAAGACGCGTTGCGGATGCCGGGGCGGCCGCAATCCTATGCGGTGCAGGCGGCCATCGCGGCGCTGCATGCGCGTGCGCCAAGCTATGAAGATACTGACTGGCCGCAGATCGCCGGCCTCTATGAAGTGCTGCTGCGGATCAGCCCGTCGCCGGTGATCGAACTCAATCACGCCGCGGCGATATCGATGGTCGACGGGCCGGCGCGGGCCCTTGATTTGGTCCATGCGCTGGAGGCGCGGGGCGGACTGAAAGGTTATGAGCTGCTGCCGGCCGTGCGCGCCGATTTGCTGCGCCGGCTCGGCCGGCGCGATGCGGCGCGCGAAGCATATCAGGCAGCGACGGCGGCGACGCAACTCGAGCCGCTGCGGCGATTTTATGCGCGGCGGATCGCGGAGATGGGGTAGCTTTTCACCTCGCCCCGCTTGCGGGGAGAGGTCGGATTGCGGAGCAATCCGGGTGAGGGGGTACAGGTCTCACGTCGTTCAGAACTCGTGGATAGAGCCCCTCACCCCAACCCTCTCCCCGCAAGAGCGGGGCGAGGGAGTGCAATTACCTCGCCGCCACCGTTGTCGCCGCGTCCGTCGGCAGGCTCGTCAGCAGCGCGTGCAGCGTGCTGATCGTCGAGTGATCGGCGATGCCGTCGACGCGCGCGGGGCGGAAGTGGCGCTGGAACGCGGTAACTACTTCCATAGTCGGGCCGTCGAACTTGCCGTGGATCGGGACGTTGTAGCCGTATTTGGCAAGCGCCATCTGCAGGCCAGCGACGTCGTCGCTGATGCTGCCGAGTTTGAGCGTTTCGCCGCGCACGATCGGCGCCGGCTGCACCCAATGGCCGACGCCGGAATTCGCCAGCGAATGCCACGGAAACTTTTCGCCGGGATCCTTCTTGCGCGCCGGGGCGACGTCGGAATGCGCGAGCACGCGATGCGAAGGAATCTTGCGGCGGAGCATGATGCCGCGGCACAGCGCGATCACGGCGGCGATCTGGCGCAGCGGGAAGTCCGGATAGCCCCAGTCGTGGCCGCGGTTGATGATCTCGATCCCGATCGAGCAGGAATTGATGTCTTCCTCGCCGGCCCAGGAGGATACCCCGGCGTGCCAGGCGCGCTTGGCTTCCGGCACGCATTGCACGATGCGGCCGTCTTCCAGCACGATGTAATGGGCTGAGACGTCGGTGCCGGGGGTGCAGAGCTGGGCAATCGCGCCTTCCACATCCGGCATGCCGGTGTAGTGCAGCAGGATCATGTCGGCGAGGCGACCGTTGTTGCGCTCGCCATAGTTCGGCGACGCGATGACGTCGGAAGCAATCGATGAATCGGGGGTAAAAGTCTTCATGTCGGCGTTGGCCCTGGGAACGGGAAGGGCGCGTTGACGCCTCGAATCAATACCAGCAGATGCGAACGGACCAGAAGCCATTTTTTGGACCCAAACCGGGCGGGAGAACGGCAGCATCGTGTTATAAGCGACAATACCATTTACTATTCATTTACCTCGTGCGTGCGCAATCCGGTGGCCGAGTTCCATCCCGCATTTTGACCGGGTGTGTGCGGGGCGCATCACCATTTTTCGGCGTCTATAAAAGCGCGCAAAACCTTAATCGAACCATCAACGCTTTCTTAACGCTAAGTGCCGTTACTAAGTGGTGAAGAGCCGAACCGGGTTGGGGACGGCCGAAGCCCTCTTTCGCGCTCGAAATGCCATGGCAACCCAGCAAATTCCGTCTGGAAATGAGCGGGCGCGAGGCCGGGCCGAAGGCAGCAATCGCGCCGAGTCGCGGCCGTTGGGCCGGAACAGCCCGGCGAAGCGCAGAGATTTGAGGCGCAATGGGCTCGTTCGCGTCCAGTTTTCGTACCATCGACTGGAAAGCGCCAGGGGACGGCGCATGAGCCCGGCTGCGCCGCGTCATATCTCGGTGCTCGGCCGCGAGGCGGTCGAGATGCTCAATCCCAGGGACGGCGGCATCTATGTCGACGCGACCTTTGGGGCCGGCGGCTACAGCCGCGCGATCCTCAGCGTCGCGGGAACCCGCGTCATCGGCATCGACCGCGACCGGTCGGCTGTTACCGGCGGATTCGATCTGGTCGAGCAGTCCGAGGGACGGCTGACCCTGGTCGAGGACCGATTCTCCAACCTTGCGGATGTCTGCGCGGCGCAAGGCGTCGCTGCGGTGGATGGCGTCGTGATGGACGTCGGCGTTTCCTCGATGCAGCTCGATCAGGCCGAACGCGGCTTCTCGTTCAGGCTCGGCGGCCCGCTCGACATGCGGATGGGCCATGACGGCCCGACCGCGGCCGATGTCGTGGCGAAGGCCTCCGAAGCCGATCTCGCCAACATCATCTACATCTTCGGCGAGGAGCGCCATTCCCGCGCGGTGGCGCGCGCTATCGTGGCAGCGCGCAAGGAAGCGCCGATCACGACGACGCAAGCGCTGGCCGATATCGTCAGCAAGGTGGTGCGCGCCAAGCCGAACGAGATTCATCCGGCGACGCGCACGTTCCAGGGCTTGAGAATCTTCGTCAACGCGGAGCTCGACGAACTGCACCTGGCGCTGGCGGCGGCGGAGCGGGTGCTAAAGCCCGGCGGGCGGCTGGTGGTCGTCTCGTTCCATTCGCTGGAAGACCGCATCGTCAAGGATTTTTTCAACGCCCGCGGAAAGTCCGGCGGCGGTTCGCGGCACTTGCCCGAGCTGGCGCAGGCCGCGCCGAGTTTCCAGATTTTGACCAAGCGTCCCGTGACTCCAGGCGAAGCCGAAGTGGCTGCCAATCCGCGCGCGCGTTCCGCAAAACTGCGCGCCGCCGAGCGCACCGCGGCGCCCGCGCATGTGGCCGGGCGCCTGCCGGCTTGGCCGGTTCTCGCCAACGTGATGAGGGGAGGCTGATCATGCGGGTCATCCACTTCCTCGTCATCGGCGTGCTGGTGTTCGCGGCGGCTTACGTCTACCGGATCAAGATGGAATCGACCTCGCGCGTCGAGCGTGTGCTGCGGCTCAACGCCGAGATCCGCGAACAGCGCGACGCCATCGCGGCGCTGCGTGCGGAATGGGCCAAGCTCGATGCGCCGCTGCGGTTGCAAGGGCTGACCGAACGCCACCTCGGCCTGAAGCCGCTGAACGCCACGCAGTATGATCAGTTGAGGAATCTGCCGGAACGGCCGCCGGCCTTCGCAAGGCCCGGCGCGCCCGATCCGATCGGCGCGATGATCAACACCATCGAGGCAGCCGCCGAAGCACCGCCCACCACGGGGTCCGTGCCCCCGCCGGGAGATCAGCAATGACCGGCCGGGCGCTCACCACCATCAAGCGGCCCGCGGAGCCATGGCGACAGCGGCTGATCCGCAGCCTGCTCTACGGGCGCAACGTCGACCGCGCCGCCAAGGCGCGGGCCCGCGTGGGGCTTGCTATTTTGCTGTTCGCGGCGATCTATGCGGTGCTGGCCGGACGTCTGGTGATGTTCGCGGTCGGCGCCGACAGCCACGGCGCGCGCCGCACCGCCTCGCAGGACGCAATTGCGACCGCGCGGCCGGATATCGTCGACCGCAACGGCGAGGTGCTGGCGACCGACGTCAAGGCGCCGAGCCTGTTCGGCGAGCCCAGGCGCATCATCGACAAGGACGAGGCGATCGAGCTCCTGACCGCGGCACTGCCGGACCTCGACACGGCGGAGGCGCGCACACGCCTGTCGTCGCGCAAGGGGTTTGTCTGGCTGAAGCGCGAGATTTCGCCCAAACAGCAACACGACATCCACAAGCTCGGCATTCCCGGCATCGGCTTCCTGCGCGAGAACAAGCGGGTCTATCCTACCGGTGCGGCGGTCGCGCATCTGATCGGCCTCGTGAATATCGACAACCAGGGCATCGCCGGGATGGAGAAGTGGCTGGACAATAACGGTCTGGCCGATCTGCACCGCGCGGGTTTTGCCACCGATCGGCTGCAGAAGCCGGTGGAACTGTCGATCGACTTGCGCGTCGAGCACGCGCTGCGCGACGAACTCTTGAAGGCGAAGGAGAAATACAAGGCCAAGGCGGCTTCCGGCCTCGTCTCCAACGTCCGGACCGGCGAGATCGTGGCCCTGGTGTCGCTGCCGGATTTCGATCCCAACAATCCGAAGGAGGCGCACGATCCCGAGCGCATCAACCGCCTGACCACGGGCGTGTTCGAGATGGGCTCGACCTTCAAGGCGCTGACGCTGGCGATGGCGCTGGATTCCGGCAAGGCCAATCTCAACACGCTCTATGACGGGCGCGGGGTACTGAAGTTCGGCAAGTTCACCATTCACGACACCCATCCGGTCGGCCGCGCGATCACGCTGTCGGAAGTGTTTACGTTCTCCTCGAACGTCGGCGCGGCCAAGATCGCGCTGGCGCAGGGCGTCGAGGCGCACAAGGCGTTCCTGAAGAAGCTCGGCCAGATGGATCGGCTGCGCACCGAACTGCCTGAAAGCGCCACGCCGATCGTGCCGAAGCGCTGGACCGAGCTCAACACCATCACGGCGTCCTTCGGTCACGGCATCGCGGTGGCGCCGCTGCAGGCGGTGATGGGTATCAACGCCTGCATCAATGGCGGTCTCCTTATTCCCCCGACCTTCCTCAAGCGGTCGGAAGAGGAAGCGCGGGCGATCGCCAAGAAGGTGCTCAGAACCGAAACCTCCGACAAGATGCGCTATCTGATGCGGTTGAACGCCGAGATCGGAACCGCCAAGAAGGCCGACGTGAAGGGCTATTATATCGGCGGCAAGACCGGTACCTCGGAAAAGGTGGTCAACGGCCGCTATTCCAAGAAGCAGGTGCTGAACTCCTTTACGGCGATCATTCCGGCCGACAATCCGCAATACCAGTTGCTGGTCATGCTGGACGAGCCGAAGGCGCTGCCGGAAACCCACGGCTTCATCACCTCGGGCTGGAACGCGGTGCCGACCGGCGGCAAGGTGATTGCCCGCATCGGCCCGCTGCTGGGCATCGAGCCGCGCTTCGACCTGCCGCCGTCCGACCGCCTTATTCTTGCGGCATCGAAGACAACCCAGTAAGGCGTATTATCACGCGCCCCTAGCTGCGCCGGCCGGACTGGAGCAAGATGAAACTTCGCGACCTCTTCAGCGATGACGCTGCGATCGAGCCGCAGGCGGAAGCTGTCGATGTGAAAGGCCTTAGCGTCGACAGCCGGGCGGTGAAGCCGGGCGACCTGTTCTTTGCGCTGGCAGGCAGCAAGACCGACGGTTCCCGCTTTATCGATGCGGCGATAAACGCGGGCGCGGTCGCGGTAGCGGGTGACCGCGCTTCGCCGGACTGCCGCGTGCCGTTCATCGTCACGCCAAATCCGCGCCGCGCGCTGGCGCAGGCCGCGGCGCGATTCTATCCGCGGCAGCCCGCGACCATCGCGGCGGTGACCGGGACCAGCGGCAAGACCTCGGTGGCCGCGTTCACGCGCCAGATCTGGGAACGGCTCGGCCACGCTTCCGCCAGCATCGGCACCATCGGCCTCGTTTCGCCGAAGCGCACGGTCTACGGCTCGCTGACGACGCCGGACCCGATCGCGCTTCACAAGCAGCTCGACGAGATCGCGGGCGAGGGCGTCACCCATCTGGCCTTCGAGGCATCCTCGCACGGGCTCGACCAGTTCAGGCTCGACGGCGTACGCATCGCCGCCGGCGGCTTCACCAATCTCACGCGCGACCACATGGACTATCATCCCGACGTCGGGCATTACCTCGCCGCCAAGCTGCGGCTGTTCCGCGATCTCGTTGCGCCTGATGGTGCGGCGGTGATCTCGGCCGATCATGATTGCTCGCCGGAAGTGATCGACGCGGCGAGGTCACGATCCCTGCGGATTATCGCCGTCGGCCGCAACGCGGATGGCGCCGGTGAAGGCATCCGCCTCGTTGGTGCTACGGTCGAAGGATATGCGCAGAATCTTGCACTGGCGCATCGCGGGCGCAGTTACACCGTCAAGCTGCCGCTGGTCGGCGAATTCCAGATCGAGAATGCGCTGGTTGCCGCCGGGCTCGCGATCGGCACCGGCAGCGAGCCGGCCGACGTGTTCGCTACGCTCCAACATCTCGAAGGCGCCAAGGGGCGGCTGGAGCTGGTCGGCGAGCACAATGGCGCGCCGATCTTTGTCGATTATGCGCACAAGCCCGACGCGCTGGCGAAGTCGCTGCAGGCGCTGCGGCCCTACGCCAAGCGCAAGCTTGTCGTTATCTTCGGCGCCGGCGGTGACCGTGACGCCGGCAAGCGCCCGATCATGGGCGCGATTGCGGCCGAGAATGCCGACCACGTCATCGTCACCGACGACAATCCGCGCAGCGAAAATCCGGAAACGATCCGCGCCGCTATTCTGGCTACGGCGAGGGGCGCCAGCGACATCGGCGATCGCGCTGAAGCGATCAGGACCGGGATATCGGCGCTGCAGCCCGGCGACGCGCTCTTGATAGCCGGCAAGGGGCACGAGACAGGCCAGATCGTCGGCGACAAGGTTTTGCCGTTCAGCGATCACGAGGCGGTGGCGGCCGTGCTCGCAGCGAGGGTGTCATGAGCGCGAGGCCATTGTGGACCATTGCCGAAATCGCGCAGGCACTCGGTGTTGCCGGCGAATATCCGGATACGCCGATTGATTTCATCACGCAGGACAGCCGCCTGGTGAAACCCGGCTGCCTGTTCGTGGCGTTGAGCGGTACGCCCAGCGGCGGTTTTATCTCCAGTTTCGCCAGCGCACGCGACGGCTGGGAATTCGCCGACAAGGCCGAGGCGGCCGGCGCGGCGGCGATGATCGTTCCACACCGAATTGCCGGCGTGAGTGTTCCCCAATTGGTGGTCGAGGACACGCTGATCGATGGCCTGTGGGGCCTCGCGCGCGCGGCGCGGGCGCGGTTCAAGGGCCCGGTGATCGGCCTGACCGGCAGCGCCGGCAAGACCAGCACCAAGGAGTTCCTCGCCGCCTACCCGAACGCCTATGCCAGTCCGAGCAGCTTCAACAATTTCTGGGGCGTGCCGCTGACGCTGTGCAATGCCAGTCCCGCCGCAAGCGTGTGGGTGGTCGAAATGGGCATGAACCAGACCGGCGAGATCGCGCGGCTCAGCGAACTGACCAGGCCGACGGTCGCGCTTGTCGTGAACGTGCAGCCGGTGCATCTGGAAAAGCTCGGCAGCCTGGAAGCGATCCGGCGCGAAAAGATCAGCATCGCGCAAGGTCTGCCAAAGGACGGCGTGCTGGTGTTGCCTGGGGATGTCGAGGCGCCGGAATGGAACGGCAGGGTTGTTCGCTTCGGCGGGGGATCCGATGTGCGGGAGCTGAACCACGCAGCCCAGGGCGAGAGCTGGAACGTCACAGCGCAGGTGAACGGCGGGCCAATCGAATTCGGCCTGACGCCCGGCGCACCGCACCGCCTGCAGAACGCATTGGCCGCGCTGGCTTCCATCCATGCCGCCGGGCTCGAACCCGCGGCGCTGGCCACAGAGCTCGGCCATGTCGGCATCATGACCGGCCGCGGCGTGGAGCAGGCGGCCCATGGCGTCACCGTGATCGACGACAGTTTCAACGGCAACCCGGCCAGCATGGTGGCCGCGCTCGGCAGCCTGAAGGCACGGCCGGTGAAGACCGGCCGGCGCATCGCCGTTCTCGGCGACATGCTGGAATTGGGCCCCGATGCGCCCGACTATCACGAGAAGCTCGCTACCGACCTGCCCGGCATCGACGGCATTTACTGCGTCGGCCCGCTGATGCGCCATTTATACGATCTCGTGCCGGCGGAGCGGGCGCTCGGCTGGCATGAAGACCCGGCTACGCTCGATCCCCAGGAAATCGCCGCACTGCTGCGGGACGGCGACGTGGTGGTCGTCAAGGGCAGTAAAAAGATGTTCTGGGTGAACAAGTTTGTGCCGAGGCTGCTGGCCGCCTTGCAGGCAAAGGCGTAAACTGGCCGCACTTGACGGCTGTTGTTTCCGCGAGACGCGATTCGTCAATACCCCATGCCTGACCAAGATTTGCTTGGTTTGAGGCTGAAAACGATTATCAAGGCGTTCCCGGAACGAACGCGCTCCCGGAGCGCTTCCCGTTAAGGACGGCGCAACCAAGCCGCGTGATAGGGCCTACCTGAATGTTTTACTGGCTGATCGAGCTTTCCAACACCGTCCCCGGTTTTGGTATCTTCCGCGGCGTGTTCAACGTGTTTCGCTACATCACTTTCCGCACCGGCGGGGCGATGGTGACAGGCGCGCTGTTCGTGTTCCTGTTCGGGCCCTGGATCATCGATCATCTGCGGCTGAGGCAAGGCAAAGGCCAACCGATCCGCACCGACGGCCCGCAATCGCACCTGATCTCCAAGAAGGGCACGCCGACGATGGGCGGGCTGATGATCCTGTCGGGCCTCGTGGTGGCGACGCTGTTATGGGCCAATCCGCTCAACCCCTACGTCTGGATCGTGCTGGCGGTGACGCTCGGCTTCGGCTTCGTCGGATTTTACGACGACTATCTGAAGGTGACGAAACAGAGCCATAGCGGCTTTGCCGGCAAGCTGCGGCTCCTGATCGAAGCGGTAATTGCGCTCGCTGCCTGCTACGCGCTGGTGCGGCTCGGCCGCGATGCAACCTCGACCTCGCTTGCAATACCCTTCCTGAAAGACGTGGTGATCAATTTCGGCTGGTTCTTCGTGATCTTCGGCGCGTTCGTGATCGTTGGCGCCGGTAACGCGGTCAACTTGACCGATGGTCTCGACGGGCTTGCGATCGTGCCTGTCATGATCGCCGCCGCCAGCTTTGGCATGATCTCGTATCTGACCGGTAACGCGGTCTTCTCCGACTATCTGCAGATCAGGTACGTCGCCGGAACCGGTGAGCTTGCGGTGCTCTGCGGCGCGGTGCTCGGCGCCGGCCTCGGGTTCCTTTGGTTCAATGCACCGCCGGCCTCGATCTTCATGGGCGACACCGGCTCGCTCGCGCTCGGCGGCATGCTTGGTGCGACGGCAGTCGCGGTCAAGCATGAGATCGTGCTGGCCGTGATCGGCGGATTGTTCGTGCTGGAAGCCGTCTCGGTGATCGTGCAGGTGACCTCGTTCAAGCTGACCGGCAAGCGGGTGTTCCGGATGGCGCCGCTGCACCATCATTTCGAGCAGAAGGGCTGGACCGAGCCGCAGATCGTGATCCGGTTCTGGATCATCTCGGTGATGCTGGCGCTGGCCGGCCTCTCCACGCTGAAGCTGCGGTGATGATCGTGCATTTCTACGGCCGTCATTCCGGAGGCCGCGCAGCGGCAATCCGGAATCTCGAGATTCTCCGATGTGCAATTGCACATCGTAGTTCGTGCTTCGCACGCCCCGGAATGACCGTGGAGGCGTTATGATCCCCGTTACCTCCTTTGCGGGCAAGACGGTCGCCGTCTTCGGTCTCGGCGGTTCGGGCCTTGCTAGCTGTCACGCGCTGAAGGCCGGCGGCGCGGAAGTGATCGCGGGCGACGATAGTGCCGACAATATCGCGAAGGCAGCCCAGGCCGGCTTCACCACCGCGGATCTGCGCACGATATCGTGGTCGAATTTTGCGGCGCTGATTTTGACGCCCGGCGCGCCGCTCACCCATCCGGCGCCGCACTGGTCCGTGCTGATGGCGCGGCAGGCCGGCATTGAAGTGATCGGCGACGTCGAATTGTTCTGCCGCGAGCGCCGCCGTCATGCGCCGGACGCGCCGTTCGTCGCCATCACCGGCACCAACGGCAAGTCGACCACCACGGCCCTGATCGCGCATCTGATTGATGTCGCCGGTTATGACACCCAGATGGGCGGCAATATCGGCACGGCGATCCTGTCGCTGGAGCCGCCGCGGATGGGACGCGTGCATGTGGTCGAGATGTCGTCCTACCAGATCGACCTTGCACCTTCGCTCGATCCGTCGGTCGGCATTCTCCTTAACATCAGCGAAGACCATATCGATCGCCACGGCACGCTGGAGCATTATGCCGCCGTCAAGGCGCGGCTGGTCGCTGGCGTGCAGCCGCAGGGCACGAGTATTGTCGGCGTCGATGACGGCTGGTGCCGTAACATCGCCGACCGGCTCGATCAGGCCGGCAAGCGCGTGGTGCGGATATCCGTGAAGAACCCGCTGCCCGACGGCATCTATGTCGAGCGAGAAACCATCGTTCAAGCCGCGGGCGGCGCGCGCAATGAGGTCGCAAGGCTTGGTGGCATAGGCTCGCTGCGCGGCCTGCACAATGCACAGAACGCAGCTTGCGCTTCGGCTTGCGCGCTGGCGATGGGCATCTCGACCGACATCTTGCAAAACGGCCTGCGCAGCTTTCCCGGGCTCGCGCACCGCATGGAGCAGGTCGGCCGCCGCGGCAACGTGCTGTTCGTCAACGACTCCAAGGGCACCAATGCCGACGCTGCCGCACATGCGCTGTCGTCCTTCGCCGACATCTTCTGGATCGCCGGCGGCAAGCCGAAGCAGGGCGGCATCACCGGCCTCGCCGAATATTTCCCGCGCATCCGCAAAGCCTATCTGATCGGCGAGGCCGCGCAGGAATTTGCGGGAACCCTGGGTGAACGCGTGCCGCACGAGATTTCCGAAACGCTCGATGTTGCCGTAGCCAGCGCCGCACGCGATGCGGAAGCCTCCGGGATCGCCGACCCGGTCGTGCTTCTGTCACCCGCCTGCGCCTCGTTCGACCAATACCGCAATTTCGAAATCCGCGGCACCAAATTCCGCGATCTGGTGACGGCGATGCCGGGCGTGAAGCCGGTGGTGCAATTGTAGGATGGGTAGAGCGTAGCGAAACCCATCAGCTTCGTGGCGGCAGTTGATGGGTATCGCTTCGCTCCACCCATCCTACATCCTGCTCATTCGAGGGCGTCGCAAATGGCAATTCATGCTCCGTCGCGTACCCGTGTTCGTTTCGCGTTTGCAGTCCTTTCGGCGGTCTGTGCGTTGAATGCCGCCGTGCATGCCGCTTCGCCGCTATCCGACAGTGTGTCTCTCAGCGAGTCGACGATTTCGTGGAGCACGGTCAAGTACGCGACCTCTGCGGAGAACGGATTCGTCAGCGGGTCGCTCGACAAGACGGCCATCGTCGATCGCACGTTCAAGACCTACGTGCTCGAGAACCGTTATCTGAAAGTAACGCTCTTGCCCGAATTCGGCGGGCGGATTCTTTCCATCATTTACAAGCCGACCGGCCACGAACAGCTTTATCGCAACGAGGTAGGCCTACCCTACGGAATGAAGGCCGGCGTCTTTTATTACGACTGGCTGATGGTGTATGGCGGCATCTTCCCCACCTTCCCGGATCCCGAGCACGGCAGGACGTGGCTGAAGCCGTGGGACTTCAAGGTCGTGAAGGAGAGTGCCGGCGAAGTGACGGTGTCGATGTCGCTTAGGGATGATTTCGCGTATTCCGCGGCGCCAGCGCAGTTCCTCAAGGGTTCGACGGGTATCGAAGCGACTTACCACGTCACGCTGAAAGCCGATCGCGCCGCCCTCGATGCGCGCGTGGTGCTGAAAAACCCGCACGATAGGACGATCGATTACGAGTACTGGACGTGCACGACGCTCGCGCCGGGATCGGACCCGAAAAGCCCCAAGACGACCGGCGGCGCCGAAATCATCGCGCCGATCGAGGCCTACAGCACGCCCGGCTGGTCGGCCAATCTGTCCGAAGGCGATGAGAGCTTAGGTCAGGGCAAGAGCCGTTTCGAGAAGCTGCGCTACTTCAAGAACTGGCCGACAATGGGCATCGCGTACGCGGCGCCCGATATGCAGGGCGGGAATTTCTGGGGTGTCATCAACCATGATAACGAAGAGGGGATCATCCGCATCGCCGACAATACGGTCACGCCGGGCCTGAAAATGTGGACGTGGGGATATCAGTCGTTCACGAACGAAACCGACGCACGCAAAGACCCGAACGAAGCGCGGCCTTACGTCGAATTGTGGGCCGGCGTGTCGGACCAGTTTTTCCACCGCGCTCAGCTTCCCGCGCGAGGCGAAGTGTCTGTTACGGAGACCTACAGCCCGATCGTCGGCATGAGCAACGTGACGGATGCGAACGAGAATATCCTGATCAATCTCTCGGCCGCAGCTTCCGGTGTGAATCTTCAGTTCTTCAGTATCGAACCGGCCACGCCGTTGCGCGTCACGTTGAAACGCGGCGATGCGATATTGTTCAACGACGCCGTGAAAGCCGACCCGAAAAACGGAAATCGCATTTCCGCGACAATTCCTGCCGGCGGCAGCGGCGAACAGGTGCGGCTGACGATCACGACCGCGGAAGGCAAGGAGCTGATCGCGGCCGAGACCAAAGTAAAGTAGCTTGACTGTAGGATGGGTAGAGCGCAGCGAAACCCATCATCTTTCGCCAAGCGCAATTGATGGGTATCGCTGCGCTCCACCCATCCTACGCAGCGTGGGGCCCCACGCCACGAATGGGCCCCGGCCTGGCAGCGCATCGCTCCGCGCTGCGCAGCATCCGGGGCGCGGGTGCCCCGCTCGCCTCAAATCATTCCCAATTCATTAACCCCTCATAAACCATCCTGCGCCACCAATAGGCGCTACCTCTGCCATTTTGGGGACGCCCATGCTCGCCCGTGACCAACGCACCCCGTTTTCGGACTGGTGGTGGACCGTGGATAAGCTGCTGTTGGCGGCGATTTCCGCGCTGATCCTCGGCGGCGTCATCCTGTCGCTGGCGGCGAGCCCGCCGGTGGCGACCAGAATCGGGCTCGATCCGTTCCACTTCTTCAGCCGGCACATGCTGTTCCTGCTGCCGTCTTTCCTGGTGCTGATCGGGGTGTCGTTTCTGTCGCCCAAGCAGATCCGCCGGCTGGCGCTACTGGTGTTCGTAGTGAGCGTTATCTTGATCGTGGCGACGCTGGTATTCGGTGCGGAGGTGAAGGGATCGCGGCGCTGGATCACGCTGCTCGGCGTCAACATCCAGGCTTCCGAATCCGCCAAGCCCGCCTTTGTCGTGATGGCGGCGTGGCTGTTTGCAGAATCGACCAGGCGGCCGGAAATGCCGGCGACCTCGATGGCGATGGTGCTTCTGCTAACGCTGGTGGCGCTATTGGTGATGGAGCCGGATTTCGGCCAGACCATCCTGATCCTGATCGTGTGGGGCGCGCTGTTCTTCATCGCGGGCATGCGGATGATCTGGGTGGCCGGCCTTGCCGGCGCTGCGGCTGCCGGATTGTTCAGCGCCTATCTGTTGGTTCCGCACGTCGCGGGCCGCATCAGGCGCTTCATGAATCCGGCATCCGGCGACACCTTCCAGGTCGATATGGCGATGGAAGCGTTCTGGAACGGCGGCTGGTTCGGGCTCGGGCCCGGCGAAGGCATCGCCAAGCGCAGCCTGCCGGACAGCCATACCGACTTCGTGTTTGCGGTGGCGGCCGAAGAGTTCGGCATCATCCTGTGCCTGGCGCTGGTTGGGCTGTTCGCGTTCGTCGTGCTCCGTACGCTGACGCGTGCCTATGCGAGCGAAGATATGTTCGCGCGCTTTGCAGCGTCCGGTCTTGCCATTCTGTTCGGCATGCAGGCCGCGATCAACATGGCGGTCAATCTGCAACTGATCCCTGCCAAGGGCATGACGCTGCCTTTCATCTCCTACGGCGGCTCGTCGATCATCTCGCTGGCTTATGGCGTCGGCATGATGCTGGCGTTGACGCGACAGCGTCCGCGCACCGAAGTGGAATCGATGAACGCCGCCGGCGTGGCGCGCGGCTACGCCTAGAGCACGCTCTGTACAGGTTGCATCAATTCTTAAGTAAAACTCTGTAAAAGTCCGATCCTGTTCCTAAACGATTTTGTCGCATGCTGCGATTTCAGCGTGCAGGAGAGGGTTTGGTAAAATGGGGACGCATCACGACAACGGCGAATATCGAACGGGGGACGCCAATCGCAGGCTCGTTCGGTTCTTCAGCATCTGTCTGAGCACACTCCTGTTCGTCTATTCGATTATGGCGGTTCGGCTGTTCCTGGACCGGGAATCATTCGACGCGGTCGATTTGTTGCTGCTCTCGGCTCGCCTCCTGCTGGGCGGGGTGGCGCTCCTGGTTGTCGTCGATCCGCCCTGGCTCGCGCGCCGGCTGGATCGTCAAATCGATCTGATGGGCAGCCTCTTTGAGCAGGCATTCGCAAATTCCAGCACGAAGGAAAAGATCAGATTGATCGTGCTGGTGACGATGGTCAGCCTGCTCCTCGAGCTGGTCATGATCCGCTGGCTGGCATCGGTATTCCCGGTGTTTTCGTTCTTCAAGAATTTCACCCTGCTGGCCTGCTTCCTCGGCCTGGGCGCGGGATACGCGGTCGCGGACAAGCAGCCCTGCGCGCCAGCGCTGGTGTTACCGATGCTTGCATTGTTTGTCGGCGTCGTCACGCTGCTGCGCTACGACGTCAGCGCGGCCAATGGTTTCTTTGCAGCCCTGCCGATGCACGAGCAAACCGCTGTCGGTGGCACAACGGACGGCCCAAACTGGTTGGTTCTGCTCAAGTCAGGCGCGCCGGTCTATGTGCTGCTCGCGATGAGCTTTGTGCTTTGTGCGTGCATTTGTTATCCGGTCGGCCAGCTTTGCGGCAAGTTGCTGCAAAGCACCGATGCATTGAAAGCCTACAGCCTGAATCTGATTGGCAGCATTCTCGGTGTCGTGGCGTTGTGCGTGATGAGCCTGTTCTGGCTGCCCCCGGCAGTCTGGTTCACCGTAACAGGCGGCGTCCTTCTGGTATTCGTGTTGTCACGCGATACCCGCCTGCCGGTCGGGGTGGCCAGCTTTTGCCTGCTGCTCGCAGTCCTGTCCTGGCCGGTCCAGCAGGAAATCCAGCGGATCTATTCTCCGTATCAATTGCTGGAGCGCATGGCCAAATCGGACGGGCTGATGAACCTCCTGTCCGGAGGCGCCTACTATCAGAAGGTGTTCAACCTGGCGGAGAGCAATCGCGGGCATGAAACCGAGGAAGACCGTTACGTTCGCGCGTATTACGAATTTCCGTTCAACTTCAAGAACAGGCCGCAGCGCGTCGCGATTGTCGGCGCCGGCAGCGGTAACGACGTGGCGGCGGCGCTCCGCATGGGCGCCTCACACGTCGATGCGATCGAAATTGACCCGGCCATTGCCCATCTCGGCAAGCACTACCACCCCGAGCATCCCTATGACGATCCGCGCGTCACGCTGCGCATCAACGATGCGCGCAACTTCTTCCGCACGGCGGACCAGCAATACGATCTGATCATATATGGCGTGCTGGATTCCCACACGGCGCTAAGCCATGCCTCCAACCTGCGCGTCGATTCCTACGTCTACACGCGCGAGGGAATTGCAGAAGCCTTCAAGCTGCTCAAGCCGGACGGCGTCATGTCCGTTGCGTTCGCGCTGCCGAACGAATCGCTCGGGTTCAAGCTGTCGCATATCCTCCAGGGATTGCCGGGCGCCGGCAAGCCGCTGGCGGTTCGCGTGCGTTACGACTCGAGCACGACTACGGCCTTCATTGCGCAGAAGGGCCGGGACGTCGCCATGCCCGATATAAATGCGTTCGCCGCGATCGGATTCACCGACGTCTCGAAGCATTTCGCGCAGCCCTATCCGGAGGCGAGCATCCCGACCGATGACTGGCCGTTCTTCTACATGATCGAGCGCACCTATCCGGTCAGCTACATGATTGCGCTCGGCATGGTGCTGCTTCTGAGCTACATGTTCGTGCGCAAGACCATCGGCCTGACCGGCCCGATCGAACGCGGCTATCTGCCGTTCTTCTTTCTCGGTGCCGGCTTCATGCTGGTGGAGACCAAGGCTATCACCGAATTGGGACTGCATCTCGGCGGCACCTGGTTTGTCATTGCCGCGACCATCATTCTGGTTTTGGTGATGGCGTTCCTGGCCAATCTGATAGTGCAGGGGAGGGTCGTTCAGCAGACCGGCCTTGCCTATCTCGGGCTCCTGGTCAGCCTGCTCGTTGGATACTTCTATGCCCGCAACCACGGACTGGTTACCCTGGGTTCGCCTCAGGTGAGCCTGGCGGTGAGTTGTGTACTGCTCACGCTTCCGTTGTTCTTTTCGGGCATTGTCTTTTCGACCCTGATCGGCAGGGCCGATGTCAACATCTCCACCGCGCTTGCCTACAATCTGATGGGAGCTCTGTTTGGCGGGTTGATGGAATACAATTCGATGTATTTCGGATTCTCGTTCCTGTACCTGCTGGCGATGGGTTTCTATTTCCTGGCATGGATGTTTTCCTGGGATCCGGCAGCGGTATGGACGCGGCGGCGGCTGGGCATTCTTACGCAGGATTCAGCGCCTTAAGAACGTTAAGGACACCGGAATATCCGTCACGGCGCCCCGATCGAGAGGTCGGGGCGTTCGACGTTTGGAACGCCTTGATGACGAATACCGTGCCGTCGGCTATTTGGAGCCATGGATAACGCTCCTTTGATTCTGCTGGCCGCGGGCGGCACCGGCGGCCATTTGTTCCCGGCAGAGGCGCTCGGTGTCGAGCTGATCAAGCGCGGCCTGCGTGTGCGTCTCGCGACCGATGCCCGCGCGTTGCGCTATAGCGGCCTGTTCACTCCTGACAATATCGACGTGGTGCCAAGCGAGACGATGCGCGGGCGCAATCCTGTAGCGCTGGCGCGCACCGGCTTCATGCTCGGCTATGGCATGCTGGTCGCGGTCAATCTGGTGCGGCGGCTGAAGCCTGCGGCCGTGGTCGGCTTCGGCGGCTATCCGACGCTGCCGCCGTTGATCGCAGCAAGGCTGCTCGGCGTGCCCGGCGTCATTCACGATGCCAATGCGGTGCTCGGCCGCGCCAACCGTTTTCTCTCCGGCCGCGTCAATGCGATCGCTACCTCGCTGCCTGGCGTGCTCGATCGCGATCCTGATCTTGCGGGAAAAGCCACGACGGTCGGCACGCCGATGCGGCCCGCAATCCTTGCTGCGGCCGCGATCCCGTTTGCGTCGCCCGAACCGAATGGGCCGCTGCGCCTGCTGGTGGTCGGTGGCAGCCAGGGCGCGCGGGTGATGAGCGACATCGTGCCATCAGCCGTCGAACGGCTGGAGCCAGTGCTGTGGAGCCGCCTGGTCCTGACGCAGCAGGTGCGCGAGGAGGACATGGCGCGGGTGCGGGCGGTCTATGACCGGCTCAAGATCAAGGCCGAACTGGCGCCGTTCTTCAGCGACCTGCCGGCGCGCCTTGCGTCCAGCCACCTGGTAGTCTCGCGATCCGGCGCCGGCACGGTGGCCGAGCTCGCCGCGATCGGACGGCCTTCGATCCTGGTGCCGCTGCCCGGCGCGATCGACCAGGACCAGTTCGCCAATGCCGGCGTATTGGCGCAGGTGAACGGTGCGTTGCGGATTCCGCAAGGAGAGTTCACGCCCGACCGGCTGGCGGCGGAAATCTCCGCTTTTGCCGCCGAGCCTGCGCGGCTGACCGCGATGGCGGAGGCCGTTCGTCAGGTCGGCCGGCTCGATGCCGCCGAGCGGCTGGCCGATCTGGTGCTGAAAACGGCCGGAATCTAGGCGGTTGCGCGCAAAATTGCCCCTTGTCATGCCCCGCGAAAGCGGGGCATCCAGTACTCCGCGGTGCCTGATTTGAGCCTCGGCTTCGCGGAACACTGGATCGCCCCGCCCTTGTGCGCAATCGCGCAAGGCGGGCGATGACGTCCAAGGAAACATTCATGAGACTGCCGCGCGAAATCGGACCCATTCACTTCGTCGGGATCGGCGGCATCGGCATGAGCGGCATCGCCGAAGTTCTCTGCAATCTCGGTTACACCGTGCAGGGCTCGGATGCCTCCGAAAGCGGCAATGTCGCGCGGCTGCGGGAGAAGGGCATCACCGTCTCGATCGGCCACAAGGCCGAGAATGTCGATGGCGCCGACGTGGTCGTGGTCTCGACCGCGATCAAGCGCGACAATCCGGAACTGATGGCGGCCCGTGCCCAGCGAATTCCGGTGGTGCGCCGCGCCGAGATGTTGGCTGAGCTGATGCGGCTGAAGAGCTGCGTCGCGATTGCCGGTACGCATGGCAAGACGACGACGACCTCGATGGTGGCCGCACTACTGGACGGCGGCAATCTCGATCCGACCGTGATCAATGGCGGCATCATCAACGCCTACGGCACCAACGCGCGGCTGGGGGCCGGCGAGTGGATGGTGGTGGAAGCCGACGAGAGCGACGGCACGTTTTTGAAACTGCCGACCGATGTCGCGATCGTTACCAATGTCGATCCCGAGCATCTCGACCACTTCAAGACCTTTGAGGCGATCCAGGACGCGTTCCGCAACTTCGTCGAGAACGTGCCGTTCTACGGTTTTGCCGTGATGTGCATCGACCATCCCGTGGTGCAAAGCATCGTCGGCAGGATCGAGGATCGCCGCATCATCACCTATGGCGAGAACCCGCAGGCCGATGCACGATTGATGGACCTGACGCCGATCGCCGGCGGATCGAAATTCAAGATCGCGATCCGCAATCGCAAGACTGACGCAACCCACGAGATATCAGACATCACGTTGCCGATGCCTGGGCGGCACAATGCCTCGAACGCAACGGCCGCGATTGCGGTCGCGCATGAGCTTGGCATTTCTGACGAGGCGATCCGCCAGGCCATCGCCGGCTTCGGCGGTGTCAAACGGCGCTTCACCCGCACCGGCGAGTGGAACGGCGTCACTGTTATCGACGACTATGGCCATCACCCCGTCGAGATCGCGGCGGTATTGAAGGCCGCGCGCGACTCCTATAGCGGCAAGATCATCGCGGTGGTGCAGCCGCATCGCTTCACCCGGCTGCAGTCGTTGTTCGAGGAATTCTGTACCTGTTTCAATGACGCCGACGCGGTTGTTGTCGCCGAGGTTTATCCGGCCGGCGAGGCGCCGATCGCAGGGATAGACCGCGACAATTTCGTACTCGGCCTGCGCGCCCATGGCCATCGCGAGGTGATCCCGCTGCCGAGTTCGGCGGAACTGGCAAAAGTCGTTCGCGGAATTGCGCATCCAGGCGACCTCGTCGTGTGTCTTGGTGCCGGCAACATCACGCAATGGGCCTACGCATTGCCCGGCGAATTGAAGGCGTTGGGGTGATGATTACTATCGTCGTAGACGTCGATCGGGAGCGTAACCACGAATGCCGGCGTATGCCGCCACCCCTCTCCCTAACCCTCCCCCGCAAGGGGGGAGGGAACCGGCCCGCTGGTGCGTCCCTCACTTGCTCGATTACTCTGCGAACTCGCAAGCACTCTGGTGAGGCCATCAGACAACGTGAGGTGAGCGCGCTGGTCAGGCTCCCTCCCCCCTTGCGGGGGAGGGTTGGGGAGAGGGGTAAGCCCCGGGCGACAGCATCAAACGCAATGCGATGCGCTCTCAAATCACGTCGTGAGACGATTGGCGCGACATGACCTTCCCCGACATCACCTCAGACCTGAAAGCCGCGATGCCGGAGCTGCGCGGGCGGCTGCTGGCGAACCAGTCGCTGGCGGAGCTGACATGGTTTCGCGTCGGCGGCCCGGCGCAGGTGCTTTTCACGCCGGCGGATGAAGATGATCTCGCCTATTTCCTTGGAGCTCTGCCGAAGGAGTTGCCGGTCTATGTCGTCGGCGTCGGCTCCAATCTGATCGTGCGCGATGGCGGCATGGCGGGTGTGGTGATCCGCCTGGCGCCGCGGGCATTCGGCGAGATCTCCGCTTCAGGCAATATCGTCACCGCCGGCACGGCGGCGCTCGACAAGCGCGTCGCCGAGACCGCGGCCGCCGCAAACATCGGCGGCATGGAATTCCTCTTCGGCATTCCCGGCACCATCGGCGGCGCGCTGCGGATGAATGCCGGCGCCAATGGTCGCGAGACCAAGGACGTGCTGGTCGAGGCCACAGGCATCGGCCGCGACGGGACGAAGCACGTCTTTGCCAACGCCGACATGAAGTTCGTCTACCGCAACAGCGGCGTCGATCCGTCGGTCATCTTCACCTCGGCGCGCTTTCAAGGCGCCATCACGGATTCTGAAACCATCCGCGCGCGGATGAACGAGGTTCAGACCCATCGCGAGACCGCGCAGCCGATCCGCGAAAAGACCGGCGGTTCGACCTTCAAGAATCCGCCCGGCAACAGCGCCTGGAAATTGATCGACGCCGCCGGCTGCCGCGGGCTTCGCGTGGGCGGGGCGCAGGTGTCGGAAATGCACTGCAATTTCCTCATCAACACCGGCAACGCTACCGGCCATGATATTGAAACGCTGGGCGAAACCGTGCGGGAGCGGGTTAAAGCGAATTCTGGAATCGAGCTACACTGGGAAATCAAGCGGATCGGAATTCCGAGATGACTGTCATTCCGGGGCGTGCGAAGCGCGAACCCGGAATCTCGAGATTCCGGGTCTGGTCCTTCGGACCATCCCGGAATGACGAAGCAGCGAAGTAGCGAGGCAGCAAGGCTGATGCAGACGACCATTCTCTTCGGCGGTACCAACAAGGAGCGCCTCGTCTCGGTTGCGAGCGCGCAGGCGCTGCATCGGGCCTTGCCGGAAGCCGATCTCTGGTTCTGGTCGGTGGCGGACACCGTGCACGAGGTCAGCTCGAAGACCCTGCTCGAGCATGCGCGCCCCTTCGAAGACGAATTCAAGCCGGGCAACCGCGGCGTTGCTCTCGAGGCGGCGCTCGACAAGGCGAAGTCCGAGGATCGCGTGCTGGTGCTGGGCCTGCACGGGGGCCGCGCCGAGAATGGCGAACTGCAGGCGATGTGCGAAATGCGCGGGATTCCCTTCACCGGGTCCGGCTCCGCGTCGTCGAATCTCGCCTTTGACAAAGTTGCGGCCAAGCGTTTCGCGGCGATCGCGGGCGTCGCGGCGCCGGCCGGCATTGCCCTGGAAAATCTGGACGCGGCCTTTGCCGAACACGGCAAGCTGATCGCAAAGCCGGCGCGCGACGGTTCGAGCTACGGCCTGATCTTCGTCAACGCCAAGCAGGATCTCGTCGCCGTGCGCAACGCCGCCCGGACCGAGGAATATCTGATCGAGCCGTTCGTCTCGGGGGTGGAGGCGACATGCGGGGTGCTGGAACGCTCCGACGGTTCGGTGTTTTCGCTGCCGCCGATCGAGATCGTGCCGGGGGAGGGCACCTTCGACTACACGGCAAAGTATCTGCTCAAATCGACCCAGGAGATCTGTCCGGGACGCTTCGCGCCCGAAGTCAGCGCCGCGATCATGGATCAGGCGCTGCGGGCCCACCGGGCGTTGTCGTGCAGCGGCTATTCCCGGACCGATTTCATCATCTCGGCGAAGGGGCCGATTTTCCTGGAAACCAATACGCTGCCGGGCCTGACCGCAGCCTCGCTCTACCCAAAGGCACTAAAGGCCCAGGGGATCGAATTTCCGGATTTTCTGCGTGATCAGATCACGCTGGCCGAACGGCGCAGCCGGGAACGGGCGTGACCGGCCGGACGGCCCGTTAACAGGCCGTTAACCGGGAACTAACCTCGACATCAGAATTGTTGCTAAAATCCTAAGAATTGTCCGGCAAACCACTCAAAAGACGGGCCAAAGCGCGGCGCGAGCCCCCCGTTTTTACACTTTGTTTACCAGGAAGAACGAAGGTTAACGCTGGCGGCGCATGTGGCGCTTGGCTGCCGGGGTGCGCTGTTCCGACTTCAGGTCAGCACTTAGGTCCGGCACCGCCGAGACGTCATCTGAGCCAGAACTCGCAAAAATGCTTGCGGGAACAACACTTGGACAGGCTCGTGCAATGGATGGTGCAGGACGCCTCGGGCGGTCGCTGAGATCGCGGGGGCCCCAGGCTGACCTGAAAGCAGCCGCTATTGGAGCGGTTGTGCTGCTGCGCGAGCGGCTGGGCCGTCGCGCCCGTGTCCCGGCGCGGCCCGTGATCGATCGCGCGCCGTCGAATCGCGTGATCCTGCTGATCGAACGCTACCTTCCGAATCGCCTTGGCGTCGCTTTGACCGTGATGATGCTGCTCGGCAGCGCCGGCTTCGGCATCGTCAAGGGCGGTCACCTCAACGACTTTTTGGCTGCACTCAGCGACACGCGCAACGCGCTGGCCAATTCGGCCGGCTTCCGCATCACGACCGTCGTCATCAACGGTCGCAAGCAGTTGAGCCAGGACGAGGTGCTCGCGATCGGCGGCGTCAACGGCCGCTCCTCGCTGCTGTTCCTCGACGCCGCCACCGTGCGCGACAAGCTCAAGGCCAATGCCTGGATTTCGGACGCGACTATCCTGAAGCTTTATCCCGGCCAGTTGCAGATCGACATCGTCGAGCGCACGGCTTTCGCGCTGTGGCAGCAGGACGGCCGACTGTCCGTGATCTCGGAGGACGGCGCGGTGCTGGAGCCCTACGTGTCGCGCCGCTTCGTGGCGCTGCCGCTGGTGGTGGGCAAGGGCGCCGATGTCAGGGCCCGCGATTTCCTTGCGCTGCTCGACCGCTATCCGCACGTTCGCTCGGTGACCAGGGCCGCGATCTTCGTCGGCGAACGGCGCTGGAATTTGCGGCTAAAGGACGGCCTCGACATTCGCCTGCCGGAAAACGACGTTGGCAACGCGCTTGCCGTGTTGAGCAAGCTTGACAAGGAGGAGCGGCTGTTCTCGCGCGACATCGTCGCCGTCGACATGCGCCTGCCGGACCGGTTGACGGTGCAATTGTCGGAGGACGCGGCCAAGGCCCGCGAAGAACTGTTCAAGGACAAGAAACCTAAGAAAAAGGCCGGTGACGCATGACCGGCCTCGATCGCAACCAGACTCCGAAGACGCGGCCCGTCGACCACAAGCGCACGGCGCTGGTGGCGTCGCTCGATATCGGCACCAGCAAGATCGCCTGCATGATCGCGCGGTTGAAGCCGTCGCCGCCGAGCGAGGCGCTGCGCGGCCGCACCCATGCGGTGGAATTGATCGGCTACAGCCAGATCCAGTCGCGCGGCGTCAAGGCCGGCGCAGTGGTCGATCTCGCCGAATGCGAGCAGGCGGTGCGTCAGGCGGTGGCGCTTGCCGAGCGCATGGCCAAGGTCCGCGTTGAGTCAATATTGCTGTCGGTTTCCGGCGGCCGCCTGCAGGGGCAGTTGGTCGAGGCCGCCGCCGATATTCGCGGCGGCTCGGTCACCTCTGAAGACGTCACCCGAGTGACCTCCACCGGCATGCGGCACGCCACCGGCGAGGGTCGAACGGTGCTGCACGCGCTGCCGGTCGGCTACGCGCTGGATGGCGTCAAGGGTATCCGCGACCCCCGCGGCATGGTTGCCCGGCAGTTCGGCGTCGACATGAACGTGGTGACGGCGGACGCGACCGTTGCCCGCAACCTGATGCTGGTGGTCGAGCGCTGCCACCTCAATGTCGAAGCCATGGCGGCGAGTCCTTATGTCGCAGGTCTTTCGGTGTTGACCGATGACGAAGCCGATCTTGGCGCCGCCGTGGTCGAAATGGGTGCCGGATCGACCACGATTGCAACCTATTCCGCCGGGCGCTTCGTGCATGCCAGCGGATTTGCGCTCGGCGGGCAGCACGTCACGATGGATCTTGCCCGCGGCGTCGGCGCATGCATTGCGGATGCCGAGCGAATCAAGACGTTATATGGCACCGTGCTGACCGGCGGGTCCGACGCGCGCGAGTTGATGTCTGTGCCGACTGCAGGCGAAGAACACGATGCGCCGCAGATCGTCTCGCGCGCCACGATTGCCAACATCGTCCGGCATCGCGCCGAGGAGATTTTTGAAATGGTCCGGGATCGGCTCGCGGATTCCCCTTTTGCGGCAGAGCCGCGGGCGCGGGTTGTCCTGAGCGGCGGGGCCTCCCAGCTCACCGGCACCGTGGAACTCGCTACCCGCATTCTCAACCGGCAGGTCCGGATCGGCCGGCCGCTCGGTTTCGGCCGACTGCCCAACGAGGCCAAGAGCGCCTCGTTCTCGGTGCCTGCCGGCCTCCTGGTCTATCCGCAATACGCTCATCTTGAACACGTCGAACCGCGGCATACGCGGCAGCTCAGGACAGGGACTGACGGCTATTTTGGAAAGGTCGGACGATGGCTTCGCGAGGGCTTCTGATGACCGGTCCTGTGACCAAACGATTTTCACCAAATCCCGCGGCCGCCGGCCGGGGCGAACCAACGCGCGCGTCGTAAGAGAGGCAATCATGGCACTCAATCTGACCCCCCCTGACATCAGCGAGCTGAAACCGCGGATTACCGTCTTCGGCGTCGGTGGAGCAGGCGGCAATGCCGTCAATAACATGATCACTGCCGGGTTGCAGGGCGTCGATTTCGTCGTCGCCAATACCGATGCGCAGGCGCTGACCATGTCGAAGGCCCAGCGCATCGTGCAGATGGGCACGCAGGTGACGCAGGGCCTCGGCGCAGGTTCCCAGCCCGATGTCGGCGCGGCGGCGGCGCAGGAAGTCATCGACGAGCTCCGCGACCATCTCTCGGGCGCCAACATGGTGTTCGTCACCGCCGGCATGGGCGGCGGCACCGGCACCGGCGCCGCACCGGTGATTGCCAAGACCGCGCGCGAAATGGGCATCCTCACCGTCGGTGTGGTGACCAAGCCGTTCCACTTCGAAGGCCAGCGCCGCATGCGCACCGCCGAATCCGGCATCGCCGAACTGCACAAGGTGGTCGACACGCTTCTGATCATCCCGAACCAGAATCTGTTCCGGGTCGCCAACGAAAAGACCACCTTTGCCGACGCCTTCGCGATGGCCGACCAGGTGCTCTATTCGGGCGTCGCCTGCATCACCGACCTGATGGTCAAGGAAGGCCTGATCAACCTCGACTTCGCCGACGTTCGCGCCGTGATGCGCGAGATGGGCAAGGCGATGATGGGCACCGGCGAGGCGACCGGCGAGAAGCGCGCGCTGACCGCGGCCGAAGCTGCGATCGCCAACCCGCTGATCGACGATAGCTCGATGAAGGGCGCGCGCGGCCTGTTGATCTCGATCACTGGCGGCAAGGACCTCACGCTGTTCGAAGTCGACGAGGCCGCCACGCGGATTCGCGAGGAAGTCGATCAGGACGCCAACATCATCGTCGGCGCCACCTTCGACGAGACGCTCGACGGCATCATCCGCGTCTCCGTCGTTGCCACCGGCATCGAGCAGGCGCAGATCGCGCGCAACGCGGCCGCTCCCGCCGCCGCTGCCGGCGCCACCGCCGCCACCACGTCTTCGCCGGACAGCCGGCTGGCCGAACTGACCGCTCGCCTG
>NZ_LLXX01000004.1 GCF_001440405.1 Bradyrhizobium valentinum
TCGGCCTCGTCGCGCGCCCGCCTCAGCGCCTCCTGTAGGGCGCCCAGCCGCTTCTCGTCGCGCAGCGCCGGGTGTCCGGTCCGCCGCAGCAGCGGCCGCAGCGCCGGGTTGCCCAGCGCGGTGCGATAGAACTTGCCGAGATGCGGGTCGCCGCCGCGGTACTTCAGCAGCACGGGGTCGCAGACGTCGTACAGCGACGGGCCGTCTTTCCGGGCGGTCAGCGCCCGGAATGTGGCGCCGGCAATGGTGTGGAAGCCCATGCAATTTCTTTCCGCCGGAACGGTGAAGGAAGGGCCGCGTTAAGCATGGCATATTACTTAAGGCGGCCACCGCCGGCCGGATCGGGCCCGCAAGCCCTTGAAAACTATATAAATCGACGAAAAACACAAATGTGATGTAGGTCACGTAATTGGAATTTACCCTTCGCCATAGTCGGCGGCAATTGGCTCTATGCACCAAATGAGGTTGTTCGGGAGGGCCCGGCAGGCTAAAAGCCCGGTTGTTGCGGTGCCGCAAATTGAGCGCAATTTGACGGCACACACCCGGCAACCCCTTCAAACCTGAACGGTCCTCACGCGACTAACTGGCGCCGGTCTTGCTTGGTGCCTTTGGACAAACTTGGGATGGTAACGCGATGAAACTCGGTCAGCTCCGCATCTCCCGCCGCAGCCTCACCATTGCCGTTGCGTTTGTCGGCCTGGTGTCGCTCGCGATCGGCGCCCATGCGGCGTTGAACAAGCGTTCGCTCGACGCCGCCAAGGCGATCGGGACCGAGCAGACCGGCTCGATCGGCGCGTCAGCCAGCCGCGTTGCGCTGGTGATCGGCAACGGCCATTACCCGGATGCGTCAGCCCCGCTGTCCCAGCCCATCAACGACGCCCGCGGCCTCACCGCCGCCCTGCGCGCCAAGGGTTTTGACGTCGACGTGGTCGAGGACGCCACCAAGGACGACATGGCCCGCGCCATCGTCCGCCTGAAGGGCAAGATCAAGCAGGACACCGTGGCGATGCTGTTCTTCGGCGGCTATGGCGTTCAGGTCGGCCGCGAGAGCTTCATGATCCCGGTCGATGCCGCGATCTGGAAGGAAGGCGACGTTCGCCGCGACGGCGTCTCAATCGAGCAGGTGCTGGACGCGATGACCGAGAAGGGCGCCAAGGCCAAGCTCGTCGTCGTCGACGCCTCCCGCCGCAACCCCTATGAACGCCGCTTCCGCTCCTACTCCCACGGCCTCGCGCCGATTTCAGCGCCGGAAAACGCGCTGATCCTGACCTCGGCGACGCCGGGCAAGGTCGCCGACGACGGCAAGGGCCAGTACAGCGTGCTGGTGACCGAGCTGCTCAACAACCTGAGTTCGCAATCCGGCGCCGCGACCGCCTTCAACAAGACCCGCATCTCGATCTCCCGTGCTTCCGACGGCGAGCAGGTGCCCCAGGTGTCGTCGTCGCTGCTGGAAGACGTCCGCCTCGGCGGGTAAAGGCGCGCTCCCTCCACCCGGTCGTCCCTGCGAACGCAGGGACCCATACCGCGTGATCTATCGATGGCGTGCGGTACTCGACGCTTTGCGCCAGTCAACTGCCATCGCGAATTTGTCGAGAAGCCGTCTCCCCGCGCGCCCCTTCACACCGGCCGCGGCGTATGGGTCCCTGCTTTCCGCAGGGACGACACCTTTAATGTGGACGCTGAGCGCATCAAACAATCAAATCGCTCAGATCCCGCCACTCCAGGTTCTCGCGCTCGATCAGCTCGATCTTCCAGTCGCGTTTCCACCGTTTCAACTGCTTTTCACGCGCGATCGCTTCATCCGGCCGCTCGAACGCTTCGACATAAACCAGACGATAAACGCCGTACGTTTTGACGAACGACGAGCCTTCACCATTGCGATGCTGCTCCATCCGTTTTGCGAGAGAATTGGTCACCCCGATATAGAGCGTTCCGTGCCGCCGGCTCGCGAGGATGTAAACGTAGTACATGCGCCACCCGTCGTCCCTGCGAACGCAGGGACCCATACCGCGTGATCTATCGATGAGGCGCGGTAGCAGACACTGTAACGCACAACAAGCGCCTGTGGTTATGGGCCCCTGCGTTCGCAGGGACGACGCGCGTGTTTGTGCCCTACTTCGTGGCAGCCGACGCCGTTACCGGCCGCACCGGGTCGCCTTCGCGGAGCAGCGCGCCGGCGCGCGCCACCACGATGTCGCCTTCCTGCAGCCCGGAGGTGATCTCGACCTGGCCGGCCGACATCAGCCCCGTCTCCACCCGCCGCGTTTCGACACGCGAGCGCCGCACCACCTGCACCACGGTGCCGGCGGTGCCGTAGAGGATCGCGGTGAGCGGCACCGAGACGCCGCAGCTCTGCCCGGTCCTGATCTGCGCGCGGCCGCTGGAATTCACCAGCAGGCGCCGGTTGGTGGTGACGCCGACGAATACCTGCGCGAGCTGGCTGTTCGGCTCCACGGTGGTCGACAGCCGCCGCACCTTTCCATCGACCTCGCCGGCGCCGATCACCTTGATCCGCGCGGTCTGGTTGACCTGGAGCTTCTGGATATCGCGCGTCGGCACCATGCCGACCAGGTCGAACTCGCCGCGCGCGATGATCGAGAACAGCGCTTCGCCCTTGCCCGATGCCATCGCGCCGACGGACGCCGTCGAGGCCGAGATCACGCCGCCGACCGGCGCCTGCACCGTGATCTGCCCGCCCTCGGGCAGGTTCAGCTTCGCCAGCACCTGGCCTGCGGTAACGCTGTCGCTCGCATCCACCATCACCTCGGCGACCTTCAGCCCCATCCGCTCGGGCCGCACCTGCGTCTCCTCGCGCGCAATGATGGTGCCGGACACCTCGACGATATTGGCGAAGCAGGATTTTTGCGCCTTGAGCACGGTGACCGCGGCGCCCTTCGGGGCGGCGGGGTCGGGGTCCTCGGCGGCGCGCATTGGGGAGGAAAACAGGCAGAACATTCCCGCTGCGATCAGGGGGGCCAGCCTCAGTGAAAGGTCGCGCGTGCGGAAAATGGTCATCGGCATTTCGTTCCCGGTTTCGGTCTAACCGATACCAGAAGGCCGACAGGAGAGCCAAGCGCCAAGAATCTCACCCCTCCGCCCCGCTGACGGCCTCCGCCAGCACAGCCTCTGCCGCCAGCGGAACGCCCGCGAGTTCGTCCGCGCGGGCGATGTGTCTCGCGATCGCGGGATTGACTGACGAGGCATGGGTAAGCGGAAGCATATGGCCGGCGGCCGGCAAATGCTGGATTTCCGCGCAGTCCATGATCGCGCCGAGCCGCTGCACGATGCGCTGGGTGAGATAGGGCGACAGCCCGCCCGAAAACAGCAGCGTCGGGACGCGAAGCGAGGCCGCCGCGATCGGGACATTCTGTTCGGCGAACGCCGCCGTGAAATCGAAGGCGAGCTTGTCGGCGCGCTCGATCATGCGCAGGCGCGCGCTGGCCGGCAGCGGATCCTGCGGGCCGGATCCGTTCCAGAACTCGACGAACTTGTCGATCGCCTCGAGCGCCGATCCATTCCAGAGGTCCTCGGAAACGTCCCGCGCGACCTCCGCGAAACGCGCGTGAAGCCGGCGATCCGCATCGCTCTCGCACAGCAGCGTCGGCAGCACCGGCTCGATCAGCGTCAGGCTGCGCGCGCGATGCGCGAACGGTGAAGCGGTCGCGATCTTGAACGCAATCGCGCCCCCGTAGGAATGGCCGATGAGATGGATTGGTCCCTCCGCCTCGTTGAGCGTGCCGCTCAGGCATCGGACCTCTTCCGCGAGCGTCAGGGGCAGGTCCAGCGCGCAAGCCTGGGCGCCATAGCCCGAGATATCAGGGGCGATGAACGGATGGCTACGTCCGAGTTCATCGGCGAGCGCCTTCCATTGGCGGCCCGAGCCGAGCGAACAATGCAGGGCCACGATGCAAGCCTTTTTGCGTTCTTTGCCGCGTTCCTTGCCGCGTTCTGAGCGCGCGATTGGAATCACATTCGTCATCGAAATATTCCTGATTTGCGGATGGACGCATCAGCGGGGCCACGCCAATGGCCCCGCCGAAGTCTTGCTGGAGCATGAGCATGATCCGGAAAAGTGGATACCGGTTTTCCCTCGGGACAAACGCGAAGCGTTGCCCGGAGATCATGCTCAAATCAAAGAGTGAGAGTGGGATGACGATTCGAAGAAACGTCATCACGCTCGGTGTCACCGCTTGGTGATGACAACCTCGAGATATTCGCTGGGCACGACCATCGTGCTGTCGCCGGACCTGTTCATGCGAACGATCAGGGCATGCAGATCGTTATGCAGCTCTTCCTGTTTCGCCGGGTCGAGCGCGGCGAACGCTTTCAGCACCGGGCCGTAATACGTCTTGAAGATGTCGAGGAAGTGCGCCGGCGAGCGATAGCGAAACCTGAACAGGCGCGATTCCGCTTTGATCGAGCGCGCGCCCGCGTCGAACATTTCGGTCAGCCGCGCGCTTGTGCCCCACAGCGCCGGCGATTTGGCCCCAGTGGGCGGCGGCAGATATTTGCCGAGCGTCTTGAAGACCTGTCCGATAAAGCCTTCCGGTGTCCAGTTCGCCAGGCCGATCTGGCCCTTGGGCTTGCAGACCCGCATCAGCTCGGCGGCCGCACGGTCCTGGTTCGGCGTGAACATGACGCCGAAGGTGGAGAGCACCGTGTCGAAGCTGCCATCGTCGAAGGGCAGGTTTTCCGCGTCGGCTTCCCTGAATTCGATCTGCATGCCTTCCGCCGCAGCGCGCGCCTGGCCGCGTTCCAATAGCGCCGGCACGTAGTCGGTCGAGGTGACGTCGCACCAGCGCCGTGCTGCGGCAAGGCTCGCCATGCCGTTGCCGGCGGCGACATCGAGCACCTTTGAGCCGGCCTTGAGATCGAGCGCCTCGCAGAGTTCTTCGCCGACGATCTGCAGCGTCGAGCCGACGATGGCGTAATTGCCTGACGACCATGCGGCTTGTTGACGCGTCTTGAGGGCTGCAAGGTCGGGGGCGGGCTGGGCAGAATCGGCTTGGATTTCGGTCGCTGCGATCGCGCTCTGGGCGGCCATCGATGTCTCCTTTGGGATGCTGCGGCCACAGGAGGGGGCCGCTGGTGAACCAAAGATGGCCTTGGGCGGACCTAAAGACTGTGATGCGGGGCTGATTTTGCCTTGAGGGCATCCTGATTTTTCAGTGAGATGCCTCTTTCTGTGAGATTTTTCACACGGTCCCGCCGGAAAATTCGCTCTAACCTCTTCCGCGTGCGGGACAAAATGACCCGAAATTACGTGCGGTCCGAAGTGATCCATGACGATTTAACCGGGATGAAGCCGTGCAATTTCACTTTTCCAACCATGTGCTGGATGTCGACCTTCGCGAGCTGACCCGCGGCGGCGAGAGCGTGGCGGTCGAGCCGCAGGTGTTCGATCTCCTGGTTCACCTGATCGAAAACCGCGACCACGTCGTCACCAAGGACGATCTGATCGAGACGGTGTGGGATGGCCGCATCGTCTCCGAATCCACATTGACGAGCCGGATCAACGCCGCGCGCAGGGCGGTCGGCGACAGCGGCAAGGATCAAATCATGATCCGCACCCTGCCGCGCAAAGGTTTTCGCTTCGTCGGCGACGTGCAGCCGAAAGCCGCGAACGGCGGCGCAGCCCGCGGCGCTGCGCCCGAGCCGCGCGCCCCC
>NZ_LLXX01000005.1 GCF_001440405.1 Bradyrhizobium valentinum
GGGCCACTCGCGGCGAGCCCGGTCGGCCTTCGAGGGCCGTCGCCGCGCCGTTGCCGGGTCCTGCGCCAACGAGCGCGCCGCCGTCGCCCTTCAACCCGCCATTTGCGCCGTTGTCGACGATCGGGAGCAGCCAGATCCAGACCGGCAGCAGCAACGGCGGATTCGGCAGCCTGTTCACCAACACGCCCGGCGCGACGTCCGCGGGCCTTGCCACGGAATCGTCACGGCCCGTTCTGCGCGGTTTGACGGATGCAAAGGTCCGCATCCAGGAGAACGGCGTCGGCGCGGTCGACGTGTCCGACATCGCGCAGGACCACGCGGTGCCGATCGACCCTCTCGCAATCCAGAAGGTCGATATCGTTCGCGGACCGGGCGCGCTCCGCTTCGGTTCGCAAGCCGTTGGCGGCGTCGTCGACGTCAACAACAACCGGATTCCGACCGCCGCGCCGCTCGGGGGAGTGGCCGCGGAACTGAGGTCGGGCGTGACCAGCGTCAACAGAGGGTGGGAGAGCGGGCTCTTGCTGGATGCTGGTGGCCGCAACGCCGCCGTTCACGCCGACATCTACGGACGATCCTCCGGCGATTACAGCATCCCGAGTTATCCCTATCTCGTTCCGCCAATCCCTGCGCCTGCGTTTAACGGCAAGCAGCCGAATTCCGCTTCGCAAAGCGCAGGCGCGGCGATCGGTGGCTCCTGGCTTTTCGACGGCGGTTATGCCGGCATCGCCGTCTCCCGTTTCACCAGCGACTACTACGTCCCCGGTATTGCGACCGCGGAAGCCCGCCAGCACAACGACCTCGAGCAAACCAAGATCAGCTCAAAGGGCGAGTATCGTCCGGACGCCAGCGCGCTGGCGGCCGTCAGGTACTGGACCGGATATTCGGAGTACCGGCACGACGAGACGGTGCTCGCCACGACCGGATTTCAGGAGATTACTGCCACCTTCAAGAACAAGCAGACTGAGGGCAAGCTCGAGTTCGAGTTGGCGCCGTTCGCTACGCCGCTAGGTCCGCTGACCAGCATTGTCGGCGCGCAGGGCGCCTACCAGCAACTGGATACGGCTGGTCAGGCGATCTTGCTTCCGGCCCAGACAAGAACGGCGGCGGCGTACTTCCTCAATGAGGTCAGGCACACGGATACGCTGCGCACGCAGTTGGCGGGACGCATCGAGGGAGTCAATGTTGCGGGAACGGCATTCACTTTCCCTCCGAATTTTCTTCCGCCTCCGGATGAGCCGGGCAGGGCTTCCGCCAAGCTCGACTTCATGCCGAAGAGCATCAGTTTCGGAATCATCAAGGATCTTCCATCCTCGCTGGTCGCGAGCCTGACGCTCCAGCGTATCGAGCGTGCGCCGCGTCCTCTGGAGCTGTTCGCGCAAGGTCCCGACGGTTCGGAAAAGACGTTCAAGATCGGCAACCCAAACCTCGGAATTGAAACCGCGCAGACGGCGGAAATCGGCCTGAAGCGCACGGATGGCGATTTCCGGTTTGTCGCGAATGCTTACTACACGGCCTACGACAAGTTCATTTTCTCGCGCGCCACCGGCATCCTTTGCCAGGAAACGTTTGCTTCGTGCGGAGCCGGCACCGATTACATCCAGGTCAATTACGATCAGCGCGACGCCACCTTCCGCGGCGGCGAACTGGCCTGGCAGTGGGACGCCGCACAACTCGCCAACGGCACCCTCGGCCTTGACGGTCAATATGATATCGTGCGGGCGACTTTCACCGACGGGAGCAACGTGCCGCGCATCCCCCCGATGCGCCTCGGCGGCGGGGTCTACTGGCGCAACGACAACTGGTTTGCGCGCGTCGGCTTGCTGCATGCGTTTGCGCAGAATGACATTCCGCAGTTCGACACGACTACCGCCGGATACGATCTGGTCAAGGTGCAGCTCGAACATCGAAAGTTCTGGAAGGATTCGCCGTGGGGCGCGGTCGAGGTCGCGACCGGCCTGGTCGGCGACAATCTGCTCAACGCCAACATTCGCAACTCCGTCCAATTCCACAAGGACGAGATCCTGCAGCCCGGGCGGGGCTTCAAGCTGTTTCTCAACGTCAAATACGGTGTCGACCGGCCAAGCGGCCCGCCCGGCACCTGGATCGGCACGGCGAGACGGCCGGCCGGCAACGGCTACTACAAGAGCCCGGCGCTGGAGGCCACGGCCTGGAACTGGGCGGGCATCTATGCCGGCGGCAATGTCGGATATCTGAGGGGCGAGGGCGTTACCAACGCTGCGTTCAACGATGTTGCAACCGGTGCCTCGCTTGCCGGAGCCCGCCTGTCGTCCACGCACGACACCGCGAGCTTTGGCGTTCAGTCCGGCTATAACTGGACATCGGGCCCGATTCTGGCCGGCATCGAGGGAGATTTTGAGTATCGCAACCAGCGCGGACACGGCGCCACCGCATGCCCCGGCAATGTCTGCAACGCCGCGTTGGCTCCGCTGGACGCAACCGTGAGGGCAAGCCTGGACTATCGCTTGGGGTGGGTGGCCTCGGTTCGCGGCCGCGTCGGAACGCTTGTGACGCCGGACCTGCTTGCCTACGCCACCGCGGGCGTTCCGTTCGGCAAGATCACGACGTCGACTTCCGTCGCGGGCTTCGACAACGCAGGTGCGGCTACGACGGCGTCTTTGGATCGGCACCTGTATCGATTCGGCTGGGCCGTGGGCGCCGGTTTCGAGGCGCGGCTGACCGGCAATTGGACCGGAAAGCTCGAATACCTTCACATGGATTTCGGTTCGGTGCGTTCGACGCCGTCTACGGCTGCCAATACAGCAGTTGCATTTGATGCCAACACGCGGGTGACCAGCGACGGGGTCAGGATCGGAGTGAACTACAAGTTCGTCGGCAGCATCATCGTCGACTAACCGTCGAAGCGATACTCCGCGACCAGATCACCAGTGGGTTCTATTTGACGGTGAAGCGGATCGGCTGCCGCACGACAACGAAATCGCCGGAGAATGTTGCGGGTGGCGCAGGGAAGGGCTGGGCGCGCTTGAGGAGCGCAATGGCTTCCTCGTCAAGGGCGTTGGAGCCCGAACTTTGAGTCACGCGGGCATTGATCACCATACCCTTGCGATCAAGCGTGAACGATACCTGCGCGGTCCCTTGCTCGCGCCGCGACCGCGCGGCCTCCGGATATCGCTTGTTCTTTTCAACCAAGGCGAGGACCTGGGTTCGCCATGTCACCACGGCCTCCGAATTTTTGTCATTCGGCACGCCCTGGGTCGGCGCTACGGCTACCGGTGCGATACGTTCGTTGATCGCGTGAGGTGCGGAGGTGGTGGTTGCTGCCGCCTGCTGCTGCGGCACGTCAGGCTGCGGTTTGGTCTGCAGCGCCACGGCGGCGTCCGGATCGGGAGCGGCCGGCAACTCGGGTGTTTCGTCGGGCGGCGTCTCGTCGGGCTTCGCCACCGGCTGCGCCTCCGACATCATCTGTTCCGGACCGGGCGCGATGTCGGTCGGCGTGGTCGAGGGCGCTGCGGCCAACGGCGCCAGATCGACCACGATCGCGCCCGAAGGTTCGGCAGCCACGGTGTCGTCCTGAGAGCGCCAGGTGGCGAGCGTGGCGGTCAATCCGGCGTAGACGGACAGCACCGCAAGGCTACTGAACATCCAGCGTCGCAGGTCGGAACGATCTTCGGCCGCAAGCTCGATCATAGCGGTGAGGCTTGCTCCATTCCGACCAGGGCGACCTTGAGGTAGCCGGCGGTGCGCAGCATGTTCATGACCTGCATCACCTCGCCATACGGGACGAGCTTGTCGGCGCGCAGGAAAATACGGGTATCCTTCTGGCCGTTGGTGCTCGCATCGAGCGCGCCGGGCAGTGCGGCCCGGCCCACGGTCTCGTTGCCGACCGAAAGCGACAGGTCCGGCTTGACGGTCAGATAGACCGGCTTGTCGGGTCGCGGCTGCGGCTGCGCGTTCGACGCTGGAAGATCAACGGCGATATCGACGGTCGCAAGCGGGGCAGCGACCATGAAGATGATGAGCAGAACGAGAATGACGTCGATGAACGGCGTCACATTGATCTCATGGACTTCGGTGAGATCGCTATTGCCCTGGTTCAGACTGGCGGCCATGGCTGCTACTCCGCTGCTGCCAGATGTCGCCGTACCAGCATGGTGCCGCTGTCGAGGTCGCGCCCGACCAGCCGCATGATTTCCGCGGAGCCGTCTCCGAGCAGCGCCCGGTAGGAGGCGATCTGGCGCGCGAACAGATTGTAGATCACGACCGCGGGGATCGCAGCTACCAGTCCCAGCGCCGTCGCCAGCAACGCCTCGGCTATGCCGGGCGCGACCACGGCGAGATTGGTGGTTTGCGACTTCGAGATGCCGATAAAGCTGTTCATGATTCCCCAGACCGTCCCGAACAGCCCGACGAAGGGGCCGGTCGATCCGATGGTGGCAAGCACGCCGGTGCCGAGAGCCACCCGCCTGCTTGCCGCCGCCTCGATCTGCTGCAGCCGGGAGGCGATCCTCACTTTAATCCCTTCCTTGTCCATGCGGTCGGTGCTCAATCTGAGTTCGGTCATGGCGCCCTCGATCAACTGGGCAACCGTGCCGTCGCGGACTTGCCGCACGGCGTCGTCGACGCCGCGGGCGCTGGCAAGCTCGCGCAAGGCGCTTCGGGCATTCCGCCGCGCCTTGATCAACTCGATCGTCTTTGCCAGCCACACCGTCCATGTCACGGCGGTCGCAAACACCAGGCCGATCATCACCGCTTTGACGACGATATCGGCCTGCATGAACATGCCCCAGGGACTGAGATCACGGGGGAGCATCGCGGCGGCGACTGCGGTTCGTTCCGTTGCGTCCTGGGCCAAGGCTGGAAAGCACAACAGCCATAACGGAAATGAAAGAAGCGGAGCGCCGGGACGAAATTCACGTCGAAATGCTTTCCAGGCTTGCATCGGTTAACCTCTGAGGGGAATTAATGTCTGGACCTCATTTTGTAGCATCACCTACGTCTTGGTGTAAATACTAACGGGCGTGCCGTTCCTCCGTGTATGCTGGTTCCGGTGCAATTTAAGCGATCGTTTACCATGGGGACCTGCGGCGAAGCGGGCCCGACTGGGGATCTTTGTTCCGCCGGTTTTTCTGCCGCAATTGTCAATTGCCGGGCTTGCCGCCGGTGGTGTAAAGCGGCGCAGCGGCGCTCGCTGGATGCGCCGTTCCGCCCCCCGGGAACCGCTTGATGACACTGTGGTTTGTGTTCGCGCTGATGACGGTCGCGGCGATCTTCGCCGTGCTCTGGCCGTTGAGCCGCAACTCTTCTGCGCAGGCCGGCGGCAGTGAGGCCGCGGTCTACAAGGACCAGCTCGCCGAAATCGACCGCGATGTCGCCGCCGGGCTGATCGGCGTGTCCGAGGCCGAGGCCGCGCGTGTCGAAATCAGCCGCCGCCTGCTTGCCGCCGCGGACAGCCAGCACAATCTGCCGGCGCGGTCGAGCCTTGGGCTGCGCCGCGCCTCGGCCATCGTGGCGCTGGTGGGTCTGCCGATCGCGGCGGTGACGTTCTACTTGTCGCTCGGATCGCCTCAGCTCGGCGATTTTCCGCTTGTCTCGCGCACGCGTACGGCCGATGCCAATCAGCCGATCGACAACATGGTGGCGCAGGTCGAAGCACATCTGGAAAAGAACCCGACCGACGGCCGCGGCTGGACCGTGCTGGCGCCGGTGCTGGCGCGGCTTGGCCGTTACGACGATGCGGTCCGGGCCTACCGCAACGCCATCAACTATGCCGGCGATAGCGCCGATCACCGTTCCGATCTCGGCGAAGCGCTGGCGGCCGCGGCGGGCGGCGTCGTGACGGCGGAGGCCAAGGCCGAATTCGAGCGCGCGGTGGCGCAAAATGCCGATGGCCCCAAGGCAAATTATTTCCTTGGGCTCGCCGCCGAACAGGACGGCCGCCGGGCCGATGCCGCTGCGATCTGGCGTGGCTTGCTCGCCAAGGCGCCGGCCGACGCGCCATGGCGCCCGCTGATCGAGGCGGCGCTGGCGAGGGTCGGCGATCCTGCCGCGCCTGCGCTTTCCAACGATGCGATGGCCGCAGCCAAGGACATGAACGAGGCCGACCGCGGCGCCATGATCCGCGGTATGGTCGACCGGCTCGCGACCCGGCTGAAGCAGAACGGCGACGATGTCGAGGGATGGTTGCGGCTGATGCGGGCCTATATGGTGATGGGCGAACGCGACAAGGCGGCGAGCGCGCTGACTGAGGCGCGCCAGGCGGTCGCCAACGATACCGAGCGCTTGCGCCAGCTCAATGAGGGCGTGAAGAATCTCGGGCTTGGTGGGTGAGGCATGATGCCGGAACCCCAAGGCGAAGACAGAGGATAGAAATGACGCGCAAGCAACGGCGTTTGACCATGATCGGCGGTTCGCTCGCGGTGCTGGCCATTGCCGCGGCGCTGGTCTTGAACGCCATGCGCGATTCCATCGTGTTCTTTTCCACGCCGACCATGGCGGCCGAGAAGCAGTTCCCGCCCGGCCAGCGGTTCCGCCTCGGCGGCCTGGTGCAGCCGGGCTCGCTGGTGCGCGGCGACAATCTCGCGGTCAATTTCAGCGTCGCCGACGGCAGCGCCACGCTGCCGGTGACCTACAAGGGAATTTTGCCGGACCTGTTCCGCGAAGGGCAGGGCGTCGTCGCCGAAGGCGCGCTGGATGCGTCCGGCGTGTTCAAGGCCGACACGGTGCTCGCCAAACATGACGAGACCTATATGCCCAAGGATGTCGCCGACGCCCTGAAGAAGCAGGGGCACTGGAAGGATGATTACGGCGCCAAGCCGGGCGCCACAGCGGCGTCTGCGCCGGTCCAGGGGACTTCGAAGTGATCGCGGAAGCCGGGCATTATGCGCTGGTGCTGGCGCTCGCGCTGGCGCTGATCCAGTCCACCGTGCCGATGCTGGGCGCGCGCTGGGGCGATCAGGCCTTGATGAATGTCGCGCGCTCCACCGCGCTCGCGCAATTGCTGTTCGCTGGCGCGTCGTTCACGGCGCTGACGATGCTGCACGTCACATCGGATTTCTCCGTCGTCAACGTATTCGAGAATTCGCACTCGATGAAGCCGCTGCTCTACAAGATCACCGGCGTGTGGGGCAATCACGAAGGATCGATGCTGCTGTGGGTATTGATCCTGGCGCTGTTCGGCGGCCTCGTCGCCGCCTTCGGCAACAACTTGCCGCTGTCGCTGCGCGCGCATGTGCTGGCGGTGCAGGGCTGGATCGCGGCAGCGTTCTATCTGTTCATCCTGGTCACCTCGAATCCGTTCCTGCGCATCGCGAGCCCCCCGATCGAGGGCCGCGACCTCAATCCGGTGCTGCAGGACATCGGCCTCGCCGTGCATCCGCCGATGCTCTATCTCGGCTATGTCGGGTTCTCGATCTCGTTTTCCTTTGCGGTTGCCGCCCTCATCGAAGGCCGCATCGACGCCGCCTGGGCGCGCTGGGTGCGGCCGTGGACATTGGTTGCGTGGATCTTCCTTACCCTCGGCATCGCCATGGGTTCATACTGGGCCTATTACGAACTCGGCTGGGGCGGCTGGTGGTTCTGGGACCCGGTGGAGAACGCCTCGCTGATGCCCTGGCTGGCCGGCACCGCGCTGCTGCATTCCGCGGTGGTGATGGAAAAGCGCAATGCGCTGAAGGTCTGGACCATCCTGTTGTCGATCCTGACTTTCTCGCTGTCGCTGCTCGGCACCTTCCTGGTGCGATCGGGCGTCCTGACCTCCGTACATGCATTCGCGACCGACCCGGCGCGCGGCGTGTTCATCCTGTTGATCCTCTGCCTGTTCATCGGCGGCAGTCTTTTGCTGTACGCCTGGCGCGCGTCGACGCTGAAGCAGGGCGGACTGTTCGCGCCGATCTCGCGCGAAGGCGCGCTGGTGCTCAACAATCTCTTTCTCACCACCGCATGCGCGACCGTGTTCATTGGAACGCTGTATCCGCTGGCGCTGGAGGTTGTGACTGGCGACAAGATTTCGGTCGGTGCGCCATTCTTCAACCTGACCTTCGGGCCTCTGTTCGTGCCGCTATTGGCCGCGATGCCGTTCGGGCCGATGCTGGCGTGGAAGCGCGGCGACCTGCTCGGCGCGGCACAGCGGCTGACGGCGGCGGGCATCGCAGCGCTGATCGTGATTGCGGTGCTGTGGGCGTGGACCTTTGGCGGAGCTACGTTCGCGCCGCTCGCGATCGGGCTTGCGGTATTCGTCGTCGCCGGCGCCGTGAGCGATCTCGCCGAACGCGTGGGCCTGTTCCGCATTCCCTTGACGATCGCGGTGGCTCGCGCGCGCGGATTGCCGCGGGCTACCTGGGGCACGGCGTTCGCGCATGCCGGCATCGGCATCGCTCTGATCGGGATCGTCTGCGAAACCACCTGGAATACCGAATATATCGGCTCGATGAAGCCCGACCATGTCGCCAAGGTCGCCGGCTATCAGTTGAAGCTCGACGGCGTCACGCAGCGGCAGGGGCCGAATTTCCGCGAGATGATCGCGCAGTTCACGGTCAGCCGTGACGGCGAAACGCTGGAGGTGATGACGCCGTCGAAGCGCGACTTCACCACGCGGGGATCGTCGACTACGGAAGCCGCGTTGCTGACCCGCGGCGCCAGCCAGCTTTACGTTTCGCTCGGCGAGACCAATGCCGAGGGCGCCATCGCGGTGCGCATCTATCACAAGCCGCTGGTGCTGCTGATCTGGTGGGGTCCGGTCCTGATGGCGTTCGGCGGCCTGCTGTCGCTGTCTGACCGCCGCCTGCGCGTCGGCGCGCCGAAGCCTGCCAAGGCTGCTCGCGCGCTGCAGCCGGCGGAGTGAGCCGTTGAAGAAGCTCCTCGCCAGCATCTTCGTTGCCGCCGTGATGTCGGGCGCGCCGGCCGCTTACGCCGTGCAGCCTGACGAGATCATGTCGGACCCTGCGAAGGAAGCCCGCGCGCGCGATCTGTCGCGTGAGCTGCGTTGCATGGTGTGTCAGAACCAGTCGATCGACGATTCCGATGCGCCGCTGGCGCGCGACTTGCGGCTTCTGGTGCGCGAGCGCATCGCATCCGGCGACAGCGACAACCAGGTGATCGATTTTCTGGTGGCGCGCTATGGTGAGTTCGTGCTGTTGAAGCCGCGCTTCACGCCGCACACGTTATTGCTGTGGCTGCTGCCGCCGCTCGCATTGGCCGGCGGCGGAGTGGCGCTCTGGCTCTACAGCCGCCGCCGAGTGAATGCAGGCAGCGCGGCCGATCCCGCGCGGCTGCACCTGACGGAAGAGGAAGAGGCGAGGCTGGAGCGCCTGCTCGCGGCCGATGCGCCGGACAAGCAACCCTAAGCCCGCGCCATTGCAAGCGGACAGGTTTCCGCTATGACTCCCTCAGTTCAAAAACAAACAAAACTCAGGGGAACCGGACATGGCTCTTTCACTCTACGACGCCACCGTCGCGAATTATCTGCAGACGCTTGGCGCGGTCGGCGGCTTCCTCGATCGCAGCCTCAAGCATTTTCGCGATAACAACATCGATCCGGAAACCATGGTCGAGGCGCGGCTGGCGCAGGATATGCTGCCGTTGCGTTTCCAGATCATCTCCGTCGCCCAACATTTCCCGCGGCGCCATCGAAGCCGTGCAGAGCGGAGAATTTCGTCCGCCCGCGTCAAAGACGCCGTACGATTATGCGGGGTTGCAGGCGCTGATCGCGCAAACCCGCGAGGCGCTGTCGGTATGGACGCCGGAAGCGGTCAACGCGCTCGGTGGCCGCGATGTCGTCTTTCACGTCGGCGAGCGCCAATTGCCGTTCACGGCGGAGGATTTCCTGATGTCGTTCTCGCTGCCCAATTTCTACTTCCACGCCACCACCGCCTACGACATCCTGCGCACCAACGGCGTGCCGCTCGGCAAACGGGATTTCATAGGCCGGCTCAAATTGAAGAGTTGAGCGCGGTATCAGATGGTTGCTGCTATTGACCCATCAGCACGTCGCGCTGGGCAATGAGGTTCGCGCGGGCGGCGCTGTTGTCCCGGATGTCGCTCGAGATGAAATCCATCATGCTACGTGTAGACGCCAAAGACTTCTGCTGATCCTCGACTGATGTTGCGATACCTTCTTTCCGGGTCGTCACGGTGCCGTCGCCCCGGAAATTGTACTGGATACCGTCTTTCACGAAGCCATAGGTAACGTTTGGGCCTAGAGGAGGCAATGTCCGGCCGGCGTCCTTTAACATCTGCAATGCCTTGGCGGCGTCCGCAGCATTGAGCGTTACTTCGGGAGATATCGGAGAGTTCAGCATCTTGTCGTAGCCTTCTTGAAGCGCTCTGAGCCCAGCTTTGTTCGTGGCCTGCCTTGCGTCCTGCAAGTCGAGCAAAGTGAGTTGACTGTTGATTTTGGCCAATTCGCCCCGGCGATGCACGGCCTGTATGTCTGCAGCAAAACGATCCCTGCCTGCTTGCGACCAAGCATCCACGGCTTGCTGCGCGGCGTTGGGACCTTGCTTGAAGACGGCCGTCAGACGGTCCAGCGCGTCCTGCGACAACGACACCTGCGTGGCCGGGCCACGGTCGCTGTCGTTCGGCGTCGCGTTCGATGCGGGCTGTTTGGAACTGACGTCCCCGTCGAGAGCCGTATAGGCGAGGGGATTCAATGTGGCGGCTTGGCTGGAAACGGCGCTGACCATGGTTTTCTTCCTGATCCTTGTCGTTGACGGCGATGATGAAGTTCGCCTTCGGCGACCCGCAACCTCGCTCTATTTGTTCGTGCAGAGGTTGTGACACGGATAGGCTTAACGTAAGATTTAGGGGAGCTTCGACGGCGAGCTCCTTGTCAGGTACGGCAGCGACTCTGTGCCCTCTGAAAGCCGTCTTTCCGCCAGCGCTAAGCCATTGATTGCCTGCGTTATTCCGCCGCAGCCATAGGCCTGCGCATTACAAAACTTTAATTCCCTAGCCAGCGCACGGTAAGGCGGCATACCCCATCTTCAGGCCCTGTCAGGTGCCCAGCCCCCGCACCCCGTACCGTCGAAATTCAGGCTCTGGAGATTTTTGAAACATGACCGAACGTCCCATCGATCTTTCCTCGCTACCGACCAACGGCGCGCCGCGCCGCTCGCTGTTCTCCGCGCGCAAGTTCGCGCTGATGGCTTCCGTCGTCGCCGGCCTCGGCGCCGCGGTGTATGGCTTCTCGCCGCAGCAGGGTCCGGTTGATGTCTTCACCAGCGCGGCGCATGCGCAGGTCAACAACGAGGTCCGCAAGGTCGAGCGTCCGATCGGATTTGCCGACGTCGTCGAGCGCGTGAAGCCGTCGGTGATTTCGGTCAAGATCAACATCGCCGACAAGAGCTCCAAGGACGACAGCGCCAACAAGGACGAGGACTCGCCGTTCCCGCCGGGCTCGCCGATGGAGCGCTTCTTCCGCCGCTTTGGCGGTCCGGATGGCTTGCCTCCGGGCCTGCGTGGCGGACCGCGTGGCGGCCGTGGCCCGGTCACGGGTCAGGGTTCCGGCTTCTTCATCTCGCCTGACGGCTATGCCGTGACCAACAACCACGTGGTCGACGGCGCCGACAAGGTCGAGATCACGATGGACGACGGCAAGACTTACACCGCGAAGGTGATTGGCACCGATCAGCGCACCGACCTCGCGCTGATCAAGGTCGCCGGCCGCACCGATTTCCCGTTCGCCAAGCTCTCCGATTCCAAGCCGCGGATCGGCGACTGGGTGCTGGCGGTCGGTAACCCGTTCGGCCTCGGCGGCACCGTGACTGCCGGCATCGTCTCGGCCTCCGGCCGCGACATCGGCAACGGCCCGTATGACGATTTCATCCAGATCGATGCGCCTGTGAACAAGGGCAACTCCGGCGGTCCGGCGTTCGACACCAATGGCGAAGTGATGGGCGTCAACACCGCGATCTATTCGCCGTCCGGCGGCAGCGTCGGCATTGCGTTCTCGATCCCGGCTTCGACGGTCAAGAACGTGATCGATCAGCTCAAGGACAAGGGCTCCGTCAGCCGCGGGTGGATCGGCGTCCAGATCCAGCCGGTGACATCAGACATTGCCGACAGCCTCGGCATGAAGAAGGCGGAAGGCGCGCTGGTGGCGGAACCGCAGCCGAATGGTCCGGCCTCCAAGGCCGGCATCCAGTCCGGTGACGTCATCACCGCCGTCAATGGTGAGCCGGTCAAGGATGCCAAGGAACTCGCCCGCACCATCGGTGGCCTCGCGCCGGGCGCCGCGGTGAAGCTCACAGTGCTGCAGAAGGGCCAGGAAAAGGTCATCAACCTCACGCTCGGCCAGTTGCCGAACACGATCGAGAGCAAGGCCGACACTGACAAGGAAGACAAGGGCGGCCCCACCAAGGGAACCGGCGTGCCGAAGCTCGGCCTGACGGTTGCCCCCGCCAACAGCGTGGCTGGCGCCGGCAGGGAAGGCGTCGTGGTCACCGAGGTCGACCCGAAGAGCGCGGCAGCCGAGCGCGGCTTCAAGGAAGGCGACGTCATTCTTGAGGTTGCCGGAAAGAGCGTGGCCAGCGCCGGCGAGGTTCGCGATGCGATCGACGCGGCGCGCACCGAGAACAAGAACAGCGTTCTCATGCGCGTGAAGAGCGGCGGTTCGTCGCGCTTCGTCGCAGTGCCGCTGGCGAAGGGCTAAACGAGGACTAGATATCAGATGGAGGGTTTCGCCGGCATTCGTCGCCCCCGCCGACGTCTCCTTCCGGGGAGCGGGTGCAAAACTCGCTCCCTCAGGCAACCTTCCTTCGGAACACGCCCCCCTCCGTCGGAAGGGCCTAAGGGCGGTGAGGTCCCCCAGCTTCACCGCCCGCTTTTTTCACTTGATCGAGAGAACGGCCGGCCGCCTTGCATGTGCAGGGCGGCCGCGCCATGGTGAGAGAAAGCCTGTTCCCGTGACCGCAACTGCCCCCCAAATGCGCCTGCTGATCATCGAAGACGATCGCGAGTCCGCCGACTATCTGGTCAAGGCGTTCCGCGAAGTCGGCCATGTCGCCGATCTCGCCAGCGATGGCGAGGAGGGCCTGTCGATGGCCGATGGCGGCGATTACGACGTGCTCGTGGTAGATCGCATGCTGCCCAAGCGCGACGGCCTGTCCGTGATCGGCGCGCTGCGCGAGAAGGGCAACCGCACGCCGGTGCTGATCCTCTCCGCGCTCGGCCAGGTCGACGATCGCATCAAGGGCCTGCGCGCCGGCGGCGACGATTATCTGCCAAAGCCCTATTCGTTCGCCGAACTGCAGGCGCGCGTCGAAGTGCTGTCGCGCCGCAATGTGGGCCCCGCCGAAGAGACCACCTACCGCGTCGGCGATCTCGAGCTCGACCGTCTTTCTCACCGTGTCGCCCGCGGCAAGGACGAGTTGACGCTGCAGCCGCGCGAGTTTCGCCTGCTCGAATATCTGATGAAGCATGCGGGACAGGTCGTGACCCGCACCATGCTTTTGGAAAACGTCTGGGATTATCATTTCGATCCGCAGACCAACGTTATCGACGTGCATATTTCGCGGCTGCGCTCCAAGATCGACAAGGGTTTCGAGCGGCCCTTGCTGCACACGATCCGCGGCGCCGGGTACATGATCCGTGACGGCCTGCGATAAGACACTTTAGAAGTAGGGCGTTTCTGTTCACACGTGCTCTGCCATTACCGTTTTCTTACCGGTCAACGGCAACGTCTTCAACCAAGCGTAAAGGTCCTCCCGCAAGATGATGGTCCTGGTCCCGAGCTTGCGCGCTGTCAGCGCGCCGCTCGCCACGGCTGCGCGGATAGAGGTCTGTCCGATGCCGGTGAGGGCGCTGGCCTCCTCTGGTGACAACGAGAGCCGGTCGGCGAGGGGGACGGTCACCGTCGCCGATCTCCGTGTTGATCCTGCGGTCGATCCGCTGTCCGGGGCCACGCTCTTCTGACCGAACTTGTGCATCAGCCAGCCGCGCTCGACATATGACGCCGACCAATCAATTCCAGAGCCTCCGCGATCTCCGCTACCTCTGCACCAGTGCAATCCCGCAACTTCTTACCGTTCGGCAGGACAATATCGAGAAGCCGCGACTTCTTGCCTTTCGCAGCCTCGGCGTTCATTCGTGCCGTTAATAGGATTGCATCAAATTCAGTGATCCTCAGTTTTCCTGTCTTAGGTCGCTTCATTGCCGCGCGTCCTGCCCGCGCTCCGCGCGCTCGCGAGCGGAGCGGATCAACTCAGCATTCAACGAAGTGATGTTGCGCTGTGCCCATTCTCCAAGCTTCTGATGCACGTCGGCCGGCACCTTCGCGGTCAGTATCTTCACGTCCCGAGCTTTGTTCACATCGAGTCTCCTAAAGAAATGTTTTCATCGATATGCGGAAAATGATTGATGACTTAAGGCGACACAAGGGCAACAGAGTTCGAAAGTCATGACTAATTCGATTTAATTGAAGCGCTTCCTAAGTGCGAGCGCACCCATCACCGATGAGTTGAAGTCGTGCTTTCCCCGTTGGGGACGGGTTGATCCCGTCGGGGATGGGTGGCGAACATATCGAACAACCAAAAGGGCCCGTCAGTGATGGGCCCGTGCAAGTCACTTCGAGGTGTTAGATCAGCTCGCGGCAGCGATACGCTGAGCGTCGATGGAAGGGATGGCCTGCACCAGATCGCCGACCTGGCCGGTCGCGAGCTCCTTCCTTCCGTTCCACTCGACGTACGCTGATCTCATGGAGGGCGAACAAGTATTCTGAACGGACCAACTCGGGTAAGCCGGTCAAGCGCCGCAACGACTACAACATCGCCAGGGGCTAATGACTTTAGCATTTTGTCAAAGACCGCGCAGCTTTCCTTCATGCCGCTTACCTTTTCGAAAAACAGCCGTTCGCATCCGGCGGCCTTGAGCTGACCGAGCTGAATCTCCAGGTCCTGGCCGGCCGAACTTACGCGCGCGTACAGAACGTGGGTGGCTCAGGCAGGGGTGCCGCTTCCGAGGGGATCACCCGACCTGCACAAGCGCAGCGCGGAGGGCTGGGGAGACGGCAGCGGCGAGAACTTGCGTCCCTTGCCTGCGCCGGGGGCAAAGCCCCGCGCGGGATCGTTACCGGAGGCCGGCACGTGGGCCGGCGCGCTTGCGCGTAGAGTCCGGTCGACATGCAGACGCGCTGGCGGGATTCAAAAGGCTTGAGTGTCAGCCGGTGGATGTGCAGAATCTTGAACCGGAGGACAGTTCATGCCGAGTTTCTTACGCTGGTTCGTATTCACGCTTTTGCTGGTTCAGCTCTCATTACCAGCTCATGCTCAGGCAATCGCTTCGCCGGACCATCCTTGAAGGCGCTGGATTGGTAAACGAGACAAGAGCAGCGTTGACGGTCCCGGCCTTCGTTCGGCTGACGCCCAGTTCAGGTGCCTTCCAATCGCCGTCTAGCGCCTTCTGGCGGGCTTCCATGAATTCTGGGGACCAAGGCAGGCCAGTAAGCGGGACCCGCGTACGGCCCGGCGCTCGCAAGTAGAAACGGGGCTTACCGAAACGCCTTACAGCCAAGCCGGCATTCACCGCGCCCTTGAGAGCCTTAGTGACATCGCCTTGCTTGAAATTGTGGGCGCCTCGAGACATCAGTCGTCCAGTCTCCATTGGGCGCTCGGCCTGCCAAGCCATCAAGCGCACGTGGCTCGGAAAATTCGCGAAACCCAGGCCCAACGAAAGGGAATGGATTTCGCGCATGTCCCGTTGACAACCGGGAATTCACATCGGTCTCAGAGTCGGAGAGTTCACAGCGAATGCGCCGAGCGATCCTCGAACGATTCCGGGAGGCTCACGGCGCGCAGATGGGCCTGCAGCCGGACGTGCGTGCCCTCTTCGTCCACACCGGTCAGCCGGCTGTAGCCGGCCACGTCGGCAGCCAGTATGGCAGCAAGCCGGCGTTCGATGCGGTCCTGCCCCGACGAAGACGGAGTTATGGGATCGCTGGAAGCGTGGGGAGTCGCTGAAGGCGATTGGACGAGCTTTTGGTAAGCAGTCATCGTCGATCTATTTTCTGGTGGCTCCGCATGGTGGGATTCGTCCTGCGGAGCGGCGCCGCTCCCGGTTGGCATTGACGCTTGCGGAACGCGAGGTGATTTCCAGAGGTGTTACGGCACATCGATCGGCCCGGTCGATCGCCAAACTGCTAGGCCGCTCACCCTCGACGGTGAGCCGGGAAATGAGTCGCAATGGCGGCTATGATCGCTACCGAGCGACACTTGCGGACGACAATGCCTGGGCGCGATCTCGTCGTCCAAAATGTTGTAAGTTAGCGACCAATCCGCGGCTTTGGCAGGCGGTGGCAGGGAAGCTCAGATTGGATTGGTCACCCGAGCAGATAGCCGGTTGTCGACATGCTCACGATTCTGAGCCAGATCGGCGTGAAAGTGCGGATGCAGCCCTGCGGCATAGGCTTGAGATGACATCAGGCCCCGCAACCGGTGGGCTCAACGTGGGTTCTGGTCAGTGCTCTTTTTTGAATCGTCGATGATGGAGCGGGGGGATCATTGTTTCCACCAGAGCTCTGCTTGAAACAGTCGATCGGATCTACCAGGCGGGCTGCGATCCTGCGTGCTGGCCGGAGGTGGTCGCGCGCTGCCAGAGCCTGTTTCCAGGGACGGCGTTCAGTCTGTTCATCAGTCTGGACGGCGTCGGGCATGATCCGCTGTCAACCACAGCGGGCTGGGACCCCGAGTGGATCAGGCAATACTTCGCTCATTTTATAAGCTGAATCCGTTTCCTGACTTGCTACGGTGCAGCGCGCCGGGACAGGTCGTGCGGGAATCTCACCTGTTCAGTCGAGAATGGCTTGAGCGGCAGCCGATTTACCAGGAATGGTTGAAGCCAGCTGGCAATTATACGGATGGCGAGTCAGGCGGCTTTCGCACGCGCAGATCGATGGTCTGGAGTCATCTCTGGACGCTAGGTCCCTCCATGTCTTGCGAGCCATTCTGCTCCCGACGACGCGATGCCAGCGTGTTCCAGGCAGCGCTTAAGGCTCAGTTCGCAACTGCCGTCTTCGGAGACGGCACCTCCGCATTGACGGTGACGCCGCGCAGAAGGTTATACGCCGCGCCAAGCGCCTTATCGTCCTTCTCGTTCGGCGGAACGTAGGATTGCGAGCCCGTCTGTTCCGCGCCCTCGGCTGAAAGATGGCCACGGATGGATGCCTCGCCCTTGATTTCAGAGCGGGCCTTCAATTCATCAGGCACATCCTGGAGCATCGGGATGTCGGGCGTAATGCCCATGGCCTGGATCGATCGGCCGGACGGCGTAAAATAGCGTGCCGTAGTAAGCGCCAATGCGCCTTTGCCCGCGCCGAGCGGGATAATGGTCTGCACGGAGCCCTTGCCGAACGAGCGGGTTCCGATCAAGGTCGCGCGCTTGTGATCGTGCAACGCACCGGCCACGATCTCCGAAGCGGATGCCGATCCGCCATTGATCAAGACGACGAGCGGCTTGCCCTTGGTCAGGTCGCCGGTCCGCGCCGTGAAACGCTGGGTCTCTTCGGGGGTACGGCCCCGTGTCGAGACGACCTCGCCGCGCGCCATGAACGCAGCCGATACCGAGACGGCCTGATCGAGCAATCCGCCCGGGTTGTTGCGGATGTCGACGACGTAGCCGGCCAGTTTCTCCGGCGGGATCTGCTTCGATATATCGGTTATCGCCTTTCTCAAGCCTTCGGTCGTCTGTTCGTTGAAATCGGTGATCCGGATATAGCCGATATCGCCGCCATCGGTGTGGTAGCGGACCGGTCGCACCTGAATGATTTCGCGCGTGATCGACAAATCGATTGGCTGCTCAGTGCCGTTGCGGAAAATTTTCAACCGGGTCGTGGTATTGACCGGTCCCTTCATCTTGTTCACGGCCTGCTCCAGGGTAAGCCCCTGGACCGCTTCGTCATTGATATGCGTAATCAGGTCGCCCGACATGATTCCGGCCTTTGCCGCGGGCGTGTCGGCCATCGGCGCCACGACCTCCATCACGCCATCCTCCATCGTAACCTCGATACCGAGCCCGCCGAACTCGCCATGGGTCGTCTCCTGCATCTCACGCCAGGCTTTGTCATTCATGTACCGCGAATGGGGATCGAGGGAGGTGACCATGCCGCTGATCGCTGCCTCGACCAGCTTGGAGTCGTCCGGCTTTTCAACGTAATCGGTCCGTATACGCTCGAACACGTCGCCTAATAGATTGAGCTGCGAATAGGTGTCGGCGCTGGCGGCCGCTTTGGCTGCCGCGATCAATAGCCCGCCGTGGGGCTCGTTGACGAGAAGCGTTAGACACGTGCCTGCCACTGCACCTAGGAAAAAGACGGAGGTCTTACGCATTGTTCGCGAACCTTCTCGCTGCCGTTAACGCCTACCCCTACGTGCCGAACTCGCGCGATAAACTCAAAGCACTTTTCTGCTATCGTCGAGTGCCAGGTCGAGGGCTGGGTGCCGAGTTCGCGCTTGGCCCTGGTTCCGAGCCAATAGCCGATTGCGGCGGAACGTTGCGATTTGCTCGGTCTGAAGCTGTCGGGCATCCTTGCGCTAACGCCGACATTATCGCTCATTGCGAAGCTGCCCATCCCGCCCGAGATAGCCGCGCGGGTGGGGACATGTCGTCAATCAGCTCAAGGTCTTTTCGGACAGTGGTGCAACAGTCCTGTTTGGCACCGACTTCGGCTACACCCAGCTCTACGACACACGCTCGAATACGAGCTGATGCCCCGCCCTTTCGGAGCGTCAGGTGCTCGCCTCGCTCACCACCAACCCCGCGAGCTATTTCAAGACCGCGAAGAAGGACCGGGTAGAGCAGGGCCTTGATGCCGATCTCGTGATCCTCGACGGCGATCCCATCACAGATGTCCGCAATCTCGCCAGGGATGCCACCACCATCCGCGACGGGCAGGTGATCTATCAGACGCCGTGAAGCACGGGCGACGCGCCTGAAGAATAATTTAGACCTTTGCTTTCTTGCGTTTTCGCGGGAGAGCACGACCTATGCTCCATGAAACACGCATCTATTATCCTTGGTGCACTCATGTTCGCGCTGCTTGCCAGCGGCCCAGCTTCCGCGCAGTTCATTCCGCCCGGCAGCTCGCAATTCAACCCGCCGCTGCCCCCGCCGCCTCCACCGCCGAAGATCGAGGTGCCGGCGATCCCGCAGATGGACGCGCCGCCGTCGCAGCCTTACGTCAACCCTGCGCCGAGCACGTCATTCGGCGACCGGATCAGCACATGTCTCGATGATGCCGCAGCCGCGGGTCTCGACCAGGCCGGGCGCGCCGCCTATTCGCGTTCTTGCGCCAACCGCTGATCGGCGAAATCCCTATTCGATCACTTCGTCGGCAAGTCCGAGCAGGGTGGGCTTGATCCTGAGACTCAGTTCCCTGGCTGCCTTCAGGTTGATGGCAAGTTCGAACCTTGTTGGCTGCATGATGGGCAAATCCTTCGGTTTCGCGCCCTTCAGGATGCGGCCTGCATAGAGGCCCGCCTGCCGCCAGGTATCGGGCCGGTTGGTGCCATAGCTGATGTTGGCGGTTCCCGGCGCATCCTCCGCCGCACCCTGCCGGGGCCTCCAGCCTTGGCCGACGCTCATCCTGAGAACCTGAGCGTCGGTCATGGTCAATATTACACGTCCTTGTCCGGGACACTGCGCTGCAATGAGGAGCCGTCACCGTATCGCTGACCCCGGTGACGGCTTCTTGCCGTCCCGACATGAGATGGGCGGCACGGCAGGCATCGAACCCCCGGAGCCTGCACGGGCAACGGCTCGCACCGTCACCGCATCATCGTCGCACCTCGCTGCGGCGAACGTTCGCCGCAGCACAGGCGACCGATAGCGGATGGCATCACGTCATCGCGTCATCGCCAAGCGACAGGCGGTGCCGTTAGCAATCCCTTATTGGCGGGACCATCGGTTCCTTCCTTCTGCCGGACACGTCGCTGTGCAAGAGAGCCGTCACCGTTCCGAACTCCCGCTGACGGCTCTTCCTGTTCCGACACGAGATGAGGCGCATCGCGAGCGCGTCATCAGCACGCCCTTGAGTTCCGAGGGAATTGCACTTTTTTCCTGCTCATGGTGGGAACGGCGATGTTTCTCTTCTCGTTGGTCAACGCGAGCATTGCAGAGGCGATGAGAGAAAATGCCGGATCTACTCTAACTGGCCCAAGTTGTTGTCTTTGCGGCGGGGTTGCTCGTCGGTGAGCACCTCTTCATGCGCCGCCGGCATCGCGTCAAAGCCGCAACATTGGGAGGGAGGCACGCATGAGAGCGATTGGCATCGCAGTATCCGTGGTTGTTTTCCTCGCGATTGTCTACGCGGCCTTTGACTTGCGCCGTGACCATAACCAGACGAACCTGATTAGGGAAGAATGCCAGCGGACAAACAGTGAAGCTGGCAAAGTGAAAGACTGCATGACCGACTTGGCGCTTCGGCACGCAAGACAACCTCAGTTGCCGTAAATCCGAACCTATCCCATGCCACGGCTGCGCGGGGAGTCATTGCTTTCCGGTAGCAGCCGCGCCGGATCGCGAACACCGCCAGCGACGAGGCCACAGGAAGGCCCTACAGCGCGCCGCAAGCGCAGGACTACAGGACACCGGGCCACCCTTCGCCAACGCACAGGCCGCGATCTGCCGGGCCATCATCGCCGCAGCCCCGCAGCTTGACGACCTTGGCGGGCGCGGCAGGCACCGGGTAGACGATGGTCGCGAGCCGCTGCGCCCAGTTCTCCAGCGCCTCGGCCTTCTCGTCCTCATACTCATGAAGGTTGTAGGTGCCGACGATGCCGGGTGGCCGGTGTGCAGGGATTGCTTCCGCGATATCGTGCTGGACGCGCAACGTCGACAGACCGGAGCGAACCACAGGAGCTCGCTTCTAGCAGCAATACTGCTGGCCCTGTCGTCTCCAGTATTGGCACAGCAGCCCGAGACGCCTGGCAGCTTGATAGGACGTCCTCCACCGCTTCCCGGGCCGCCCCCCGCTTCCTGGCCCGCCGCCCTTGAGGGAGCAGCCCCAGTCGGCGACAACGCCTACTACCGAGGCTCCAGCACTCCAGGTAAAACCGGCACCCGTGCCAACTGGCCCACCGCCGTTACCGCCGGTAAGTACCGGTCCACGATTAAGCAGGGAGAGCCCGGACGGGCTTTCAACAACGACCGTAAAGGCTGCGCCGTGCAGCTTGACCGCGCGAGGGACCGACGGGTTTTACGACCTGCATCGGGATCCCTGATACACCGCCAAGAAGGAAACGCTCTTCTCAGTCACGCCGCAGATGAATGTAGTCGTGGTCCTAAAGGCCGGGAAATATGCTGAAACTCCGCTCCATTGGCCTTAGCGACTTTGCCGTGGTTGAAGGCAGGCAGCGCATCGGCTGGATTCGATTGGCGACCGAACGGATGCCGTGCCTCTGGCTCTGGAACGTCACCGTCCATCTGCCTGGCGAACTGCCGATGGGTTCAGCCCCGGACATCAACACGGCCAAGTCGGAGTTTCGGGAGGCTTGGAAAGCGCTGAAGGTCAGGACGCCGCCAGACCAACTCGCCGCGGCCTATCGGGCAATGAATATCCGCGGCGACGGCTGAGTTGAGGTCATGGCGCCACTATCGCTGCGGGCGTGCATGAGCCTCGCCATGGTCGGCACCCGCGATCATGGCAGCAACGAACAAAAGTTTGGCGCGAAGTAACAAGACCGCTTCAGGTCTCTCATGTAATCGAACCCAGCCTATGGCTGGGGTCACGGAGAGGACTGATGCTGGATTCGGTGATCGCGCAAGTCGGACCGGCAAGGTCGGCATAAGGCAGAACACGGACGCCGAACGATCGATGCTTTTCCGTCGTTCTCTTAGGGACTGAGTCGTCGCCAATGGATAATTGCCAAATCATCCGGCTTCCGCGAGCGAAGCCATGCGGAACAAGGCGATAGTCCTTGCTTCCGGGGAGCGCGGCATGTGGGGCCTACTCGGAAGGCTATGCATCGTTTTACGAAGAGTGATCTGAATTCGGCCAAAAAGGGAATGTCGATCGCCGCAGTTTTACCTGCCGGTGCGGCCTGACTGCGAGGCTTCGTTGTCTCCAGCAGGAAAGATCTGGTGATACTGGCAGCTCATGACCTTGTAGCACTCGCATGCCGCACCTTCGAGCCGCGGTCTGTCAATCTCGACCATGCCCCGCCGGCCAGATCGTACAGCGCCCGACGCTCGTAGTTTGCGCATGACCAGCGTCACTGTCGTTCGTCGTACTCCAAGCAACTCCGAAAGCGCCTCCTGCGTTAGCAATATGGCGTCAGCGTCAATTCTATCGTGGACGTGGAGCAACCACCGGGCCATGCGGGCTTCGACAGGATGCAGCGCGTTGCAGGCGGCCACATGCTGAAGCTGCATCAACACTGCCCTTGTGTGGGTCTGGACCGCCTGTTTGATGCCGCTACTCCGACCGAAGGCAGCATGAAATCTTGATGCAGAGATCTGCGATGCGATCCCCGGCACGCGCACGACCGCCGTGGTAGGAGAATGCGAGGGCCCGAGCACTGACAGCATGCCCACCGCGCCCTCAAGCCCGATGACCGAGGTTGCTACTGTTTGTCCGTTCGGCATGTCGAGCATGAACGAAATCATCCCGCTGTGGGGAAAATAAACCTTTTCATTCCGATCTCCCGATCGCACTAGCACGGCGTCTCGTTTGAGCGATATTTGCTGGAGGTGAGGGGCGAGCAAACAAAGGTCCGCTGACGGCAGCCCAGCTAACAGTCGATTACCAACGCTGGTATGGCGCTTCATTGTGGCGGGCTTTTCCTTCAGTGGCTTTGATTCATTTCGGATTTAAGGAGAGCACGACGGCCTGGACCGAGATCGGTTGGCGTCGCGCGTTACCAAGGGCACCACGGCTGTCTTCTCGTATCGTCACCGGGCGTACCGTCCAAAACGCCGACCCGCTCGGCGAGGGAGACAAGTTCGGCCAGGGATTGAACTTGCATTTTCTCCATCACCCGTTGGCGGTGGGCTTTGATTGTGCGTTCGGTCGCGCCCAACGCGTTCGCGACCTGCTTGTTGGTTTGGCCGCGAATGATGCCCTCAAAGACTTGCCGCTCGCGCGGCGTCAGTTTCCCGATATGAGCGCGAACCATGTCCAGCGTGCTCTTCAGGCCACGCGTCGCTTCATGGTGCGCCATAGCCCGCTCAATTGCCCGAAGAAGCTTGTCCGATGATACGGGCTTGGTGAGAAAATCCTCGGCACCCGCCTTGATGGTCCGCACCGTGGTCCGAACATCGGGGTAACTCGTTAGAAATACGATAGGCAGGGTCGAGCCGAGCTCACTCAAACGACGCTGGAGCTCGGGACCGCTCAGGTCCGGTATCCGTACGTCGAGAAGAATGCAGCCCATCTCACTCTCGCTGGGCATACGATCCAGAAAATGCTGAGCCGACGGATAGGTCACGACCTCGTAGCCAGCTTTCTGCAGACGACGCGCGATTGCTGTCCGGAAAGAAGCATCGTCGTCAACAACATGCACGCGTCCCGACAAGAGCCCTCCTAAGACGAGACTAGCGGTCTGGCAAGCGGCTCCCATCGATGAGCGCTGCTCCACTGTTACCGGGGTTGCGACTGCACTGCCACTTCATGCGGATGTCCCGACGAGTACCCTGCAGCGTGGTGGCATCTTCGTTCCTATGACTGGTTTTGCAGCCACGCCCTAACAGACAGACACGAACTGTCGCGAACGGGCATAACTCGACATCGACAGGCTCGCTAGTCGAGCAAGTCGGCGCGGCTTCTCCGATCGGACTGTGGCAACGTTAAGGTTGTAGAAAAGTTGTTACAAATACTTCCGGTTGTGGAAAGTTTCCACATGTGGAAGGGCTACCTCAAGGTAACGGTCAGCCGCGCTGGGTTGTGCGGGTCAACAAGTTCACGCGATGGCCACGCGGTTCGTGGGCATGCTTGATCTAGATCAACGAATGCATGCGCTGTCATGCGAACCATGCTCAGGCCAGCGCGGGGGGTAGGCTCTTGGCAAGATGTCTGCATCATCTTGTTCTCCTCAGGAACGGCCTCAGTTTCGCATAGCTGGGGCCGTTTCCTTGACTGCTCCGGTGTCCGAGTAAACCCCACACCCTTGGGCAACCGCGACTACTTCCTGAACGAGCCTACAGCATTGGTGGAAAACGTAGCGCCTATATGACGTTGCCTAAAATCTCCGATTTGTAGGAACGGATGAGGCCGCCAGCGATTTCCAATGCGTCCCTAGTAAGAGGACATGGATCTCGTAAATCTCCAGGCCCGTCGCACCACCTCCCCACGTGCGGCGGGTCTTATTTGTTGCACCAAGGCGCTGCGCGGGTCAGGTTCGAGGGGCTATGGGCTCGGAAATAGGATCGGCGAGCGGGCTGTCCGACCACTGAGCGACCGCTGACATCTTCATCGGGTCCAGACGGTCGCAGAACACGCACTTCAACTCGGTGCGTCCGCTGTCGCTTGGTGTCGGAACCAAAAGTTTACCGCAGTGCAGACAACGCGATAACGCTAATTACCCACCTCACGGCAGATGAGGCTCAAGCCACGCGCGAACGGCTGGCGGCGCATCTCACTGGCATGGATGCTGACGAAAGGGCGCTCGCTGTCGAAGGCATGCGCTATTTGCGAGGGCAAGATCGGGCTTCCAAACGGCGGGTACCGGGGAAAGCCTGATGACGGATAGCCTGACGAAGAAAAATCAACCCGACCGCAGCAAAATCAATATGAACCAAAGTCATGAGGTTCGTTACTGGGCCAAGCACCTGAACATCTCGAAGGATGAATTGCGGAAGATCGTCGAAAAGGTCGGAAATTCAGCCGCCGCTGTCCGCAAGGAATTGGGATAGACTGAAGGCGTGGAGGCATGCTCGAGGCTTTGCAGCGGGACTGCCACGCTTTATTTACTCACGGACCATATCGAGCAGGCGCTCGGGAGCAAAAGGCTTTCGCAAGAACGCCGTACCGACCGGCATAGGTTGCACGGTGGTGCCGGACATGATGACAATGTTCAGATGCGGGTGTCGGCTGCGGGCATAGTGTGCGAGTTCGGTCCCTGACATCTTGCCCGCTAGGTTGTGGTCAGTAATGAGCGCCTGCAATTCGGTTCCAGTTGACGCGATGATCAGTTCAGCAGCCTCGCCGGTCGTGCATTCGATCACTTCGAAACCTTCATCCTTTAGCACGTCAGCCAGCACATCACGCTGAAACGCATCGTCCTCGACGAGCAGGGTCACGAAGTTCGACATGCGCACCTCCAATCACGTCAATCCCACCTCCGATCACGTCAATCGGAAGGAGGGACTTTGGTTCACAGTCTCCCAAGATGTGCCGGTCCAGTATTTTTGTTCCTGTGTTCCTTTGTGCGCAGACGGCGCAGGGCGAATGCTGGTGTGCTATCCGCATTATCGATCCTAGAGTATACTTGCGATCAGCCCGACATTGCGTGTCGGGTTTTTCGTCGTGCTAGTTCGTGCTTTCGTAATCGACATGCGTGCCCGCCTCTAGGAACGCAGCGATTGCGGAGCCGTTCTACCCGTATGACCGACACTGACCTAATAGAGCAGTCCTTCGCGATTGCCTGGAGTGTCCTTGAGAGAACGGGTGAACTCGGGGACCCGAACTGGTCTGCCAACTTCTTGCTCGATGAAATCATCGAACGGTTCAGGTGCGGGGAACGGCGCAGGCTCGTTCTTTCCAACTACGCAATCGATGCGTACCGACGCCAGCCCATCAAACTCGTCTCATGATCGACCCTGACTACAGGGTCTGTTTCGGCATCGGGTGGCTGTGAAAGAACCATCCCCAGCAGGCTTGGACATTAGAACTCGGGTGTCAGTGGTGCGGCGCAGGAATGCCGTGCGGAACGTTCGCGCTGATGGCCTCGAAGAGCCTGATGTAAGCCAGGTGTAAAGAATGAACTGCCGCTGACGAAATCCTAACATTTGTTGTGTTGCAAGCAATCAACTACCCCCGGCCAACATCATCGGTGGCCCTGCTTACATCTGTACTTCGCCGCCGGAATGACCCACCCTAGCTGTGAAGGCAAGTAGGTAGGGCAAATGAATCCCTGTGACCCGATGGCCGTCGCGGTAGATTGGCTTGACGCTTACCGCGACGCTTCACTCGATCAGATTATCGCCATGTACAGCCCAGACGGAGCGATCGAGTGCGCCTGTGGAGGCCGTCGGAAGATCATCCAGGGTGCGGAAGGCATATCGGCCTACTGGCGACACCGTTTCCTTCAAATACCCGCGCTTGAACTCGAAGAGTTGCAGATGGACGGCGGAGCCGTGGTGGTCTCCTACCGAACCAGCAGCGGGATCGTTCAGGCGCTGCTGCACATCGCTGACGATGGGCTAATCACTCATTGTCGCTGCGGGCCTGTGACCCGCGACTTTGCGAACGTGTCGAGAGGAGTAGGCGAAGATGCAGGACACGTTAGCCCAGTTGGAGAAACTTCGCCGTGACGCGGCGGAATGCGAACTAATCCGAAACTTGGCAACTGATCCGAAGAAGCGCGAGCTATTTGACCGGCTGGCTGCACACCTGACGGTGCTGGCGTCCGAGGTCGAACGAGTGATTCTAGTGAGCGGGAAAAAGGATGGGGGCTGACAGCCTCCTGTGCCGCTGGTAGGCATCCTGTGGAACTAGGTGCGCAAATGGATGGCTGTTGGGAAAAACCGGCATACCTGTCGGCACGTTGATCCGTGTATCTTTGCCCTGTGGTGCGGGAATGGCTTTTCATTGTGGCGGTGGTGGCGTTGGGCGTGATCTCTGTCGCGATAACCGCGGCCATACTTTTTTGGCGTTGAGCGCCAGTTTGTCCCCATCCCCGTAGGCCCAAGGTCCAACTCGAAATATCTTTTGGGATCGACGACGTTGCAATACTAGCAACCCATCTTCGGGAGAATACGTGCCGGGTTTCGTACACATTGTCGATGACGATGCGTCCTTCCGCAAGGCGATGGAACGGCTTTTGAAACATGCCGGTTACGAAGTCGCGACCTATCCCGCGGCTCAGCATCTGTTGGACCACTTGCCCGCCGATGCCATCTTGGGCTGCATCCTGCTTGACGTGCGGATACCGGGACTGAGCGGTCCAGAACTGCAAGAGCGGCTAATCGAACTCGGCTCGACGCTGCCTATCATCTTCCTCACTGGTTATCCTGACATCCGAACAACGGTGCGGACCATCAAGGGCGGTGCAGACGACTTTCTGACTAAGCCTGTACCCTCAGATGTTCTTATCAATGCCATCGAGCGTGCGATTGCGCATCATGAACTGACGCGCAGTTTGCGGAGCAAGCAGGATACCGTTTGCGCTCGTATCGCGGCATTGACCCGAGGGGTAGGGGAGGGCCCCGGGGGCGGACATGCGGGATTGAATCACGTCAGGTACCTTTACCGGTTACTGCCCCACATTTTCGCGACGCTAGCCAAAGCGTGCACTCATCCTGCGAAGAACAAATCTGTTCTGAGGTGGTTGCCCCTGGAACCTACACGGAGGTGACAAATGAAACGGGCTTTGGTGATGGTCGGCGTGATGGTTTTTTCCAGCCCGGCTTTGGCTGATCCCAACCCGACTTTGGGGGGCCGCTGGGGTTACGATCGCGGTGATTACTACGGCCGCAGCTACAACGAAGCACGCGAGCACAAACAGGAATTTTACAGGGGGCCGTGCAAGATCGAGCGCAAACGGGAGCGCCATGGCGAGTACAAAGAAGAGACGAAGTGCAAAGGCTACCGCTAATGCCTCAGTTCGGCGGCCTCATTTCAAATAATCACCCACTGTGCCGAAAACTCGGACCTCTGGTGAGGTCTGCTGCGGAAATCTATCTTCCACTTATTCGTCGTAATAATCGTAAGGCCTTGGAGCGTAGTAAGGCCTTGGCCCGTAGTCTCTGTCATAGGGCCTTGGCCCATAATCACGATCGTAGCGAGGCGGTCTATAATCTCGATCGTAACGCCTTTGCCCGTAATCGCGATCCTCACCACGTGACGGCGCGTCGCCTTGTGCAAAAACCGCGCGGCACCGATCGCTGAGGTTCGGAGTGTTTCGCCGTAAGCAAGCCACGATCCTGTCCACATCGGGGATTTGCGCGCCGCACAGCCGCCAGACGTCGGGCGTGCAGGCCTGTTGTTGTGCCCACGTTCCCCGATACTCTTGCGACAACGCGTTACTTTGAAGGGTGATGCCGCAACCCATCGCTATTGCAAAGCTCAGGAAAGTTCGATGCGCTCGCATGTCTACCTTTCTTTGGATTGAAATTCGTCCTGCGATTGAAATAAATGCGACTTGGGAAGGTTCGCGTCGCACAACAACTTGTGAACCGGGGAAGCGCCGGGCTCGCGGCAAAGTCCCAGGGGTGGTCTCGGGGGAAGGGACGCCCGCAGGTACCGCTACCGGTTACTGCTCCATGTTCTCGCGCTCGAGCATGCAGGTTGGTGCGGGCGCGGTGCAAGCGGTGGATTCCAGTCCGACACCGTTGAGACGTAGCTAATGCTCCACCTCGTCTCGTCCATCGTCACGCCGATTTCCCACCCTCCGACCAGCGCGCTCGAGATCAGGGCACCGCCGGATCAGGCCGCGCTCGATGTCTGCTCCTAGGGGACAAACGGACGTGCTTCTAGCCAACGACGACTTCCGAGTTTGACCCAGCTCGGAAATCAACCCTTTTGCTGTTCCGCGCTGCGCTGTGATCGTCCCCATGGGCCGTGCAGCGCGTCGTAGGTTCAACGACAATGCTCCGAGCATTCGCGGCATGAAAGCTGTGAACGTTTTCGGCTGTCAGAGCGCCGCCCTCGATTAACATAAAGTGATGGAACCGTTCACATGGCTGATGGAATTCCCGTTGAAAAAGTTTTTAATGTCCCGTTGAAAATTTCTTTTGAGATTGGGTTCGCCTACGTAAGGCAGCCACTTCGCCGAGGACACGGCGTCGAACGAAGAGCAATGCAATGTGTGCTGTCCCATGACAGCGCGAGGTGTGCTGTCCCATGACAGCGCGAGCGACGCGTTAGGCTTAGTGCGCCGGCGACGGACGCTGGCCGCAATCTAAGTTCCTGCGACACTAGCCACGCTGAGAGCAAGCTTTGCAGAATCAAACGATGGGGAAATGAGCGCGCTCGCCGTGACGGCGAGAAGGTGACGCTGTCAAAGGCCGGGCGAATAGAAGCCATTCTTGCAGAATTTCAAGGCAGGAAAGGAGCCTATGTCATGAGTACGATCACCACCAAAGATGGCACTCAAATCTACTACAAGGACTGGGGCGCGGGCCCGGTCATCACATTCTCGCACGGTTGGCCGCTCAGTTCCGATGCCTGGGACGGTCAAATGATGTTCCTCGTGCAGCACGGCTACCGCTGCATCGCGCACGACAGACGGGGTCACGGCCGTTCAAGCCAAGCTTCTGCCCACAACGACATGAACGGCTACGCCGAAGATCTAGCTGCCGTCATTGAAGCGCTCGATCTGTGTGACGTTACACTCGTCGGTCACTCGACAGGCGGCGGCGAAGTTACGCGCTACATCGGACGGCATGGTACCGACCGCGTTAAGAAAGTTGTCCTCATTGCCGCGGTGCCGCCGCTCATGTTGAAGACCGAAGGCAATCCGGATGGGCTGCCGATGGAAGTATTTGACGGCATCCGCGCTGGACTCATGAAAGACCGCTCGCAGTACTACAAGGACACTGCGATTGCCTTCTATGGCGCGAACAGACCGGGCGCCAAGGTCTCGCAAGGAATCTTAGATCAGTTCTGGCTGTGGAGCATGCAGTCCGGTCTTAAGAACGCCTACGACAGCGTCAAAGCCTTCTCCGAGACCGACTTCACTGAGGACCTCAAGAAGTTCGATGTGCCAACGCTTGTAATGCACGGCGAAGATGATCAGATCGTGCCAGTGAAGGACTCTGCAAAAAAATCGGCCAAGCTCATCAAAGGCGCGAAAGAAATCTACTATCCCGGTGCGCCTCACGGTCTTACCGCTACCCTTCAAGATCAGGTCAATGCTGACCTACTTGCGTTTATCGCAGAGAAAGAAGAGCGGAAAGCAGCTTAGGAGCGCACTTGTGTTCGGCGTCAGCGCGCGTCGTCCCCTAAATGCGCGCTGACGGCTGGACTTCGAGGGGAGCGGGCCCATCTCCATGTCGAGGTTAACCATGAAGATCGTCGTCATCGGTGGCACCGGCCTGATCGGCTCGAAGACCGTTGCCATTCTGCGCCAGGGCGGGCACGAGGTCGTGGCCGCCTCGCCCAACAGCGGCGTCAACACCATCACCGGCGAGGGGCTCAAAGAGGCCCTGGCCGGCGCGCAGGTGGTGATCGACCTGGCCAATTCGCCCTCATTCGAAGACAAGGCGGTGCTGGAGTTCTTCGAGACCTCCGGCCGAAACCTTCTCGCGGCGGAGGCCGCAGCCGGTGTCCGACACCATGTCGCGCTCTCCATCGTCGCAATCGACCGGACAGACAATGGCTATTTCCGCGCCAAGGTCGCCCAGGAGAAACTGATCAAGGCCTCCGGCATCCCATACACCATCGTCCGCTCGACCCAGTTCATGGAATTCCTCCGCGGCATCGCCGATATGAGTGCGGATGAAAACCTGGTCAAGCTCCCGCCCGTCCTGTTCCAGCCCATCGCTTCGGACGACGTTGCTGCCAACGTTGCCGATGTGGCGCTCGCGCCGCCGCGCAACGGCATCGTGGAGATCGCCGGCCCGGAGCGAGCACCGTTCAACGAAATCGTCGCCCGCTATCTGATGGCCGTCGGCGACCCGCGCGAGGTAGTGAGCGACCCCGAGGCCCGGTACGGGGGCGGCCGGGTCGAGGAGAAATCGCTGGTGCCGTTGGGCGAGGCGCGCCTCGGCCGCATCGGTTTCGACGAATGGCTCCGCCGCTCACAGGCAGCAGCCTGATCCCGCATCGGAGGTCCGCCCGGTCTGTCACGAGCGGGTCCAGGGCAACGAGCGAAGAGGCGACTATGACGATCAAACTCGTTGCGTTGGTTCTTCTGTGCCTCATGATCGGCACGGCGGTGGCTCAGGAGCCTAAGGTCACGTCACTCATGTCTAAGGATCTTCCGGAGAATCCAGGCAGGGAGGCTCTGATGATCACTGTCGAGCATGCGCCCGGCGGGTCGAGCGCTATCCACCGACACAATGCACATGCGTTTGTTTACGTGCTGGAGGGCTCCGTCGTGATGCAGCTGAAGGGTGGACAACAGGTGACACTGACACCAGGACAGTCCTTCTATGAAGGCCCTGATGATGTTCATGTCGTCGACCGGAACGCGAGCGGCACCCAGCCGGCGAAATTCCTGGTGCTCTTGATCAAGGACAAGGGCGCCCCGGCGCTCGTGCCCGCACAGTGACTGTTACGGCAACCCAAATCTACTGCAACCCGAGTCTACGGCAACCCAAGTCCACGAAAGGTAAGGCAGTCAGAAGGAGACAATCATGAGCCTAGACATGACCGCACACCCCGGTAGGCCGGGGCCCGACGAGCTGGTTCCGTCGCGCTACGCGCTGAAGGTCGGCGACATTGACGTGCTGGTGGTCAGCGATGGGGTGCTCACGCTGCCGGGCGCGATGTTGGGCCACAACGTCGACCCGGCCATCCGGGCGGCCTGGCTGAACGAGCAGTTCCTGCCGCCGGACGTGCTCGAGTGGGCGCTGAACGTGGTCGTGGTGCGGAATGGCGACCGGACCATCCTCGTCGATGCTGGACTAGGGGCCGACCCGGACTTGCACTTGCCGCGGGCCGGGAAGTTGATCCAGCGGCTGGAGGAGGCTGGCATCGATCTTTCGTCCGTGACCGATGTGGTGCTGACCCACATGCACATGGACCACGTTGGCGGGCTGCTCGTCGACGGAGTGAGGGAGAGGCTGCGTAAAGACCTGCGAGTCCATGTGGCGGCCGCCGAGGTCAAGTTCTGGGCGGCGCCCGATTTCTCCCGCGTCTCCATGCCGCCGGGGTTCCCGGACGCGCTTCGGTCGGCCGCCAATCGGTTCTTGAACGAGTACCAGAGCCAGCTGCGGCCGTTCGGGGAGGAGTACGAGGTGGCGCCGGGCGTGGTCGTCCGTCGCACCGGCGGCCACACCCCCGGACATAGCGTGGTCCGTCTGGCGTCCGGCGGCGACCGGCTGACGTTCGCAGGCGACGCCGTGTTCGCGGTCGGGTTCGAGCATCCCGACTGGTACAACGGCTTCGAACACGACCCCGAGGAAGCGACTCGCGTTAGGGTCCGTCTTTTGCGGGAGCTGGCGGCGGCCCGCGAGCCGCTGGTGGCCACTCACCTGCCGTTCCCGTCCGTCTGCCATGTGGCGGTCGCCGGCGACGTCTTTCGTTGTGTACCGGCGGTCTGGGAGTACTGACCGCTTGTTGGGTTAGGGCCGAACGAGACGACGGCATGCGTTTTGAACGAAACGGATGGCCGGCGGTAGGGAGGCGATCATCATGGACGTATATGAGGCAGTCACAAGTCGACGGGCGGTGCGCGGATTCAAAGACGAGCCTGTGTCGAGCGAAGTGCTTGAGCGCGTGCTGTCCGCCGCAGCTTGGTCGCCGTCCGGATCGAACATCCAGCCGTGGAACACCTACGTGCTGATCGGCGCGCCGCTGGCCGAGCTCAAGTGTCGCGCCGTCGAGCGCGTGGTCCACGGCGACCCCTGGGACGAGCGGCAGTACGAGATGTACCCGCCCGCGCTGAAGTCCCCGTACGGGGAGCGCCGATCCGCCTTCGGCAAGGAGCGCTACAGCGCGCTCGGCATTGCGCGCGAGGACTGGGAGGCGCGCCAGCGGGCGGCCATCGCCAACTGGAACTGTTTCGGCGCGCCCGCCGCCCTGTTCTGCTACATCGACCGCGACCTGGGCCGGCCCTAATGGGCCGACGTCGGCATGTATCTGCAGACCGTCATGCTGCTGCTCCGCGCCGAAGGGCTGCACAGTTGCCCGCAGATGGCGTGGTCGCAGGTTCGCGAGACGGTCGCGGAGGCCCTGTCACCCTCGGACGGGCTCATCCTCTTCTGCGGCATGTCGATCGGGTACGAGGACCCCACGGTGAGTTACGCCCGTACGGGCCGCGTCCCGCTCGACGAGACGGTCACGTTCGTCGGCGGTTAGTTCTTGCGCTTACCGCGAGCAGGTCGATCATCTCGCGCCCGCGCCGCACCGGCGTACGAGCGAGCACGCCAACAACGGGGACTTTCCATGATCCTAGGGATGTCGGTGGGCGCCTTCACAATCTTGCACGTCATTATCACCCTTGTCGCAATCGGAAGCGGACTGATCGTTGTGGGCGGGATGTTTGCCTCGAACACGTTGCCGGTCACAACCGCGCTTTTTCTCTTCACAACGGCGCTCACCAGCTTGACTGGATTTCTTTTTCCCATCCACGGCTTCACGCCGGCTTTGGGTGTCGGGTTTGTGGCTTGTGTGATCCTGGCCGTCGCGCTGTTTGCTTTGTACAAAGAGCACCTGGTAGGCGCATGGCGCTGGATCTACGTAATCACCGCTGTTGTGTCGCTTTATCTTAACGTCTTCGTTTTGGTCGTGCAGAGCTTCGTGAAGGTTTCGGCTCTCAATGCGTTGGCACCGATGCAGACCGAACCACCCTTCGCGGTCACGCAGGCCGCTGTGCTGGCCATCTTCATCCTGATTGCGCTGATCGCCGTCATTAAATTCCGCCCCCTTCAAGCGCAGATGTAACAGTTTGCGATGTCCGTTGTTGGCAGATTGTGTTGAAAAACTCGAAAATTGCAGGGCTCCGAAAATCTCGCAAATGTAGCGCATTGGCGATTTCAGACGCTGCAAGGCTTTGTAGAATCGATACGAGCGCCAGCGATCGTTTTTGCGGTAATTGATGTGGTCCCTCACTTCGCTGCGAGAGAGACGCACCAGCGATCCTGAGAATTTTCAGTCATCAGCGAAAAAGGACTTTTTCAACACAATCGGCACCTTTGAGACATACCGAAGCTTGGTATGGATGCCGGCTTTCAGGGCGAAAGCGGAAGTCGCTCGGACATGCCAAACTGTCGCGACTGACCCGGGACGGACATTCCTACCAGCCGGTCGACATAGGGCGGACAATAGAGATTGGCTCGGCGTGTCCCACGACGCCGGCGCGTTTCCGAGGTGAAGTCGGATAGGCAAACCATCCATTCTGGTCGCGGGACGCTCAATTGGCGGAATCCGCCCACTGTTAACGATCTCTTAACCATCACAACTTAACTTCTGGTTACTTTTCGGTTAATAGACCGCGCGGTTCGTTCCAGGAGAACAGCCGATGCCTGTTGAAACACTGACATATGCCGCACTTGGCGCCCGCTTGACAATCTCGCCTAATGCCGCTCGTTCGCTTGTCAGGCGGCTCCGGCTGCCGCGCTCACTTTCAGATGACGGCAAAGCAATGGTGAGCGTGGATCTCACGGAAATACGGCATAAGCGTCGGCCATCACGTGAAGCAGGCAATGTCGCCCTAGCTGCAAAGATCATAGCGTTGCAGGGGAGATCGCGCGACTCGAAGCAACAGCAGCGGGTCACCGGGCCGATTTCGAGCGTGAGCGCGCCGATCGGCTGATGGTTGAAGTGCTACAGGCGACCGCCGAGGCTACGGCAGCTAAGGAGGCGACGGCGCGGCTCGGAAGGTTTTCTTCGGACCGATGGCCGAGCTGATGATGGCTCGATCGACAGCCACGGACTAGCTGCACCCCGCCCGGGCCACCTAGCTGCGGACTTAATGGCAGCAGACCGCAAGGCTGCTCGTGGGTAAGCATGCGTGTCCCCGGCGTAGCGGAGCAATCGGGAGAGAAAAATGACCAGCATTGCCGATATCAGCGAGATGAAGGCGCGCATTATCGTGTTTGGGGTCGGCGGCGCTGGCGGCAATGCCGTCAACAACATGATCGCGTCTGAGCTGCAAGGCGTCGAATTTATCGTCGCTAATACCGACGCACAGGCGCTCGCCATGTCAAAGGCCAACCGGATCATCCAGATAGGCGCCCAAGTCACCCAAGGCCTTGGTGCCGGCTCGCAGCCCGAAGTGGGGCGCACGGCGGCCGAAGAGGCAATCAATTCGATCCGCGATCATTTAACCGGCGCACACATGGTGTTCGTTACTGCCGGCATGGGCGGCGGTACCGGCACTGGGGCAGCGCCGGTTATAGCCAAGACCGCCCGTGAGCTTGGCATTCTGACCATCGGTGTAGTCACCAAGCCGTTCCACTTCGAGGGCCAGCGCCGCATGCGCTTTGCCGAAGCAGGCATCGCGGAACTGCTCAGGGCGGTGGACACTCTGCTGGTCATCCCAAACCAGAACCTTTTCCGGGTGGCCAACGAGAAGACCACCTTCGCCGATGCCTTCGTGCTGGCCGATCAAGTGCTTTATTCCGGTGTGGCCTGCATTAGCGACCTTGTAGTCAAGGAAGGCCTGATCAATCTCGATTTTGCCGACGTTCTCACCGTAATGCGCGAGAAGGGCAAAGCCATGATGGGCAGGGGCGAGGCTTCCGGTACGAAGCGCGTGCTCAATGCAGCTGTGGCCGCAATTTCCAATCCATTGATCGATGACCCGTCGATCAAGCGCGCCAGTGGCCTCATAATCTCCATCACCGGCGGCAAGGACCTTATGCTGTTCGAGGTAGACGAAGCCGCGACCCGCATTCGCGAAGAGGTCGATAAGGACGCCAACGTCATCGTCGGCGCCACTTTCGATGAAAGCCTGCAAGGTATTGTCCGCGTGTCGGTGGTAGCGACCGGCATCGATAATCTTGGTGAGATGCGCCAGAGGCAACCAACGGGCTCCCTTACGGAACTCGCTAGCAGGCTGCGCAAGGAAAATCATCGCAGCGCCGAGCGGATCGAGAGTAGTGCACCGCGGCCGGAATTATACAGCCGCTTTTCCGCTGTGCGCAATTCGATCGAGCAAGTTGTTTGCGATATCCCGGCCTTCCTGGGCCGCAAGGCTAACTGAATTCTCGTAGGAAATAAATCGGCTCGCTTAAAAGCGGGCCGGAGCAATCACGTCCCAGAAAACAGCACCGGAAGTTCGATGTCGTTTTCGCCGAGCAAGTCCAACAGGACACAGTTCAAAACAGAAAAAAGCTCCCGATCAGCAGGCCCGCAGAAAAGGACCAAAGCCCCAAGGTGCAGGCTGACACGAGGCGCGCGAGGTTGCGAACCTGCACCTCGAACTCCGCTTCTGTTGTCTCATGGAACTGAGCTGTCATTGGCGTGGCCCTGCCCAGGCGCGGCCGGATGTACGCACAAATCATGATGAAGGTGGGGCATTTGCGCCCCGCAGTGATGGCAATGGTGCTCACGCTTGAGGCTCCCAAGCGGACATGCGGACCATATCGTTTCATCCGAAATCGATCACGGACCTCCGTAGTGGCGTTCAACAAGAATTCTCGCGCGATGCGCACGAAAGTCGTGGCTAGGTCGTCGACCACGATCAGGTCGAGAAACTTCTCCATATCGTCACGAGGTATTTCGATCTTCCGCTCGAATGATTTAAGGTTCTCGCCCGCCGCACCCATCTTCTGCTGCATCAAGATGCGGGTGCGGTCACGCTCCCCCTTCAATCCGGCATTGCGGTACTCGTCGGTAGCCGTTTGCAGCAGCGCCGCTGCGAGCATGGGGTCGGCCATGCTCGCGAAATGCTCAAACGACTCGAGTAATCGAGGGCAACCTTCCGGCCCTCGAACCATCCCCAGTCGCACGCCTTCGGTTCAAACGGGCAGCTATCCTCTCCGGGCATATAGTCCCAGGTTTCAAATGCCTCCCAATATTCTTCTTCAGTCATCATTTCGGTCAGCGGTTCGGCGGCCCGTATAATCAGCAATGCCCCCCTGCGTGATGCCCAGACGACCGGACACAACAGCGCGCGACGGCTCTCGTCCACGCCGCGGTATAGTTTCGCTTCGTAAAGATTACTCGCGCGTCCGCGAGCGTCACGCGCGAACTTGAAGGCAAGCCATCCAATCACGATGACCGGCGACCGCATGCTACCGGCTCTTGATACTCTGATCACGCTGCGACCTCGTCTTCCTTGTCCGCCCCGCGCATGACTATCCTGAGCGCATCATCCGACAACGGTCTTTGCAGCGCCTTGGCCTCCTCCCGCGGCGCGCGCATCCACACGTCGCGCTCCTCATCCGTCATCAGGATGACCGGCATCGCCTTGGGATGGATCGGCTCGACGACTGCGTTCGGCGTCGTGGTGAGAAAGCCATAGACTAGATACGAGTAGAAGTTGCCAAGCTCTCCAGATTTGATTGCTCTTCGGTCAGCCGCCTTTCGACAAACTGGCGTTCAAGCTCTGTTAGGCTGGTTTGCAATAGGTTTCGATAGCGTTGAATATTACTACGATGCGCTCGCAAGCGAGCCAATTGTTGATCATCAATCATTACACTTACCCTTCAGCAGCAACAATTCCCCTTTTGCCTTGAGAGTTAAGTACACAACACCGGCTAAAGCGGAATATGTTCGCTCAGTGGTGTTGGCGGCTGGAGCCAAAAAGCTCCGGCGGCGAATATTATGCAACGTTTATGCCAAATCTGGATGACATGAGCAAGACGCCCGCTCGGCCACGAGTTTGCACTCGGATGGACGCAGTTTCCAAGTGTCTCAGCGTTTTGTCTTTCTTTCGGATTTGAATGAGACGCCCAACCGCATTGCAACTTTGCGAATGCGCTCAGGAGTGCGCTTCCTGATACGAGCGGCTTCCTCTAAAGACTTCGACGCTTTGGCAAGTTCGATAACGCGACGATCATCTGCAAAAGACCAAGACTTGCCAGCCATCGGTGAAGTGCTCCTTATAAAAGACAAAGCCGCCGAGCGGAGTATGTTCGCTGACGGCTTTGCTTGGGGACCGGACGAGGGCAATTGCCCGGCGGTTCTATCGATAGCTCAACTTCTCGATAGAGCAACGCATGTTGCGCGTTAAGCTAACTGCTCAACCTTACTGATTGGGGTATTCCAAGCGGCCGTTGTACGACTTCCGTATTATTACGGTAGATTGGTTTGCGCTTGGAGGATGCCGTTACGCCGCTGCCTTATCTTCCTTGTCTGCGCCGCGCGCTACGATCTTTAGTGCCTCATCCGGCAATGGCCTTTGCAATGCCTTGGCCTCATCCCACGACGCACGCATCCAGAGGTCGCGCTCTTCATCGGTCAACAGGATCACCGGCATCGCCTTAGGATGGATCGGCTCGACGATGGCTTCGGCGAGATCGTGAGGAACCCATAGACCTGATGGGGTCTAGGGTCCAAGATCATTTCATCCGGGGTGGCCATGCTAGATTTAGCTTCACGCCGAAGTTTGCTATGTTGCCATCTTCCAGTTCAAAGCCGCCGACTATTTTCGCGCTGCATTGCCCGGCGTCCGCTCCCAACACTGCACGATATTCCACTGCCATTTCCCTCGAAAAGTATCCTACAGTCCGGCCATCGATATCGATGCGCACCGCGTTTACATCGAATTCATTGCCATCTTCCGGAGTGACGACCGCGACCACCTTTAGATCATGCCCGTTGCCGCCCTTCTCACGATACAAATATCGAAGTACCTCCTGATAGGCGACTTCGCCGACGACAGGAACAATCCACCCCCGCCCGGGCGCTAGGATGCTAGACTTCCTAAAGCCGAAAAGAGCCGAGAAAAAATCCGTGACAAAATTCATGTCGTCCGCGTCCATCCAATAGCGTCACGGGACTAGAAGTCTCGTGCGAGCGTATCGGCTGCAGTGATTACTGCAGCCCGACATTCATCGGCTCGCACAACCGCTACATTTCGCTGACTTGATATGAGCTAACTGACGGCATCCATTCCAGCGCCAGAATGTCTTCGTGAGGCCAATACTTCCTCAATTTGCCCAGCAAGGCCAATAATGCTTCTCGCCGATGGTTAGGCAGAATTTCCGCCACGGCCTGTCCAGTGCTAGTCAACACATAAACCGGAAGTACCGGATTGTTGTCTTTGTTGCTCCGTAGAACGGCTGCTGGCCCAGTTCCTGCCGCACCGGGCTGGCCGAGGTTTATGTCCTTTTGAAATGCTATGGCGTACTCCCCTAAGGGTACGAACCACAATTCTCTTTCGTCACTTGCCTTCATCAAAACAGATTGACGAATTTGACCTGCCGCTCCCGGGTCGACCATAAGGTCAGCGGTCACCAGCGATGCTGCCTCAGCAAACGAAAGCTCTCCGACCAAGGATTTCGGAAAAACATTTTCGAGCCGTGATCGGCACAATCTTTCGAAGAGCTGCGCCGTCTGCGCGTCTAACTCCTCAACAACGCGTAACGCTTTTCGCGAGAAAGTACCGGGCTTCCTAATCTCCGCGGAAAGAACACGTCCCCATTTCTGTCGAAGCTCTTCCGTCGAGGCATCTTCTGCGTACCGTTCAAACCGATCCATAAATTCAGGATTTAGTTCTGCCGGGCCGGCCTCAGCTTCGGCGTCAGTCAGCGGATCGTGCCGCAGGTCTTCAATTGCTTCAACAAGCACAGCGTCCTTGTTGTCTTGCCGATGGAATATCTTGCGAAGATGCTTTTCGGCTACACGCTCTGCGAAATCGGGATCTTTCTTCAGGCGATCAATACCATACTCGACAGCCGCCTCGATCATCTTCTTCTCTCCAGTGATTATCGCGCGCTCCCGCGTTACGTGCCTCTCCATTCGCACGTTCAGAAGTTCGGACAGGTTGCCTCCGAGGCGGTCAAGAGCAGCAACCGTGCGACTTTTTGCTTTCGCCTTTACACCACTTTCAGTCAACTCAACCGAAACTGAGGTTTCTTTATCGAGAACGTCGTCTGTCATTAAAGCAATCCCAGATCATCAGATCGCAGCATGATCGACTTTTACGCTCTGTGCAACCATTGCGAGCGTCGCGGCTTTCGTCAGTGACCTCCGCCAGTGGCGGGGATAATGATTTCCCGACCGAAAACATGATTTTACTGCACCGGCTACTGGTGGCTGAACCGGGACACACAAGGACGGCACCGCCGCCCACAACCCCGGAGCAAGCCATGCGCAACCTGCGCTCCTTCGTCGTCATCCAGAACGGCACCTTCTTATTCGTCATTCACGCCTACAGCGCGCGGCAGGCCCGCACACTGGTCGCAGCCCGCCTCGCCGACACGACCGGCGTTCTCATCGTCGCGCCGCGCAAGGGTTCGCTGCGATGATCCCCGATACCCGCAACGGCCTTCCCGCCATGGCCTGCGTCTCTGCGATGCAGAAGTGCATCCGTCGAGGCATGGAGCGCGAGGCGATGGAGTTCGCCGTTGAACTCATCCGCACGTCCAAAGCATTCCATTCGATGGTCTGCAAACGCCTTGAGATCATCTCTCACGAGGACATCGATGCAATGGCGCAGCCGTGGATCGTGCCGTTCGTCGCCACCGCCGTCGCGCAGGCGATGCGATGGTATGACCAGGAGAAGTTGGGCACATCGCGGCTGGCGATCGGCAATGCGATCCGGCTCATGTGTCGCGCCAGAAAGAGCCGTGAGGGCGATCACTTCGCTGCGGCTGTCGGGCTTCGGTCGCTGCTGGAGGGCTTTGCACCGACGATACCGGACTGGGCCAACGACCAGCACACACTGGCCGGTCGCAAGCTGGGCCGTGGCCTCGACCATTTCCGCAAGGAAGGTGCGAAGCTCGTGCCGGAGCCGACCGAACCCGACCTGTACGTCGAGGAAGCCTACAGGCTTTGGGCGCTAAAGCAGCGGAGCAAGTAAGCCGGACATGCGCTTCGGCGTTCTCATGCGACGACAGGGTCATTGGCACTGACATTTGACGTGGATCAAGGCCGTCGTCCGACTGCCGCCGACGATGGCGCATGGCATATGGTCGGATTTCCATCATCGACATGGCCGGGATCGCGACTGTGGTTCTCAGCCTCGCTGCGGTCGCCATCGTCATGTACTCCGTTTGGTGAATGCAGCATCACCGCCCGGTCCTGCCACGGCATCGTCGGCAGTGACGGCACCCGGCGTTGCATGGAAGGTCGCACGGATCGTGCGAGCGTCATGGGCTTCGGCGGGCTGGAGCGAACCTTCGCTCCATTGCGCGGCTTCGGCTCCAGATCTCGTGATTTCACGAGATGTTCCCGCCGCCGCTCAAAGGTCCGATGCGGCTTCAGTTCCCGCGCCAGTGCCGCCAACCGCTTGGCCTCGACCTCATCAACCGTGCGCCAGCGGTTACTGAACCTGAACACGTTGACGAGGCGCGGTCCCGGCTCGATCTCGATCAGGCCGAGATGGTCGAGCAGCTTCAGCGAGGGCGACACCGACTTGCGTGCGATGCCGTGGTCGAGCCGGAAGTCGATGCAGGACACGCTCGCGCTGCTAATCGCCATGATCTCGTGTGGAGTTGCGCCAGACTCGGCGAGCGCCGTTAGGCCTAGATGGTATTTACTATCACGGGCCAGCTGCAAATATCTGAATAAATAGAAGAGTTCCATAGCATTCGATGAGCGAAATCCCAGATGTCGGGAGCCGCGGCGAACTAGATGCCACGCATCCTATGATC
>NZ_LLXX01000006.1:0-21610 GCF_001440405.1 Bradyrhizobium valentinum
GCCACCTGGGGCGCAGCCGGCGCAGGTGCAGGAGTAGGTGAAGGAGCTGGGGCCGGCGCCGCGACCACCGGAGGTGGCGGGCTCGCCGGTCGCGGGCCGGCGCCGCTGGGTATGAAGGAGAAATCCTCGGCCAGTGACGAGGAAATCCACGGTACCTGCTCCTGGCGCGAGGCGCGGGTGACGCCGACGCGGGTCCGGTTCAGGGTTTCCTCTGCCATCAGGTCGGGGGTGCGGATTTCCTTCAGCAATTCGCGCACGAACAGGCTGCGGTCGCTGCCGTTGTCGGGAACGACGGACGAGAGTGCGGCCGAATACATCACCAGCGTGCCATTCGGCGCGATCACCGGCGCAAGGCCGGCGGAAAAGCTGCGGAAGCGGCGCTCGAACGGATTGCGCCTGCTGGCGTCGATCAGCGCGATCTTGACGCCGGCGCCGCGGGTGTTGATCTCCCCCAGCACGGTCTCGAGGCTGAAACCGTCACGGCGAACGTCGGCCTCAGTCCAGATCTGCGCATCGACCGGGATCATGTAGCTCTGGCGGCTCGACTGCACGCCAAAGCCCGAGAAGAAGATCAGCGCGACCGACCCCGGCTTGATCTTGCCGTAGAGGCGTTCGAAGGCGCGGCGCATCTGCTCGCCGGTCAGGTTCTCGCCGATATCGACATTGAAGCCGTCGCGCTTGAGCTCGTCGGCGATGTCGCGTGCATCGTTGATCGGCTCCTTCAGCGGCGCCTCGGCGTCCGGATATTTCGCGTTGCCGATCACCAGCGCATAGCGTTCGCCGGCGGCGAAAGACGGGGCTACCGACGCGACCGAAAAAAACAATGTGAGGAGTAACGCAACGCGGATTTTCATAATGACGGCAGTCCAGATCACGGCAGTCCAGCCCAAATAGCGCCGATGCCAGCTCGCGCCGCGGCGACCTTACTCTACGCTATCGGCATTATCAAACCGGGTCCGCAGCCCGTCAACTGCTTGCGATGTCGTCATTAATTGCGGCAATTAACCGCGACAGGGTCGGGGCGGATGAGAGGAATAAAAGCGTCCGTTGCGACAGAACCACAGCGTGCGGTTTGGCCGGTGCAAACGGTTCCCAATCAGGCCAACACCCTTTCGCGCAGATGCCCGGCTTCGTGTCCTGGCCGTGATACCCCGCGAAAGCCCCGCAGCCTGTCGGCTCAATCGCTGCTGCCCGCAAATGTTGAGCCGCCACGTTCGCGGCGGCAATGTGATCCCTCTCACATAGCGTCCCGCACTGTCACGCGGCAGCCATTCGCCTTCCGGGTTTGACCTTTGCGGATGACAATGGCTTGCTGCCGGGATCGGCCAATCCAAACGTCCAAGAAAAAAGTGACACCGATGGGAAATGCCTACGAAATCTACGCGCTGCGCTACGCCACGATGTCTCCGCGCACCCCCCATTTGAATTTTCTGATCCCCGATCCGCACGAGACCACGGCGCAGGACCTGGATTATTTCGTCTGGCTGATCCGAGGGGGCGGCCGCGACATCCTGGTCGATACCGGCTTCAATGCCGAAGAGGCGAAGGCGCGTTCGCGCAAGCTCACGCTCAATCCGGTCGATGCGCTGGCGGATTTTGGCGTCGCCGCCGACACGATCCGCGACGTGATCGTCACCCATTTGCACTATGACCACGCCGGCAATCTCGATCGCTTCCCGAACGCGCGGTTTCATCTGCAGGACCGCGAAATGAGCTATGCGACCGGTCGCTGCATGTGCAACGGCATGCTGCGGCATCCGTTTTCAGTCGAGCACGTCACCACGATGGTGCGCCATGTCTATGGCGAGCGCGTCACCTTCCATTCCGGCGACGGCGAGATCGCGCCCGGCGTGACGGTGCATCGGGTCGGCGGCCATTCGGACGGTCTACAGGTGGTGCGGGTGGAAACAGCGCGCGGGCCGGTGGTGCTGGCGTCGGACGCTTCGCATTACTACGCCAATCTGCACAAGCGCAGTCCGTTTCCGATCGTCTACAATGTCGGCGACATGGCGCAGGGCTGGGAAATCGTCGAGCGGCTGGCCGGTCACCCCGACCGTTTCATCCCTGGCCACGATCCGATTGTGAGCGAGATCTATCCTCGCGCCAGCGACAAGGTCGATGCGTTCGCGCTGCACCTTGCGCCGTCACGGTCTTTCGCAAGATAGGCTCAAGAAACAATGCAGGACTACAAGACTGTCGGCTTCATCGGCCTCGGCGTGATGGGCGAGCCGATCTGCCGCAATCTCCTGAAGAAGAGCGGCAAGCGCGTCCTTGCCCTTGATCTGTCGCCGGAGCCGTTGGCGCGGTTGCAGGCCGACGGCGCCGAGATCGCGGCCTCCGTTGCGGATGTCATCACGCAAAGCGATTTGCTGTTCCTGTGCCTGCCGAGCGCCAAGCATGTTCGCGCGGTGTTCGAAGGCGACGGCATTCTCAAGAACATCCGAGCGGGCAGGTCGTCGTCGATCTCGGCACCTCTTCAGTCAGCCAGACCCGCGATTTTGCGAAGCAGTTGCAGGCAAAGGGCGCAGCCTGGGCCGATGCGCCGATCGCGCGCACGCGACAGGCAGCGCAGGACGGCACGCTCAGCGTGATGGTTGGCGCAACATCAGCGCTTTACGCCGATATCGAGCCATTGATCCGCTGCTTTGCGACTGACGTCACCCATTGCGGCGATGTCGGCGCAGGGCAGGTGACGAAGATTCTCAACAACATGGTGCTGTTCGAAACCGTCAACGCGCTCGCCGAGGCGGTTGCGGTCGCCAGGCATAATGGGGTCGATCCGAAGCTGTTGCTCGATACGCTTTCAAAGGGCTCGGCCGACAGCTTTGCGCTGCGCAATCACGGCATGAAGGCGATCGTACCGGGCAATTTCCCGGAGCGCGCGTTCTCCACCGAATATGCGCTGAAGGATTTGTCCTATGCACTGGAGTTGGCGGCCGAAGCGGGCATCAGAATTCGCGGCGCGGAGCTGGTGGCTAAGGTATTGCAGGAAGCGATCGATGCCGGCTCGGGGGCTAGTTATTTTCCTGTCATCGCCAGGCATATTGGTGGCCGCTAACCGGAGATTCGCATGATTACTCGCTTTGCCGGGCTCACACCCACCCGCAGCCGCGCGGTCGCTCACGACGATCTGGTTTTCACGGTGGCGGTCGCGCCCGATCCGGTCAGTCCATCGATGTATGAGCAAAGCGCAAAAGCGCTCGCCCGCATCGACGAAAGCCTCGCGCTGTGCGGCACGGACAAGAGCAAGATCCTCTCGGCGATCGTCTATATCACCGACATCAAGCGCAAGGGCGAGATGAACCGCGCCTGGGACGAATGGGTCGATACCAAAAACCCGCCTATGCGCGCCTGCATCGGCGTCGATCTCGAACCGCCGCACATCGTGGAGATTGTGGTGACGGCAGTGAAGTGAGCCGGTCAGTAAGCTTCCTTCGCATCGGCCTCTTCGCTGGTCTGCACCAGTTCGAGGCCCTCCTCGATCTTGCCCAAGAGCCGCGCGAAATCGCGCCGCTCCTGCGCGGAGAGGCATGACAGTATTTCCTGCTCCTTGCGTAGCAGGCGCGGAATCAATTCCTCGTAGAGCGCTGCGCCCTTGCGCGTCAGGCGCAGGCGGAATTCGCGGCGGTCGTCCTCGTTCTCGACGCGCTCGATGATCTGCTGCTTCAGCAACGACGTGACCGCGCGGCTGATGGTGGATTTGTGGGTGCGGGTGCAGTGGGCGATATATTGTGCGCTGCAGGCGTCGTGGCGGAAGCCGAGCGTCGCCAGCACGCGCCATTCCGGAATGTCGAGCCCGTACCGGGCCGCATACTCGACCGAGAGCGCGGAACTGACTTCCGCGGCCAGCCGGTTGAGTCGAAACGGCACGAATTTGAAGAGGTCGAGCCGCGCAGCTTTTTTCGGCGCACTCTCTTCCCGCGGAACGGCAGCCATTTCGCCTGAAATCGCTTTTGGCAAGAATCGCCTCGATTTGAGTTGACGCCGGACCCGGCCGGGGGTTTAAGATAGTTGCAAGTGAGACTAATTTAGCAGGGTCGCAGGCCACTAGCTAGCGTTTTCGAGCGAGTGGATTTCGGTTCTGATCCAATCAGAACCTATAAGGATCTAGTCAGAGGGTTGAGCCCGCATGGCGCCGACTAAAACCCAGTTCGGCTATCATCGCCACCCCGATCAGGATCGGGCGGGCACAAACGTGGCCGAACATGCGATCGTCGTGGTCGGCGCGGGGCCCATAGGGCTGTCGCTGGCGATCGATCTGGCGCAGCGCGGCCAATCCGTGGTGTTGCTCGATGACGCCGACCGGATCGGCGAGGGCTCGCGGGCCATCTGTTTCTCCAAACGTTCGCTCGAATTCTGGGACCGGCTCGGCATCGGCCAGCGCATGGTCGACAAGGGCGTGGTGTGGAGCGTCGGCAAGATCTTTCACGGCGAACAGCAGCTCTACCAGTTCAACCTGCTTCCGGAGGAGGGCCACAAGCGGCCGGCCTTCATCAACCTGCAGCAATTCTATGCGGAGGCCTATCTGGTCGATCGGGTCGAAGAGCTTCCGGCGATCGACCTGCGCTGGCGCAACAAGGTAACGGGCCTTGAGCCGCACAACGACCATGTGGCGTTGACGATCCAGACGCCGGATGGTCCCTATCGGTTGGCAGCGCAATATGTCGTCGCCTGTGACGGCGCCCGATCCTCCTTGCGCCAGATGGTCGGCGCGGAATTCGCTGGCCAGGTATTCGAGGACCAGTTCCTGATCGCTGACGTCAAGATGACCGCGGCGTTTCCGACCGAGCGCTGGTTCTGGTTCGATCCGCCATTCCATGCCGGGCGCTCCGCTCTCTTACACAAACAGCCCGACGACATCTGGCGGATCGACCTGCAGCTCAACCGTTTTGCCGATCCCGCCGTCGAGAAGCTGCCGGAGAACGTGCGGCCGCGTATCGCCCGCATGCTCGGGCACGACAAGTTCGATTTCGAATGGATCTCGCTATACAAATTCCAGTGCCGACGGATGAACAAGTTCATCCATGGCCGGGTGATCTTTGCGGGCGATGCTGCGCACCAGGTCTCGCCATTCGGCGCGCGCGGCGCCAATTCCGGGCTAGAGGATGCCGAGAATCTGTCGTGGAAGCTCGACCGCGTGCTGCGGGGAACGTCGCCTGAGGCGCTGCTTGAGAGCTACCACATCGAACGCAGCGCCGCGGCCGACGAGAACATCCGCGAGTCCACCCGCTCGACCGACTTCATGGCGCCGAACTCCCACCAGGAGGCGCGGCTGCGCAAGGCGGTGCTGTCGCTCGCCAAGGAAACCGAATTCGGCAAGCGCATGGTGAATGCGGGACGTCTCTCGACGCCCTCGATCTACCAGACGCCGCTCTCGACCGCGGATGGCGACCAGTGGCGTGGCGGTCCGCGGCCCGGTGCATCGATGGCGGACGCGCCGGTTGGCGCGCAAGGCGGCGAACCGATGTTCCTTACCGAAGCCTTCATCCGTGCGGGAACGCGGTTCACATTGCTGGCGTTTGGCAATGGTGCGGCCGTGGAGGTGCCCGAAGGGGTGGGGGCGATCCGGATTGGCGGTGAGGGCGCCTTTGCCGATGCCGCAGGGCTTGCCGTCACGCGGTACGATGCCGAACCCGGCACGGCCTATCTGTTGCGGCCCGATGGCTATGTCGCGGCGCGGTTCCGGCACCCGACCCGCGAGGGGCTCGCCGCCGCGCTGGCGCGTGCTGCCGGCATCAACTGAGGTTTTGAACTGAGGTTTTTCATGGCGCTATCGACCGCTTCGAACTTTGCCAAGCCCGACGACGCGTTTCGCGCCATCGTCGAGGCGCATCGCGGCTTAAGCGATGAGCAGAGCGCCGATCTCGACGCGGCGCTGGTTCTCGTGCTCGCCAACCATATCGGCGACCTCGATGTGCTGAATGAGGCGATTGCACTCGCCAAGCGGCGGATGCTCGACGCGAGCCAGCAACAGCAACAACAGCAGCAATAATTCACGTCTCGAACGAAGTCAGGAATCGATTGATGGCCAAAGGTTTCGCGTCCACCACGGATCTGGCGGAGAAGAAGATCACCTTCTCCGAAATCGGCACCGACCTCTACGCGTTCACCGCTGAGGGCGATCCGAACTCGGCGATCATCGTCGGTGATGACGGCTGCCTGGTGTTCGACGCGCAGGCGACGCCGGCGATGGCGAACAAGGTGATCGAGCGCGTTCGCACCGTCACCGACAAGCCGATCAAATATGTCGTGCTGTCGCATTACCACGCTGTGCGCGTGCTGGGCGCTTCCGCCTACAAGGCGCAGGGTATCGTGGCGTCGGCCGAAACCCACCGGCTGATCGAGGAGCGCGGCCAGCAGGATTGGGATTCGGAGTACGGCCGCTTCCCGCGCCTGTTTCAGGATGCCGAGAGCATTCCCGGCCTGACCTGGCCGACGCTGACCTTCGAAGGCGAGATGTCGATCTACCTGGGAAAACGCGAGGTGCGGCTGATGCAGCTCGGTGCGGGGCATACATCCGGCGACATCGTTGCCTGGGTGCCGGATGCCGAAGTCATGTTCTCCGGCGACCTGATCGAATATCACTCGGCCTGCTATTGCGGCGACGCGCATTTGCGCGAATGGCCGGCCACGCTGAATGAAATCCGCGCATTCAATCCCAAGGCGATCGCGCCGGGCCGCGGCGATGCGCTGAAGGGTCTTTCGACCGGACGCGATGCGATCGCGATGACGCGTGATTTCGTCACCTCGCTCTATGGCGCGGCGGAAAGCTCGGTCGCCAAGGGCCGCACGCTGAAGGAAACCATGGCTGCGACGCGCGAGGTGATGGACCCCAAGTTTTCCAGCTTTGCGATCTACGAGCACTGCCTGCCGTTCAACGTCTCGCGCGCGTTCGACGAAGCATCCGGGATCGACGATCCCGTGATCTGGACCGACAAGCGCGACCAGGAAATGTGGGCCGCCCTGCAAGGAGGAGGATGACCATGAATATCAATACCTCGCCTGATCAGATTGTTCGGAGCACCGCACAGGTCACGCCGGGCTACATGTCCGGCTTCGGCAACAGTTTTGAGACCGAGGCGCTGCCTGGCGCGCTGCCGATGGGGCGCAACTCGCCGCAACGCTGCGCCTACGGGCTCTATGCCGAGCAGCTTTCCGGCTCGCCCTTCACGGCGCCGCGCGGCGCCAATGAGCGCTCCTGGCTCTATCGCATCCGCCCGTCGGTGAAGCATTCGGGCCGCTTTGCCAAGGTCGATGCCGGGCTGTGGCGCACGGCGCCATGCTACGAATACGATCTGCCGATCGCGCAGCTCCGCTGGGATCCGGCGCCGATTCCGAAGGAGGACATGACCTTCCTGCAGGGCGTGCAGACCATGACGACGGCGGGCGACGCCAACACGCAAGCAGGTATGGCCGCGCATGTCTATCTCATTACGAAATCGATGGTCGATCAGCATTTCTACAATGCCGACGGCGAGATGATGTTCGTGGCTCAGCAGGGCAATCTGCGCCTCGTCACCGAGTTCGGCCGCATTGATATCGAGCCGGGCGAGATCGCGGTGATCCCGCGCGGCGTTAAATTCCGCGCCGAAATTCCGTCAGGTCCCGCGCGCGGCTATCTCTGCGAGAACTATGGCGGCGCGTTCACGCTGCCGGAGCGCGGGCCGATCGGCGCCAATTGCCTCGCCAATTCGCGCGACTTCCTTACCCCCGTGGCCAGCTATGAGGACAAGGACACGCCGACCGAGCTCTACGTGAAATGGGGCGGCTCGCTGTTCAAGACCACGCTGCCGCATTCGCCGATCGATGTGGTGGCGTGGCACGGCAATTATGCGCCGTACAAATACGATCTGCGCACCTTCTCGCCCGTCGGCGCCATCGGGTTCGACCATCCCGATCCCTCGATCTTCACGGTGCTGACTTCGCCGTCGGAAACGGCGGGCACCGCGAATATCGATTTCGTCATCTTCCCGGAGCGGTGGGCGGTCGCTGAAAATACCTTCCGTCCGCCCTGGTATCACATGAATATCATGTCGGAGTTCATGGGGCTGATCTACGGCGTCTACGACGCCAAGCCGCAAGGCTTCGTCCCCGGCGGCATCTCGCTGCACAACATGATGCTGCCGCACGGCCCGGACCGCGAGGCCTTCGATCATGCCAGCAATAGCGAGTTGAAGCCGGTGAAGCTGACCGGCACCATGGCCTTCATGTTCGAAACGCGCTTTCCGCAGCGGGTCACCAAGCATGCCGCGACTACCGCGGCCCTGCAGGATGATTACGCCGATTGCTGGAAGGGACTTGAGAAGCGGTTCGATCCGAACAAGCCGTGATGTTTCTTCCCCTCTCCCCTTGGGAGAGGGTGGATCAATCGCGCGTCGCGCGCGATTGAGACGGGTGAGGGGTCTGTATCCGCGGAAAGAACCCCTCATCCGGCGCAACCTCCCTCCGGTCGATTTCGCCACCTTCTCCCACAAGGGGAAAACTTGCGCCCCATTGAGGGACACGCTACCTTGCCTGAGTCGGCAACTGCTTGATATTGCTTGCATCTGCCTCATATATCCTTACTGGGTCTCATAGAGGGACACCCTGTCCAAAGGACACTTCGCAGACACAAGGACCATCCGACCATGGCTCGCCCGATTCGATCATCCGGCCTTGAGACCCCGACCGCCCGCGCCCGACTCGATGTTCGACGCAAACCTTACACCGTGCAGCTCGCGCCCGGAATCCATTTGGCCTACCGCCGCAACAAGGGCGCTGGCGTCTGGAGCGTGAAGACGCCGCTGTGGCTGAAGAAGTTCGCGCTCGCCGACGACCGCGAGACCGCCAACGGCGACAGCGTGCTGAACTTCTTCGACGCGCAGAACCGCGCCCGCAAACTGGCGCGCGGCACCGAAGCCGACTCTGACAAGCTGGTGACCGTCGCCGAAGCCCTCGACGCCTTCGAAACCGATCTCGCGGCGCGCGGCGGTGCCAAGTACAACGCGACCAGCGTTCGCAACCACTGTTCTCCCGCGCTGCTGACCAAGGTCGTGGCGCTGTTGACCGAGGTCGAGCTGAAGGACTGGCGCAACGGGCTGATCGCCAAGGGACTCAAGCTGTCCTCCGCCAACCGCACCGGCAAGTCGTTCAAGGCCGCGCTGGCGCTGGCCGCGGCGCGCGACAAGCGCATCGTCAACACGAGCGCATGGAAGAACGGCCTGAAGCCGCTGAAGGCGAAGGGCAGCAACGCGCCGCCGCGCGATAATTACTATTTGCCGGACGCCACCATTCTCGCCGTCACGCGCGAATGCCTCGTCGAGGATTCCGATTTCGGCGCGCTGATCGAGGTGCTGGCCGGGACCGGCGTTCGCGAATCGCAAGCTCTGAAGCTGTGGCCCGACGATCTGCTCGACGCCGATGCCGACGGGCCGCGCCTGATGATGTGGTGTTCGGCCAAGGGCCGCGACCGCGACCCCGAACAGCGCGCGCTGCCGATCACGCCGAAGCTGGCGCAGATGCTGCGCGCGCGCGCCATTGCGCGCGGGCCGGGTCGTCCGCTGTTCGACCGGATCTGGAATATGGCGCTGCGCTTCCGCGTCGTGCTGGAGCGGCTCGGACTCGATCTGAGTTTGACGCCGTACACGCTGCGGCATTCGTCGATCATCCGCCAGATCCGCAGCAACACGCCGCTGCGCATCATCGCCTTCAACCACGATACTTCCGTCGCCGAGATCGAGCGCACCTATGCGCGCTATCTCAACAACGCCTCCGACGACGCGCGCGGCGGACTGCTCGCCGACGCCGCCGCGCCTGTTCTGGACAACGTGGTGAAGCTGGCGCGATAATTGCGACCGGGCCGTGGGCGCTCTCAACGCCCCGGCCCGATCTCACCCTGCAAGCCAATGGATCGCACCCATGGGCAAGAAGGCTGACGACGTTTATACGCCCGAGCAGCGCGACGTCATCAAGAAGATGACGGTGGCCCGCGAGACTCCGGAGCAACGCGCCAAGCTCGACAAGGGTCGCGCGGCCATCGACCGCTACATCGCCATCCGCGACAATCAGATTCCGCCGCTATGGGCGGAGAAGGCCACCACCGGGTCGAAGGCCAAACCCAAATCCAAACCCAAGAAGAAAAAACCGGGCTGGCAGCAACGCCGCGTCAGACCGATCCTGCGCAAGCTCTGGCTGAACGGCCAACCGCCAGCAGACCTCTCGCACAAGGAGATCGTGGCGCGAGTCAACGCGATCTATGGCCCACTGTACGACGGGCACGAGGTCTCGCGGACCACGGTCTTTCGGGTCATCGACGATCTTCGCAAGGAATCTCTCTCCATCCGCTAGTCCTGTCCATTTTGTCCATTTTGTCCATGGACAAATGAACACTCGCGATTTGGCCACGCGGCTCCATGCTCCTCCTCATCACTCGATGATGAAAGGGAGGAGCGCAACGCATGCCGAACAAGTCGAAAGCGGATAACGCCGAAGCACTGGCGAAGGCTGGCATCCCGCGCCGGTCGTGGTCGAAACCGGAGTTCTGCGCGCGGCACGGCATCTCGCCGGGCCTCTACGACAAGCTGAAAAGACTCGGACTCGGTCCGCGCGAAAAGCATGTGCTCGACCGCATCATCATCACCGTCGAGGCTGAAGACGAATGGCTGAGCGAGGGTAAGGCCGACAGCGTGAAGGTTGATGCCGCATGACATGAAAGAAGCCGCGACGATGGGGACAACGTCGCGGCTTCAACTGTTTTCCGACCGGGCGCAACCGGCAGGGGCATCCATCATCACACCCCCGCATATACGCCCCGGTCGCGATGCTCACAAGAGCGGAGATCGGGACGATGACGAAAGCCAGCCAACCCAGCACGTTCCTAGAGCGCGACGAATGGATGCGAGCCGTCCTCGCTTCCGATCTGCCGCGTGTGGCCGTGTGCGTCGCCGTTGCCATCGGGCTGCATCTCAACGTCAAGACCGGGCGCTGCGATCCGAGCTTCGCCGGGATCGCCACCGCGAGCCATGTGTCGGAGCGGACGGTCTATCGGCTGGTCTCGCTGCTTGAGCATAGCGGCTGGATCGCGTTGCAGCGGACCGGCGGACGACAGCGGAATCAGTACACGCTGCTCAACCCTGACACAGCTCCGACAGGGTTGAACCCTGACACAACTCCGACAGGGTTCGATGACGCCAACCCTGACAGGGCTGGTAATTCAACCCTGACAGAAACCGCCTCCAACCCTGACAACAGGTGGCAGACAATAAGCGACAAGCGAAGAGACAAGGCGGCGGACGCTGCCACGTCCGCCGCAGGGGAGAGAGAGCGACGCTCGCGTTCGCTCGCTGATTCCCCCGGCGCGCTCGCGCCTAACGGCGGCGCGCCGGAAGGTTTTGAAGTGCTGTGGTCGCTCTGGTCGTCGGCTCGTTTGCATAACACCGGTCAACACGAAGCCGAGGCATGGCGCGTCTACGCCATCGTCTGCCGCGACGCCGCCACCCGCGACGAGATCATGACCCGCGCTCAGCGGTATCTCGCCGCCAAAGCCGATGATCGGCGGCACATCCATCAACTGGCGAACTGGCTCAGCAACGACAACTGGCGAAAGCCACCGCCGGAGCAAAAGCGGACGCGCAAAAGCCGCGAGCCGACGGCGGGCGAAATCCTTCTCCGCAAGTACGGAGATCGGTCGTGAACAAACTTCCCGCGCCGCCGAAATCCAGCGAAGTCGTCCTGCTCAAACCGCTTCCGTTTTTTCGCGCGCTCGACCGGCTGATCGACGATGCCGACGGGATCGTCCGGCAGTACGACAAAATGGAGCGCCTGATCAGCGCGCTGAGCGACGGCAGGAAGGTCGATCTCGCCGCCTGCAGGCGCGCGGCGACGATCAGCACATACGACGAGGAACGGCTCGCGCGCTGTCGTGAGGGGCTGGACAAGTTCGATCCGGAGAGCGCCTACGAGGACAACGACCGCGAGTTCGGCGATCTGCGCCAGAGCGTGATCGCCGAGCAGATCGCGCTGCTGATCGATTCCAAGCCAACCGGCCGACCGCCGAATCCGGAATGCTACACCACGATGATGATGGAGGATCTCCGCGCCGTCGAAGGTCTCAGCCTGATCGCGCTCACCACCGCCTGCCGCGAGGTCAGGCAGGCCAAGCCCTACGTCCCGGACATTTCCGATCTGATGCCGGTGCTGCGCAGGCACTTGCAGGCGTGGGAAGAACGGCAGTGGGCGATCTTTCGTCTCGCCGATGAATCGCGCAGCCTGATGGAGAGCATCGAGGCGACGGAGCTGGAAGCGCAGCAGGCCGCGAAGAAACACCAACAAGCCGAGAAGATGCGCGCCGTCGAATATGCGCGGCGCAAGCTGGAGCAGGCGCGACGCGCGCTCAGCGATGCCGAAGATTGGTGCCGCGAGGCGCGCACCATCCTGCGAGAGCGGGAGGAGGAATACACCGAGCGCGAACATCGAGTCCTCGAATGCGAGAATGAACTGGCGCGGGCCGAGGTTGCCCTGCGTTACGGGCAGAAGGACGACGAATGAACAACCGCGCCGAAAATCGTCATGTGGTCGATGCGCTCAGTGATTGTCGCGCGCAAATCAAGGCGCTCCGCGAGACCGAGGCGAAATTGCGCGCCGAGATTTTAGCCGACGCCGAGAACCGCAGCGGCGATGAGTTCGATGCTCAGGTCGTCGAGATCACGGTCGAGAGAATCGATGTCGAACTGATGAAAGCCGAGTTGGGCCTGATGTTTTTGCGACCGTTTTTGAAGCAGCAAATTCAGACCCGCGTTCAGATCAAACCCAAGCCGACGAAGAAAACGAGAGCGAAGTAAACCGCGCCGGGCCGGATCGTCGGCAACACGGCGTGACACTGATGGAGAAGACCCATGACCGACACTTTCGAAAGAACTAAGCAACTGGTTTGGAGTGATCACGGCGAAAGTTCTTTCGGCCACATGTGGATGGCCACCGCAACGCGCCGTATCGGCGGCGACTATCACATTCGCCGGATGAACGATGCGAAGTTCAGTGTCCACTATCGCGCCAAGGCGGTCCGTGGCGGCATCGGCAGAAAGAAGTGGTTTGATGACGTTGACACGCTCGAACAAGCGAAAGCCGTTTGCCAGTTGCATTACGATGCACAACTCACGACGGAAGCGGCGCTATAGCGATGCTCACCCGCCCGCCAGCCCGCCGCCGCCAGCGCAACGACAAGCGCGAGCGACGGCGGCTGGCGCAGCAACGCTATCGGGCGAACAAGCAAAATCATGTGGTCGTCGCACCCGTGAAGGTCGGTGAGCTGATGCTGAATTATCTGGTTCACGTCGTTCACTGGCTCGACGAAGCCGACGCCGACGATGCGCGCAAGATCGGCGAGGCCATCGCGCGCGGGTTGACCGAAGCGGCGGAGGCGAAGCGGTGAGTATTTGCCGTCAACGGCAAAAAGTTTTTAGTGTTGGCACTAAAAAGTCCGCCCGAAAATAATCCGTGACCCTACTTCATCAGCCGCCCGGAAACCGTGCCATCGTCCCGGCATGAGCACAGCACCCCGCCCGATCCCGCTTCGACCCGACCGCGATGCCACTGCGCGCGAATGGCGTCGCTCGTTCGTCAACAACGCGACCGTCACCGTGCTGTCGCGGATTCGAAAGACCAGCCCGGAGGAAATTCGACTGGAGCTGCGCGGTGCGGTCGAGCCGATGAAAGCCGCCGACTATCCCGGCGGCACCGTGGCGAAGCTGATGCTGCTGGCACCGACCAGCGCCGCCGCGAAATTGTTTGAGCTGGCGGTCAAGGTCGATCTCAGCGGCGCAAGCTCGTTCAGTTTTCCGCTGGCGTCCATGTTCACCGAAGCGAAGTTTGTCGAGGAAGGTTTTCCGATTCCGGTGGGGCAAGGCACGTTCGAAGGCATGCCGCTCGGTCCTGTGCGCAAGGTGGCGCTGATCGCGGCGCTGACCAACGAACTTGAGACCGCAACGGCGAGCGTTGCCTCGACCATCATCGAGCATGTGCTCAAGGTTGCTGTCGGCAACGGACTGGCGAAAGTGTTGTTCAGCGCCGATGCCGCGACCGATCTCGCGCCGCCCGGTTTACTGTTCGGAGTGACGCCGATTGCTGCAGGCGCGTCGATGTCGGATGATCTGAGCGCACTGGCTGGCGCGATCTCGGCGGCTGGCATCGATGCCGAGTCGGTCGTCTTCGTTGCGGCGGCTGAACAGGCGATGGCGATCAAGCTCGCCGCTGGTCCGCATTTCAATCATCGCGTGATCAGCGCCAACATCGCGCCGGGTATGATCGTCGCCGTAGCGGTTGATGGTTTGGCAATCGCGGGCAGCGGCGTGCCGGTGGTGGACGTCAGCAAACACGGCACGCTGCATCTCGCTGATCCGGCCGAACAGATCGCACTGCCGGGCGCACCGGCAACCATCGCCGCGCCGGTCATCAGCATGCTTCAGACGGACAGTTTCGCTCTGCGTTGCGTCGCGCGACTTTCGTGGAGCGCGGCACCGGGTGCGGTGGCGTGGATCGAGAACGCAGCATGGTGAACGTGATGGATGATCGAGCCCGAGCAATTTTCGAAGAAGCCCGCGAAGCGCTGGAGAATCCGGGAGCGCTCGGCGAACGCAGGCTGCGCGAACTCACCGAGCCACGCCGTGCGCCGCCGGTCCTCGTCGAACGTCGCGCCGACTACGATGGCGACGATTACCCCGACGATCCGCTCGTGAAGTGGCGTCGCGGCATGGTGCGTGCGGGCGTGTGGCCGGTGCAGACGGTCGAAGATCGCGAGCACGAGGTGCGCGAGGCGCTGGCAAAGTATCAGTTGCAAGTGTTCGTCGATGGCCGCGTTGCCGCTGGCATCGCTGCCGCATTCGAAGCCCGCGCTTGGCGCGATGACGTGCGACGGGACGCTATCGGGGATGCGTTCGGCGAGATTCGCAAGCAACTGCGCGCCGAGATCGTCGAGCAAGTCGGTGGACTGCGCGCCGATCTAACCATCGAGAAGGCCGCCGAGCGAGGCGACGTCGTCGAGGTGCCGCAGTTTCTGGAGCGCCGCCGTGCGTGAGCGCGTTCAGAAATCTGATCTCCCGCTCAGCGCCGAAGCGCTGACGATCATGCGATACGCCACCATCGCCGATCTGAAAGCCGCCTGCGACGAGGTGGCCGCGCTGTTCGCCGAGCTGACGGAAAGCGAGCGCGAGAAATTGCGCGCGCTGTGGTTCGGTCACGACGATTAACTGCTGGTTGTATAGGTATCTAGTCCTGTAAAGCCGCATGAAGCCACATCAAGCCTCATACAGCCATATAGAGAAGAATCTTCTCCTGAGTTCCTGCCTCTTGTGTCAGCATTCGGTCCTATGTCTCACTTCCCTAACCCCTTGATAATGTTGGTCTTTATGGCGTTCAAACCCAACCGGAATAGGCTCATCAAACCAAAGGGTTACGGGCTCCAGAAGGCGAGCCTCAGGGAAGCCGCGTGGCGCGTTGGTTTCGGCAAGATGGCCCAGAGTGTCAAAAGCGCGGGGAAACGCATCGGCGGGGCTGGCAGGCCCGGCAACAAGCCTCCGGGGCCGGGGGGGAGGTCGCGATAATTCGGGCGGCAGCATATTCCCGCGCGGCGGCGCTCGAAACTTGCAACAACATGTAGTAGGCGTCTCGGCCGACGGAACTTTCCAGCCGCCGGGAAGAGAATTTCATGCTATAAACGCTCCGGAGCCCGGTTCCACCTTCTGCCACCCAAACACAACCTCAGATGTAGTGATCGTGATCGAGGTTGAGAGAAACCCGATGCCCCGCCAAGCCGCCGCCGCGATAGGTTTCGCCAGCAACGGTTCGACCCGGTCGCTGATCCGGCCGCCCGCGGATTTGAACGCGCTGGAAAAAGCCGAATTCATCGCGGTTGTGATGGGCTCCCCGCCGTCGCATTTTTTGCCCGCCGACATTGCGACCATCAGCCTGCATGCCCGCCACGTCGTCGGCGAGCGCATTGCCTACGGTGAGCTGCAGGCCGCCCCTATCGTCGATGGCAAGCCGTCGCCGTGGCTGGCTATCATGCTGGCCCATGCCCGCATCGTGACGACAACGGCGAGGCGTCTCAACATCAACCCGGCAGGCCGCGTGCCGACCAAATCGAACGAGGCGCACGAGCCGGTGCCTTATGGTGCTTTCGCTTTCGAATCGAGGCACGCCGATGACGACGCTGACCGAAACTGATCGCGACGCCCTGCAGCGCGCCTTCGATGAAGCCCGCCGAGATCCAGTCGAGCGCAAACGCATCGACAGGTGGCTCGGTGAGCGGGACTGGGCGAGTGTTGCGCAATCACGTGCCGTCATTTGTCAGGAAAAAAACCTGCATCTCGCGCCTTGGCAACTGCCGCCGACGAGCAACACCATCGCCAACCACCTCGAAACCGTTTTGCTCGAACCCTACGGCTCATCCGGCCGCCGCGAGTCGGGCGAGATCCTGAGAAAGATGTTGCAGTTAGGTTTGTCGCGGTTCGAGCCGCATCCGCTGCAGGCGATTGCCGAGGCCGAGCAGCGGCAGGCGGTGAAGTGAGTTCCAGCAAGATGACAATGTAATCTTGAAGGAACGCGGAGCATCAAACATGATCTCGCTCTCCGATTCCGAAATGGCCGCCGTGATCGACGCCGCGCGACCGCTGCACCCGCGCCAGCGCTCCGAATTTTTGCGCGACGTGATTGCCGAGCTGGGCAAATACGAGGTCGTCGGCGCGGGCGTGATCGGTCGCACCTGTTCGAAGCTGCAGCGCAAGTTTTTGATGCCGCGCACGCATCACGTCGGCGGCAAATGGGGCTGACGACGAAAGTGATATTCCGGTTCGGAATATCACCGTGGCGAACCTTCCCAATGAGAATATTGGTCGCCACCCGTGATCGACGTTCATTGTTCTAGACGAGAACAATGATGTGGCTGATGTCCGACATCGAAGCGCTGGCTTTCCTCGCCGCCGTCGCGCTGCTGGTGGCGCTGGCGGCTTAACCGCGTCGCTCCTGTCAGCCGGTTTGCTAACGTTAGCAAGGCGCGATCCGACAGGACGAAGTCGCTCCTGCCAGCCGGTCTCGCAGCGCTGCGAAACCGAAAGTTGACAGGACGAAGTCGCTCCTGTCAGCCGTCTTACTCAGGTGAGTAAGACGCGAGCTGGCAGGACGGCGGCGGTCGCTCCTGTCAACCGGTTTCCTCAAGTGAGGAAACCGGTATCCAACAGGACGAAGCCCGCTCCTGTCAGTCGTCTTTCTCAGATGAGAAAGACGGAAATTAACAGGACGAATCGGGCTCCTGTCAGCCGTCTTGCTAGTGTCAGCAAGACGGAATCTAACAGGACGAAGCCCACCATGGCCGGACGAGAACACTCACTGCATCGTCGGCTTCGTCGTCACGAATTCGATTCTCGCCGACGAGCCGCGCCCGTCCTCCGCCTGCACCACCGTCACCGTGATCGGCGCATCCATCCGGCCCGGCTGGTGGCCGCAAACCTGTTTCACCTCGCGCCTTGTGTGCAGCGAGACCGAGACCGCGCCGTTGCTGCCGATGGCGATGACGTACAGCGGCGGATAGAGGCCGCAGCCCTCGATGAAGGACGTGACGACATCGGCGAGGCGCTGCTGATCGTGAGGCGTCATCGGGCGACTGTAGCAGAGAGCGCAGGGCGGAAACACGGGGATAACCCCGCTCATCGGTTGCCAAGTGACTGCGGCACGCCCCCAAATACCCAATGCCAAATCTTGGGGGCGGCAATGACCTACGAAGTCCTGATTATCATCGTGGCACTGAACGCCCTCGCCACGGTTTCGCTGTGGCGCAAGGTTGCGAGCAAATCCAGCCGAGGTCCCCAGCTAAACAAGAAGGCGGCTGATGCGCTTTGGCGCGGCGAACCCGTCAAACCCAAGCATGATCCGCCAAACTTCGCCAAAAGCCAATGGTCGTTCATGGCAGACGATGTTCACCGCCAGTTCTTTGATGATTTCCGGAAGTTTGCCGACGTAGCGAACTGGTGGTTTGCGGACGAATACAACGCGAGTCGATTTCGACTGCAGGATTTGCCCGACGAAACTCTCAGCCTGAACGTCCGACACGACGACGGACCATCGTTCGGACGTTCTTTTTCGATCTACTACAATCAGACCCGCGTTGGACGGCTCGAAATCTCCCCCGGTCATGGCTACACCACCGCGAATCCTGAAGTGTACACGAGTCTAGAGATCGACTTTGGCGCGCGCTTTTTGGGGTTTGATGAGTTGAGTGACTTTCTTCACGCGGTCGCGTTCCACGTCACTACAGGCGTCGCCGACCAGTCCGATTATCAGAGCGCGCGGCTTAGCATACAATCCGCATTGACGAAGACGTTGTGGGATAACTATCGGGTTTCGCAATACGACAATCCCGACGACGAACAGTGGGGTGAACTTAATGTCAGCTTCAATGGCACGGCTGATTTTTTTAAACGTCGCAGGGACGCACCCGCGAGGCCGCAATAATTGACCCGCGCCATGGTAGACAACAAAAAGCAGCTTAGCCTGATCCTCGGTAACGCAACGCGCCTGCTCGACGACGCGCGCCTGCTGGTCGATCATCGGCGCTACGCGAGCGCGTTCGCACTGGCGCTGCTCGGCGTCGAAGAGATCGGCAAGGTGTTGCTCAAGAGCTGGGAGGCGGAGCGGCCGCTCGCCAGATCCAAGGAAAGGCATTCAGCGCATATCCAGAAGCAAGCGGCGGTGGCGACGCTGCTAAATGGCGCGTTCCTAGCGCGGATGTTTCCTGACGGTGTCAATTGGAAGACAATCGACTTCGACGCCGTGACCAAGACGTTCAACGACAGCGACGAAGGCCAGCTACTTGTGCTGATCCGCGAAGGTCATCTGGACCGCCGGAAGCAGAATGCTCTGTATCAGGACGACGACCAGATCACCGCCGTCGAGGACGAATTCGCCGAGATGCAACTCGGCGGCATTCTCAAGATTGCCAGCGACGCACAAGCAGCGCTGGCAAGTCCCTTCAATCGCGCCGCAGGCCGAGCGTTCTACGAATCGACCGTGCTCGGCGTTTCGGTGAGCGACCGGCTCAATTCCGGGTGAGATTGCTTTCGCGCCCGCCGCCAGTCTCCGACACCAACCCGACCTTGGAGGGTACCGGGCCGACGTCGTCGGACGCGACCAGCGACGGGCTACTGGCTTTTAGCAAGTCAGTCGCTGGCCGTCAGCGCCTAAACCCCGCGCCCGCTAGTGGACCCAGTTGACCGGCTTGTTTTTGGCAGGGCGCTCCGCCTCGTCAAAATGATCCTTGTGCCAGTCCGCGAGCACCGGCTCGAACATTTCGCGGAACATGGCGCGCAGCAAATCGGGACGGTCGTTCTCGACGGTGCGCCAGAACTCAGCCTTGATGAGCGACCAATCGGTGTCGGGATTGTCGTCGATGATGCGCTGCAGGACGGCGTAGACGCGCGCAATGACGTCGAAGGAATCGCGCTTGGCCATGAGGGACCTCGCACACAACAGCAGTGACGGAAGCCGCTGCAGAAGATCCCAAGCAGCGGCGGCGATGCCGCCCTCACGCGGCCCTATATGGGACTATGTGGTGATACACCCTGTTGCGTAGGCCGGTGTGGCATACCAGCCGATTTATTTTCAGGACGGACTTAATGCCGCGAAAAACGCGGCAGAGGACACTTCAGGTACAACTTTTTGGATTTCTTCCGCTCCATCAATCGGTTACATAGAGCTACATCTTCCCACAAGGGGAGAAGGAAGAAAGGACGAGCCCCAAGCATGCCCCATCCCAACGACCCCAAGCTCCGCTCCTTCATCGACGTCGCGCCCGATTCCCATTTTCCGATCCAGAATCTCCCCTATGGCGTGTTCTCCGCCAAGGACGGGCTCGCCCCGCGCGTTGGTGTTGCGATCGGCGATTACGTGCTCGATCTCTGGCAGCTCGCGCAGGATTGCCGGTTCGACGTCGTCGAGCCCGCGGTGTTTGCCGCGCCTCAGCTCAATCCGTTCATGGCGCTCGGGCCAAAAGTCTGGTCGAACACGCGGGCGCGGATCAGCGAGCTTCTGCGGCACGATAATTCCGAGCTGCGCGACAACGAGCGCTTGCGCAAGCGCGCGCTGGTGCCGATGGCCGACGTGAGGCTGCATCTGCCGTTCGCCGTCTCCGGCTACACCGATTTCTATTCGTCCAAGGAGCACGCTACCAATGTCGGCGTGATGTTCCGCGGCAAGGACAATGCCTTGCAGCCGAACTGGCTGCACATGCCGATCGGCTACAACGGCCGTGCCTCGACCGTCGTGGTCAGCGGCACGAAGGTTAGGCGGCCGCGCGGACAGTTGAAGCCGCCGAGCGCCGATGTGCCGAGCTTCGGGCCGTGCAAGCGGCTCGATTTCGAGCTCGAAATGGGCGTGGTGGTCGGCCAGCCATCCGTGATGGGCGAAATGCTCACCGAAAAGCAGGCCGAAGAAATGATCTTCGGTTTTGTGATCCTGAACGACTGGAGCGCGCGCGACATCCAGCAATGGGAATATGTGCCGCTCGGGCCGTTCCAGGCAAAAGTGTTCGCGACGTCGATCAGCCCGTGGGTGGTGACGCGCGAGGCGCTGGAGCCGTTCCGCCTTCATGGGCCTGAGCAAGATCCAAAGCCGCTGCCCTATCTGCAGCAGGCGCAGCCGAACAATTACGACATGGCGCTCGAGGTGGACCTGCGCGCCGCGCAGATGAACGCGCCGAAAAATATCAGCCGCACCAACTTCAAATATATGTACTGGTCGTCGGTGCAGCAGCTCGTGCACCATGCTTCATCCGGCTGCGCCATGAATGTCGGCGATCTCTTAGGCAGCGGCACCATCTCCGGCCCGGAGAAGGACCAGCGCGGCAGTCTTCTGGAGATTAGCTGGAACGGCACCGAGCCGGTTGAACTGGCGGAGGGCGTCAAGCGCTCGTTCCTGGAAGACGGCGATTCGCTTGTGATGCGAGGCTGGTGCCAGGGCGACGGCTACCGCGTCGGCTTTGGCGAGGTCGAGGGGACGATTCTGGCGGCGGAGTAACTCTCTCCCCGTCATTCCGGGATGGTGCGCTAGCACCAGACCCGGAATCTCGAGATTCCGGGTTCGATGCTTCGCATCGCCCCGGAATGACGCCAGTCACGCTCAGCGCTCCTGCGGCGGAATATCTCGCCACCGTGCTGAATGCGCCGCGACATCTTCCACGCTGTACTTCAAATGCACCCGCTTGTCCGACGGCGGGTGCTTGACGACGCACACGCCCGGCCGTCGCTCGATCGCAGGCCGGATCGGCCGTCGTTCAAACCCGCCGCCGCAGTTCGGGCAGACATTATGCAGCTTGTTGTCCACGCAATCAGCGCAGAACGTGCACTCGTAGGAACAGATCCGCGCGTCCGTCGCATTCGGCGGCAGGTCCTTGTCGCAATATTCGCAGTTCGGCCGGAGTTGCAGCGCCATTGTGATCTCGCGGTGTGAATCTCGGGGGATCATCGCAAATCGGCCGGAGAACGCGAATGACAAATTTCCCTCGAATTGGGCCATGCGGCGAATGATGGGGCTTCATCCTTCGAGACGCCGCGGAGCCTGTCATCGGGCGCGCGTTCGCGCGACCCGT
>NZ_LLXX01000006.1:21620-55090 GCF_001440405.1 Bradyrhizobium valentinum
AGAGACCCTCATGGTGAGGAGCGTGGCAACGCCGCGCGTCTCGAACCATGTGGCCCGGACGATTCAGCGCGACTACCGTGCCGCTTTCAATGGCAGCCTTGCACTCTCCTTCAGCCGGTCCAGCACGATCGATGAGCGCACATGCGCAACGCTCTGGTGCGGCATCAGCACGTTGTTGACGAGATCGGAAAGGTCCTTGAGGTCGCGCAGCACCACTTTCAGCACATAATCGGCGTCGCCGGTGAGCGAATAGGCTTCCTGGATGTCGTCGACCCGGCCCACAAGCGCGCGGAATTTCTTGGCGTTGTCGGGCGAATGCGTCGCCAGCGTGATGTGGATGAAGGCGATCAGGTTGAAGCCGAGCGCCTCGCCGGCGAGGTCGGCGTGGTAGCCCGCGATCACCTTCTCTTCCTCCAGCCGCATCCGCCGCCGCGAGCATTGCGAGGCCGACAGGCCGACGAGATCGGCGAGTTGCTGGTTGGTCAGCCGGCCGTCGTCCTGCAGGGCGGCCAGCATTTTGAGGTCGAAGGCGTCCACGGGGATCATGCGCAAATTGCCAACTTGATGCACGAAGTGTGCATCACGATAGCCGAACGCGGGCCCATTTGCATACACTTTGCGTGCGTTTCGACCGATATTTGAGCCAGATCAATTTTCGGGAGTTTCGCCATGGGTCCGTTTCCGCACGACGCACCGGCCGCCACCATCAGCGCCGACAACCCGATGGGCACCGACGGCTTCGAGTTCGTCGAATATGCGCATCCGAAGCCTGAAGAGCTGCACGCGCTGTTCAGGTTGATGGGCTATGCGCCGGTCGCCCGCCACAGGACCAAGAAGATCACCGTCTATCGCCAGGGCGACATCAACTATCTCGTCAACGAGGAGCCGGGCAGCCACGGCCATGGCTTCGTCGCGGCGCACGGGCCCTGCGCGCCGTCGATGGCGTTTCGCGTGGTCGATGCGAAGCAGGCCTATGAGCGGGCACTGTCGCTGGGCGCCGAGCCCGCCGAGGTTTCTTCGGCGCAGAAGACGCTCGACGTTCCCGCCATCAAGGGCATCGGCGGCAGCCTGCTTTATTTCGTCGATCGCTATGGCGCCAAGGGATCGGCCTATGACATCGAGTTCGAGTGGCTGGGCGTTCGCGACCCGCGTCCCGCGGGCGCCGGGCTCTATTACGTCGATCACCTCACCCACAACGTCCATCGCGGCCGCATGGACGTGTGGACCGGCTTCTATGAAAAGCTGTTCAACTTCCGCCAGATCCGCTTCTTCGACATCGAAGGCCGCGCGTCCGGCCTGTTCTCGCGCGCGCTGACCAGCCCGGACGGCAAGATCCGGATTCCGATCAATGAGGACGCCGGCGATTCCGGACAGATAGAGGAATATCTCAATATCTATCGCGGCGAGGGCATTCAGCACATCGCCTGCGGCGCGCGCGACATCTACGCTACCGTCGAAACGCTGCGCGCGGCCGGCCTGCCGTTCATGCCGTCGCCGCCGGAGACCTATTTCGAGAAGATCGACGCACGGCTGCCCCGGCATGGCGAGGATGTTGCCCGGCTACAGCGCGACGGCATCCTGATCGACGGCGAGGGTGTCGTCGATGGCGGCCACACCAAGGTGCTGCTGCAGATATTTTCAGCGAACGCGATCGGGCCGATCTTCTTCGAATTCATCCAGCGCAAGGGCGACGATGGATTCGGCGAGGGTAATTTCAAGGCGCTGTTCGAATCGATCGAGGAAGATCAGATTCGCCGCGGCGTGCTGAAGGTGGGGAACGCGGCGTAAGCTGTTGTCGTCCCGGCCTTGAGCCGGGACCCATACCGCGTGATTTCACGATTTTGCGCGGGAGTCAGTTGCGTCTCACAATTAAACCCAGTGGTTATGGGTCCCCGCGTGCGCGGGGACGACGGAGAGATTACCTTCCCATCTTCCACGCGCTTGTCAGCTCAGCGATATCGGCCGTCTCCGCATCCCTGATCGCCGACGGCGTGCGCGAGAATCGCGGCGCCGGTGCCGGCTGCGTCACGCCGTGGCGCTCGACGAAAATATTTCGCGCGGCATTGTGCGGATGTTTCGGCGCTTCGGCCATGGTCAGGATCGGCGCGAAGCAAATGTCGGTGCCTTCCATGATCTTGCACCAGTCTTCGCGGGTCTTGCTCTTGAACACTTTTGTCAGCTTTTCCTTCAGCGCCGGCCAAGCCTTGCGGTCCATCTGCGCGTCGAAATCGGCGTCGGTGAGGCCCGCATGCTGGCGCAAAAGCGCGTAGAACTGCGGTTCGATCGAGCCGATCGAAATAAAGTTGCCGCAGGAGCATTCATAGATGCCGTAGAAATGCGCGCCGCCGTCGAGGAAATTCTGCTCGCGCCCTTCGACCCAGCGGCCGATTGCGGTCATGTCGAAGAACATCGACATCAGCGAGGCCGCGCCGTCGCACATCGCGGCGTCGACCACCTGGCCCTTGCCGGATTTCGAGGCTTCCAGCAGCGCTGCCAGCACGCCGACCATGAGATAGAGCGCGCCGCCGCCGAAATCGCCGACGAGGTTGAGGGGCGGCACCGGCTTCTCCTTCGTGCCAATCGCCGCGAGCGCGCCGGTGACCGAGATGTAGTTGATGTCATGGCCGGCCGCGTGGGCCAGCGGACCCTCCTGTCCCCAGCCGGTCATGCGGCCGAACACCAGGCGGGGATTGCGCGCCATCACCACATCGGGGCCGAGGCCGAGCCGCTCCATCACGCCAGGGCGAAAACCTTCGATCAGCGCGTCGGCATTGCTTAGCAGGTCGAGCACCTGCGCGACGGCAGCCTTGTCCTTGAGATCGAGCTCGACGACTTTGCGGCCGCGCCCCGCCACCGACTTCAAATTCTTCTTTGCGCCGACGCGGTCGAGCGTGACGACTTCCGCGCCCATGTCGGCCAGCATCATGCAGGCGAACGGACCCGGGCCGATGCCGGCGAGTTCGACGATGCGGAAGCCGGCGAGGGGGCCGGAGGTGCGGGTAGCGGATTGGGTGGCTGGTTTTTCGAGCACTTGTTTTCTCTCCCAGGGAACGTCTTAATTAGTTGATTAGCTAAATTGTCCCGCCGAAGCGAGACCGTGGCAAGCATCTTTTGCCGAGAATCAAACCAAAATGAGAAACGGCGCGCATCGCTGCGCGCCGCTCGCATGAAAGTTGCGTTCAGGTGCTATCCCGCGAACCGCGTCAAAGTAAGAATCTAGAACGTCGGTTCTGATTCAATCAGAACGACAATAGTTCTGTTGTGCCATGGCCGCTCAAGCCCCTCATCCTGAGGAGCCCGCAAAGCGGGCGTCTCGAAGGATGTAGGCCACAGACGGGGCCTCATGGTTCGAGACGCGCTTCGCGCTCCTCACCATGAGGGACTCATGACCCGTTACGGCTAACCCGCGGCGGTCACCGCGCGCTGGGCCATCACCTTGATCAGGTTGGCGCGATAGTCCGACGTGCCGTGAATATCGCTCATCAGGCCGTCGGCGGAAATCTTGACGCCGTCGATCGCACCTGCCGACCAGTTGGCTTTCAGCGCGGCCTCGATCGCGGGCACCCGCATCACGCCGTCTTGCGATGCGCCGGTGGCTGCGACGCGGACGTCACCTGCCGGGGTCTTGGCGACGAACACGCCGGTCAGGGCGAAGCGCGACGCGGGATGGTTGAACTTGGAATATCCCGCCTTGGCTTGAACCGGAAACGACACGGCGGTGATGATTTCGCCGTCCTCAAGCGCCGTCGTGAACAGGCCCTTGAAGAAATCATCCGCCGATATCGAACGCTTGTTGGTTTTCACGGTGGCACCGAGCGCCAGCACCGCCGCCGGATAGTCGGCCGCGGGATCGTTGTTGGCGAGCGAGCCGCCGATGGTGCCGCGATGCCGCACCGCCGGATCGCCGATCAGCGAGGCCAGGTAGGCCAGCGCGGGGATGGCCTTCTTCACAGTATCGCTCGATGCGACGTCGGAATGGGTCGTCGCCGCCTTGATCATGATGCCGTCACCGGTCGGCTCGATTCCGATCAGCTCCTTGATCTTGCCGAGATCGATCACGTCGGACGGCGAGGCCAGCCGCTGTTTCATGACCGGGATCAGCGTGTGGCCGCCGGCCAGATATTTCGCGTCCGAGCCCTTGGCGAACAGGCTTGCTGCTTCGTCGACCGAAGAGGGGCGATGATAGGTTGTCTGGTACATGGCTGTGCTCCCTCTTACGCGTTGCCGTGGATCGCATGCCAGACGCGATCGGGCGTCGCCGGCATTTCCAGATTGTTGTTGCCGATCGCATCCGTGATGGCGTTGATCACGGCGGCCGATGCACCGATCGCGCCGGCTTCGCCGCAGCCTTTGACGCCGAGCGGATTGCCCGGACACAGCGTCGTGGTGTGCGACAGCTTGAACGACGGCAGGTCGTCCGCGCGCGGCATGGTGTAATCCATGAACGACGCGGTCACGAGCTGGCCGGAAGCGTCGTACACCACACCTTCCAGCAGCGCCTGCCCGATGCCCTGGGCGAGACCGCCGTGCACCTGGCCTTCGACGATCATCGGATTGATCAGCCGTCCGAAATCATCCGCCGCCACGAAGTTGACGAAGGAAGTCTTGCCGGTGCCGGCATCGACTTCCATTTCGCAGATATAGGCGCCGGCCGGGAAGGTGAAGTTGGTCGGATCGTAGAACGCGCCTTCCTTCAGGCCCGGCTCCATGCCGTCAGGCAGGTTATGCGCGGTGTAGGCGGCGAGCGCGACCATCGGCAGTGCAATCGACTTGTCGGTGCCGGTGACCTTGAACTCACCGTTCTCGATGACGATGTCGTTTTCGGATGCCTCGAGCTGATGGGCTGCGATCTTCTTCGCTTTCGCCTCGACCTTCTCCATCGCCTTCAGGATCGCGGTGAGACCCACGGCCGCCGAGCGCGAACCATAGGTGCCCATGCCGAACTGCACCTTGTCGGTATCGCCATGGACGATCTGCACCTGGCTGATCGGAATGCCCAGGCGTTCGGCCACCAACTGGCAGAAGCTCGTCTCATGGCCCTGGCCGTGGCTGTGCGATCCCGTCAGGACTTCGATCGTACCGACCGGATTGACGCGCACCTCCGCCGATTCCCACAGGCCGACGCCGGCGCCGAGACTGCCGACCGCCTTTGACGGCGCGATGCCGCAGGCCTCGATGTAGCAGGAGATGCCGATGCCACGCAGCTTGCCCTCGGATTTTGCCTTGGCCTTGCGGCCCGCGAAGCCGGCGTAGTCGATCGCCTTCATCGCCGCATCGAGCGAGGCATTAAAGTCGCCGATGTCATAGGCCATGATGACGGGCGTTTGATGCGGGAATTGCGTGATGAAGTTCTTGCGGCGCAGTTCGGCCGGATCGACCTTCAACTGCCGCGCCGCCGTCTCCATCAACCGTTCCACCACAAAACTTGCTTCGGGTCGGCCCGCGCCGCGATAGGCGTCGACCGGCACCGTGTTGGTGTAGACGCTGATCACTTCGGCGAAGATGTTGGGGATGTTGTACTGGCCCGACAGCAGCGTCGCATAGAGATAGGTCGGCACCGAGGAGGAGAACAGCGACATGTAGGCGCCGAGATTGGCGTAGGTTTTCACGCGCAGGCCGGTGACCTTGTTGTCCTTGTCGAACGCCATCTCCGCCTTGGTGAGGTGATCGCGGCCATGGGCGTCGGTCAGGAAGGCTTCGGTGCGGTCGCCGGTCCATTTCACCGGACGGCCCACTTTCTTCGAGGCCCAGAGCGCCACCATCTCCTCAGGGTAAATGAAGATTTTTGAGCCGAAGCCGCCGCCGACATCCGGCGCCACCACCCGCAGCTTGTGCTCCTGCGCGATGTTGTAGAAGGCCGACAGCACGAGGCGGGCGACGTGCGGGTTCTGCGAGGTCGTGTAGAGCGTGAAATGCTCTTCCGGCTCGTTATATTCGGCGATCGCCGCGCGAGGCTCCATCGCATTCGGCACCAGGCGGTTGTTGGTGATGTCGAGCGAGACGATATTGGCCGCCGACTTGAAGGCGGCGTCGGTCGCGCCTTCGTCGCCGATGGTCCAGTCGTAGATCACATTGCCCGGCGCCTCCGGGTGCAATTGCGGTGCGCCCGGCTTGATTGCGGCGCGGATATCAGGGACGGCGGGCAGCTCTTCGTAGCTGACAACCACGGCCTCGGCGGCGTCCCGGGCCTGGTTCTTGGTCTCGGCGATCACGACCGCGACCGCCTGGCCCACGAAGCGCACGGTTTCCGGCGCCATCGCCGGCCATGCGCCCATCTTCATGCCGGTGCCGTCCTTGGAGGTGATGGCCCAGCCGCAGATCAGATTGCCGATCTTGTCGTCGACAATCTGCTGGCCGGTCAGCACGCCGACCACGCCCGGCATCTTTATCGCTTCTGACGTGTCGACACTCTTGATCTTGGCGTGCGCATGCGGGCTGCGGACGAAATGCGCATGCGTCATGCCCACCAGCTTGATGTCGTCGACGTAACGTCCCTTACCGGTAATGAAACGGCGGTCTTCCTTGCGCACCACGCTTGCGCCAATGCCTTCAACGCCCATGTCCTGTCCTCCCAACCGGAGTTATTGTTTCCCGCCATTTCGTTTCGAAACGCGGTTCGAACTCGAAAAATTGCTGGCCGGCGGCTGCTATTCCGCCGCCTGCGCGACCTTCATGCGGCCGGCTGCGTCGAGCACCGCCTTGACGATGTTGTGGTACCCCGTGCAGCGGCAGATGTTGCCTTCCAGCTCGTGCCGGACGGTTTCCTCGTCGAGCTGGCCGCTGTGGCGGTGCACAATATCGATCGCTGACATGATCATGCCCGGCGTGCAGTAACCGCACTGCAGGCCGTGATTATCGCGGAACGCCGCCTGCATCGGGTGCAGTTCGTCGCCCTTGGCAATGCCCTCGATGGTGGTGACGTTGGAGCCGGCGGCCTGGCCGGCCAGCACGGTGCAGGACTTTACCGCCCGGCCGTCGATATGGACGACGCAGGCACCGCACTGGCTGGTGTCGCAGCCGACATGGGTGCCGGTCAGGTTCAAATGGTCGCGCAGGAGATGGACAAGAAGGGTCCGGTCCTCGACCTCGGCCGAGACGGCCTTGCCGTTTACCGTCAGCTTGACTGTAGACACGCGTGGTACCTCCCGATGTTTTATAATTATTCCAATTAGAAACAGCGGCGAGGGAACTTGCAACTAGGATTTTGGTCGGCCCTGTCATTGTGATGACATTGGCGCGGCATGCTTCGTGCCGAAGACTCTCGACGCGAATTTTTCTTACCCTCCCCTGGAGGGGGAGGGTCGGTTCGCGTGGAGCGAAGCGAAATGCGAAACGGGGTGGGGTGGTCTCTCCACTCGGGCACTGATCGTGAGGTGAGACCGTCACCCCACCCCGCCACGCATCTTACGATGCGCGGCGACCCTCCCCCTCCAGGGGAGGGTAAGCCCGCACCATTGCAAGTTTTGCCCAGATTTACCCGCCCTTATCCATTCTGCCTTAACTTTGCGCACCGGATTGGGGGCTGGGCCTCCCGATGCCTGTTTTTCAGAACGAAAACGGGGTGTGACGTGCGATTCCCGAAACGTAGCGGCTCGTCTTTCAAGCTCCCAACCCTGCGGTTCCGCGCCAAGATCATGCTCGGCTTTGCCGTCGTGCTGGCGATTTCGGCCGCCAGCATGGGCTTTGCCTATCTCGGATTCGAACGCGTTTCCGCCGGCGTCGATTCCTACCGGCGCAGCGTGCAGGAGGCCGACCTGTCGCGCGACATCGACCGCGAACTGATCTCCTATCGCTCGCTCGCCCGCTATTTCGTGGCGACCGGCAAGGAAGAGGACGGCAAGGCGGCGCTAACAGCCGAAACCGGGCTGAAGGACGCGATCATTGCCTCGATGAAGGGGACCACCAACCCGACACGGCTCGAGCAGGTCGTGAAGCTGGAGCGCGAGTTCCGCGCCTTCACCAAGATTTTCGCCGACATCCTCAAGGTCAAGGACGAGAGCGCGCGCATCACGCAAAACCAGCTCACGCGCACCGGCAACTCGCTGCGCTACAAGCTCGACGATCTGCCGAGCAATGCCGACGATGACGAAATGCCGGTGATCACGCTCGGTGCGAAGAAGGTGACCGAGCAGTTTCAGGCGGTCACGGCGCTTGCCAATACGTTCGTCGTCAATTCGGACAAGGCGGTCGCAGCCAGTGCGCTGGCGCGCCTGAAATTCGTCGAGAACTCGCTGAAGGCGATTTCGTCGAAAAACGAAAAGATCCTTGAGGGGATCAAGGAAGTCGGGGGAATGCTGGAGGAATACCGACAGTCGCTCACCAAGTTGGTCGATAATGCCAAGGAGATCGATGAGCTGACACTGGAAATGACGGAGTCGGCCGCCGCCATCAACAAGGGCTCGGCCGCGATGAAGTCGGACCTCCTGGCCGATCAGAAGCGGTTAGAGGCTGAATCGGACGCGACCATCGGTGAGACCGAGCGGCTGATCCTGATCCTCGCCGCCGGCGGCTTTCTGCTCGGCTGCGTCTGGGCATTCCTGCTCGGTAAGGGTATTTCCAAGCCGATGACGGCGATGTGCAACGCGATGCGCAAGCTCGCTGCGGGCAATTTCGAAGTCGTGCTGCCCGGCCTCGGCCGCAAGGACGAGCTCGGCGAGATGGCGAGTGCGGTCGAGGAGTTCAAGGTGCAGGCCATCGCCAGGGCCGAGCGCGACGCCGCCACCCAGGAAGCGCAGAACAAGGCGGCGAGCGCGGCGCGCCGCGCCGAACTCATTCGCTTCGCCGACGAGTTCGAAGCCGCGGTCGGCGCCATCGTCTCCAACGTATCGTCGTCGGCCGTGCAGCTCGAAGGTGCCGCCGGCAAGCTGACCCGGACGGCGGAAACCACCCAGAGCCTGTCAAGCCAGGTCGCCAGCACATCGGAAGAAGCTTCCAGCAACATGCAGTCGGTGGCATCAGCAACCGAGGAACTGTCGGCGTCCGTCGACGAGATCGGACGGCGCGTCAAGGAATCCAGCCAGATTGCGGAAGCCGCCGTCCGTCAGGCCGAACAGACCGACGGGCGGATCGGCAAGCTGTCGCGTGCCGCACAGGAGATCGGCGACGTCGTCAAGCTGATTACCGCGATTGCCGAGCAGACCAATTTGTTGGCGCTGAACGCCACCATCGAGGCCGCCCGCGCGGGCGACGCCGGCCGCGGCTTTGCCGTGGTTGCGTCCGAAGTCAAATCGCTCGCCAGCCAGACTGCGAAAGCGACCGACGAGATTTCCAATCACATTTCGGGCATGCAGGGTGCGACGCAGGAATCGGTTGCCGCGATCAAGGAGATCGGCGGCACCATTGGCAGGATCTCCGACATCGCCTCGACGATCGCGAGCGCCGTCGAGCAGCAAAGCTCGGCGACGCAGGAAATTGCGCGCAGCGTCCAGAACGTCGCGCAAGGCACGCAAGAGGCCGCCGCCAACGTCATGCACGTCAACCGCGGCGCGACCGAAACCGGCGCGGCTTCCGAGGAGGTGCTGAATTCGGCGCGTACGCTCTCGAGCGAAAGCACGCGCCTGCGCGAAGAGCTCGACCGCTTCATGGCGAATATCAGGGCGGCGTGAGCTGGCTATCAGATCACGCTACAAGACGGTGTCATCATCCGCGAAGGCGGATGATCCAGTACTCCGCGGCGCTTCAATTCTCACGCGGGCCGGCGATTACTGGATACCCGCCTTCGCGGGTATGACGACCGAATGAGCTGAACCGTCACTCTCTCCCGAACTGATGCTTCAGCTCGACCTTCGCGCGCTCCAGTCGCGTACGCTGCGTTTTTGGTAAGGTCTTGCCGGCACGGTTGATGTAGAAAGTCAGCATCGACAGCGCCGATCGATAGGCGCCCGACTTGCGGCGCGAACTGTGCTCGGCGGATCGCTTGAGCGACGCGGCGATCTTCTTTGCACTGGTCAGCTTGAAGACACCGCGTTTCAGATCGAGCGCGTCGCTTTCACGGGTGACGCGTTGCGACCATCGCTTCGGCGATGATTTCTTCGCGGTTGTCGTGCGGCTTTTTCGGACCGCGGTCTTTCGTGGGCGGATGGTCTTGCGTCGTTCGGCCATGTTCAGCTCCATCTGCTGTTTTGCCGAAAACGGTCGCTCGGTCGTTCTGTTCCTTGCCGTTCTTCGAATGACGGCAACAGTGCATTTAGCCGCTGCGCTCGCGAATGCGCGCCCGATGACAGGCTCCGCGAAGCAATCCATGCCTCCACTTGCCGCACGATTGGATTGCTTCGCCGCGCTCGCATTGACGCGAGGGAATGCTCGCGACTCCCACACATGCGCAGATCATGACAACAGCTATGCAATTTCGCCACCCAAATACTCCCGGAACCCCAGTCCTCCGAGGGTGTTATCTTAGTGTCGGGCATCATGTTTGCCGCAATTTGACGTGAAAACCCTGGGGCTGGGGCGTTCCGGGGTGTTTTTTCATTGGTCCAATCGGATGGTTGCGAAGGTGAGTTGCGAAAGTGATAAGGCATGGTGCGGCAGTGGATGAGAACGCTTCCATTTCCGCACGGCTGAAGCAGGATAACGAGGGCGTTGTCGAGACCAGCATCCCTGCGCGGCTCGATTGCTTGCGTTGGGGCGGCTTTCATACCCGTGTCGTCACCGCGCTCGGCATCACCTGGATTCTCGACGGGCTGGAGGTCACGCTTGCGGGCGCCCTGTCTGGCGCGCTGAAGGAAAGCCCGACGCTGCAGTTTTCGAATTTCGATGTTGGCCTCGCCAACAGCGCCTATCTCGCCGGCGCGGTGCTGGGCGCGCTCGGCTTCGGCTGGCTGACGGACCGGATCGGGCGCAAGAAGCTGTTCTTCATTACGCTCGCGGTCTATCTCACCGCCACCGCAGCCACCGCGCTGTCGTGGAACGTGGCGAGTTACGCGCTGTTTCGCTTCCTGACCGGGGCCGGCATCGGCGGCGAATATACCGCGATCAATTCGACGATTCAGGAATTGGTGCCGGCGCGTTATCGCGGCTGGACCGACCTCGTGATCAATGGCAGCTTCTGGATCGGGGCTGCGATGGGTGCGGTCGCCGCTATCGTGCTGCTCGATCCCAACGTGCTGGCTCCGGATCTCGGCTGGCGGGCGGCCTATTTCATCGGCGCCGCTCTCGGCCTGATCGTCTTCGTGATGCGGATGTGGATTCCGGAAAGCCCGCGCTGGCTGATGGTCCATGGCCGTCCCGAGGAGGCGCACGCGATCGTCGACGGCATCGAGAGGTCGTCGACGAGACATTCGGATCATGCGGCCGATGAGGTGTTCCCGAAGATCAGACTGAAGATGCGCAGCCACACGCCACTTGGTGAGGTGGCCCGGACGTTGTTCACGACCTATCGGCAACGTTCGCTGGTCGGACTGGTGCTGATGGCATCGCAGGCGTTCTTCTACAACGCCATCTTCTTCACCTTCGCGCTGGTGCTGACCGACTTCTTCGGTATCCCCTCCAGCGATGTCGGCTGGTACATTCTACCCTTTGCGGCAGGCAATTTCCTGGGGCCACTGCTGCTCGGGCGGCTGTTCGATACCCTCGGCCGTCGCACGATGATCGCGACCACCTATGGCGTGTCGGGTGTCCTGCTCGCGCTATCGGGCTATCTGTTCTCGATCGGCGTTCTGACCGCGCAGACCCAGACCATCGCCTGGATGGTGATCTTCTTCTTTGCCTCGCCGGCGGCGAGCGCGGCCTATCTCACCGTCAGCGAGACGTTTCCGCTGGAGGTGCGGGCGCTCGCGATTGCGCTGTTCTACGCGATCGGAACGGGCATTGGCGGCGTGGCAGGACCGGCGCTGTTCGGCGCCCTGGTCGATACCGGATCGCGTAACAGCGTTTTCGCCGGCTACCTGTTCGGGTCGGCATTGATGATCGTGGCCGCGGCCGTCGCGTGGCGATATGCCGTTGCGGCCGAGCGAAAATCGCTCGAATCTGTCGCACGGCCGCTAGCATGTGTGGAGTAGGATGAAATGAATGAGGATCTGGCCGAAATGCCATTGGAAGATGATATCGTCCGTGAAGAAGAGGCCGTGGCGGAGACCGTTCCGGTACCGCGCTCGCTGGTGCCGCACTTAAGCGAAACCGCTATCCTGCTCGACATCGACGGCACGCTGCTCGATCTGATGCCGACGCCGCGCGAAGTCTGGGTGCCGCCAGGCCTGGCGAAAACCTTGAATCGCCTGCTTGTGCGAACCAATGGCGCGCTGGCGCTGGTCAGCGGCCGCTCGCTCAACGACATCGACCTGATTTTCGCGCCCGATCTATTCCCTGCGGTCGGCGGCCATGGCGCCGAGATGCGGATCGAGCCGGACAGCGAGGCGGTGGCCGCCCACGCGCCGCCGATGGACAAGGAATTGAAACGACGGCTGGCGGCGATTGCAAAGCTCAGTCCTGGAATATTGCTGGAGGACAAGGGCTATTCGCTGGCGCTGCACTATCGTCTCGCGCCGCACGCCGAGAAGGCGATCTATGCCGCGGTGTCGCTGATCAGGGCGGATCTTCCCAACGCGCCGATCGAAGTGCTGCCTGGCAAATGCGTCTGCGAGATCAAGCATTCCGGCTTCACCAAGGCGAGCGGTGTGCACGAATTGATGACACGCGAACCTTTCAAGGGCCGCCGTCCGTTCTTCATCGGCGACGATGTCACCGATGAGACCGTCTTTGCGATCATGCCTGACCTTGATGGCCTCGCCTTCTCGGTTGGCCGTCGCGCCAAGGGCGTGGCCGGGCATTTCGACGCGCCGAGCGACGTGCGTGAGTTCCTCGCGCACCTGCTTGACGACGAAAGGGACGCATCACTGCCATAATGTCTTTCGTCTCGGCCGGTTTCGAACACAGATTCTCACGCTTCATGCCGAGGTTCGCGGCAAATTTTATTTTTCGTGAGTTCCGGTGAGTTCCGGCACGCCGCAGCCCGAATTTGGTTTCAATTCGTTGAAAGGGTGATCAGGAACCATATTGATGAACGGTTGTTAACGCGAGCGTACCAACGGGAGGGGACCTTTGAACCTCGTCGTCGTTTCTAACCGCGTTTCCCGCGGAAAACCCAATGAACCCATGACGGGGGGACTCGCGGCGGCTTTATTGCCGATCGTCGAGAAGTCCGGTGCTATCTGGGTGGGTTCCAGCGGAAGGGTCCGTGACGGGAACCAGAAGGAACCATTCGCCGAAATCGAGGCCCTTGGCGCTGGCGCGCTGGCGATGCTGGATCTGCCGGCCGCGCATTACGGCGGCTATTATGAGGGTTTTGCGAATTCCGCATTGTGGCCGGCGCTGCATTCGCGCGCCGATCTGATCCGCGCCTCGCAGGAGGACTATCTCAGCTATCGCGAAGTGAACGCCTTCATGGCGCGTGCGCTCCTGCGATTCCGAAAGGCGGATGCCGCGTTCTGGATTCAGGACTACCATTTCCTCGCGCTCGGCGCCGAACTGCGTGATCTCGGCGTGTCGGAGCCGATCGGCTTCTTCCTGCATACGCCGTGGCCGGCGCGTTCGGTGATCGGCGGCGTGCCGCATCATCGCGAGCTGATCGAGGCGATGCTGGCCTATGATCTGATCGGTTTTCAGACCGAGGAGGATTGCGAGAACTTCCTGTCCTACGCGCAGTCCGACCTCGGCCTCGTCGTGCATGACGGCGTCATCATTTCGCGCCACGGCCGGACGCGCGCCGCGGTATTTCCGATCGGGATCGATCCGCAGCAATTCGCCCAGTTGGCGACGAAGGCGTCGACCCATCCTGATGTCTCGCGGCTGCGGCGCAGCCTGAATGGCGAGAAGCTCGCGATCGGCGTCGACCGGCTGGATTATTCCAAGGGCCTGATCAACCGCATCAAGGCTTTCGACCAGATGTGGACCCTGCATCCATCACTGGCGCGCACGGTGTCGCTGCTGCAGATCGCAACGCCCTCGCGCGGCGCGATCGAGGCCTACGGCAACCTGCAGAGCGAGGTCGCCAAGCTCGTCAGCGACGTCAACGGTATGCATGGCGAAGTCGACTGGACGCCGATCCGCTATCTCAACAAGGGCTACGGCCAGGCCGTGCTCGCGGGCCTCTATCGCACCGCGCAGGTCGGCGTGGTGACGCCGTTGCAGGACGGCATGAATCTCGTCGCCAAGGAATATGTAGCGGCACAAAACCCGGTCGATCCCGGCGTGCTGGTGCTGTCGAAATTCGCCGGCGCCGCCAACGAGCTCGACACCGCGTTGCTGGTCAATCCGCATGATATCGACGGCATGGCGCGCACCATCGCGATCGCGCTGTCGATGCCGTTGACCGAACGGCGGATGCGCTGGGAAGCAATGATGGCAAAGCTGCGCGGCCATACGATCCAGCAATGGTTCGCCGACTTCGCCGAGGCGTTGCGCGAATGCCAGCTTGACAGGAACGAGTTGGCACCTGTCATGCCCGAGCCCGCCCTATGGCCGCTCCGCTCCGCCACCACCGGCGGCGCGCGGTATCACTAGAGTCTGAAAAAGCGGCGCATCCGAGCTATAACTTCCTCGTCCTGAGGAGCCGCGAAGCGGCGTCTCGAAGGATGAGGCCCCGCCGGTGGCCTCATGGTTCGAGACGCGCTTCGCGCTCCTCACCATGAGGGTTTCAGATGGGGGCGCCGATAAGCCGTGCTGGGCCTAATAGCAATACGACACGCCATCGAGCACCGGACAGCGCGCCTTGTTGGGCGCGCTGGGATTCTCCATCGGCACGTAACCGCCCTTGCCGTTACCGGCGAATACGCCAGGGCCGATGACGACGGACGATTTGTTGCCGATGATGACGCTCGGATGCGGCGAGGCCAGCCTCGATCGCGAGCCATCGGCCCAGACGATGGCGTCGCCCGCGAAGATGCCGCGCCGGCCGTCGTCGCAACTCACATCCACGCCCTGCTTGGTGCAGGATTGCGCCACCGCCGGGCCGGCCGCGGCCCCTGCCAATGTCGCGCTCAGGATCGAAAGCAGGAGCGTCCGTGTGATCATCGTGCCAGTCTCCACCGATTGCGGTGCCAATATCGTCGTCGATCGTGGCCGGATTCCGGTTCAAGCGCCCGGCGAGCGCCGATCATTCGATGCCAGCCATGCCGAATTGCCAAATAAATTCAATGAATTGGGGAAATTTTAGCGGCTGTATCAGGCGTCCCTTGCAAAATCAGTCCTGCCCCTTCAAGAGAGGGCCTCCGGAGAGATGGCCGAGTGGCTTAAGGCGCACGCTTGGAAAGCGTGTGTGCGGGAAACCGTACCGTGGGTTCGAATCCCACTCTCTCCGCCAGCCAACTATGTGCCCTGCAAACGTCCCCTCGTCTGTCGGAACTCGTATTCCGGAGTTTGGTTGTCTTCCGGAGTTTCGTTATTGGCTGATGGCAGAACTTGTCGCCAACGCCGAAATGCTGATCCGCCGGCCGGTCGCGGAGGTGTTCGGACGGATTGCCGCCAGGCTGATCGATGGGAGGAGCGCTCGCGCGGCGAACGAGTATCGCCGACGTGGGCCGAAGCTCGCTGGGACTGGCGATCGCCGCGCGCGAGCGCTCTGATGTTGTGACCGCGGGCCACGACGATCCCGCCAGGTTTGCCATATCCATTACGCTCGAGCTGATGTCCGGCCGGAGGGGGGACCCGATGACGAAACTGACGCTTGCCCTATCCGCGCTTTACTTGGCCCTTGTTGGCCTAGCGCTGATGTTCTTTCCGATACAGTTCGGCCGGGATGCCGTGCCGACGGATGCTCCACCCGAACTGCTTGCGCTGCTGCGGCTTCTCGGCGGACCGTTTCTCGGCATCGCCATGCTTAACTGGCTGTCGAGAAATGCCGAGCCCTCCACGCTCCGTGTCGTCCTGCTCGCGAACATCGTCGGCTTCGGCGCCGTCGCGGCTAACGACATTTGGGGCGTCGCCAGCGGTGAAGCGCGGGACATCGCCAAGCTATTTCTGGTTATCCATCTGCTCTTCACATCGGCCTTCGTGGCGGCGGCCGCTCGCTGAGGCAAATTCTGAGGTTCTGTACTGCCCGCCCGCTCCCCAGCGCACTTCTGGTCTTCAAATTCCTTGGGAAAACGATCGGCTGTGATGGTAAGCCTAACCACGCCTGATCGACCGGTCCCGCGGGGTCTTTTCTCCACGGCAGCCGGTGCTCATAATCGTCCGCTATTCCCGCGTGCTCGCGCACCACGGGTGATTGCATGATACCCTGGCTGTTGATCACGGCGCCCAGCCCGCGAGACCAGGCGGCATTGACCAAGGCGGTCGCCACGGCGCCGCAATCGAAGGGCGTATCGTCGCTGCCGTGCAGCACGCGGTCATAGGTCACGATCACGCATACGGGCGCGTCGAATTGACGGAAGCCGCGCAGCGCCTAGTCCTGGCGCTTGTCCTTGTTGTCGCGCTTGACCCTGATGAGCCGACGAAATGTCGATGCCAAGCGTGGTCTGCTGATGACCCCATCGCTGACGTCGCACAAGAGCTTAGCACCGGCCCGACGGGAAGCTGGCACGAGCCGCATCACACACAACCGGTTTGGAGAACGAGGTGCCAAACCATTTGCTGGTCAACGAGCCATCGTTGTCGATCCAGGGGATCGGCGGCAATTGCGGCAGGTAGGATGCATACGGCATTACTTTCGCAAGCATCACCCTGCCCGGAAACTGCGCGAGGAACGCCTTGTTCATTCCGCCGTCCAGTCCGCTGTAGATCGGGGCAGCCGGCACGTTGTCTTCAAGCAATCGCGCGTATTCGAGCTCGTCGGCGCGCCTCTTCTCCAGCGCCCGCCGCGCGATTTGCGGATTGACGACGAAGGGGGGACATTTTTCGGCAGGGTTGAACACAAGAGGGGACGGCGAATTCGGGGGAGGTTGCGCATCGAATACATAGCGGCGGTTGCACACATCCACCCTCGGTTCGAGTTGCGTCGTCTCGAAATGATCGTTGCCGATCTTGAGCATTTTCCAGAAGGAGAGGTTCGGATTATTTCGATGCCGCGCCAGATTCGCTGGCGTCAAGCGGAACGGACAGGCCTGGACCTGGAACGACGGCCGGCCGCCGAGGAATGAGTCACGCGCCAGCGAATAGATCTCGCTTATCTGTTCGTCTGTCATGGCATAGCAACCGCTCGACCAGCAGTCGCCGTGAATCATGAGGAAGCTACCGTCGCGCTTGTTAGCCCTGTCGAATTTGTTGGGGTAGCCGAGGTTGATCGAAAGATGGAAGTTTGAGTTGGGATTCATCAACTCAGGTGTAACTGTATAAAACCCTTCCGGAGCCTGTCGGTCGCCCTCGTACAACTTCGGCCCGAGATCGCCTGACCACCGGCAGATCGGATAGGTCTTGAGGAATTGGAAACGGCCGGCCGTGTCCTGCTTCCAGACTTCGAGCTCCGCCTCTTCCTTGAAGAGACGCACAACGATAGGTGAATATTTTGGCATCTTCTTCTGTTCGAGCAGCGCGAGCAGCTCGGCCGGTAATTCCTGTGTCGCCTTGGCCGGCAACGGCTTGCTGCTTTCGCCAAGGCACGTGACCGGCGTCAAGGCAGCGGCAAAAGCCGCCGCCAGCACAAGTGCACGTCGGACCATGGCGCGGATCACTGCTGTACCTCCAGCCCTTCCGCCCGCGCCGCTACTTCTCGAACCCGACGAACACCGTAGCTTCCTCGACAGACTTCCGCTCCGACACCACCGCATTCGCCGGAAAAGTTTCATCCGGCCAGCCCAGCGCGATGCTTTTCATGATGACCTGATCGTCGGCGATCCCTGCGTGCTCGCGCACCACGGGGGATTGCATGATGCCCTGGCTGTTGATCACGGCGCCGAGCCCGCGCGACCAGGCGGCATTGACCAGGGCGGTCGCCACGGCGCCGCAGTCGAACGGCGTATCGTCGCTGCCGTCGAGCACGCGGTCATAGGTAATGATCACGCAGACGGGCGCGTCGAATTGGCGGAAGCCGCGCAGTACCCAGTCCTGGCGCTTATCCTTGTTGTCGCGCTCGATTCCCATGGCGGAGAATAATTGCTTGGCGACACCGACCTGCCTGTCGCGGTGCTTGCCTGCAAAGGCTTGACCGGTGCGGAACTCGCGCGACTGCGGGATGCCCGCCACCATCCGTTCGGTGTTGCCGGCGCGGATCCGGTCCAGCGGTTCGCCTGATATGACGTAGAAATTCCAGGGTTGGGTGTTCATCGACGACGGCGTGCGCATCGCCAAACCAATGATTTCCGCAATCAGCGCTTTGGGTACTGGATCAGGTTTGTAACCGCGGATACTCCGGCGACCGAGAATAACGTCATCAAACTGCATCTGTGCCGAATTCCCCTGACAAGTTCTGAAACAGCCCGGATTTTCGCGGTTTCTGCATCCTCGCGCAAGCGACAGCGGCGTGTCCTCAACGGTCCAGCCACGCGGAACATGATCGCACCGATATTGCGCACACGCAGTCGTTTAGCGAATTCTGGGATGACGAAATTGTGCCGCTGATTTGCCCGACGTGTCAAGTTTTCGGTCCAAATCTTCGGTTGCGGCGGCCGCCGGCTACTTTGCATGGGGTTGTTTTCGACATTTTGGTGGAGCCGCGGCGACTCGGCGCGACGGCACCGTCCGGAAGGCGTGTAGGCTTTTCAGGCTGTTGCTCAAATCGTGGGTTTTGGTTTGGACAGGTCGAAAATACTTGATCTTTGGGGATTGACTGACACTCTCTCCGCCAGCCGCTCATCGCTGATGCTTCGTGGCGGCAAGCCGCCTCGCCCGTCTACCCCACCTGTTGAATCGCCTTGTCGTACGCTTCGATCGTCGCCTTGGTGCGAACAGCTACTTCCGCCGTGGTCATGCCGGGCTTGTAGAGGCTGCTGCCGAGGCCGAATGCAACAATGCCGGCCCTCGTATAGTCCGCAAAGTTCGCGTCGGAGACACCGCCCACGGCGGCGATCATCAGATCGGCGGGAAGAACGGCGCGAATGGCGGTAATTCCAGCGGCTCCAAGCACGCTCGCCGGAAAGAATTTGAGGCTGGAGGCCCCGGTCTTGGCAGCAAGCAGCGCTTCCGTCGGGGTAAAGACGCCGGGCATTGTGACCATGCCGTGTGCCCGCGCCCGGGCAATGATTTCGGGATCGACGTTGGGGGTGACCAGGAGCCGGCCGCCAACGTCATGGAGCTGCTCGACAGCTTCCAGCGTCAATACGGTGCCCGCACCGACCAGAATTTCGGCGGTGGCCTTTTTGACGGCGATCTCGATGGAGCGGAACGGATCGGGCGAGTTGAGCGGGATCTCGATCGCCGTCATGCCGCTGTCGATCAGGACGCTGACGATATCCGCCGCTTCATCGGGCCGCACGCCGCGCAGGATCGCGACCAGTGGACGCTTCATCGGGGGGAACGGGACAACGCTCATTCATACACTCCAAATCGATTCAGCGGCCATCGAAAGGCCGCGTCGGACCGCATCCTCGGCACCGATGGTTCGGATAGGAACGGCAACCGTGTCAAACGCCAACTGGTAAAGCATCTGGAGCCTGCCTGACGCCACCAACGTGATGCCGGTCCTGGGTACGTCTCCGGCGAGCCCTGCCGCGAGTTCAAGACCGATCAGGGTGCCGGATATTTTCTCGCGGGCCGAGGCTGGCTGGCCGCCGTAGAGAAGCTGACCCGATCGCACCTGGAACAGCAGATTGGCGGCGAACGCAGGCGTCTCAAAGGCGGCCATGACCGCCGACTTGAACGCGTCGATGTCTTCCGTTTCACCGGCGCCGGTCACCGCGTGGGACAGGATCGTTTCGCGCGACACGACGTCGAACAGCTCTCCCGTCATGAACGTGGCGAAGCGTTCGACGGTCGCCCCACGCGCCCTGACCCACTTCGAATGCGTACCCGGCATGCAGACGGCCGCGTCACCTGCCGCGTCTAGACCCAAGGCACCGAGCAACTGAGTTTCCTCGCCCCGCATCACATCCGGCGCCTTGGGGTCGCGCTGTGCGATTCCTGGAAGGATCCGGATGTCGCGGTCCTGCCCTGGCACCGGGACGGCATGCTTCAGGATCGATGCGAGCGGCGCCGGCGTGTCGACATATCCGGCTTCAACCCAGCCCTGCCGGGCGCCGGCCATGCCGCAGACGATAACAGGCAGCCCATCCGCGGCCCCGACGGCCTGCAGATGCGATTGCAGCACGGTCGGAAAGCCAAGCTTGCCTGCCGCCATCATGCCCTCGTGGCTGCGTCGTTCCCTAAGGATGTTGCCAGCCTGGTCGACGAGCCAAAGCCGGAAACTGCTCGTGCCCCAATCGACCGCGACGTATGCAGCCTCGCTCATTTCAATTCGGTCCCGATGCTATCTGTGCCTCAAGGGCATCGTATCACGCCGGTCTGCCGGCGAGCTACGCTCGCTTTATAATTGATTTGCAGAACGGCAATCAGCATGATCCGAAGTCATGCGGTGCTACGCTGTCTTCAGCGGCGCGGCTTCGCCAACGAGCGCACGTCCGCAACAATGCGGCATAACAACAAAAAGCAAAGACTTTGGAGGACGCCATCGTGATCAATCTTCCCTTTAGAAACGCCCTCATGGGCTTTGGTCTCCTGATTGCGGTGCTTTCGCCGCAGGCCCACGCGCAGTCGAGCTCCAAGACCGTGACGCTGGTGGTGCCCTTTGCGGCCGGCGGCGGCACGGATACCGTCGCTCGCCTTATTGGCGAGCGAATGTCGCGCACGCTCGGCCAGACCGTCATCATCGAGAACGTGGTCGGAGGCGGCAGCACGCTTGCCAATGATCGTGTTGCCCGGTCGGCACCCGACGGTTCGACAATCCTGATCAATCACGTCGCGCTGCTCGCGGCGCCCAGCCTGTTCACCAATCTGCGGTATGATACGAAAACGGCGTTCGAGCCGGTCGGCCTCGTCAACAATGCGCCGATGGTTCTGATCGGCCGCAAGTCGATCCCCGGCGAAAGTCCGAAGGACCATGTAGCCTGGATCAAGGCGCAGCGCGATAAAGCGAACTTCGCGCATGGCGGTCTCGGGACCAACAGCCACCTGTGCGCCGTAATGATGGGCAATGTGCTCGGCTTCAAGCCGACAGTTGTGGCTTATCGCGGATCAGCGCCGGCGATCTCCGATCTCCTGGCGGGGCAGATCGATCTGCTGTGGGATCAGGTGACCAACGCGCTGCCGCAGATCCAGGCCGGAACACTGCACGGCATCGCCATTACGTCGCCACAACGTCTTGAGCAGTTGAAGGACGTGCCAACCACTGCCGAACTCGGCATGCCCGAGGTCAGTTACTCGATGTGGCATGGGCTCTACGTGGCAAAGGGTACGCCCAAGGAGACCATCAATGCGCTGAATTCGGCGCTCCGCGCGGCACTCTCCGAGCCAGAGCTATTGGAGAAGCTGAAGCAGCTCGGAACCCTGCCATTCCCTGACGCCGAGTTGACGGCTGAGGCGCACGCGCGCCTGTTCGCCGCCGACCTGCCGCGTGTGGCAAAGCTCATCGAAAGTTCGGGGATCAAGGCGAGCGAAGCGAAGTAAGGCGCGCCTCGCGCGGTGCGGAATGGCTGCGCTTAAACTGGTGCAGCTCCCTCACACCATCAGATCGTGCGGCGCATGGATGCTGGCGTCGCTCCACGGATGGTCCGGACCGTTACCAAAGTTGTCAAACCAATGATGCTTCGAATTGTCGGACAAGTGATGTCTCGAATTATCCGACGCGTGATGTCCTGCCGAAGCATGGTTCACATCTGCGACGTCTGAAGGTTCATGAGAGGAAATATTGTCCTTAAAGTGGAATGAGTAATCATGCTTGGACGCGGTTTCGTGCTTGCCTGATTTCGAATGGTGACCGTGTCCGCTATCGTCCCGTCGTCCGTGGTCGTCGTTGCTCCATAGGATGCTGGAGTGCATTGCAGAACTGGACGACCAGTCATTGTGAGACCGTGCGAACCAGTCATCGCCACCCCACGTCCGGTGGTCTTCGATCCGCTGCCGCGCGTCACTATCATCATTCAGCACGGTGACGCACGTATTGTGGACGACGGTATCGAGCACCGAGGTCTGATCCAGCGCGGGGCCATGGTCCGCCGGTGCCGCAACTTGAACGGGCTGTGGTTCGATTGACGGTTCGCCTGTCAGCGCAACCGCGTCGTCATCGTTGGTGTTTTCGGTTGGCTGCGTCCGCGCTTCGTCAAGGCGGGAAAAGTCGAAGCTGTCGCCGTTCGAAGCTGTTCGCAACGTCCAGTTTCCGCCGTCGGGGTGCGCGCCGTCACTGCCGGTCGAGTCAAGCGAAGCGTCGGCAGCGGCTGTCGTGACGACAGTCGCGTCGGTTTCTGCCGTTGCGGCCAGCGCAGGATCGATAGTCTCGGCGGCAACCACGACTGGCGCCTCCGTCGGCTCCGGGACGAAATCCGAAGCCTGAACGGTTACCATTCCTTCCAGATGAATTTCCAGCAGCGCGGAGTTGCCGATATCAAGAGTTTGATTCGTCGGATTGACGTACAGAATGGTTTGATTTGTCGTGCTGTCATAGAACCAGGCGATCGTATGCGCCGGTACGGATGTGCTTGTGGACGTCAGCGCCAGAAAGGCAAGAGCTCCGAGAGCCGTTAAATCGATCCTGTCAGACCCCGATCTGAAATCAGTGATAACGTCGAACCGGCCCGCGCGTGAATCCGTTGCGGACAGGAAAACGAAACGGTCCTCGCCATTGCTGCCCGTGAGCTTGTCCGCTCCATATCCACCGATGATGGTATCGCAGCCGTTGTTGCCGTTGATCGTATCGCTTCCCGAGCCGCCGTAGATCTTGTCGTCCCCATCGTTGCCCTTGACCGTATCATCGCCGGAGCCGGCGTAGATGAGGTCGCATTTGCCGGTGCCGTTGATGGTGTCGTTACCGGCGCCCCCATAGATGATCTGACCATGGTGGCCGCCGCCTGCGATGCTGTCGCCTCTGGAGGTGCCATAAACGTATGGCGGATCGCAGATCACATCCTTTCCCGTCGCCAGGTAGTCGAAATCATTGGGATCGGCATCGCTGGCACCATGGATGGTGACTGTTATCACTTGTTCCGTGCCGTCGACGGTGGTCACCGTGAAGGTGTCGGTCAGCGTGTCGCCATCATCGAGCGCCTGCACCGCGCAGTTGTTGTCGTCGAGCTTGTAGGTCCACGCGCCGTCGGTCGTCATCGTGAAGGTGCCGTAGCCGGCATCGCTGGCCGTCGGGCAGGTGACGGCCGTAAAGCCGGGCGCGTTATCGACGTCGGCAGCGGTGAGCGTGCCGGTCGCGGTAGGCTCGTCGCACTTGGCGCCGCTGTCCTCGATCACGGAGCCGGCCATGGCGCCGGAAATGACAGCCGCGTCGTTGGCGCCGTTGATCGTGACTGTCAACACCTGCGCGGTACCGTCGATGGTGGTCACCGTGAAGCTGTCGGTCAGCGTATCGCCGACATTGAGTGCCTGCACCGCGCTGTTGGCCTGGTCGATGGTGTAGGCCCACACGCCATTCGCCGTCAGCGTGAAGGTGCCGAAGCCGCGCGCGCTCGCGGTCGGGGTGCTAACCGTCGTGAAAGTATTGGGCGCGTCATCGACGTCGGCGCTGGTGAGCGTGCCGGTGGCGCTCGGCGTGCCGGGCATGGTGTTGGCGACGCCGCTGGCCTCGATCACCGCACCTGATGTGGCGCCGGAGATGATGGCCGCGTCGTTGGCGCCGTTGATGGCAATTGTGAAGGTTTGATCGGCCGAGAGCGTGCCGTCGGAAACGGTGATCGTGAAGTCCGTTGTCGTAGGCTCGGTGAGCGCATTGATTGCGTCATTATCCGGAACGAAGGTATAGGCGCCGGTCGTGCTATCGACGTAAAGCGTGCCGTAGGGACCGGCGTTCGATACATCGTACGCTACCCCGTCGATTACGGTGCTACCTGGGGTGCCTCCGCTGATGCCGAATGTCAGCGTAGCGTCGGCGTTGGGGCTGCTGGCGAGGAAAGTGCCGCTTGTCGCGGTAAAGACGTCAAAGACCGTGGTGTCGATCTCGGTCGGCCCGGCTACCGCATCCAGTGTCGGTGGCGTCGGCGGGGGAGGCGGCAGTTGTCCGATAATCATCTCAGGGGCTGATGCCAGGATCACCGCGGGCAAAGCAGGCAAGTCCTGCGCTGGGGAAGAACCGTCAATCTGAATGAAATTGATCGGTTGCACCGGCAGCCGCTCGAGGGGAGGAGGCGTGCTCGACCCCGTCGACCCCAACCCCTTCTCGTAGGTGGCGAGCGCTTCCTGCTGGGCCGCCTGCAATTCGGCCATTCGCGCAGCGGAGTTTGTGCTCTGACTCACGCTGACCGAGGACCCTTGCGAACGCAGGATGATGGTCTGTCCGGGATCCTCAACGAGGATGTGCCGAGGGATCACCTCCTTGGTGACCAGTTCGAATGAGCCGTGCTCGAGGTCCTTGTATGTGATGCTGCCGTCGTCAAGGAATGTGACGTTCGGGTCGGCGGCCTGGACTTTCTTCGTAAGCGAGAAGGTCAGTGCCGTGAGCCACAGCATGCCGAACCTGCCGGCATGAGTCCGGCTGGGAGGATCGCCGACTGTGGCTTGAGCGGAAGTGCGGGTCGCGCGCCCAAGGGTGCCGAAGCCGACCGCGGTCTGAACGTTGCCGATAATTTGGGCAAGCGGAGCCGCCGTGGCCTTACGTTCGTGCCCAGTCTCGGCGTGGGACCCGACAAGCATGGCTTCAACCCCGCCCCTCGCGCGAAATCTTCGTGGTCTGGCTTTGGCCAGCCAAAAGGTCAAAATATCCTAGCGCGGCCAGCCGAAGGCTAGCCGCCAAGACCTCCAGGCTACCCCAATCCATGGGCGTTAGGCTTTAGGCTCAAAAGGAGTAATCCTTTTGAGCGGGTGATAGAATAATGCCTTCCCCCGACATCGGGTCTAATGTTGGGGGCTAATGTCGCCTTGGCCGACGGTTCAAAGAGTCGGCCAGCGGTTTCTCGGACAAGGTCTTCTCGGAAGAGGGGGATCATGCGCACGCATGCGATTGCCGTATTGGTGACAGGATTCGTTCTGACGGCGGGCGGGCTTTTCGCCGGACCGGCTCACGCGCAAAGCGCCAAGCCCGCCGTTCAGGATCCCGCATCAAAACCAATTGGAAAAGTTGTCGTCGCCACGGGTTCGGTCACACTTGAACGTGCGGGTGCGGTGGTCATTCAGGTAAGTACCGCAGGTCAAGCTGGTCAGGCAAAGGTAGGTGATCTCGTCTACCGGGGCGACGCAGTTGCAACCGGCGCCGACGGCCGGGTCGGTATCAACTTCACCGATGGCACTTCCTTCAATCTGTCGAACAACGCGCGCATGGTTTTGAACGAGTTCGTGTACGATCCAAATAGTACGTCGAACGGGTCCTTGTTCAATCTGACCAAGGGCACCTTCACCTTTGTCGCGGGCAAGGTCGCGAAGACCGGCGATATGAAGGTCGACACCCCGGTCGCGACCATGGGCGTTCGAGGCACCACGCCACGCGTCGAAATTTCGGATGACGGGACAGTCAGATTTTCTACTCTCATTGAAGAAGGCAAGAGCAGGGTCGCGCGAAAACCCGGAGCGCCAGCAGCACACCAACCCGACCAAAAGCCGTATCCAAAATCAAATCTGAACATCTGTCGGGGATGCTAGGCCTGTTCGCGGTGCGAGAGACTTGTCAGCCGAGCAGGTCCGGGAGTTCAAATCGACGGCCGCCCATTGTCCAGTGCCAAGATCGGAGAGTCTGACATGAGATGCAGTGCGAGCGGGCACGTCATTCAGGGCCTCGCGCCTGCTTTTGTCTTGCTGCTGCTCGGGTCACTGGCTGCCGCGCAGAACCCCAAGAAGGGCGGCTATCTCGAGAACATTACGTTGTGCAACGGCTCGGATCGCACGTCGTTTGCAGTCCGAATCAATGGTTGCACGGCGTTCATCGATTCCGGTCAGGGTACGACGACGGCGCTTGCGATTGCCTATAATAATCGTGGCAATGCCCATACGGCGAATGGAGACATTGACCGCGCCATCCCTGACTTCGATCAATCGATCAAGCTCGATCCGACTTACGCAAAACCCTTCAACAACCGCGGCGCGGCTTATTTGAGGAAAGGCGAATACGACGTCGCCCTCAAAGCTCTCAATGAGGCGATCAGGCTGAATCCGAACTACGGCAGAGCTTTCGTCAACCGTGCCGGAGTCCACCTGAAAAAGAACGAGTATGATCGCGCGGCGCGGGACTACGACGAGGCAATTCGCCTTGAGCCCAATCTGGAAGCCGCTTGGAGCGGACGCTGCTGGACCCGGGCCATCCTTGGCTCGCTGCAAGCTGGGCTTGAGGACTGCAACAAGGTGCTTCAGTCATGGCCGAACGACGCCGCCACGTATGACTCGCGTGGACTGATCCACCTGAAGATGGGGCAAGCTGCCGCGGCGATCGACGATTTCAGTTCCGCGCTGCGGGTAGATCCGAAGCTGGCGAGTGCGCTCTATGGGCGCGGGCTCGCCAGGATTAAGAGCGGCGACAAAGCTGGCGGCGATGCCGATATTTCTGCGGCAAAGGCGATCCAGGCCGGAATCGATGACGACTTCACGCGCTATGGCGTGGGCGGCAGCAACTAGCCAGCGGACTCGGCGCGGCTCGTTATGAAACGATGCCGCGCCTGCCTGCCCGAGACTAGTCCAGCTTCACGTTCGCCTCGGTCGCGACCTTGCGCCAGCGCTCGACTTCCGCGGTTACCATTTTCGCGAACGCAGGACCGGCGACATCAGGCACGTCGGAGCCGTTGCGCTCCCAGGCTTCCTTGATGGCGGGCGTCTGCATAGCCTTCTGCAACTCCTTGGCCATCTGCTGGACAATCGCCGGCGGCGTGTTCTTCGGTGCGAACAGGCCGTACCAGGTCGATACTTCATAGCCGGGAAGGCCTGCTTCCGCGGCGGTCGGAAGGTCGGGGAACGCGGGCACGCGTTTCGGCGCAGCGACGGCCAGCGCCCGCAACTGTCCGGCCCTGATGGGCCCGGCCGACGAGCCGAGTCCGTCGAAGACAACAGGCACGTGGCCGGCGATGAGATCCTGCATCGCGGGGCCGGCCCCACGATACGGGACGTGCTGAAGGTTGGTCTTGGTCAGAATCTTGAACAGCTCACCCGCGAGATGATGCGTGGTGCCAGCGCCTGCGGAGCCATAGTTCAATTTGCCCGGATTGGCTTTGGCGAAAGCGATGAACTCGGCCAGCGTTTTGGCGGCAACCTTTTCCGGATTGACGACCACCACCTGCGGCGGCCGCGCGATCAGCGCCACTGCGATAAAGTCCTTCTCGATATTGTAGTCGAGGTTAGGGTAGAGCGACGGGGCGATGGCGTGATGCGCCGCGCCCATGAAGAAGGTGTAGCCATCGGGCGCCGCCTTGGACGCCGCCGATGCGCCAACCGTGCCGCCCGCGCCGGCACGGTTTTCAATCAGCACGCGTTTTCCCAACTGGGCATCGAGCTGGGCCGCAAGCGGGCGGGCAAAGGCATCGGTGCCGCCGCCGGCTGCGAACGGGACGATGAAGGTGATCGGCTTCTCCGGCCATGATTGGGCCTGCGCCTGGCTGGCTACGGCGGATACGACCGCCAGAACTGTAAACAGGACGCACCGAACAACACTTGGCTTCACGGGATTTTCCTCCGGTTATTGCAGATTGGCGCCCGCCATCGGCGGCGCGATGGTGATTTTTGCTTCCCTGGTTCCGGTGTTAGCCCGGAATAGGCAGAGTAACCAGCCCCTACCGTATGCAAGATGCCACGCATGATCCATCAAAATGAGCGGCCGGAACGGGCACGCACCGGGGGCGTTTGGTCGCTCCCGCAGACAGCGGCGCCGGCTGCTCCAGTAAACGGCAGGGAGGGGCAGCGTAAACGGCTATTGCGCGCGGATTGAGGCGGAAACGCCGGGACGAAGAACAGGGGAAAGAGCAGCGGCAGGAAATTTCGGCCTCCTCGCGCGGGGCCAAATGGACTCCGGTTGCAAAGGTGAATATGCTCGCCCTGGGTGTGTGGGGAAAATATTTATGAAATGCCGTGCTGCCGCGGTCGCAGTCTTGCTGTGTGCGATGTTCGCCAATTCGAGTTCGGAGGCGCGGGGGCCTTACGGTTCGATCAGCGTCGGCAACTGGAAGGGCGGAGCCTACACCAACGACCAGACCGGATCATTCTCGCATTGTGCTGCAGGCGCCCAATACGCCAGCGGCGTCTATTTTGTCGTGATGATCGACAGCGGCGGCGGGTGGAGCCTCGGCTTTATGCATGAACAATGGAGGCTGACGACCGGCGAGGCCTTTCCGCTGACCCTGACATTTGATGGCCAGCAACCGTTCAACGTTCATGGCGTCCCGATCGCCGACAAGCTGGTTCGCGTGCCGATGCCGAGCAACTCCTCACTGATCAGCCAGTTCCGGCGGGCGAAGGCCATGACCGCCTATACGCAAGGAAGGCTCTTCCAGTTCAATCTCGACCAGACCGGGCAGCTATTGCCGGTATTGGTGAATTGCGTCGCCAAGATCAGGCAATCTGGATTGGCCAGTGCCGGCGATTTCTCGGTCCTGCCTGCCGCCAAGCCGGTCGCCGCAGCGGCGACGTCCGAGTCTGCGCCGGCCAAGCCGGACAGGTTGTTCGACCAGACCGGCACCGGCTTTCTGGTGAGCACGAACGGACACCTCGTGACCAATGCGCATGTCGTCCAGGGATGCGTCGGCGACATTCAGGGCAATCTGTCCGGCGAGGCGCCCGCCAAATTGCGCCTGGTCTCGAGCGACGAGACCAACGATCTTGCGCTGCTGCAGGTGACGGGCTCGTTCAAGGATGTCGCCAAGATCAGGGACAAGGCGATCCAGTCCGGCGACAGCGTGGTCGCGATCGGCTACCCCTTTCATGGACTGCTGACATCCGATTTCACCGTGACGACCGGGATCGTGAGCTCGCTCAGCGGCCTCCTGAACGATACGCGCTTCCTGCAGATCAGCGCGGCCGTTCAGCCCGGCAATAGCGGGGGGCCGCTATTGGCCTCGAGCGGCGACGTGGTCGGCGTGGTCGCGGCCAAACTGAATGCCATCAAGTTCGTGAGGGCAACGGGCAACATTCCAGAGAACATTAATTTCGCCATCAAGACTGGAGCCTTGCGGGATTTTCTCGATAACAGCGTGGTGCCGTATCAGATTTCGGACGCCAAGGCCGAACTGAAGACGGCCGACATCGCGCGTAACGCGAGGGCGTTTACGTACCTGATTTCCTGCAAGGCCAAGGCGAAAGAAAGAGAGACTGCAAGGAACTAGGGACGAGGGCCGCGCTGCGGTTTGGCCCACTAGTCACCGGGATCCAGCGGTCAGCGCCTGACGACGCTCGGCCGCAAATGCAGCGCACACCTTCGCTCTGCGAGCTCGAAACCTGGCGCGGGGCCCGCCAAATGGCCGGCGGGCTTCAGGCCATTCAACGCTTACCGCGAACTGCTCCCGCGACTGTGCGCGGTCTGGGCATTCCAGCTACTCCAGCTCACGCTGGCGAGGCTTCGCTGGTCGGTCGCAAGCGGCCGCCGGGTCTGCCGCTCGTAGGCGGCGATGATGTGCTGCGATTGCCGGATTTTCTGCTCGAGTTCGGCAATGGTTTTCTGTGTCTTGCCGGTCCTACTCGATAGGGAGGGCTCGCCCACCATGAACCTAGCGGTCTCGATGCTCTTCAAGGTCTCGCGAAGCTTCTTGAGCTGGGCGCGGTGCCACGCAATGGCGCTGTCACTGTCTACCGGCATGCAAACCCTCCTGATTCGCGGCCGAATCTAGCACGCATCGGGCAAGTTGGGCCAAGGGGTGGCGGCCGTAGGTCATCGAAGGCCACCGGTTTCGCGAAGGCGCGATTCGGCCGTTCCCGATTTCGACCCTTTTTTGCCATCGAAGCGACCGCGGGCGAGCCTTCAAACAACAAACTTGCATGGCGAGCTGTGCTCAGCGCGGTCCCCTCTTATCGTCCTGGCGGCAGAATGCCGGCCCGGCGCAATGGAGCGTGCGATGAGCGAAGTTGAGTTCGATCGAATTGTCGATGCTGTGCGGAAGGAAATCGCGCTTGCACCGGCGGTGAAATCATTGGCCGGGCTGCGGGTTGCCGATGGGCGAGCGACGGCCGCGACGGCCTCCGGCGACAAGTTCGCGTCCCGACGCCACGCTCCCATCGTCAGGATTCGCCGCGTAGGCGAGGGACGGAAGCGATACAGGTGAAGCGATAAAGGTGAGCTAATGGAACGATCGGTGTTCGAAGTCGTGAAGGCGCCGCTGGGTTGGTCGGTGTTTGCCGACAACGTCAAGATCGGCGGTGTCTACGATTCGCGGGGCGCCGCCCTCGAAGCCGCCGTACTGGCTGCGTCCTATACCGTCAGCGATGGTGGTGGTGTTCAGATCAACGTGCCGGGCGCAGAGGAAGAAAAGCCGAGATGGGCCATCGCATTCGACATCGCGAGCTCGATCCTGCCAACGAGGAACGGGCGCGAGCGAGGCGGCTCACGGTAAAGCCCGTGTGAAGGCAATCGCTCGACTTTGACTGATAGCCTCCACTCCACGGGAGGAATTTCAAACTAGCTTGGGCTTGTCCGCGCAGTCGCGAGCCATGCGTGGATCGACACTGGCCGCCGTCGGTTTTCCGCCCGCGGCCTTTCATTTCAGATCGTCGAACGGCGATACCGCGGGGCTGCCGACGCGCATCCGCTTGATGCGGCGCACAGCCATCGGTGTGCCGTCGGACTGGTACTGCAACTCGTATTTCTTGCCGTTCTTGTCGACCGCGGTGCAGGAGATGCTGGAGACCTCGAGCGTCACGAAGTTTCCGACCTGCTTGCAGAGGCCGGCGGTCGATTCGATTGACGGCACCGGCAGCCCATCGGCCTTCGGCCTGTCCTTGGATTTCAGCAGCATCCGGTCGATCGGCAATTCGTACAGATTGGCCTCCGGCCTTCGCCCGTTGTCGCCGGAAAATGTGATGATGTGGCTGGTGTCGTCGGGATCGTCGAGCGCGACGGTAAAATTCGCCCTGCCTTCCTCGGTCTGGAAGAAGGCAACGGCCCGGCAGGCAAAGTCCCGTCCCGCGACCTTGAGCGTGCTGCATTTGCCGGACATCATCGCAAAGATGACGGTATCAGGCTCTTGCCGATGAAGCTCGTCCGAGGCGCGGGCCGGCGCTGCAATGAAAATGATGGCAAGGGCGAAAGCCTGCCGGCAAAATTTCATGGTCATGCTCGGTTGATAGGACATAGCGCGCTGTGTGACCAGAGTCTCGCCAAGTTCCGGCGAGAACATCGGGGCAAGGTAGCCCGGTGTTGCGATGCCGAACGCCGTCAGAAATCGAGCGGTGCATTGTCGACCACTTCCTTCATGACGAAGAAGGTCCGGGTCTGGCGGACGCCCGGCAGCGCGATCAATTGTTCGCCGTGGATGCGGTTGAAATCCTCCATGTCGCCGACGCGGATCTTGAGGAAATAGTCGAAATCGCCAGCCACCAGATGGCAATCGAGCACGAATTTCAGTTGCGCGATCGCCCGCTCGAAGGCGGCAAAGCTCTCCGGCGTGGAGCGGTCGAGCACGACGCCGACCATGACGAGCGCCCCCTTGCCGACCTTGCGCGGCGCCACCATCGCCCTGACCTGGGCGATATAGCCCTCGTCGAACAGGCGCTGGGTGCGGCGGTGGCAGGTTGCGGCGCTGACGCCGGCCGTTTCGGCCAGCTCGGCATTGGTCCACCGGCCGTTATTCTGCAGCAAACGCAATATCTTAAGGTCGATGCGGTCGAGCCTGCCGCCCATGAAATAATCTCTCATCTTTGTGCATAGTCGCGGAAGAATAGATAGCACAATCCGGCAATGGCACAGCATTTACGCAAATTAATCGCTGACTTCGAGAGCACCTTTCCATGAACGGGTGATACGGCGTTTCCCGGATCTCAGGCCATCAACGGGGACGACGATGCTGGAAAAATTCGAACGCTATCCGCTCACCTTCGGGCCCACCCATATCGAAAAGCTGGAGCGGCTGTCGCAGCATCTCGGCGGCAAGGTCGAGCTCTATGCCAAGCGCGAGGACTGCAATTCGGGGCTTGCCTTCGGCGGCAACAAGCTGCGCAAGCTCGAATACATCATTCCCGATGCCATCGCTTCCAATGCGGACACGCTGGTTTCGATCGGCGGGGTGCAGTCCAACCACACCCGCATGGTCGCAGCGGTTGCGGCCAAGATCGGCATGAAGTGCCGCCTGGTGCAGGAAAGCTGGGTGCCGCATGAGGACGCTGTTTACGACAGGGTCGGTAACATTCTGCTCAGCCGCGTCATGGGCGCCGACGTGCAGATGGTCGATGACGGCTTCGACATCGGCATTCGCCAAAGCTGGGAAGAGGCGATCGCGGATGTGAAGGCCAAGGGCGGCAAGCCCTATGCGATCCCGGCGGGCGCCTCCGTGCATAAATATGGCGGCCTCGGCTATGTCGGCTTTGCCGAGGAGGTCAGGGCCCAGGAGAAAGAACTCGGCTTCGCCTTCGATTACATCGTGGTCTGCACGGTCACCGGCTCGACCCATGCCGGCATGCTGGTGGGATTTGCCAAGGACGGCCGCGAGCGCAAGGTGATCGGCATCGACGCTTCCTTCACCCCGGCCCAGACTAAGGCCCAGGTGCTCGACATCGCCCGTGGCACCGCCAGCCTCGTTGAATTGGGTCGGGGGATCGTCGAAGACGATGTCGTGCTGATCGAGGACTATGCCTACCCGGCCTATGGCGTTCCCTCCGAAGAGACCAAGGAAGCCATCCGGCTATGCGCGCGTCTCGAAGGTATGATCACCGATCCCGTCTATGAGGGAAAATCCATGCAGGGCATGATCGACCTCGTGAACAAGGGTTATTTCCCGAAGGGATCGAAGGTGCTCTACGCCCATCTCGGCGGTGCGCCCGCGATCAACGGATACGCCTACACCTTCCGCAATGGATGAGGCGGCGCAAATTCTAGTTTGAGTCGGAGGCAGGCGCTCCTAACCTCGCCCCGCTTGCGGGGAGAGGTCCGATCGCCCTTGCGATCCGGGTGAGGGGGTACAGGTCTAACCACCTTCAGTGCTCGTAGAGACAGCCCCTCACCCCGACCCTCCAAGAGCGAGCTACGCTCGTCTCGACCCCGCAAGAGCGGGGCGAGGGAGAAGTCGGCGTGCTCTAACAGTCTACGCGTCGGCCGACCGCACCAGTGCGAGCAGCTCGTCGCCGTAATGCTCGAGCTTCTTGTCGCCGATGCCCGGGATGTTGCGCAGCTCGTTGAGCGTCGAAGGCCGTGCAGCAGCGATGCCGTCGATGGTCGAATCATGCAGCACGACATAGGCCGGCACGCTGCGCTGGCGCGCGATGTCGGCGCGCCAGGCCCGGAGCGCCGCCTGCAGGCCGGCATCGGCGGGTTTGGTCTCCGCGCGTGGCGCCAGATCGCC
>NZ_LLXX01000007.1 GCF_001440405.1 Bradyrhizobium valentinum
CTAGTCTTACTGTGTCACAAAAGAAGGCGCTTCGTCTGCCGGGTGCAACAAGGACAGCGTGAGATGTTCCGGGCGATGGCAACGATCAGTCTTCGCCGCATCGTCGCGATCGAGTTCGGGATGTGACGTTCGGGTCGCAGCGGCGGAGCCTCTGGGTCGGTAACCGTTGGGAACCTCAAGTTTCTTGAACGGCCTGGTGGAACGAGATTCCGAGGGGGGAATCGTCTCCCTCTCGGAGACCAGGAACCCGTAGGCCGCGATGCACAGCGTGGCGTGGTGGTGGAAGCCACGCCAACCTCGCCCTTCGAAATGCCCGAGCCCAACCTCTTGTTTGAGATCCTGATAGTCGCGCTCGATGCGCCAGCGCAGCTTGGTTAGCTCGACTAGCCTGCCGAAAGTGATCGTTTCCGGCAACGTTGAAAGCCAGTATTTGGTCGGCTCGTCCTCACCTTCTGGCCATTCGATCAAAAGCCATTCTTCCGGTCGGCTTTCGGTGAGCTGGTAATCTCGATGCGCGACGCAAACGCGCGCGCGAGCGAAGCGCGACGATAGCCGCTCGGCCGCACCCTCTCGCCACTTGATCGTGCGCCAGACCCGCTTAGGAAGGCAAAGAGCAAGCTCCTTGACCGAAATCGGTTGATGCTTGTGGTCGCGGCGCAGCAGCTTTGGTGGTCGCCCTTTGCCCGACCATTTTTTTGGCGGCAGCGGCGCCGTGTCGGACGTCCACACCGTGGTGTTTGGCAAGATACCGGCCACATAGGTCAACGCCAACGCGCTGATGCTGGTCCGCAGGTCCGTGTTGCAGCCATATCCGGCATCCATCAGCACCACGCCGCGAGGAAGCCCGGCTCGGCAGGCCGCGTCGATCTGCTCAAGCGCGATCTCTGGCTTGGTCTTAAAGCTGATCTCCTTGGGCACGCCCGCTTTGCGCCGACGCTTCTTATCTGCCGCCCATTCCTGCGGCAGATAGAGACGATACATCGCCGGCAGACTGGCGTGGTGATTGGCAAGCGACAGGGACACCGCGACTTGGCAGTTATCCTGCTTGCCGAGCTGCCCGCAGTATTGACGCGCCACACCGACTGAGTGCGCTCCCTTCTTGGGAAAACCGGTGTCATCGATGATCCACGCTTCGATCGGTCCATGGCGCTCTATCGCCGGCAGTACCATCTCACCCACTTTGGCCAAAACACCCTCGTCAGACCAAGGCGATTGACCGACGAAGTGCAGCAGCGACTGATGCTGTGCCGCCGTCCGATCAGGTGCCGTCACCGCTGCCATCGGCTCAACGCTCTTACGCTCCCCCGGCATGATTAAGCCGATGCAATAATCAAACAACGGCCGGGCCCGGTCCGCATGTCCGATCACGCTCACAAGTCCCTCGACAAAAGCCGAAAATCGCGATTCACTGCCGTCTGATGTCCGGAGATCCATATCAGCCCCCGTTGCCGATGCCTGAATCTCAACCGGTAACTGATTCTGACAGCACCTCGCCCGCGACCTTTTGAATCAGACGCTTTTTCTGACTCAGTAAGACTAG
>NZ_LLXX01000008.1 GCF_001440405.1 Bradyrhizobium valentinum
CTCGACGGCCAGCTCATGGTCGTCCTCGACGTCGATCGCGTTCTCGAAATCGTGCCCAAAACAACGCTCGCAGCATAGCGCCGCTCGTCAAGCAAGGAAGCAAAAATGAAAACCTGTCTTGTCGTCGATGACTCCAGCATCGTGCGAAAAATCGCGCGCCGCATCCTGGAGGAAATGGACTTCCAGATTACCGAGGCCGAGGACGGCGAGCAGGCGCTGGAAGCCTGCAAGGATGCCATGCCGGACGCGGTTCTGCTCGACTGGAACATGCCTGTCATGGACGGCTACGAATTCCTCGGCAACCTGCGCCGCCTGCCCGGCGGCGACGTACCCAAGGTCGTGTTCTGCACCACCGAGAACGGCATGGATCATATCTCGCGCGCGCTGCATGCCGGCGCCAACGAATACATCATGAAGCCGTTCGACAAGGACATCGTCGCGGCAAAATTCCAGGAAGTTGGTCTGGTCGCGCTCCCGGAACAGAGCTCGATCTAAATGTTATCCGCTTGCCCTTGAGAGGCCGCCCGTGAACCCGCCAGACTATGAGTATCTGCGTAAGCTCCTGAAGGATCATTCCGGTCTCGACCTTTCCGCAGACAAGCAATACCTGATCGAAAGTCGCCTGCTTCCGCTGTCGCGCAAATGCGGCGTGTCGGGTATCGGCGAGCTCGTGCAGAAAATGAGGGGCGGATCGTCCTTGATCATCGCCCAGGTGGTCGAAGCCATGACCACCAACGAGACCTTCTTCTTCCGCGACAGGGTGCCGTTCGAGCACTTCCGCGATACGATCATGCCGGAGATGTTGAAGGCGCGCGCCGGCCGCAAGAGCATCAGGATCTGGTGCGCTGCCGGCTCAACCGGGCAGGAACCGTATTCGCTTGCCATGTCCCTGAAGGAAATGGGCGCGGCGTTGGCCGGATGGCGGGTCGAAATCATCGCGACGGACTTGTCGACGGAAGTGCTTGAGAAATCGAAGTCCGGCATCTACAGCCAGTTCGAGGTCCAGCGCGGCCTTCCGATTCAATTGCTCGTCAAGTATTTCAAGCAGAACGGCGAGCTCTGGCAGATCAACCCGGAGCTCCGCGCCATGGTTCAGCACCGGCAATTGAACCTGCTGCACGATTTCTCCCAGCTCGGCGTCTTCGATATCCTCTTCTGCCGGAACGTCCTGATCTATTTCGATCAGGACACCAAGATCAGTATCTTTGGCCGTCTTGCCAAGGCGATGGAAGGCGACGGATTCCTGGTGCTGGGCGCGGCGGAAACGGTTGTCGGCCTGACTGATGTCTTCAAGCCGTTCCCGGACAGGCGCGGTCTCTATCGGCCGAGCGGCGCGCGTGCAGCATCTCCGCAGGCCGCGACGTCGATGCCGAAAATCGCGGCGATGGCAGGACGGTGAGCGATGACAGAGGACGGCAAGGGCGCGGAAAGAGTCACGTTCAGCCGGGGCTATGACGTCTGCATCATGGCGATCGACGGGACCTGGCGCAGGGACTGCCAGCTCAACGCGATCTCGGACACCGACGCCGAGCTGACCGTGGAAGGCTCCATTCAAGGTCTCAATCTCAAGGAGTTCTTCCTGCTGCTGTCGTCGACCGGCCTCGCCTATCGCCGATGCGAACTCGTTCGCGTCAACGGCACGGAAATGGACATTCGCTTTCTGAGAGGCAAGCACGGAAAAAAGCGGCCGGGCGCCTCGTCAAAGGCCGAAGAGGCAATGCTTTGAGGCAGCGAGCCCTGTCAGACTAAACGCTCCGGCGCGGGTGATTTGCCGGTTCCGACGCACAGGCGCTCGAGCGCCAGCCAGTACATTTTTGACGTAGCGATCGTTCCATAGCAGCAGGCGGTTATTCGTCGCAGGCCTGCAACGCGGCGGTAGCCTTCATGTAGCGGGGATACGTCGTCGAGCACGATGACGGTGGTGGAACTCTCGGGGTTGCCGGGTGAAGTTTTCCCCCGGCGATCGTCTGTTCAATCAGCCGCAGACTCTTCTGGACGTGCTCGATCAGGCTCACGAGGTCCGAAACCACGGCGCAGTAGCCGTCATCCTGGTCGTGCGACGCCGTCGCCTGCTGCATCCTGCATGAGTGCACTCTTAGTTACTTTTTTAGGCGTGCGTTGCTACTTGTGCGCTAAGCCATGGTCCCGTACAAATACGGTCCGGTATGCAGTTGAATACCGTTATCCGAGTGTGCGTCCCATTCAACCACGCATGGACGATGGAACATGGCTGAAAAGGCCCCCTCCCGCGGGGAGATTTTTGTAGTCGATGACGACCCTGCCGTTCGCGACACGCTTTCGATGGTCCTGACGGCAGGTGGCTACCAGGTCATCTGCTTTGCCGACGGCGCCGCTCTGCTGGCAGTCGCACGAACGCGCACGCCAGCCTGCATCCTGCTCGATGTGCATATCCCCGGAAAGTCCGGTCTCGATATTCTGAAAGAGCTTCATGGTGAGGATTACCCTGCGCCGATCTTCATGATCTCAGGACAGGGCGATATCGCCATGGCGGTCAGCGCCATCAAGAGCGGCGCGCTGGACTTCATCGAGAAGCCGTTTCGCGGCAGCGAAATCGTGGCAAGGCTCGATGAGGCGATCGAGGCCTATGCGCGCCGGCAGGCGCAAAACGCGCAGTCGCGCATTGCGACCCTGCATTTTCCAGGGCGCGAACCGCTTACGCGGCGCGAGCGCGAGGTGCTGGAACAATTCACCGCCGGCGCTTCCAATAAGGAAGCCGGGCGGCATCTCGGGATCAGCCCGCGCACGATCGAGGATCATCGCGCCAACATCATGAAGAAGCTTGGCGCGCGGAATGCCGCCGACCTGGTCCGGATCGTGATGACAACCCAGCGTCAGGGTCAGGTCTGATTGTAGGTTCTGAGGCCTGATCCGGCGCAAGCCTGCGTCGGCTAGTATTGCGTCACAACCGTTCAAATCCTCATCCTGAGAGCCTGACCGAAAAAGAAAGTTGAGTGATTTCAGCCCGTTGTGA
>NZ_LLXX01000009.1 GCF_001440405.1 Bradyrhizobium valentinum
GCCCTGATCAATCATTCCCCTTGACAACCATATCCCCATACAAGCCCGGATGAGCGCAGCGATATGCGGGGATAAACCACAACCCCGGATGTCGCTACGCTTATCCAGGCTACGCTTGCTCAACGATGTCGATCCCCAGGCCAGGCTCGCCGATGTGCTGGCCCGCCTACCGGATCACCCCGCCAAGCGCATTCACGAACTCCTGCCTTGGAATTGGAAGACGACCTCTACTAAGCTGGCTGCCTGATCACGATCGCTAACATGCGATCTGGTGAGCCCAGGGAGGATCGGTCATGGTAAAGGGCTCCGACATCCTCACGAGGTGGCAGCTCCTGCGCCCCTACCTGAATCGACGGCAGCGAAGCTTGTGGGCTGCTGCTGAGGCCGAAGCGATCAGCCACGGAGGTATCGCGCTAGTCTCCAGTGTAACAGGCATCTCCTATCAGGCGATATCGACAGGGATGTGGAAAGTTAGATCAACCAATGGGTCGACGGCAGGAAGCTTGGTACCTTCAGGGGGATCCCCTCGTGCCGGCAGAAAATTGACCGAGGTGAACGATCCACAGATCGAACAAGCTCTCCAGCAAATGCTGTCAGACGAAATTGCCGGCGATCCAACGGGCTCCCAAAAATGGATACGTAGTAGCCTACGAAATCTCAGCAGGCGCCTGGATGAGCAAGGCCACACAGCCTGCACTCACACTGTAGCGCGGCTGCTGCGAAAAATGGGATATTCATTGCGAGTTAACTGGAAAAAACAGGCGGGAGCGCAGCATCCTGATCGGGACGAACAGTTCAAGTACATCGCTGCCCTCAAGGCCCAGTATCTTCGCGAGGGACTCCCCGTCATTAGCATCGATACCAAAAAGAAGGAGCTCATAGGAAACTTTAGACGCGAGGGAAAAAGTTGGCGTCGAGAACCAATAGAGACAGACTCTCACTTCGCGAGTTATGCGAAATGTGTGGCAGTTCCTTTCGGTATCTACGACATCGCTAAAAATATCGGATACGTTACGGTTGGAACGTCCAACAACACTTCTGAATTTGCGGTCCGTTGCTTGGAAAGTTGGTGGTGCCTTCACGGCCGGTTAGCTTATCCGCATGGCAACCGGCTCCTGGTGTTTGCCGACGGGGGTGGCGCCAACGGGTATAACCTCAGGACCTGGAAAAAGGACTTACAAGAAAAGCTTTGCGATGCCTTCGGCCTGACGGTCACCGTAAGTCACTATCCGACAGGGTGCTCCAAATGGAATCCAGTGGAATATAGGTTGTTCAGTCACATCAGCATAAACTGGGCTGGCCAGCCGCTGCGTAGCCTTGAGGTGATGCTTGCATTCATCAGAGGCACGACAACCACCGCCGGACTGACCGTGGAAGCTCAACTCGATCAGGAGATATACCGGAAAGGTAGGAAGGTTACAGAACGACAGTTGAAAGAGCTCGCGTTGTCCATTCACGACGTCTGTCCCCGCTGGAACTACTCACTCACTCCGCGACCTATTTCCTGACTTTCTAGACCTGCTCAGTCCTCCGTCCATTGTGGCTCGTGGCATTATCCACAGGCCCGAGGAGACGACCCGTGGCCCTCACCGGACGCATACACAGGCCCTGCGCTCAACCCTCTTTCGGCTTCTTCGCCCGCATCTTCATCTCGCGGTATCGCGCGAGGAGTTGGTGCCGATGAAGGCGCCCTCGCCGACCGTGGTCTTGTGCTTGAATAAGCCGTCGTAATTGCAGGTGATGGTGCCGGCACCGATGTTGGATTTGGCGCCGATATGGGCGTCGCCGATGTAGGAGAGATGGTTGACCTTGGGATTACGGTGTCCAAGCACTGTCACCCTAATTGTGATTATAGATCGGCCTAATGCTTCGGCAGTTCGTGCTGCGTGGTTGTCTCACTGCCGCCTGCCGGACTAGCATCGACAGCATTCTTGGCATCGCAAAGCGCTTCCGGGACCTCATGCCTGTCAGGCGAGATCAGAAGCTGTTGCCGCATCTCGGCGAGGCGGGCACGGCAGTATTCGCGGTACAGGAGATCGAATATGGCGGGCATGATCTAACCTCGTTTGTTTGATCTGCACCAATTCCAATTCCAAGTCCAAGCTATCATTCTTCCTGGGGCCCAAGATGTGAACCAGATCACAGCCTGTCCCTCTTGAGCTTTCTCCGCTCCAGTGATGAACCTTGGCAGAAACTCGCGAACCTGGCTGCGGTTCAATGCCCGCATGACGCCAACCTCAGGCGACGAGACAATTAGCAATCGCGCCGTAGTCTCAAGAGTTGAATGCACTGTCACCGTAACTCACTTGGATTTCAGAACGCATCCTGCGCAGTCAGGCTTAGAGCTTAGTGACACTCATCACGGTCTGAGGAGCCGACCTCCCTTAACGTCCTCGCATCATCAACTGACGGGATCGCTTATTCGAGGAAGGGGAGGAAGAGCTGTGGGCGCATTCACGAGCGAACTGACGATTACGCATCTCTCCGGTAACGATACGCATGGCTGGCGCTTATGGCGCTTGGCAGAGCCCCTCACCTATGAGGTCGGAGGCCGCGGCTCCGGTCGCGTCATCCTCGTTTCGAAGGGCTTCATCACCGACGGCCCATCCATTCCACGATTGCTGTGGTCGATCCTGCCAGTTTGGGCAAGCTGGAGCCGCGCGGGCGTCGTTCATGACTACCTGTGCTACCGAATCGCGCTCAACAATCCCCATCCTGAAGCGCCGACGCGCGACCATGCCGACCGAATTTTCTTCGAAGCCATGGAGCTCCTCAACGTCGGCTGGGTTCAGAAGTACCTGCTCTACTGGGGCGTACGCTTTGGGACTTGGTATAACGTAAGGCCCACCATGATCGACCACAACACCACCCCCAACGCTACACAAGTAGTTAGGCAGTAGCGTCCATGCCCGTACTTGCTTCCGACGTTGTGGCCCGTGCGGCGGCGCGAGGTGCTGCCGCTGCATCTTGGCGACGACGGTACTCCCGGATTAAGTGCACCGTAATTCGCGGGCGATGAGCATTATCGTCGTCAGTTCCTTGGAACATACCGTAGTGCCAGAGATTGCCATGGATCACCGCACGGTCAACACGGCAATTTATCGGTGACTGAGAGACGCCACCCGCGCTCCCGCCATGACCAGGAGCGTTCACAATGGGGCGGTACTTTTTCGATGTTATTGCTGACGGCGAACTAACCACCGACGAAGAGGGCATGATCCTGCCCGACATGGCCTCAGTACGGCGCGAAGTCTCCCTCTCCCTTGCTGATCTCGCGCGCGATACGGTTCGCCGTGAAGGCTGCCCCCGCCTGGCAATCTCGGTGCGCAACGAGGACGGGCCCATATGCGAAGCGGTGTTCCAATGGGGGTTGGAGACGAAGCACTGAAACCGCTTGCGCCGTAGTTCGCAGTTCCCTGAAAGAAAGCTGAACAACCGTTAATGGAACCGGAACGAAAGTCCTCATTGCGGAATTGTTGATGCGAGACCGCCGCCCGCCGTCAATGAACGGCGCATGTCGCGGATAGCCAAAGGTCTTCGGACCCGCTGTTCAAGAACAAGCGCACGCGCAGGATAGCCAAAGGCGGCGGTCTCCGCCTGATCTGCAAGCAGGAAGAAGGCCCCTCGATATTACTGTCGGGCATCGTTGGGCCGTGCGTGGGCTGGAGAACTGTTATGCGAACCACTGTTGAGCGAAACGCTGTTGAGCGAAACACTGTTGAGATCGATTCCCGACACAGTCGCGCGATCGTTCAAAAGATTGGCGAAAGACTACGAGCGTCGATCAAGGAAGATCGAGAGATACCCGCGCACTTCAAAATGCAAATCGATCGACTTCGGGAGTTAGAAGACGAGACGAAGCCCAGAGGTTAAGTCACGTCCGTTCGGGTCAGCTCCTCTCTCACGACTTCTCTTGAAGACTCCTCTCCGAGTGCGCGCCCGTACTCTTCCGGATAGACAGTTCCGAAATCCGCGTCAGAATAGCCGCATAGCAGCGGTACGGCATTCAGTTCACCTAGTATTTGCGTTCGCCCGGCAGTCCGAAATGGCTGCCGGGCTTTTGCATGACTATCTGTCAAGCTGCTCCAGTGCCGCTTCCAATTCTGTGACGATGTCGTGCAGGAGCCCAATTGCAAGCGGGTCAGTGACCTCGCGCTCCATCACGCGGAAGCGCATCACCCGCTCTTGAAGTTCACGCTGTTCCCTGTCGTCGTCCATGACGCGCTCCGCACTTTAGAGCATGACGCCGAGCGAGACGTTGCAGGAACTTGAACGAATATTCATCAAGGTTAAGGCGTGCCCTTCGGCGTGAACCGAGGTGCAGGTCAAATACCGAACGAGTGCCTGATCTGCCTCAGCATCGATATGGCGGCATCGGTATACCGACCATGGGTGAGATACTGGTCTAGCTGCGACGCACCAAGCAGCATCAAGGCTGCCATTACAAAGCCTTTGAACATAGTGGGCCTCTCCAGAGGAAAGAGACCGCCAACCGGGCCGGTCGGGTTAGAGCCTTTCGGAATTCGCTGTCGCCGATCGCGACCTATCCGCAATGGCGGAATGCTGGCACCAATTGGTAGCCAAATTGCTAAACAAGCCCCGCGCTCAACCCTCTTTCTTAGCCTTCGCCCGCATCTTCATCTCCCGATACCTCGCCGCCCCGCCCTCGCGGTTGTTCTGCGGGCTGCGCTCCACGGCCATCGCGTCGTCAGGCACGTCCTTGGTGATGACGGAGCCCGAGCCGATATAGGCGCCGTTGCCGATTTTCACCGGCGCCACCAGCGAGGAGTTGGTGCCGATGAAGGCGCCCTCGCCGATCGTGGTCTTGTGCTTGAAGAAGCCGTCGTAATTGCAGGTGACGGTGCCGGCGCCGAGATTGGCTTTGGCGCCGACGTGGGCGTCGCCGACATAGGACAGATGGTTGACCTTGGCGCCTGCCTCGATTGTCGCGGCTTTTGTCTCGACGAAATTGCCGATCTTCGCGCCGTCGCCAAGCGAGCTGCCCGGTCGCATACGCGCATAGGGGCCGACGAGCGCATTCTTGCCGATCGAACTCTGCACGATGTGCGAGAACGAATGGATCACCGCGCCGTCAGCGATGGTCACGCCGGGGCCGATTACCACGAAGGGCTCAATGGTGACGTCGTTGCCGAATGTCGTGTCGGCGGCGAGATAGACCGTCTCCGGCGCGATCAGCGTCACGCCGGCATCGAGGGCTGCCTTGCGCAGCCGCGCCTGCATCACCGCTTCCGCTTCGGCGAGCTGGGCCTTGGTGTTGATCCCGCGCACTTCGTCCTCGGTGGTTTCGATCACGACGGCCTCCAATCCCATTTCCCTGACGATGGTGACGGCATCGACCAGATAATACTCGCCCTTGCTGTTGGCGTTGCCGATCGACCCAAGAATTTCCAGCGCGCGGCGGCCGTCGAACGCCATCACGCCGGCGTTGCACAGCGTCACCTTGCGCTCTTGGGGCGTCGCGTCGGCATGTTCGCGTATCGCCGTCAGGCGACCGCCTTCGAGCAGCAGCCGGCCGTAGCCGGTCGGATCAGCGGCGCGGAAGCCAAGCACCGCGAGCGCCGCGCCCTTCTCCAGCGGCGCGCGCAGCCGCGCAAAGGTCTCGGCCGAGATCAGCGGCGTATCGCCGAACGCCACCAGCAAATCGTCTGAGCCGCGCGCGATCGCCTCGCGGGCCGCCAGCACGGCATGCGCGG
>NZ_LLXX01000010.1 GCF_001440405.1 Bradyrhizobium valentinum
TACCTGATCGATCTCGCCCACCTGCACGGCAAGCCAGTATGCGTCGGTGGACCTGACGTGTCCTCCAGCCCGCATCTTTACGCGGACGCGGACTTCCAGGTGATCGGCGAGGCCGAGCAAATCATCGAGCAATTCATCGCCGCCTGGGAAAGCGGCGAGCGCAAGGGCGTGTTCATCGCCGAGAAATTCAAGATCGACGTCACGCTAAGCCCGATGCCCCGCTACGATCTGATCAAGTTCGATCGCTATCTCTTCATCGGCGTGCAATATTCGCGTGGCTGCCCGTTCACCTGCGAGTTCTGCGATATTATCGAGCTGTATGGTCGCGTGCCGCGCACCAAGACCAACGATCAGATTCTCGCCGAGCTGCAAGCACTCTACGATCACGGTTATCGCGGGCATGTCGATTTCGTCGACGACAATTTCATCGGCAACAAGAAAAACCTTCGCACGCTACTACCGCGGCTGAAAGCCTGGCTGGAAGAGCGCGACTATCCGTTCGAGTTCTCGACCGAAGCCTCGATCAATATCGCGGACGACAGCGAGCTGTTGCAGGCAATGAAGGACGCGAACTTCTTCGGGATTTTCGTCGGCATAGAGAGCCCGGATCCAGAGACGCTCGTGCAGATGAAGAAGAAGCAGAACACCAGGCGCAACATCGCCGAGTGCATTCATAAGATCTACGGCTACGGCATGTTCGTCACCGCGGGTTTCATCGTCGGGTTCGATACCGAGAAAGTCTCGATGGGGCAGGCGATGATCGACTTCATCGAGGAGGCGAACGTTCCAGTCTGCATGGTTGGACTGCTCTATGCGCTGCCTGGTACACAGCTGACGCGGCGGCTAGCCAAGGAAGGTCGCCTGCATAACGGCCATGACCTCATGAAGGTCGAGCAGGCGGGCGACCAATGCACGCTCGGCTGCAATTTCGACACCAAGCGTCCGCTTCGTGACATCCTTGCGGATTACAAGGCCGTGCTCGGTCACGTGTTCAGCCCGACGGCATATGCAGGACGGCTGTCGCGGCTTGCCGTCATGCTCGACCGGTCCGACCGGCGCCGCGACCTGCCGGATGGCGACATGCGCAAGAGGCTTGGCGGCATCGACAGCGTGCACAAGATCATGCGTGCCCTGCCGGAGGTTTGCGAGCCGTTCTGGAAGACCTTCGTCGAGGTCGCCAAGACCAATCCACGCGCGCTGCGTTACATTGTGATGCTGATGGCGCTGTACCTGCACCTCGGGCCGTTCTCGAAGCGCGTGATCAGTGAGATTGACCGCCGGATTGCCGAGCTGGACGGTATGCCTCCGGTGAGGGCCACGG
>NZ_LLXX01000011.1 GCF_001440405.1 Bradyrhizobium valentinum
TCGGCGGCGGCCGGGGTGCGGCGGTCGGCGCGATCGTGGGTGCCACGACGGGAGCCGCGATTGGCGCCCAGGGCGAGCCGCGGCCCGGCGGTTATCGCTGGTATCAGGGCGGTTGCTACATGGAACAGCCCGACGGCTGGGTCGCGGTTTCGCCGCGTTACTGCGGTGTCCAGGCACAATACGCACCTCCGCCGCCCCGGTATTATGACGACACGCCACGCTGCATGCGCTCGCAGACCTATGATCCGCGCCGTGGCACGTTCATCGGCCGTGACGGCTACGAGCGCCCCTGCCCTTAAGATTCAGGTCTTGATAATGCCGTCCGGGCTAGAGTCCCGTTTCGATTCATCGAAACGGGACTCTAGATTCTTGATTTGACGCGTTTTCTCAACGCGAACCGGTTTCCACTTCGCTCGAAAACGCTTTAACCGGCTGCGGGCGGCCATTGTCGTCGATCGAGACGTAGGTGAAGTTGCCGTCGGTCACCAGGATCGACTGCAACTCCTTGCGGCGCACGACCCATGCTTCGAGATGGACCGTGATCGAGGTGCGCCCGACCCGCACCAGATTGGCGTAGACCGAAACGAGATCGCCGACATAGACGGCTTTGCGGAAATTCATCGCCTCGATCGCGACCGTCACCGTGCGCGACTTGGCGATCTTGGAGGCGAACACGCCGCCGCCGATGTCCATCTGGCTCAGCAGCCAGCCGCCAAAAATATCGCCATTGGCGTTGGTGTCGGCCGGCATCGCCAGCGTGCGGATGCAAAGATCGCCGCGCGGCTCGGTCTCGGTGTTGACCGGCGCGTGCACTTGGGTTTCCGTCACTTGAAAGTCTCCCAGCCGGCATCCGGCGTAAACCGGCCGCCAAACTTGTCGGTCAGGGCATCCAGAGTCGAGACCACGTTCTCCACGCCGCGGGTTCGCGCATAGTTCAAGGGACCGCCGCGGAACGGCGCGTAGCCCGTGCCGAAGATGACGGCGCCGTCGACCACATCGGCATTGTCGACGATGCCCTCGCGCAAGCAGGCGACGCAGACATTCGACATAGGCAGGATCAGCCGGTCGATCATTTCGGCCGACGGTTCCGACATCGCGAGCGCACCAGAAGTATCGGCCTTGCCATCCTTCCATGTGTAAAAACCCTTGCCGGTCTTGCGGCCGAGCTCGCCTCTCGCGACCTTGTCGCGCAACCAGGCGGGCGTCGATGGCAGCAGATCGCCGAATTTCGAACGCAGCATGTCGCCGACATCAAGGCAGATATCGAGGCCGACCTGATCGGCGAGCTCGATCGGGCCCATCGGCATGCCGAATTTTTTCGCGGCGGCGTCGATCACGGTCTTGTCGATCTTCTCGTCGAGCATCAGCATCGCTTCGAGCATGTAGGGCGTCAGCGCGCGGTTGACGAGGAAGCCGGGCGACGATTTCACCGGCAGCGGCAGGCGATCGATGGCGCCGACGAAAGCGAGCGCCTCCTTCAGGAATTGCGGATCGGTGCCGTCATGGCTGACGACCTCGACAAGCTGCAGCCGGGATACCGGATTGAAGAAGTGCAAGCCGAGCAGCCGCTCCGGCTTCTCCAGCGTGGTACGCAGGTCCTGCAGCGGAATGCTGGACGTGTTGGTCGCCAGGATCGCACCGGGCTTCATCTTGGGCTCGAGGCCGGCATAGACCTTCTGCTTCAGCTCCAGCTTTTCCGGTACCGCTTCAATGATGAGATCGGCGTTGCGGACGCCTTCGGCCTGCATGTCCGGCATCAGCCGGTCGAGCGCATCGCGCACGGCGGTGCGCTTGCGCAGGATCTTGCCGTAGAAATCGGCGGCACGCTTGATCGCGCCCGCAATCGGCTCCGGCTTCATGTCGGCGAGCGTCACCCGCAAATTCTGGCCGGCGCACCAGGCGGCAATGTCGCCGCCCATCGCACCGGCGCCGATGACGTGAACGTGCTCGATCTTGTTGCCGTCTCCTGCGAGCTTCTTCATTTGCTCGCGCAGGAAAAATACGCGGATCAAATTCTGCGCGGTCGGCGTCACCATCAATTTGGCAAACGACGCCTTCTCGGCGTTGAGCATCGCCGCCCGGTCGCCGCCATGCTTTTCCCAGAGATCGATCAGCGCGTACGGCGCGGGATAATGCGTTTCCGGCGCGGCCTTGCCGGCCTCGCTGCGCATCCGCGAGGCAAGGAAGCCCCTTACGGGACCGAGCGAAAAGACAGCGTTGAGGAATCCGGGCCGCGCACGCTTGAGGCGGCCGGACACGGCGTCCTTGACGGCATTGCGCACGTGACGCTCCTGCGTCACGGCGTCGACCAGCCCCAGCGATTTCGCTTTGCGCGCATCGATGGTCTTGCCGGTCAGCATCAGCGGCATGGCCTGCATCGGATTGACGAGCTGCGTGAAGCGCACGGTGCCGCCAAGGCCGGGATGCAGGCCGAGCATCACTTCGGGAAAACCAAACCGCGCGTCCTCGATCGCAATCCGCATCTGGCAGGCCAGCGCCACTTCGAGGCCGCCGCCGAGGCAGAAGCCGTGGACCACGGCCACGCTCGGAACCCGCAAGGCCTCCAGGCGGTCGATCACGGCATGGGCGCGGCCGATCTCGGTCTCGACTGCGCCTACGTCGGTTGCGCCGCGAAACGCGTTGACGTCGGCGCCCGCAATGAAGCCGGACTTCTTGGCGGAGCGGATGACGAGACCCGTCGGCCGCTGGCCTTCGAGCTCGGTTATTACCTTGTCCAATTCCTCGATCAGATCTGCCGAGAGCGTATTGGCGCTGGTGCCCTCGCGATCGAACAGCAGCCAGGCGACGCCGTCGCCATCGCGGGTCAGCTTGAAATTTTTGTACGGGCCACCGGCATCGGGTTCGGGTCCGAGTTCGAGCACGCGATCGCCGAGAACGTTCATGATCTGCGAATCCATGATCACACCGTCTCTATCAGCATCGCACCGCCCTGACCGCCGCCGATGCATTCGGTGGCGATGCCGCGCCTGGTGCCCAATCGTTTCATGGCATTGACGAGATGCAGCACAATGCGGTTGCCGCTGCAGCCCACGGGATGGCCGAGGCTGATCGCGCCGCCGTCGACGTTCAATTTACCCTGGTCGAGTTCGCCGGCCGCGCCGTCGAGGCCGAGAATTTCCTTGCAGAATTTCTCATCGTTCCAGGCGGCAAGACAGCCGAGCACCTGCGTCGCAAACGCCTCGTTCAATTCCCAGGTCTCGATATCGGAAAGCGTCAGCTCGTTGCGCTTCAATAGCTCGGTTGCCGACAGCACCGGGCCCAGACCCATGATGCCGGGATCGAGCGCCGACCACTGGCTATCGAGAATGACCGCCTTCGGCGTCAGCCCGTGTTTGGCGACGACCTCTTCGGAGGCGAGGATCACCCACGATGCGCCGTCGGTGATCTGCGAGGAATTGCCGGCGGTGACCTTGCCCCAGGGACGCTCGAACACCGGCTTCAGTTTTGACAAACTCTCCGGCGTCGAGTCAGGCCGCACGCCATCGTCATGATCATAGAACTTTCCGTCGCGTGCAAATGCGGCTTCGACCTCGCCCTTGAGCCAGCCCTCCGACTGCGCCTTTGCCAGCCGCTTGTGGCTTTCGGCGGCATAGGCATCCGACTGTGCGCGGGTGACGCCGAAAAGATGCCCGACCACTTCCGCGGTCTGGCCCATGTTGAGTTCGGTGATGGGGTCGGTGAGCCCGCGCTCCAGCCCAATGATCGGCTTGAAATAGCTCGGCTTCACTTTCAGCGCGGCCATGATCTTTGCGCCGATGCCCTTGGCGCCGGCAACGCCGGCGAACCAGCGCACCCCCTGTTGCGGCCACACCAGCGGCGCGTGGCTCAGCGCCTCGGCGCCGCCCGCCAGAATAAGGTCTGAGACGCCCTCGCGGATGTAGCGGTAAGCTGTGTCGATCGACTGCATGCCGGAGCCGCAATTGATCTGCACGGTGAAGGCGACCATCTTCTCGCCCATGCCGAGCCGCAGCGCGGCGACCCGGGCCGGGTTCATCTCGTCGGCAATGACATTGACGCAGCCGAGGATGACCTGGTCGAAGGCGTCAGGCGCGAAAGGCTGCCGCGCCAATAGCGGCCGGCCGCATTGCACGGCGAGATCGACCGGGGTGAACGGCCCGGGACCGGAGCGCGCTTTCAGGAACGGCGTCCGGCTGCCGTCGACAATATAAACCGGTCTTGCCATCAGCCCGCCGCCCTCTGCTCACCCAGTTCCTGGAAGAACTGATGCACGTCGGCGCCCTTCCTGTAAATCGGCGACAATGCCTCAGGTGCGAAATCGTCGACCTCGATCACCTTCGCAACGGCTTCATGCGCCGCCTGCAGCTTCTCGCCGTCGGCTTGGGTGATGACGCCCCTCTTCACTGCTTCCTTCCAGTCATGCAGGCGCGCGGCGCGCATCTGTTTGGCAACATCCTCTGCGGCTGTTACCAGCAGGAATGCCTTCTCCAGCCGCGCGATGCCGCCATCGTCGTCGACGGCGGAGAGATCCGCGGTGAGCCGGTCGCGTGCCGCCGACGGCTCAAGCACGAGCTGCGCGCATTGATGTACGACGCGGTCGGACGGGCCGATTACCCTTGCGCCGAGCGGCTGGATCAGGAGTTTCAGGATGATTGCTACGAACCGGTTCGGCAGGTTGGCGAGGATTTCGGCAAAGCGGTTCTCGATGGTCTTGAAGCCGCTCGCCATGCACCATTCGAGCGCGGCGAAATCTTCCTTCTGCCGTCCCTCGTCCTGCCAGCGCTTTAGCGCCGCCGACAACAGGTAGAGTTCGGACAGGATATCGCCGAACCGGGCCGAAAGCATTTCCTTGCGCTTGAGCGCACCGCCGAGCGTGAGCAGTGCCATGTCGGCGCATAATGCAAACGCCGATGAGTAGCGCGAGAGCTGGCGATAGAATCGCGTCGCCTCGCCGGCATCGGGTGCGGGCGCAAACAGCCCGCCGCTCCAGCTTCGGCCCCAGGCGCGGAACATGGTCTTGAAGCTGTGGCCGACATGTTTCCAGAACGCCCGGTCGAAGGCGTCGAGCCCCTTGGCACGGTCGGCTTCACCCAGCGCATTCATCTCGTCGAGCAGGAATGGATGAGCGCGGATCGCGCCTTGGCCAAACACGATGAGATTTCGCGTGAGGATATTGGCGCCCTCGACGGTGATGCCGACCGGCACCGCGCGATAGAGATTGCCCATATAATTCTGCGGCCCGTCGATTACGGCCTTGCCGCCATGGATGTCCATGGCGTCGTCGATCACGATCCGCATCCGCTCGGTCGCGTGCAGCTTCATGATGCCGGAAATGACGGCGGGATGATGCCCCTGATTGAGCGCCGCACAGGTCAGCCGTCGCGCGGCGTCGAGCAGATAGGCCGTGCCGGCGATCCGGGCGAGCGGCTCCTCGATGCCTTCGAACTTGCTGATAGAGATTCCGAACTGCTCGCGGATGCGGGCATAGGCGCCGGTGGTGCGCGCTGCATAGGCCGCGCCCGCCGCGGACAATGACGGCAGCGAGATGCCGCGGCCGGCGGCAAGCGCCGTCATCAGCATCTTCCAGCCCTCACCTAACCGCTCCTGTCCGCCGATGATGTAATCCATCGGGATAAAGACGTCGCGGCCCCAGTTCGGGCCGTTCTGGAACATCTGCATCGCCGGCAGGTGGCGGCGGCCGATCTCGACGCCGGGCAGGTCGGTCGGGATCAGCGCGACCGTAATGCCGAGGTCTTCCTGATCTCCCACGAGATGATCGGGATCATAGGCCTTGAAGGCAAGACCGAGCAGCGTCGCGACCGGGCCAAGCGTGATGTAGCGCTTGTGCCAGTTCAGCCGCAGGCCGAGCACTTCGCGGCCCTCGAAATTGCCTCTGCAGATGATGCCGGTGTCGACCATCGACGCGGCGTCGGATCCCGCTTCCGGGCTGGTCAGGCCAAAGCAGGGAATGTCAGTGCCTTCGGCAAGCCGCGGCAACCATTTCTGCTGCTGCTCGCTGGTGCCAAAGCGCATCAGCAGTTCGCCCGGCCCGAGCGAGTTCGGCACCATCACGGTGACGGCCGCGGTCAGCGATCGCGAGGAAAGTTTTCGCACCACTTCCGAATGCGCATAGGGCGAGAAGCCCAGCCCGCCAAACTCCTTCGGGATAATCATGCCGAAAAATTTGTGGCGCTTGATGAAGGCCCATACCTCCGGCGGCAGGTCGCGCCATTCCCAATTGATCTTCCATTCGTCGAGCATGGCGCAGAGCTCGTCGACCGGGCCGTTGAGAAACGCCTTTTCCTCATCAGTCAGCGTCGCCGGCGCTGTCGCCAGCAATTTCGACCAGTCGGGATTGCCCGTGAAGAGGTCGGCATCCCACCAGACGTCGCCCGCTTCGAGCGCCTCGCGCTCGGTGTCGGACATCGCGGGCATGGCGCCACGCGCGAAAGCGAAGATCGGCTTGCTGATGAAATCGCGGCGGAAGCTCATGGCGACCTCCTCATGATCGGGGACGCGACGTTGCGCCACACCTGTGCCAAACGTCGGATCATCCTAGCTGAAAAGCGTGGGATTCGGGGCAGTTTGCACCGGGAATGAAGCGAAATTGATAAACCGGGAGATAACGGCTGACGTCCCGGACCCGTTCCAGTGCGGCTGCATTATCCGGCGTTTGAGACCGGTTAGGCTGGCGCGAGCCACACGAAATGGTCTTCGCCTGGCAACCCGCGCGGGCAGACATGCTGATCTACAAATAACGCCCGCCGCGTCTTCGTTCGTTGGGAACGAATACGGCAAACACCTCCCTGACGCGAACGGCAGGCGTGACGTCGCGAGTAAAGCGAACCTCCGCGGTTGCCGAAGTTTCCTCCACCCGAGGCGCATAAATGGCGCTCCCGTACAGCGATCCATCGAACCGCAAATTGCTCTCGTCGTCGGTGAGATAAGCGTTTGAAACAAACAACAATACGAGTAACGCCGATCCGACGTAGGTAAAATATTTGAAAATAGGCATTGATAGACGAGCCTCCCTTCCTGGAAAGAAGGGTGCGCTGCGCGCAATAAAGCTGAGGTTTAAGGCGCCCAGCTTTTGCCGGAACAGTTGGCTGCCGGTTGCCAATCTATGACGAATTTTAATGAATTGAAGCGGATTCTCTTTCGCCGTCATTCCGTGGCTCGCGCAGCGAGAGCTCCGATGCGCAAGCAATTGCGCATCGGAGAATGACGATGGGATGACGCGTGAAGAGGCGGATCGATCAACCCGGTCCTGCGCCCTGCGTGGCCGTATACACGGCGTAGAGCGACTGGCTCGCGGCCATGAACAGGCGGTTACGCTTGGGGCCGCCGAAGCAGATGTTGCCGCACACTTCGGGCAGGCGGATCCGGCCGATCAGCTTGCCATCCGGCGACCACACCGTCACGCCACTATAGCCGACGGCGCGGCCGGCGTTGCTCGAGCACCAGACATTGCCGTTGACGTCGCAGCGTACGCCGTCCGGTCCGCATTTCACGCCGTCGACCATGAAATCGCTGAACCGCTTGTGGTTGGTGAGCTTGCTGTCGGTGCCGACATCGAACACGAACATGTCGCCCTTGCCGCCCGCACCGGTATCGCCCGGTCCCTTGCCGGTAGAGGCGACGTACAGCTTCTTGTAATCGGGCGAGAAGCAGAGGCCGTTGGGATCGGGCACCTGCTCCTCGGTCACCACGAGGTCGACGCGGCCGGAAGGATCGATGCGATAGCAGTTGGTCGGCAATTCGCGCTTGCTCGGCACGAAGCCGGCTGGCTGGCCGATCCGCGGGTTGAGCTTGCCAGCAGCGTTGCTCGGACCTCCCGCGACGTCGGGCTCACCCTCATAGAGCATGCCGCCATAGGGCGGATCGGTGAACCAGTAGCTGCCATCGGGATGCGCGACGACGTCGTTCGGCGAGTTGAGCTTCTTGCCGTTGTAGGAGTCGGCCAGCACGGTCGCCGTGCCGTCGTGTTCATAGCGCACGACACGGCGGGTGAGATGTTCGCAGGAGAGCTGTCGCCCCTGGAAGTCGAACGAGTTGCCGTTTGAGTTGTTGGAGGGCGTGCGGAAGACGCTGACGTGACCGTCATCCTCCGACCATCGCATCTGCCGGTTGTTGGGGATGTCGCTCCACAGGAGATAACGGCCCTGCGCGCTCCAGGCCGGACCTTCCGCCCACAACAGCCCGGTATGAAGGCGCTTGATCGCGGTGTTGGGCTGGGCGAGATTGTTGAAAGATGGATCGACGGCGATGATGTCGGGATCCCAGAAATAGGTGGTCGGCGCGCCTCGCGGACCGAAATCACGCGGCGGGCTGGTGATCGTCGACGGCGGCGCCACCGGGCCGCTCTGGGCCAGCGCGCCGCTGACCCCTGCCACGGTGGCGCCGGCACAGGCGGCCAGGCCGTGGACAAGGGTTCGTCGTGAAATCGTGAGTTCTTGATCGCGCCCCTCTTGGCGTGTCATCGCATCCTCCCAAAGTGTTCACCGGCCGTTGATCCGGCCTGGCAACTTGAGGTTAATCCGGACCGCGTCCGGTTGCGAGAGCTGCTTTCAATTCAGCTCCCGGTTCAAGCTTGCAGTCGAAAATGGCATTACCTCGTCGAACGCATATTGGTTTGTCAGGAAGCTTCGCCATTGGGGCGATTGCCCATGCGGCGACAAAGTGGCGTCGAACTCTCTGGCAAAAGCAAACCCAGAACGCGGACCGAGGTCCTTTCCACCGGCACGTGATCAACCCGAACCATTTTGGCCTACGTCAAGCCTTCGTCGGGAATGTTCAATACCGTGCCACACGCCTTGCAGTGAACCGCATCGCTGTCATGGCGCTGCAGTCCGCAGGTCGGGCAGGCAAACCGCACCTTGTTGGGCGAGAGCAGCGCGCGGGCCAGATTGAAGAACAGTGTAACGCCGAAAATCATGATGATGACCGTGATCATGCGGCCGGTCGTCCCCGACAGGGTGATGTCACCGAAGCCGGTCGTCGTCAGCGCCGTCACCGTGAAGTACAGCGCGTCGGCATAATTCGATATCTGTGCGTTACGGAATTTCTGGGTCTCATAAACAATCGCTGTCATCACGAAGATGAAGACCGCAAGGTTGGTGACGGCAAAGATCACCTCCTCGTTGCGCCGGAAGAACGTGCTGTCTTCGCGCAGCCGGGCCAGCATCTGGTAATCGCGCAACAGCCGCAATGTTCGCAGAATCCGCAGAAAGCCGCCGGCCTCTCCGGCGAGCGGCGCCAGAAACGAAATGATCGCGACAATGTCGGTCCAGGTCGAGAAGTGGGTGAAATCACGCAGCCGATGCCGGCTGCCAAGAAGCCGTGCAGCAAAGTCCGTGAGGATCACGACGCCGAACAAAACGTCCAGCGCTTCAGTGATATTGTTGGAGGGAAGGAACGACGTCGCGATGATGAACAGGACCGTCACGACATCGAACATCAGAAGGGCGTAGCGGAAACGGACGCCCTCCGGCGTTGCGCCCTCATAGAGGCGTCGAATGTTCTTTTGCAGCGAGGCAAATGACATGACGCTATCTTCACCATTCAGACGTTTGATTGCAATGTGCTGGCGGCGCGAAGAGGAATCGGCTTGCCTAAACCCACTCGCAGGAGGAAGTCACTTCCGGTTCTGCGCCGCGCGCTCGATGAACGACACTTCGACGCCCTTCTTCAGAAACTTTGCCAATTTGTCGACGTCCCAATTTGTAAGACGGACGCAACCGTGCGATTCCGCCTTGCTGACTTTCGACGGATTGGACGTCCCGTGAATGCCATATCCTTCCGCTGAAAGTCCGATCCAATAGACGCCAACGGGGTTGTTGGGGCCCGGCTTGATGGTGAAAGCGCGCCTGGATCTGACCTCCTTGAATTTGTAATCCGGATTGTAGCGATAATACGGAGAGACATCGATCGAGGTCACCTTGAGCGTGCCGCTCGGCGTCGGCTTTTCCTCGCTGCCCACCGTCGCCGGAAAGAAGAAGATCAATTCGGAATTCGCGAAGGCCTTGACGGTTTGGGCCGACTTGTCGACCTCGATGCGCGTGACCGCCGGTTTCGTCCCGTTCGGCTTCGCCTCGCTTACCGCGACATTTGCCACGGAGATCGTTAGACCGGCCTCATCAAACTTCCTGCCGGGATTTAGAGCTGCGAGAAGCGTCTCGCTCATATGAAATTTTTCGGCGACGGCCTCGCGCGGACTGGTATAGCCCAGTGACTTCAGGCTCTTCATGTCCTCCATCTTCGCCGGGAGCTTCTTCAGGAACGGCCCCTTCACGTCCTTTTCCGTGATCTTGTAGTCGACGATAACAGCATCCGCACTGGTCGCGACCAGCGCAGCCCAGACTTCAGAAGTCAGGGGCAGTTTGTTCACGGCCAGGCCCTTGGCTTCGGCAAACGCCTTCAGGGCCTTCTCGGCATTTTCGCCAAGCTTGCCGTCGATCTCTCCGGGAGAGAAATTGGCGCGGTCGAGCAGCACCTGCGCCTTGACGATGGCCGGATGAATCTTGTCGTCGGCCGGCGCCTTGCCCTTGAACTCCGCCTTGTTGATCGTGGCAGCGTCCGGACCGGCAACGGCGGGACGGACGAGGCACGCGAGCAGGACCATTCCGACCAAAAGACGGATCATCGGGAATCTCCAAAATACCGTCTAATAAGGATTTGGACGGGTCGGAGTTCCGTGCTGGCGGGCTGGCACAAGGAGAGCCGCGTAGTCCGTACATTCGACAATCAATCCGGGCGGATCATCTCGAACATGTTTTCCGGCTTGATCTCGAAATAATCGCCGCGGCGGCCGGCGCGGACGATGGGGTGGGCGAGCCCGGTCTGGTAGACGCCGTCCTTGATGAAGGCCTTGTCGATGTGCACGGCGACGACCTCGCCCAGCGTCAGCCAGGCCTGCGCCTTCTCGCCGTCCTTGCCCTGCAACTGGATGATCTGGGTCAGCTTGCATTCGAAGGCAACAGGGCTTTCCGCCACGCGGGGCACGTTGACAAGCTTGCAGGGCGCGGCCGTGAGCCCAGCGACCTTGAACTCATCGACATCACGGGCAACATGGGCGGCGGTCGCGTTCATCTGCTTCGCCAGATCCATTGTGGCGAGATTCCAGACGAACTCCCCGGTGTCCTGGATATTGCCCGCGCTGTCTTTCCAGTTGGTCGAGGAAAAGCCGATGATCGGCGGCACATAGCAGAAGGCGTTGAAGAAGCTGTAGGGCGCGAGATTGATATTGCCGTTGCCGTCGCGCGAGGAAATCCACCCGATCGGGCGCGGCGCGATGATGGCGTTGAAGGGATCGTGCTTGAGCCCGTGGCCGTTCTTCGGCTCGTAGAAATGCAGGTCTTTTTCGGTCACGCTGGAATTTTCCTTGTTATTCGTAGCCCAGATGAAGCGAAGCGCATCCGGGGAATGGCGCAAGCGGCCGGAGTCGCCCCGGATTACGCGTACGCTCCATCCGGGCTACAGAGCTCTCGCAATGACGGAAGAGTCAACTGGCGAACGCGTCAATTCGCCTTGGCGCGCGGCGACAAGCCGGCAATGACGAAATCGATCATTTGGTCGATCGTCGGGCCGGGCTTGGTGGCGCATTGTGCGATCATCTGCGGGTGGAAGAACCGCATCATCGCGGTGCAGGCGCACATCGCGGCCAGCGGCACATCGGCAACCTCGAATTCGCCTGATGCCGCACCCTGCCCGATCACGCTGCCGATGGTCTCCGTGATCAACAACATATGGGCCACACAGACGTCCCAGTCCTCCTCCATCGCGATCTCGACCATCTCATGCAGCTTGGAATCGCCGACATAGCGCTCCGTGTTCATGCGATTGATGGTCTTCATAAGCTCGCGGAGGCGGACCGACGCCGGCCCGGGCGCCTGCGCGATCCGTTGCGCCTCGATCTCGACCTCGCCCATCAGGGTACGCGCCACGCCTTCGTGGATCGCCTTCTTCGAATCGAAGAAGCGATAGACGTTGGCGGGGCTCATGCGCAGTTCCTTGGCGATGTCGGCGACCGTCGTCTTCTGGTAGCCGATCTGCCTGAACAAACGCTCCGCCACCACGAGAATCCTTTCCCGGGTGTCGGTCTCGATGTGTTCCGAAATCAGCGTCATATCAGCTCTTAATGTTCAATTATTCTGCCGCGTCGGCAAGCGGAATTGCGTGCGGCCCGCGGGGATGCTCCTTGGCCTGATGCTGCGGCGCAAGATCAGGCTGCTCGGCCTGGCCGCTCTCTTCCAGGCTCTTCCTGAACCACAGGGCGTAGAGGCCCGGCAGGTATAGCAGGGTCAGGAAGGTTGCAACGAACAAGCCGCCCATGATGGTGATCGCCATCGGCCCCCAGAAGGCGGAGCGCGACAGCGGGATCATCGCCAGAATCGCCGCCAGCGCCGTCAGCACCACCGGCCGGGCACGCCGGACGGTGGCCTCGACGATGGCCTCCTTGCGCGTCAGGCCCTGAGAGACGTCAGCCTCAATCTGATCGACCAGGATCACGGCGTTACGCATGATCATACCGGCCAGCGCGATCAGGCCGAGCAGCGCCACGAAGCCGAACGGCTGGTTGGCGATATTGAGGCCGAGCGAGGCGCCGACGATGCCGAGCGGCGCGGTGAGGAAGACCAGGAACAGGCGCGAGAAGCTCTGCAACTGGATCATCAGCAGCGTCAGCATCACCATCACCATCAGCGGAAACAGCACGAAGATGGAGGCGTTGCCCTTGGCGGATTCCTCGAATGCGCCGCCCGGCTCGATCCGGTAGGCCGGTTCGAGGTGGTCGCGGATTTCCTTCAGCTTCGGCCAGATCTGGTTGGTGACGTCGGGCGCCTGCACGCCGTCGACGACATCGGTCCGCACCGTGATCGCCATATCGCGGTTACGCCGCCACATGATCGGCTCCTCGTGCGAATATTCGATCTTGGCGATCTGCTGCAGCGGCACTGCGACGCCGTTGCGCGACGTCACGGTGAGGTCGCCGACGCTCTTGAGATCGAGCCGTTCGGACGGAACCGCACGCGCGACCACGCCGACCTTCTCGATGCCGTCGCGGATCGTCGTGACCTGTGCGCCCGAGATCAGCATGGCGAGCGCCTGCGAGACGTCCTGCGGAGTCAGGCCGAGCGCGCGGGCCCGATCCTGGTCGACCACCAGCTTCAGATAGGGTGACTGCTCGTTCCAGTCGAGCTGTGGCTCCAGAACGTTGGGATTCTGCTTCATGACGTCGCGGACCTTGTAGGCGATGTCACGCACGGTGTTGGCGTCGGGGCCGATCACGCGGAACTGGACCGGGAAACCGACCGGAGGGCCGAAATTGAAGCGATCGATGCGCACGCGCGCTTCGCTCAGATCGCCCTCGGCAACCGCCTTCTCCAGCCGTGCCTTGATCCGCTCACGCGCCTCGACGTCCTTCGACACGATCACGATCTCGGCAAAGGCCTCGTTCGGCAGTTGCGGATTGAGGCCGAGCCAGAAGCGCGGCGAGCCCTGGCCGACATAGGCAGTGTAGGTCGCGATATCCTTGTCGTCCTTGAGCAGCGCTTCCGCCTTCTTGACGGATTTCTCGGTGACGTTGAAGGCGGTACCTTCCGGCAGGCGCAACTGCAGGAACAACTCGGGTCGCTCGGAAAGCGGGAAGAACTGCTGCTGCACTTGGCCAAAGCCGACGATCGAAAGCACGAACACGCCGACCGTTGCCGCCACTACCTTGATCCGGTGATCGACGCACCACTGCACCATGCTGCGCAGGATGCGATAGACCCGCGTCTCATAGATCGCGTGCGGATCGTGATTGTGGTGGACGACGATGTTGGGCAGCAGCTTGACGCCGATATAGGGCGTGAAGATCACCGCGACAAACCAGGAGGCGACCAGCGCGATCGCCACGATCCAGAAGATGCCGCCGGCATATTCGCCGACCGCCGAATTGGCAAAGCCGATGGGGAGGAAGCCAGCGGCCGTGACCAGCGTCCCCGTGAGCATCGGAAACGCAGTTGATTCCCAGGCAAAGGAGGCCGCGCGGACGCGGTCCCAGCCCTGTTCCATTTTCACTACCATCATCTCCACCGCGATGATGGCGTCGTCGACTAATAGGCCGAGCGCGATGATCAGCGCGCCGAGCGTGATGCGGTGCAGGTCGATCGACATCGCGTTCATGACGATGAAGACGATGGCGAGCACCAGCGGCACGGACATTGCCACCACGATGCCGGTGCGCCAGCCGAGCGCCACGAAGGAGACGAACAGCACGATCGCCAGCGCCTCGATGAAGGAATGCACGAACTCGCCGACGGCGCGCTCGACCACCTTTGGCTGGTCGGCGATCTGCTCGACCTCGATGCCCTGCGGCACCGCCTTCATGAAATCGGCGGTCGCCTTCTCGACCTCCTTGCCGAGCTCGAGGATGTTGGCGCCCTTGGTGGTGACCACGCCGATGCCGAGCGCGGGCTTGCCTTCCTGGCGAGCAACGAAGGTCGGCGGATCGACGAAACCATGCGTGACGGTGGCGATATCGCCGAGCCGGAACACGCGGCCATTGCTTTCGACCGGCGTTTCCGCAACCGCCTTGGCGCCATCGAGGGCGCCGGTGACGCGCAACGGCACGCGCTGCGAGGAGGTTTCGACGGTACCGGCCGGGGTGACGTTATTCTGCTTGGCGAGCGAATCGAACAACGCCTGCGGCGTGATGCCGAGCGTCGCCAGCTTGGCGTGGGAGAATTCAACGTAGATGCGCTCGTCCTGGGTACCGTAGAGATTGACCTTGGTGACACCAGGCACCTTCAACAGCCGCTGGCGCATGCCCTCGGCGGCCTTCTTCAACTGCGCGTAGTCCGCGCCGTCGCCGGTCATCATGTACAGAATGGAATCGACATCGGAGAATTCGTCGTTGACGTTCGGGCCGAGCAGGCCGGCGGGCAACTGACCCTGCACGTCGACGAGCTTCTTGCGCAGGAGATAAAACAGATAGGGCACGTCCTTCGGCGGGGTCGAATCCTTGAAGGTGACCTGCAGGGCCGTGAACGAAGGCTTGGAATAGGTCTGCACCTTCTCGAAGAATGGCAATTCCTGCAGCTTCTTCTCGATGGGGTCGGCGACCTGGGTCTGCATTTCCTGCGCGGTCGCGCCCGGCCAGATCGCGGAAACGTTCACCACCTTCACCGTGAAGAACGGATCCTCGGCGCGGCCGAGCCGCTCGTAGGAGAAGAAGCCGGCGGCGCCGAGCACAATCATCAGGAACAGGATCAGGGTCGGATGGCTCACCGCCCAGCCCGAGAGATTGAAGCGCTTCATGTCACTCTCCAACTTCCAAAATCGGTTGCAGCGTCATTTCCTGCGACAAACGCGAAGCGTTTGCGCGAGGGAGCGAAGCGACGAAGCAATCCACACTTCCTTGTTGCGACATGGATTGCTTCGCTTCGCTCGCAATGACGGGACTAAAACGACAGCGACGAGACCACCCGGACCTTCTGGGCCGGATCGAGCTTCTGCACGCCGAGCGCGACCACCCTGGCGCCATCATTGACGCCGCCGGAGATCACGACGGAATTGGTCTCATAGGATTTCACGACGACCGGCTTCAGCGTCACTGCGCCGGTTTCGTCGACGATATAGAGCGAGGGATTGCCACCCTGGCTAAACAGCGCCGACAGCGGCAGCTTCGCTACGCGCTCGGTCGCGGCATCCGCCAGCGTCAGCGTCGCGGTCATCCCGAGCGACACCTTGTCGTCGGCTTCCGGCAGCGAGAACTTTGCGAGGTAGGTCCGGGTCGCGGGATCGGCCGACGGCGCGATCTCGCGCAGCTTCGCGGTATATTTCTTCTCCGCATCCGACCACAGCGTCACGGTGGCTGAGCCGGACTTGGCGCGGCCAACCAGCGTTTCAGGGATAGCGACCACGGCTTCCTTCTCGCCAAAGCGCGCGACGCGGATCGCGGTCTGCCCGGAGGCCACGACCTGCCCGGGATCGATCAGGGTCGCGGTGACGACGCCGCGGCTGTCGGCCAGCAGCGTCGCATAAGACAGAGAATTCTTGGTGAGTTCGACCTGCCGCTCGGCGCGATTAAGACGTGCGCGTGCTTCATCGGCGGCGGCGCGGCTCTGATCCATCTGCGCATCGGTGGTCCAGCCCTTGGCGCGCAGATCCTTGGCGCGCTGCTCGGAAGCGCTCGCCTGCGCCAGCACGCCGGTGGCGGCGCGGAATTCGGCCTCTGCCTGCTCGGCCTGCAGTTTCAGATCGACCTCGTCGAGGGTGGCGAGCGGCTGGCCGACATCCACCGTCTGGCCGACCTCGACCAGGCGCCGGGCGACCTTGCCGGGGACCCGAAAGCCCATGTCAGTCTCGATCCGAGGCCGAATGGTGCCGACAAAGCTGCGCTCGGGCGTCTCAGCCGAATAATGCACGGTGGCGACCAGAACCGGGCGTCCGGAAGCCGGCGCCTCGGCGGCCTTTTCATTGCAACCGGCCAGGACGAACACCGCAAAGGCCAGCGATGCTCCCGTCAAGAGCTTGTAATAGCTAGCGAAAATTGAGCGGGCGAACATCGGACTCTCCATCGCAGATCTGATGAAGAGTATTGAATGGCGAATGACGAATGTCAATATTCGTCAGTGATCATGAATTCGTGAAGGGAACTGAGGTTAAGGGGTAATTGCTTTCTGGAAGGAGTTCGCATCCGCCGACCACTGGGTGGGCATTCCGGACGAGCGCAGCGATCCGGGGACAGCCTTGGCGCAACGCGAACCTCCGCCTCGGCTCATCCGGCCATGCGGCTACCTCCGGTCCGCGGTCAAAGCCCGCCATCGCTGATCAGGCGCGCCGAGCTTTCTTGCGAGACTTCTTTGGGCCGCTGGTCTTCTTGGTGCTTCTCGCCACCTTGCTCGCAGACATTGACTTCTGACCGCTCGATTTCCTTGCGGCCGACCTCTTCGCCGTCTTTTTTGCGGTCGGTGCCTTTGCAGTTCGAGCCTTGTTAGTTCGAGCCTTGGCAGTTCGAGTCTTGGCAATTCGAGCCTTGGCGACTCCAGCTCTCCTGGCCTTGGCTGCCGACGCGCTACGCTGCTTCTTTGCTGCACGCTTCCGCCGTTCAGAGGCGGCCGCAACCGGCGGCGCCATCAGAGGATCGGAAACGAGGCCGTCTGCGGCGAGCGGTATGTAGGCCGCCGCGCGTTCGTCGGCCCTCAAGGCCGACTCGTCCGTCTTCAGCGCCTGGGTCGCGGCGTCTGTCGCAGTGCTGGCAATGTCCTTCACCGTGTCGGTGAATTTTTCCAGGATCGTTTTGTCCTTGCCCATGGCCGCCTCCCAGTCGTTGTCCACAGCATGGAGGCTAACAAACCCGGCGGCGCCGGGTTCCCGGACGGAAACCCCTACTCCGCCAACTGAAAACGCTGGAAACGATGCAGCTCTTCCTCGATACGGCGCTTGTATTCCTTGCGCGCCGTCCTCGCCGTGCCCTTGCCGACCCAGCTCCATTTCTGCATCAGGAGTCTTTTGTTCTGGCGGTCGGTCTTCAGGTCGATCGCGGCGACGATGTCTTCGCCGACCAGCACCGGCAGCGCAAAATAGCCGAACAGGCGCTTCTCCTTCGGCACATAGGCCTCGAAGCGGTGGCCGTAATCGAAGAACAGTTCGGTGCGCTTGCGCTGAATGATCAGGGGATCGAACGGCGAAAGAATGTGCACCGGGCCCTCGCTTACATCCGCCGTCCCATTCGCCTCCAGCACTTCCGGCCGTGCCCAGTGCTCCTGCTTGCCGGCGCCTTCGAGCGCGACCGGCACCAGTTCCTTGCGCCGCACCCGCGCCTCGATCAGGCGCCGCACCGCGGGCTTACTCGGCGCGTCGAGATGGCAAACGGAATCCAGGCTGACGACGCCTTGGGAGCGAAGCGCGCGGTCGAGCAGGTAGGCGGTGATCTCCGCCGAGTGAGCCGGCCTTGGCGGCTTGTCCCAACCGAAATGCCGCGTCATCAGCTCATAGGTCTTGAGCATGCCGGTGCGTTCGGAGATCGTCACCTCGCCGGTGTAGAAGGCAAGCTGCAGCGCCCGCTTGGAGGGTTTGCGGCTCTGCCAGAGATGTTCCTTCTCGGTCAGTACGTCGTCCTCGATATCGCGGATGGTCAGCGCGCCGTCGCGCCGCAACAGTCGCATCACCTTGCGGGTGTCCTCCGGTTTGACCGACGCGAACCATCTGTGGCCCTCGCGCCGATGCTCTCTCATCGCCGGAACGAAGAAGCGAAAATCCCTCGCCGGCACATAGGACAGCGCATGGGTCCAGTATTCGAACACACTCTTGTCGACGCTCTGCGCCTGGCGCAGGTCGGCGCGGGCGTAAGCCGGGATGCGGCTATAGAGAATGTGGTGATGGCAGCGCTCGATGACGTGGATGGTGTCGATCTGGACATAGCCGAGATGGTCCACCGCGGCCGCGACCGCCTGCGGTCCGGCGCCGAACGGTTCGCTGGTGTCGAGCCGTTGAGCGTGCAGCCAGATTCGCCGGGCTTCCAGCTTGGTCAGGGGATGGGGTTTAGTCGTGCGGGGCATCGCACGGCAATGTAGCGGGATTCGCGCGTGTGGGGAGTCCCGGGTTCCCTAACCGTCGCCTCGCGGCGCGAAATCACCTCACCGCTTGTGCTGCTCTCCGACACTGCCGGTTGCGATTTCGGCCTCGCAAGAGGCGCGGCCGGGCTGCGGCGCATGGCATTTGTAGACGTGGCCGGTAAGACGGTCGACCAGCCACGCGCTCTCCTCCGTCGGGCTTTCGAACCCGACGTAGCGGCTGCCGAGCGAGTTGATCAGCGTCGACAGCAAAATTGCAGCGGCGATCATCGCCGCGCCGATCAGTGTTGGCATTGAACTTCCGGAACCGGCAGGCTCCGATGCGCTGGTGCGATAACCCAGATAATCACGCTGCCGCTTGACTGACTGTAACACCCGCCCCGCCCGTTTGGTTGCCCCGAACGATTTCTTCATCGGATTTTTTTGTGAGCAGTTTTGCTAGACACGCATCTGGCCGTTTTGTTGTCCACAGATCGGCGCTTGCGCGACGGACTCGCTTTTTTTGTGAGTGAGGATGTCAGCAGCGGAAGCGGTGCACCGGTCCGTTATCCAGCGAGGTGTTGGATGCCACACCGCCCGCAACATCCTATCACTGCAGTACCTTGTGCCGCAGAGCATCGAGATGGCGCGCTTCAGATAGCCGCGCAGCGCGAGCGGCTCCGTCGAACTGCCGGAGACTTGATGTCGGGGCCGCTCAGGCCTGTCTCCGTGGAAAGCCGGCCTTTACCAATGTGATTTGAATCACATTGCCCGCTTTGAACCCGTCTTATGGTCGCAGCATCAAAACGTCATGCGCGCCAGTTTGGCAGGCGTTAACAGTAAGGATCAAGGCAATGACCCGCTTTCATGCACTTTCGATCATGACTATCGGCGCCGCGCTGTCGATCACAGCGGGCCTGGCTGTGGCCGGCGAGGCCGTCTCGGCCGACAAAATCCTGGACGCCCTGAAGCCGAAGCCGGGCGCGACCCGCGGCCTCTCGTCCGGCCCGCAGCAGCCGGTGGATGCTGCCGCAAAGGCCAAGGAGATCGGCTTCGTCGACTCGCTCCGCAACCGCAAGACCCGGTCGCTATCGCTCGGCGAGCGCCAGGAAATTGCGGAACTTGCCGCGACCAAGCCGAAGATCGATCTCGAAATCCAGTTCGACTACAATTCAGCGGACATCAGCAAGAATTCGGTTTCCGCTGTGCAGGAGCTCGGTAAGGCGCTCTCGGATTCGAGCCTGAAGGGTTCGACCTTCGTGGTCGCCGGTCATACCGACGCGATCGGCAGCGAGCCGTATAACCAGGAACTTTCCGAACGCCGCGCCGATACGATCAAGAGGTACCTGACCGAGAAGTACGGCATCGCAGGCTCGAACCTCGTCACCGTCGGTTACGGCGAGACCAAGCCGAAGGATCCGAATGTGCCGACGGACCCGATCAACCGCCGCGTTCAGGTCGTCAACATGGACACCAAGACCGCCTCGAAGTGAGGCGCCTTGAAAATCGAACCGCCTGTCCTTTCGGCAGGCGGTTCTCTCTATCGTCGATACGCGGCAGAGGCGATTGAACCCGTCGCAATCTACGCCTTGTGGACAATCTCCCTGATCTTTGCCGCCAGCAGGGACAATCGGCGCTATGGTCGCCTCAAATCCAGTTCTGGAAGATCATCAGGCGGCTGAACGTCGCCATCGAAGTGCCTATGGACGCGGCCGATATCGGCAACATTGCGGCGAAGCCGGCAAAACCGACCGCAACATAGGCCCATAGCAGCCAACCGGGCATGCTGCCGCGTTTCAAGGCATACACCAGCGCAAAGCTCGCCGTGGTCGCCGCTGGCAGATAGTAATAAATGAAGCCGAGCGTTCGCGGCAGCAACGCCCATGCGAGGTATGAGCCGAAATAGAACGCCAGAACCAGGAAGGCATCGACCCGCCGCGTCACGATCCAATCGCGCAGGCAGATCGCGACCGCAATCAGCGCCGGCCACAGGATCAGCGGGTTGCCGAGAAACACCACGGCGGCGATCCGCTCGTCGTCGATCTTGTCGAAGAGGTACCAGACCGGGCGCACCAGGAACGGCCAGGACGGCCATGAGCTCATATAGGTGTGCCCCGCGATCGCGGTCGTGGTGTTATCGCTGAAGATCCGCCGTTGCGCCTCCAGAATCTCCCGGACCGAAAATCCGTAGAGTGGAATGAACGTCGCAAGATAGACGACCGCAGGAATCAGCACGAAGCAGGCGGCGAATTGCCACCATCCGAAGCCGGGCCAGAGATCGGGCCGGTACCAATCGTCAGCTCGCGCATCGGCGAATTGGGTGCGCCAGCTTTGCATCAGTCGGATCAGGGCGACGATTGCGATGCAAACCGCGAGCACGAACATCCCGCTCCATTTGCAGCCGATCGACAGGCCGAAGCCGACACCGGCGAGCGCGAACCACAGATGCGGCCGCTGCCTTCGAAAGCCATGCATGAACGCTGCGATGGCGAACAGACCGAAGGCGAGCACGAAAATATCCAGCATCGCGATCCGCGATTGCACGAACAGCATCTGGTTGAAAAAGGCGAGCAGGCTCGCCGCGATGGCCGGACTCTGCGCTGCGAACAATGCCAGGCCGCACAGATACACCGCGACGATGGCGAGCGATCCGAACAATACGCCCGGATAGCGCCAGCCCAGCGGCCCGTCGCCGAACGAGTGAATCGACAGCGCGATGATCTGCTTGGCGAGCGGCGGATGCATCGGGTTGAGCATCGGCTCTGGCATCACCGGCTCGAGCATCTGCCGCGCCGCCGGAACGTAGTGTACCTCGTCGAAATAGAATTTCTCCGGCGTGGTGACGCCAATCAGCATGGCGAAATGCGCAAGAACGAAAAGGACTGCCGCGACGATGCCCGTGCGCATCATCGAATCGGGCAGAACAGAAACTGATTGGGCTGCTGGCTTCACGGACAATCTGGCACGGAATCAGGGACGAGATGACATTGCGGCAAGAATTGAGTGTGATGGCTCCAGATTTTTATGTCCATCGCACTGAACGCATTTGGATTTCGCAATCACCAACCGATGGGCGAGTAGGCCACGCGAGTGATAATTCTGCCACATCGCACGCGCGCGCGATCCGGTGCGGCTCAAGCGTCGAAGCCAATATCAACGGCGGATGGGTGCAATCCTTCGGGACGCGATCCGGCATCGTCGCCACCGTGACCGGCGACGGCACCATCGTGTCGACAATCGGCAATCAGGGCTGGTCGAGTATGGCGGCCGGCTCGGCTTGCGCATCACCAAGGGCTGGATCGCCGACCTCTTCGTCAACGGCACCGCCGGTCCGCAGTCGGTCGGCAATACGATTCACGGCGGCGTGGGATTGCGGATCAGTTATTAGGTAGAGCCCGGTGACGGTCGAACCCTCATGGTGAGGAGGCGCGTGAGCGCCGTCTCGAACCATGAGGCCCCGCTGGTGCCATTCATCCTTCGAGACGGCGCTTACGCGCCTCCTCAGGATGAGGTCTGACAGTCGCGCAGGGCAGACGAAGCCTCCATTGGCAGACTGACTCGTGAAGGGTGGGCACGCTGCCGCTTTGCCCACCCTTCAATTCCCGCGTTCCTTACGCCGCGCTTTTTCCCTCGTACGCGCGCTTCAGCCCTTCGACATCAAGCTTGACCATGCTGAGCATCGCCTGCATGGCCCGCTGCGCGCCGGCGGTGTCGGAACCACCGATGTACTTCATCAGCGCGGTCGGCACGATCTGCCACGACACGCCGTATCGATCCTTCAGCCAGCCGCATTGTTCGGCCTTGCCGCCGTTCGCCAGCAGCGCATCCCAGAGCCGGTCGACCTCGGCCTGGTCGGCGCAGTCGATCTTGAACGAGACCGCGTGCGTATATTCCATCTTCATGCCGCCATTCAGCGCCATGAAACTCTGGCCGGCCAGCGTGAAGTCGACCACCAGCACAGTGCCGGCCTTGCCGCCGGGGCTATCGATGGTATTGCGCTGGATCTTCTCGATCCGGGAATCCGGCAACAGCGAGACGTAGAACTTCGCGGCCTCCTCGGCTTCGCTGCTAAACCACAGGCAGGGAGAAATCTTGGACATCGGGAGAACTCCGGGTTGCTGACAGATTCGATTTATCAGGCGTCGGTTACGCTGACTGTGCAGCGGTTGCTGCCGCTACATCCATCCACATCACTTCCCAATGGTGGCCGTCCGGATCTTCGAAGCTGCGGCCATACATGAAGCCGTAATCCTGCTTCGGGCCTGGATCGGCGCCGCCGCCCGCGCCTTGCGCCTTGGTGACCATGTCGTCCACCGCGTTGCGGCTGTCGGCGGAAAGGCAGAGCAGGACCTGGCTCGTGGCCTTTGCATCGGCGATCTTCCTCGAGGTGAACTGGCGATACTTGTCGTGGGTCAGCAGCATCACGTAGATGGTGTCGGAAAACACCATGCAGGATGCCGTGTCATCGGAGAATTGCGGGTTCTTTTCGCCGCCGACGGCCTGATAGAAGGCGGTCGAACGGGCGAGATCGCTGACAGGCAGATTGACGAAGATCATTTTGGCCATAACGGGCTCCTTTTTTGCTGCTTCGTGCCAAGGACGAGCGGACGGCGGCTGATCCGACATCCAGATTCAAATTATTTTATGGGCGCGTAGAAGGCTCGCGATCGCAGGGATCCGGAGGAACCCGGCGATGCTACCGGCCCTTGAAGTCAGGCTTGCGCTTTTCGGCGAACGCCTTAACGCCTTCCCTGAGGTCTTCGCTGTCCCGCACCACATCGAGCAGCCGGCGCACTTCGGCGACCGTTTCCAGGGGGCCCTTCGGCATGGCGTCGCGGGCGAGCTTCTTCAGCGCCCGGACCACAAGGGGCGCATTGGCGGCAATTTTCGCCGCCATCTCCTGGGCGAGTGCGACATGCTGCCCCTTCGGCGCGACCTTGTTCACGAAGCCGATCTGGTAGGCGCGCTCCGCCGACATTTCCTCACCGACCAGCAAAAACTCCATGGCGATCTTGTGCGGCATTCGCGCCATCACCGAGGAAACGCCGCCGGCGGTGGTGCCGATCTTGCCCTCGGGATAGATGAAGCGCGTCGTCTCCGACGCCACGCACATGTCCGCCATCTGCACCAGCACGAAGGCGCCGCCGACCACCCATCCTGACGTCGCGGCAATCACCGGCTTGTCGAGTTCGACGCCCAATCCCGGCACGGCGTGCCACATGTTGACGGGAAGATCCCTGACGTCGGCACCGACTGAAAAATATTTCTCTTCGGACGACGCAAGCACCGCAACGCGGTCGTCGCTTTCGTGAAAGCGGAGCCAGGCTGCGCGCAGTTCATCGCACAAGGCATTGTTGAGCGCATTGTGCGCCGACGTGCGATCCATCGTAATCGTGGCGACGTGGCCTGCGCTCTCGTAGCGAACAAGCTTCATGGCATTCCCCGCGACATCCGCACGACGGCGGTGTTCGTTGTTCCTTACTTCTTCTCGGCGGGATCGCGGTGCACCGGATCGACCCACAGCACAGTTTCCGGCTTTTCCACCGGCTCGATGTCGAGATTGATCGCGACTGCCTCACCGTCGCTGCGCACCAGCACGCATTCCAGCACCTCGTCGCGGCTGGCGTTGATCTCCTGATGCGGCACGTAGGGCGGCACGAAGATGAAATCGCCGGGGCCGGCTTCTGCAGTGAACTGCAGATGTTCGCCCCAGCGCATCCTTGCCTTGCCCTTGACGACATAGATGATGCTCTCGAGATGGCCGTGATGGTGCGCGCCGGTCTTGGCGTCAGGCCGGATCGTCACGGTGCCCGCCCATAATTTCTGCGCACCGACCCGGGCGAAATTGATCGCGGCCTTGCGGTCCATGCCGGCGGTCGACGGCACGTTGGGATCGAGCTGGTTGCCGGGAATGACGCGAACGCCGTCGTGCTTCCAGCGCTCGGCATCATCGCCGTGCGAATGGTCGTGATCGTGGGAATGGCTGTGGTCGTGCGTTCCGGTCATTGTGCGCCTTCCGGGAAGATCGTTCCTCCGAACGGTATCGAAAACCGGGGCTGCAAACCAGAAGATTAAGGGAGCCGGCGGCGCATAGGCGCCCCGGTTTTCGTCATGGCCGGGCTCGCCGATCTAATCCCGGGCGCCTGCTGCGCATCAGCGCCGTCTGGACATCACATCCGGATTGACGACGTTGGTCGGCGTGCCTGCGGCATAGGCCACGATCTGGTCGAAGATGTCCGTGAACTGAAGTTCGTACTCGTCACGCGAGACGTAGCCGAGATGCGGCGTGCAGACCACGTTGTCCATGGTCAGTAGGGGATCGTTGACGTCGCGGAGCGGTTCCTTTTCATAGACATCGATCGCCGCCATGCCGGGTCTCCCGGCGCGCAGCGCATTGACCAGCGCGTTCGGCTCGATCAGCGGCGCACGGCTGGTGTTGACCAGGAGCGCCGAGGGCTTCATGCGCGCGAGATCTTCCGCCTTGACGATGCCTCGCGTGGCATCGACCAGGCGCATGTGCAGCGACAGCACGTCGCATCGCTCGAAGAAATCGGCCTTGCTTGCGGCGGTCGCGTAGCCGTCGGCACGGGCCTTCGCCATGGCCGGTTCGCGCGCCCATACCAGCACGTTCATGCCGAACGCCCTGCCGTAGCCGGCAACGACGGAGCCGATCCGCCCATAGCCATAAATCCCGAGCGTCTTGCCGCGGAGCGTGTGGCCGACGCCGATCTGCCATTTGCCGGCTTTGAGCGCCGCCATCTGCTGCGGAATGGCGCGCATCGCCGCCAGGATCAGGCCCCAGGTGAATTCGGCGGTCGCATAGGACGGCGTATCGGCGTGCTGGCTCGACGACACGACGATGCCGAGCCGGGTGCAGGTATCGATGTCGATATGCGGATAGACGCTGCGCTGGCTGATCAGCTTCAGTTTCGGCAGCCGCTCCAGGAGCGGCTTTCGAATCTGCGTGCGCTCGCGGATCAGCACCAGCGCCTCGGTATCCCGCAGGCGTTCCGCCAGCACGTCGACGTCCTGGACGTGATCGTTCCAGATGGTGACGTCGTGGCCGGCCAGCTTGCCGAAACAGTCGAGGGTGCGCAGCGTGTCGAATAATCGTCGAGGATCGAGACCTTCACCATGCGCCTCCCCCGCTTGCGCGCGTTACTTCACCGCCAGCAATTCGACGTCAAACATCAGCGTCGCGTTGGGCGGAATGACGCCGCCGGCGCCGCGCGCGCCGTAACCGAGCGCGGGCGGAATGATCAGCGTGCGCTTGCCGCCGACGTTCATCGATGCAACGCCCTCGTCCCAGCCGGCGATCACCTGACGCTGACCGATCTTGAATTCGAACGGCTCGTTGCGGTCCACGGAGGAATCGAACTTCTTGCCCTTCTGGCCGTTCTCGTAAAGCCAGCCGGTATAATGCATGACGCAAGTCTGGCCGGCCTTGGGCGATGCGCCGGTGCCGACCTTGCTGTCGATGATCTGCAAGCCTGAAGCTGTGGTCATGGGCTTTCCTGTGGTCTGGGCCGAAGCCATCCTGATGGCAACGGGCGTGGAAACAGCGGCCGCCACGGCGGCAAATGCTGTCCGGATGATCGTGCGTCGGGAGAAGCGCATCAGTTGAACCTCTTCTTGGAGAGACGGAGCTTCTAGACGCTCAGTAGCCGAGCGCGCAACCGTCCTTGCGGGGATCGGAACCGCCGGTCAGCGTGCCCTTTTCCCAATCGATCCAGATCGCCTGGCCGCCGCCGAGCGGGCCGACCACACTGGTGGTCTTGTGCCCGATCTTCTTCAGGCCCTCGACGATCTCGGCCGGTACGCTGTCCTCGAGCTGATAGACGCCCTCGTAATGCAGGCCGCGCGGCATATCGATGGCTTCCTGCACGTCGCAGCCATAGTCGAGGATGTTGGTCAGCACGTGGCTCTGTCCCACCGGCTGATACTGGCCGCCCATCACGCCGAACGGCATCACCGCGCGGCCGTTCCTGGTCGCAAGGCTCGGAATGATCGTGTGCAGCGGCCGCTTGCCCGGCGCGATGCAGTTCGGGTGGCCGGGCTGAATCCGGAAGCCGCCGGCGCGGTTCTGCAGCAGGATGCCGGTCTTGTTGGACACAATCGCCGAGCCGAACGAATGCGCGATCGAATTGATGAACGAACAGACGTTACGGTCCTTGTCGACCACGGTGATGTAGACGGTGGACGGATTCATCGGCGGCGCAACGTTCGGCAAATCAAGCAGCCGATCCATCCTGATGTTCTTGATGTGCTCCTCGGCGAATTCCTTGGCAAGGATCCCGGCGACATCGACATGGACCTGCTGCGGATCGCCGATGTACTGCTCACGCATCATATAGGCGATGCGGGCGGCTTCCGCCTCGAGATGGAAGCGCTCGATGCTGAGCGGCGCGAATTTCGTCAGGTCGAAGCGGGAGAGGATGTTCAGCATTACCAGCATGGTGATGCCGGGGCCGTTCGGCGGACACTGCCAGACGTCGTGGCCCTTGTACATGGTGCCGATCGGCGACGTCGTTTCGGTCGAGTGCGCAGCGAAATCTTCCAGCGTGTGCAGGCCGCCGATGCCGCGCAGGGTTTCCACCATGTCGGCAGCGATCTCGCCGGTATAGAACGCGTCGCGGCCGTCCTTGGCGATGGCGCGTAGCGTCTTGCCCAATTCCGGCTGGTGGATCACGTCGCCGGCCACTGCCGGCTTGCCGTGCGGCAAAAGATAGCGCTCGGTGTTGGTGCCGTTCTTCAGCTTCTCGAACTGGTTCTTCCAGTCAAAGGCGATGCGCGGCGCGACGACGTAGCCTTCTTCCGCAGCCTTGATCGCGGGCTGCAGCAGGGTGTCGAGCCCCATCTTGCCGTGGTCGCGCAGTATCGTGCCCCAGGCGTCGATCGCGCCGGGAATGCTCACCGCATGCGCCGAGGTCAGCGGCACCGAATGGATCTTGCGCTCCAGGTACCACTCGGCCTTGGCCGCCATCGGCGCGCGGCCGGAGCCGTTATAGGCGACGATCTTGCCCTCGCCCCGTGGCTGGATCAGCGCAAAGCAATCGCCGCCGATGCCGGTCGATTGCGGCTCGATGACGCTGAGCAGCGCGCAGGCCGCCACCGCGGCGTCCGCCGCCGTGCCGCCCGCCCGCATCACGTCGATCGCGGTCAATGCAGCCGCCGGGTGCGAGGTCGCCACCATGGCGTTCTGGGCATGGACCGTGGAGCGGCCGGCGAAATGGAAATTCCTCATCGCGAGTGCTTTCTTTTCAGCGTTTCTTGCAGGGTTTCTGGGCAACCCGCGGGTGATGTCGGGCAGGGTCTACAGACGGTTTCTTTGGCATATTCATCCCCGGCTGGGCAATGGCTGGCATACCAAGGATGCGTCTGGGGCAGTGCGCGGAATACGCAGGGCCTTGCGGGGTTTCCCCTGCCCTGCCCGCCTGATAAACGATCGCCATGCCGTTCAAGGTCGCCGCCCTCTACCAATTCGCTGCGCTGCCGGATTTCCGGGAGCTGCGCGAACCCTTGCGGGCGGTATGCGCCGATCTCGGGCTGAAAGGCAGCGTGCTGCTGGCCCATGAAGGCATCAACGGCACCGTTGCAGGCAGTCCCGAGGGCATCGATACGTTCGTCGCTGAGTTGCAGCGCGGCGCGCTCTTCAATGGCCGGCTCGATAAACTCGAACTCAAGTTTTCGCGCGCTTCCGAGATGCCGTTCCAACGGCTGAAGGTCCGCCTGAAGAAGGAAATCGTCACGCTCGGAGATGCCGCCGTCGATCCGACGCGGCAGGTCGGCACCTATGTCGAGCCGTCAGACTGGAACGCGCTGATATCAGCACCCGACACGCTGGTGGTCGATACCCGCAACGCCTTCGAGGTGGCGATGGGCACGTTCGAAGGGGCGATCGATCCCGGTCTCAAGAGTTTTGGGCAGTTCAAGGATTTCGCCACGCAGAGACTAGACCCGGCGAAGCACAAGAAGATCGCGATGTTCTGCACCGGCGGTATCCGGTGCGAGAAGGCCAGCGCCTACCTGTTGGCCCGTGGATTTGACGAGGTCTATCACCTCAAGGGCGGCATCCTGCGGTATCTGGAAGGCATCCCGGAGAGAGAAAGCCGCTGGCGCGGCGAATGTTTCGTATTCGACGAGCGCCTGGCGCTGGGACACGGCCTGCGGGAGCACAAGTTGAACGGCGGCTCCGATGACTGACGTCAACGCGCTGAGCGAGCGCATCGACACGCTGGAAATGCGGCTGGCCTATCAGGACGTGACCATCGAGACGCTGAACCAGACGATCACGGCGCAATGGACCGAGATCGACAGATTGACGCGTCAGGTCGCCGAATTGAAGGAGCGCGTGCGGGAGGCCGAAAGCAACGTGCCGGGCCCAGCGAACGAGCCGCCGCCGCATTATTGAGGTTTGCGTCAGCGGAAGGCGGCGCGGACCTTGCCCCATAGTGTTTCGTTTGCGTGATCGCCGTCAGCTTTCGACGGCGCCGGCTGTGCGGCACTCACGGGGTCGGACGCCGGGAACGTGTCAACCAGCCCGGCCTCGAGCTTTTCGTGGATTTCCCGATCGGCCTTCAGCGCCTCACGGGGATCTTCAGCGTGCTTATCATGCGCCGCGGGATTGAACTTCTTAGGCATAGGGTGCCTCCGTGTCTTGAGGTAACGCCGCGGATTTCGGCCAGTTCCATATCTCGCCTTGGCCAAGCCGGAACCTGCGTGTATCAGAGGCCCGGAGATCAGCAGCTCGCGCAGGAACTTTTCGATTGCCCCAGAAATCCGCCGTGAAACCTTTTGTCGAAGTGCTGTCCGGCCGCAGGCAGACGGTGCCGCCGGCATGGATGATGCGCCAGGCCGGCCGCTATCTCCCTGAATATCGCGAGCTGCGCGCCAAGGCGGGGAGTTTTCTCGACCTCTGCTTCACGCCGGAATATGCCGCCGAAGTGACGCTGCAGCCGATCCGCCGCTTCAACTTCGACGCCGCGATCATCTTCTCCGACATTCTCGTCATCCCCTACGCGCTCGGCCGTTCCGTGCGCTTCGAGGCCGGAGAAGGTCCGCGGCTTGACCCGCTGGACACGCCGGAGCAGGTGACGACGCTGGCGCGCGCGGCCGATTTCGCCAAGCTCGAACCGGTCTACGAAGCGCTGCGCCGCGTGCGCCGCGAACTCGCACCCGATATCGCACTGATCGGCTTCTGCGGCGCGCCATGGACGGTCGCGACCTACATGGTTGCGGGACGGGGCACACCGGACCAGGCGCCGGCGCGGATGATGGCCTATCGCCATCCCGAAGCCTTTGCCAAAATCATCGATGTGCTGGTGGAGAATTCGATTCAGTATCTGCTCGGCCAACTCAAGGCTGGCGCGGACGCGTTGCAGATCTTCGATACCTGGGCCGGCGTGCTGCCGCCGCGCGAATTCGAGCGCTGGTCGATCGAGCCTGCGAAACGCATCGTCGCTGGCGTGCGCGCGAAAGTGCCTGATGCGAAGATCATCGGCTTTCCGCGCGGCGCGGGCGCGCTGCTGCCGGCCTATGTGGAAGCAACCAGGGTCAACGCCGTCAGCATCGACTGGGCGGCCGAGCCGTCATTGATCCGCGAGCGCGTGCAGAACCAAGTCGCGGTGCAGGGTAACCTCGATCCGCTGGCGCTGATCGCGGGCGGCGCCGCGCTCGACCGCGCCGTCGACGATGTGCTGGCGAACTACGGGCAAGGACGGCTGATCTTCAACCTCGGCCACGGCATCCAGCCGGAAACTCCGATCGCCCACGTCGAGCAGATGATCAAACGGGTGCGGGCGTATAAGGGATAGCGTCTGACACCGTCGTCATGCCCGCGAAGGCGGGCATCCAGTAATCGCCGGCCGAAATTTTGAACGAGATGCCGCGGAGTACTGGATCATCCGCCTTCGCGGATGATGACAGTGGTGTTTGCCGCCGGCGCCGTCGCCTACCGCGCGTCCTCCAAAATCATATCGGATGCTTTTTCGGCGATCATGATGGTCGGCGCGTTGGTATTGCCGGACATCAAGTCCGGCATGATGGACGCGTCGACGACGCGCAGGCCTTCGATGCCGCGAACGCGGAGCCGCTGGTCGACGACGGCGAGCGCATCGCTGCCCATGCGGCAGGTCGAGGTCGGGTGATAGACCGTGCTGCCGGTGCGGCGGCAGAAGTCCAGCAATTCGTCGTCGCTCTGCACTTTCGGCCCGGGATCGACCTCCGCGACCGCGTAAGCCTTAAGCGCGGGGGCTGCGAGAATCTTGCGCAGGATACGGATGCCGTCAATGAAGGCACGACGATCGGTTTCGGTCGCCAGATAGTTGATGCGGATTTCCGGCGGTTGGGAAGGATCGGCGCTCTTGATGCGCAGCGAGCCGCGGCTTTCGGGACGTAACTGGCAGACCGACGCCGTGAAGCCGGAAAGCGCGTGCAGCTTCTCGCCCATCTTGTCGGTCGAGAACGGCAGGAAGTGAATCTGGATATCGGGCGACGCCAGCCGCGGGCTGGTCTTGAAGAAGGCGCCCGAGGTGCCGGCGGCGATCGTCAGCGGCCCCTTGCGCAACGCTGCGTACTGGATGCCCGCCATGACCCGGCGCACAGGGTTGTTGACGACATCGTTGAGCGTGCACTTTTGCGCGCAGCGCGTGATCAAGCGTACCTGCATGTGGTCCTGCAGATCGTTGCCGACGCCGGGTGCGTCGAGCACGATCTCGATACCGTGCTGCTTCAGGAGTTCCGCCGGTCCCACGCCGGAGAGCTGCAGCAGTTGCGGCGAATTATATGCGCCGCTGGAGACGAGGATCTCCTTACGCGCCCGCGCCGTGCGCACGCGCCCTTCCTGCTTGTATTCGACTGTCTTCGCACGGCGGCCTTCGAACAGAATGCGCTGCGCTAGCGCGGAAGTCTCGATATGCAGGTTGCTGCGGTTTTTCGCCGGGCGCAGATAGGAGAACGCCGTGCTGGCGCGGCGGCCACGACTTGTCGTGGTCTGGAAAAATCCCGCGCCCTCCTGGGTCGCGCCGTTGAAATCGGGATTGGTCGGAATGCCGGTCTCGGCGGCAGCGACCACAAAGGCTTCCGACAATGGATCATGGTGGCGCCAGTCAGACACCGGCAGCGGACCGCCGGTAGCGTGATATTTGTCGGCGCCGCGCTGCTGGTTCTCGGCCTTCTTGAAATAGGGCAGCACGTCATCATAACCCCAGCCGGCATTGCCGCGCTGGCGCCAGCGATCGTAGTCCTCGTGCTGCCCGCGTACATAGAGCAGGCCGTTGATCGAGCTGGAGCCGCCGAGCACCTTGCCGCGCGGCTGGAACACCTGCCGGCCGTTCAATCCCGGTTCCGGCTCAGTCTGATACATCCAGTTGACGGATTTTTCCTTGAACAGTTTTCCGTAGCCGAGCGGCACGTGGATCCAGAGATTGGTATCCTTCGGTCCTGCCTCCAATAGCAAGACGGAATGTTTGCCGTCGGCGCTCAGGCGATTGGCGAGCACGCATCCGGCAGAGCCGGCGCCGACGATGACGTAATCGAATTCGGAAGCTTCATTCTTTTTGTTCATTTGTTTCCCCCGCAGGCAACCCGAAAGAGGTAGCGGGGCCGCCACGGGCGGTCAATTGCCTCCCGGTCGCGAGCGGGGAGAAAGCGATTACGCCGGCTGTTTGGCGAGCTTCAAGAAATCCGGCGGCCGGCGTTCGGCGAACGCAACGAAAGCCTCGCGCGCCTCCGCGGTAGTCAGGCGTTCAGCGAAGCGCTCGCTTTCCGTCTTGATCTGGGCGAGGAGCAGTTCCGGATTGCGCATCAGCCGCTTCGTCGTGCTGACGGCGCCCGCCGGTTGTTTCGCCAGCCGCGAGGCGAGCGCCTTCGCCTCGGCATCGAGCTTATCGAGCGGCACCACGCGATTGGCGAGCCCCCACGCGAGCGCCGATTTGGCATCCACGGCATCGCCGAGCGCGAACATCTCATAGGCGCGTGCGTAACCGATGCGGAGCGGCATCAATAGGCTGGAAGCGGCTTCCGGCACCAGCGCGAGGTTGACGAACGGCGTCGACAGCAGCGCATTCTCGGCCAGCACGACCAGATCGCAATGCAGCAGCATCGTGGTGCCGATGCCGACGGCACGTCCCTGCACGACGGCGACCAGCGGGCGGCTCGATTTTGCAAGCGCCTGCAGGAAACGGCCAACATGCCGCTCACCCTGAAAAGCACCTGTCGCAATGGCGGCGAACTCGCCGACGTCGTTGCCGGCGGTGAACATATCGCCCTCGCCCCGGATCAGCAGAACGCGAACGGTGGGATCGGTCTCGGCCGCCTCCATGGCGTCGGCCAGCGCGCCATACATCGCATTCGTCAGCGCGTTCTTCTTGTCGGGCCGCGCCATCGTCAGGCTGAGAATCCCGTCACTCTTCTCGATCTTGATATGCTCGCTCATTCGTCTTCTCCTTTGGGAAATTTGCTCTGCAGGCTGGTGAGCCAGCGCGCGACGACATCGATCTCGGCTTCGCTGAATCCTGCGGTGAGGCGCGCATTGACCTCGGCAAGCCCTGCCTTCGACTGGGCCAGCGCGGCCCGGCCGGCCGGTGTCAGCCAAAGCCGCCACGCCCGGCCGTCGTCCGGATCGGCGCGCCGCCTGATCAGGCTCGCCGCCGTCATCCGGTCCACCAGCCCGCTGATGCCCGGTGGGCCGAGATCCA
>NZ_LLXX01000012.1 GCF_001440405.1 Bradyrhizobium valentinum
CTAGTTGATTCGCACATCTTTGAGGGTCTCCCACGCCGATGCCACGCCCAAGAAGTATTGGAGGCCATGCCGCATGGTGATGGGTCCCGGTTTGGTGCGTGGGTATCCGTCCCATCCGCCGAGGCGAGCGATGATCCATGAGGCCCAAGCCATACTTTGCGGCCGATGTGGGTTGCTTTGCAGTTTGGTCCGGCCCTCGTACTTGGTGGCGAGTGCGGCGAGGAGCTTGATCTGCGCTTCATTGAACGCGTTGCTGGCGGGTTCAGCGCTGCGTCCATCGCGAGCCTGAACGAGCTGCAAGATCATGACAGCAGCTTTGGCGGTAATCGCGGTGAGCTTGAGCAGCCGGTCGGCGGTTTCGATCCGGCTGTCTTCGAGCTGCAGCCCCTGAGTTTTGATCAGGCGGAACAGCTGCTCGATAATCCAGCGCCTTTTGTACCAGTTGACGATCCGCCAGGCGGAAGCGACATCGCTCACTTCATGGGTCGTCAGCAGATACCATTGCAGCGGTTCGACGCCCGCCGGCGCATCGACTTCAGCAACCTCGATCAAAGCCAGTTCGACTGTCCGCGGTAAGTCGGCAGACGCGTTCTGCGGCCTTTTGAGGGTGACGCGGCCCAAGCGCAGCACCAGCTTGGCCCGTCGGGCCGGCCGATCGGCGCGCGCCACAACATCAATGGTCGCGGCGTCGACAATGGGCCAGCCGGCGGCAGTGGCGTACATGCTTGCACCGTCGGCCAGTACACGATCATGCATGCTCCGCGTCAGCAGATGGAAGTTTGCGGCCGATACGCTTGCCCATTTGGCAAAGATGTCACCCTCGCGGTCGTCGATCACCGTGACCATCGCGGCCGCAGACAGCACCTGCTTGGCCCGATAGGCTGTGCTGATCCAACGCTCCGATTCCTTCTGCTCCAGCGGCCGCTTATCGTGCGGCACCGTTACTCGGCCTTGGCGCGTCCAAATCTTCCCGGCAACCAGACCCAGACATGCGTCACTTTCGGCATCGACGGCAGCCATCGCATGTAACAGCAAGCCGTGGCCGGTTCCCTTGCCGATCTCACCCAGCCCGCGTCGGCGCTCGGGTTTGGTTCGAAAGTTGATCTCGCTTGTGTCCTGGATCGCCAGCACGTGCCGGCCGGCCGCCGCAACGGCCGTTTGTTCGCCCCAGCCTGCAAGCAGTGCTTCCAGCGTCACGTTCTCATTGGCTAGAAATCGGCCGTATCGGACTATCTTGGCCCGACCACCCTCCGCCGCTCGCCGCAAGCACGAACTGGCGCGCGTGACCATTCCTTCGAGCAGGGCCGCCCCCCTTTATCGAGACGACCATCCCCGAATCGACCAAGTCTGAATTGTTCGTTCAACATCTTGGCACCTCAATGGAATCGAAGTGCCAGACACAGAATCACGCCGCCCCGGCGCCGGGGAAGGCTAAATCAAACGGCCGAGTCATTCCGTCGCAGTCAAGATCTGTGCATCTACTAG
>NZ_LLXX01000013.1 GCF_001440405.1 Bradyrhizobium valentinum
GCAATACATGCCCTGATCAATCATTCCCCTTGACAACCATATCCCCATACAAGCCCAGGTGGAATTGACAGCGCAGAGCTTCCGCGGTTCCGCTTACCTAGACGGGCGACCGGCCCAGCCGATCCAGATCTTCCAGCAGCCCGGGTCGAACGCCCTGGAAACGGCCAATCGCGTCATTGCGGCGATGGACACGCTGGGACGCAACCTGCCGGCCGGCATGGCATACAGCATTCCCTTCAATCCGACGGAGTTCATCGCCGAATCCGTCCACGAGGTCTACAAGAGCATCTTCGAAGCAATTGCGTTGGTCGTTCTGGTGGTCGTGCTGTTCCTGCAGACTTGGCGGGCTGCAGTCATACCGATCCTGGCAATCCCTATCTCGTTGATTGGCACCTTTGCCGTGATGGCCGCGCTTGGCTATTCGCTCAACAATCTCTCGCTTTTGGGACTCGTGCTTGCCATCGGCATCGTCGTCGATGATGCCATCGTCGTCGTGGAGAATGTGGAGCGTCATCTTCGCAACGGCCTCTCCCCCAGTGATGCTGCTCATCGGTCGATGGACGAAATCGGTGGGGCACTGATCGCCATCGCGCTCGTGCTCTGTGCGGTGTTTATCCCGGCTGCCATGATCTCCGGCATCTCTGGCCAATTCTTCCGCCAGTTCGCCGTGACCATCGCCGCTGCTACGGTCATCTCGGCATTTGTGTCCCTGACGCTGAGCCCCGCACTGTGCGCTATCCTGCTAAAGCCGCATGAGGAGGAGCAAGCGGCGCACAAGCGGAATTTTCTTGCTCGCGGGCGCGATGGATTTTTCCGGACCTTCAACGCAGTCTTCGACCGCCTGTCATGGGGCTACGGCGGGCTGACACGGCGATTGCTGCGGGTCAGCGCGCTGGTGCTCGTCGCTTATGTTGGGCTTCTCGGCTTGACCGGGTGGCAGCTCGCCCTGGCGCCAAGAGGTTTCATTCCTGTAATGGACCAGGGCTATTTCATTAATGCCGTACAGCTGCCGCCGGGATCGTCTCTCACCAGGACCGATGAGGTCCTGAAGAAAGTGTCAGACCGCCTGATGGCCACGGAAGGCATCGCCCATGTGGTCGCTATTGCAGGCCTCGACGGCGCAACCTTTACCAACTCGTCGAGTACCGGTCTGATCTTTGCGATCCTCTCGCCTTATCAGGCGCGGGCGGAGCGAGGCCTCAAGGTCGACCGGATCATCGCCTCAATACCGGTTCGCCTGGCGGACGTAGCCGAAGCGCGTGTTGTCCCGATCAAGCCTCCCTCCGTCCGCGGCATAGGCAACGCCGGCGGCTTCAAGATGATGATCGAAGACAGACGTGGCGGAACGGGGACGGAGATCGAGGCGATCGCGCAGCGCGTCCTCGCCGCGGCGAGCCGGGCCCCGGAGCTCACCGGCGCCTTCTCGCCTTTCAACACGGCCACGCCGAAGCTCTATGCGGACATCGACCGCGTGAAGGCAGAGATGCTGGGCGTTCCGGCCAGTCGCGTGTTCGAGACGCTCGAAGTGTATCTCGGCTCGGCCTACGTCAACGACTTCAACTTCCTAGGGCGGACATTCCAGGTCCGTGCGCAGGCGGATGGCCAGTTCAGGCGGGATCTGCCGGCGATTGAGAATTTCAAAACTCGCAGCGATTCCGGAGCCATGGTGCCGCTGAGCTCGGTGGCGACCTTTGAAGAGCGCACCGGTCCATACCGCGTTCCGCGCTACAATCTCTATCCCGCGGCCGAAGTGCAGGGGGCGGCGGCGGCCGGGTTTTCGACCGGCCAAGCGCTCGACAGGATGGAAAAAATCGCGGCCGAGACCTTGCCCGATGGCTATGGCTTCGAGTGGACAGAGCTTGCCCTGCAGGAAAGACTCGCCGGCAATACGGGACTTCTGGTCTTTGCAGCCTCGGTCGTATTCGTTTTCCTGCTGTTGGCGGGCCAGTACGAAAGCTGGACGTTGCCGCTATCGGTGATCCTGATCGTGCCAATGTGCTTGCTGGCAGCGCTCGCCGGGCTTCGCCTCTTCTCGATGGACATGAACATTCTGGCGCAGATCGGGTTGGTCGTGCTGATCGGCCTGGCGGCCAAGAACGCAATTGTGATCGTGGAGTTCGCACGGCAAGCGGAGCATGAGGGAATGAACCGCGCTGGCGCGGCGATTCAGGCGGCGCGGGTGCGCTTGCGTCCGATTCTGATGACGTCTTTCGCCTTCATCCTCGGCGTCTTGCCGCTGGTTATGGCGACCGGCGCAGGTGCGGAGATGCGTCAATCTCTCGGCACCGCAGTCTTCTTCGGCATGCTAGGAGTAACGGCTTTCGGGTTGATCTTCACGCCTGTGTTCTATGTCGTTTGTCGTGCATTGGAGCGAGAGCGTCTATCGTCATGAACAATAAGGCTGCTTGGCGCGAGGCGACCTCGGTAGCTGCAGAGATACTCCCATCGACGGCGAGTTCCAGGCGGAAAGAATGGTGCCTTGAAGTAACCGCCGACCGCCAAAAGCCTTCTCACGTGATCCGCGTCACTGGAGTGAAAAGTAAGGCCGCACCCACGGCACCTTCTCAATCGGGTGCAACGCCCGCTCGATGCCGGGTACCCCGCCTTTACGCCGATCGCTGCAGGTGGTCGCCTCGTCGAGCGATAGCGGCTGTGTTGGTTCCGGGAGTTGCGTCGTGTCTTGGTCCCTGCGCATTGGGGAGCCCATGTGCCCGGCGGCCGGCGGCTCGTCACGCTCCGGGACGCGATCAAACATCTGAGCGAGACCATTCCGAAATCCGAGCATGATCAGCCGAAGGTTCAGCACGCGGCTGCCGGCCTGACTGGCGCCGCCGAAGGACGCGATATCGCCATGAATGCGAGGATTTGCCGTGATTCAGGCAAGCCAAGAGAAATGCTGCTCCTCCTCCACTGCGAGAGTAGGGCAAGCAGTCCCATTGGGGAAAGCGACAGCTGAAGAGAGACCAATGACGGTATTCGTCTACATCCAACACCAGCAACCAGGTCGGTGACGTCGACCACATTGAGCGCGACAATGTGCTAGACCTCAGGGTCATGCCTGATCGCGTCTCGTCGCTTTGCTGCTGGGGCTGGGCGCATCATGAAAGGAGAATCCCATGCCAAATCTGGAAGAGGCCATTCGCGAACGGCTATAGTTATCCTTGGTGCCATCTTAGTGGTCGCAGGAAGCGCGATTGTATTCGGGTGCGCTATCTTTTGGGCTTGGTCTGCTTACCGGCAACAGCGATTGAGCGGCCCAGACGAGGGGAGTCATCCACCCGAGGTCCCAACACCGTAATGGGCAGGATGCTGGGTCAGAAAATAGTTTCTGAAAGCGGGCAAGTTCTTAGTCGCGCATCGATAGGGATATCCCAAGCTTTGCTGCCATAACGGTCGTCGCACCGGGAGTCCGCTTCAACGCTTTTGCGATCTTGGCGACGCCTGACTTTGCCTTTGCCATGGTCTTCATTGTTCGAACATCGTCCTTTGTCCACGCGCGGCGAACTACCTTCTTAGCTTTTGCCATTCTTTCTCCGAATCGTACGAGGGCGGAGCCGGGCTTCTATCATGACCGTCTACGTTGGCGATAATGAACAAGACTACATTGCGAGAATGTGAATGCGACCTTGCCACGTGAAATTCAAATGTGTGAACTAGATTACTGTTTCGGCCGGAAAAAACGGGCATGTAACCTCGCGTTTCGAGGGGACAATTCCAGCATGGATGACCGATTTTATAGGGATAGAGCGCGCGTCCTGCGGGACCTTGCGGATGAGGCAGACCCGTTGATTAAGCAACGGCTTTTGCGTCTTGCGAACAATTACGACGATATAGCCACAAAGACGATACGTAATCACGCGGAAGAACGACCTGAGCTGGGTCGTGACGTAAATTAGCCGATTTAGGGCTTCGACCGGCGGGTGGTAAAAATGACGCATCCGCAGAAATCAAGTACCCGACACCGACCGCGCTTGCAGACAAAGTAGTTCAGATTGACCAAGCAATTGCATTTCGAGGTCTAGAATCGATCGGCCCGTTCGGCTTTCAGAGTCGCCAAGAGTGAAGAACTCGTACACGCGGTTGCTTCCGATGCGTGGCATGTAGCGGCGGGTTCTGCAATCATCGATGGCGAAGCCGTGTACCCGCTCAAGACGGGACGACAGCGGCGAACCGCCGCTGCCGTTACATCCCGCGGCAATTGATGCAGATCGACGTGGCCCAGTTCCCCAAGCTTGTCCTTGATAATGCGGCGTTTCTCCTCACGCATCGCCGGCGTGCGCGGTTCAGCTGTAGCGTCTCAGCACCCGATAGATCGTTATGGGCGAAGGTACCTTCTCGCGCGTCTCAAGCAAGACGGCATGAATCTCGTAGCGGTTCATTCCTCGCCTGCGATGGGCGACGTCGATCCCTTCCGGCTCGCGCCGTTCCCGCCGTTTGGGTCCGCGCCGGCGCGGCAGCAGGTCCGCTTCCTCACCGCTCAGCAGATAGCGGTTATAATTATTTACGGAACGTCTGCGAGCAGGTCCCGTGGTGCCGGTAGAAGTTTTCCGACCCGCTTGAACAGCGTCGATCGGCCAGCCTTCACCGCCTCATATCCGGGATCAGAAAACGCCACTTCTGCAGATAGTTGCGCTCAATCGTCCGGCCATAAGCTGTTGTCCCGCATCGGATCGTCCTCCAGTGGAGCGATCCAATCAGCGAATTAGTGTCCGTTGACTCATTCGCGACCGGGTTGAGCCAGCGGCACCGAAGGTAATAATCAAAACGGCAAAAGTAAATCGCTGGCCCATTATGCGGTCACTGGCCGGATGTACGCCAGCGTCACGAACCCCGGCTTGATGCGGGGGGTCGTTTCAGGATGA
>NZ_LLXX01000014.1 GCF_001440405.1 Bradyrhizobium valentinum
CGGCGCGCGCCTCATACTCCACGCCGGCCGGCGGCCAGCGCAGCGGCGGCCCGTCCGGCGGCACCGGCCGCCCGGCATCCGGAGACTGCTCGACCAGCCTGATGATGTCCTCGATTACCTTGCGGAAGGCGAGCGGATCGGCGCCCTTGGCCGGCACCACCAGCACCGACAGAATGAGCCCGCGCGCGGAGGGAATTTCCTCGAACCGGCACGACAGCCCCGACAGATCCGGCTGCGTGCCCGGCGTTGCCGCCGGCACCGCAAACTCGCCCCGCTTCATCGCGGCATCCGCCCACCCCAAACCTCCGCCGGAAAACATCGCGTAGGAGAGGTTGGCCGACGGGCCGAAACGGGCGACTTTGATATCGAGTCCCTGCGCGCGAATGTCCTTTACCGGCACCAGCGCCACGCGCATCTTCAAATCGAGATCTTGCCTGACCCATGCGGCCGTTGCCGCCAGCGCGTCGCGGGCGCGCGCGAGATCACTGGGCGCCACCGCGAAGCTCGCGCCATCGCCGCCGAACACGAACGGAAACTCGCGCCCGCCAAGCGCGTTGGTGACCGCCGCGATGACGGCGGCGCCGGCCATATTGACCGCCTTGTAGCGCTGGTTCGCGATCGCCTTGGTCGATTCCACGATGTCGGCAACACCGACGGTCCAGTCGTCCGGTAGCGGCGAATACACCGCGGGGTCCATCAGGCTGCCAAAGCCGCGAAAGACCGGGATCGACCCATAGAAAATATCGGTGCCGTCGGGCGTCGTCGTCATGGCGATCTGAGCTACCCCGGGGTTCTCACCTTCCTAGCAGATACGGCCGGTTTGGGAATCCGGTTCAGCCGTGCGGCTGAACGTCCTACCCCTTCGCGATCCCGCGCAGCACCAACTGGTTCAGCCGGCTCGCAAACGCCGCCGGATCTTCCGGCAACTCGCCGTCGAGAATCTGCGCCTGCTCCAGGAGCAGGAACGACAGATCCTTTGATAGATCCTTTGATAGATCATTGGCCGCATCCTTGTCGCCGGCAATCGCCGCGACCAGGGGGTGGCGCATGTTGATCTCCAGGATCGGCTTGGTGGCCGGCGCCTTGTTCTGCATCGCCAGCAGGCGTTCCAGCATGCGATCATGCGCGTCGCCGCCGGCAACCAGACATGACGCGCTAGATGTCAGGCGCTGCGAGGCGCGCACGTCGGAGACGCGTTCACCGAGCGCGTCCTTGATCAGCGCGATCGTCGTGGCCTCGTCGGTGCCGGAATCGTCCTTCTTCTCGTCGGCCTTGTCATCCAGGAGCGGGATCAGGGCGAAATCGATATCGCCCTGGCTTAGCGACTTCAGCGGTTTGCCGCCGAAATCGAGCGGCGCCGAGGTCCAGAACGCATCGACCGGATCGGTCAAGAGCAGCACCTCGATGCCGCGCGCGGTTGCGGACTCGAGCTTCGGGTTCGACTTCAACCGCTCGATGCTGTCGCCGGTGAGGTAATAGATGTCGGTCTGGTTCGCCTTGAGGTCGTCGACATATTGGTTCAGCGAGCGCTTCTCGCCCTTCGTCGTGGTGAAGCGCGACAAGCCCAACAATTTCTCGCGGCGCTCAAAATCCTCCCAGATGCCTTCCTTGATCACGGGGCCGAACGCGTCCCAGATCTTGGCGAACGCTTCCGGCTCCTTTTCGCCGAGGTTTTCCAGCTCCGATATCACGCGGCCGGTCACGGCCTTGCGGATCTGCGCGAGCTGCGGATTGTTCTGCAGCATCTCCCGCGAGATGTTGAGCGGCAGGTCCTCGCTGTCGATCACGCCGCGGATAAAGCGCAAGTAAGCCGGCAGCAGATCGGCATCGTCGGCGATGAAGACGCGGCGAACATAGAGTTTGACCTTGCCCTTGCGGGCCTGGTCGAACAGGTCGAACGGCTTTGTCGACGGCGCAAACAGCAGCACCGCGTAGGACTGCCGGCCCTCGGCGCGATAATGCAGCGTCATCGCGGGCTCGTCGAAGGCGCCGGCGATCTGCTGGTAGGCCTGCTTGTAGTCCTCCGCCGAGAGCTCCGACTTCGGCCGCTGCCATAGCGCGCTGGCCGAATTGATCTGGCGCGGCTCGCCTTCCTCCGGCACCAGCTCGATCGGAAACTGGATGTTGTCGGACCAGGCGCGGACGATGCGCTCGATCTCGTAAGTCTCGAGATATTTTTGCGCGTCCTTCTTCAGGTGCACAACGATCTCGGTGCCGCGGGTGACGCGCCCGGCGTCCTCGTCGCTGCCCTGCGCGATTTCAAATCCGCTGCCGCCGGAGGACGACCAGACGAAGACCTGATCGGAACCGGCGCGGCGGCTGGTGACGACGATGCGCTCGGCAACCATGAACGCCGCATAGAAGCCGACGCCGAACTGGCCGATGAGATTGGCGCCGTCCTTGGCCTCGGTGAGGCGGGAGAGAAAGGACTTTGTGCCGGAACGCGCGATGGTGCCGAGATTGTCGATCAGCTCCTGCCGGTCCATGCCGATGCCGCTGTCGACCACACCAAGCGTATTGGCCTTCTTGTCCGGCACGATGCGGATTTTGGGCGGTGCACCGTCGGCGATCAATTCGGGCGCCGATATCGCCTCATAACGCAGCTTATCGCAGGCGTCAGAGGCATTCGAAATCAGCTCGCGCAGGAAGATATCGGTCTCCGAATAGACCGAGTGCACCATCAAATTTAGAAGTTCGGCGACCTCGGCCTGAAACGGTTGGGATTCGGGGGCAGTGGTGGTGGTCATACGGGGCTCGCAGGGAACAGGGCCAAAGGAAAGCCCTGATATAGCGATGTCATCGGGGGTGGCAAGATTTGCGATGACGCGCAAAAGACCTATATCGCTCCCTCACCGCTCGACAAACGCGCGCTGGAACTGATCCAGGATCGGCTTGAACAGGTAGCTCAGCATGGTCCGGCTGCCGGTCTGCATGAACACTTCCGCGGGCATGCCCGAGACGAGCTGCAGCCCGGCGAGCAGCCGGCGCTCCTCTTCGGGCAGCATGATCCGGACCGTGAAATAGGATGTGCCGGTCTGCTGGTCGCGGGTGGTGTCGGGCGAGACATACGACACCTGTCCCATCAACTGCGGCGTAACCCGCTGGTTGAAGGCGGAGAAGCGCACGAAAGCCTGCTGGCCCTTCCGCACCTGATCGATATCGTTCGGCTGCAACCGCGCCTCGATCTGCAGATCGTCCGAATCCGGCACCACCTCCATGATGGTGTCGCCGGGGCGAATGACGCCGCCGATGGTGTGCGCGTTGAGTTGATGGATCACACCCGACGTCGGCGCGCGCATCTCGATGCGCTCGAGGACGTCGCGCGCGGCGACGGCGCGCTCACTAAGTTCAGCCTCCTTGCCCTGCGCCTCGCCGAGCTCCTTGACGACTTCCGTCCGTACATCCTGGTCTAATCTGACCATCTGGAGCTTCGCCTCGTCGACCTTGGTTTTGGTCTCGGCGATCGTGGAGATCAACTGGCCGCGTTCGCCTTCGATTCTGGCACTCTCGCGCTGCAAGGCTGTGAGCCGCGCGATCGGCACGAGACGCTTGTCGAAGAGCTCCTGCACTCCCGTGAGCTCGCCGGTGATCAGTTCCAGTTGCTTGGCCTTGGACGCGACCTGTGCTTCGAGGCCGATGATCTCTTCGCCAAGCTGCGACACCTTGCTCTGCAACAGCTCCCTCTGGCTCTCGCGTGCGGTCACCCGCGCCCTGAACAGCGAGGCTTCGGAGGCCAGCACTGTCTTGACGTTGCCGTCGTCCAGCCGGGTCGACAGTTCGGGCGGTATTGCCGGTTTGGGCAGACCGTCGCGCTCGGCGACCAGCCGCGAGATCTTCGCCCGCACTTCATCGAGCTGCTTGCTCACCACCTGAAGGCTGGCCTGCGCCTGCGTCGAGTCCAGCCGCAGCAAGAGATCGCCGGCGTTGACCCGCATGCCGTTGCTGACGGCGATCTTCGCGACGACACCGCCGGTTGGATGCTGGATGGTCTTGACGTTGGACTGCACCACCAGATTGCCCGGCACCACGACCGCGCCCGACAACGGCACGAACGCCATCCAGCCGCCCGCCAGCCCGCCGACGATGAGCAGCACTCGCAAGCCCGTGCGCAACTCGTTCTCGTAGGCGCGTGCCGCCCGCGGCACGATGCTCTCGCCGGGCGCAGCCGCCACATCC
>NZ_LLXX01000015.1 GCF_001440405.1 Bradyrhizobium valentinum
GCTACATCGGCGGGATCATGCCGCTTCATCTCATCAAGCTTGCCGTCGGCTGCGAGTCGGTCAAAGAACTCAAAGGCTGGGTTGCCGAACGGATGGCAACCGCCAAGAAAAAGGGTCTGCCGCTCCGGCACGTCCACATCACCCGGATGACGCCGAAGCGCGACGGCGAGATCCTCGCGGGCGGGTCGCTCTATTGGGTGATCAAGGGTGAAATCGCCGCGCGCGAAAAGATCATTGCGATCGAGCCGTTCCGCGACAAGGACGGTATCGGACGGTGCCGCCTGGTGATGCAGCCCAAGGTATTTGCGGTCTCGCCGCGGCCGATGCGGCCGTTCCAGGGCTGGCGCTATCTGACCGAGGATGCCGCGCCACCGGACCTCACCAAATCCTCCGCCGCCAGCGTGGCGGCGATGCCGGAACCGATGCGGCGCGAATTGCGCGATCTGGGGCTGCTCTGAGTAAGCTGCGGCCGTCGCCTAGACCCCGATGTTGTCGATCAGGCGCGTCGTGCCGAGCTTTGCGGCGACGAGGATCCGCACCGGTCCTTCCTTCATCGACGTAATCGGCCCCAGCGTCCCGGCGTGACGGGCCTCGAAATAATCCAGCGCGAAGCCGGCGGCGGTGATCAGCTCGCGGCCGGCTTCCATCGCGGCCTCGAAATCGCCGCCGGCCTTCAGCCGCTTGGCGCTTTCCTTCATGGCGCGATAGAGCGTCGGCGCGATCTGCCGTTCCTCGGGCGAGAGGTAGACGTTGCGCGAGGACATCGCCAGCCCGTCGCGTTCCCGCACGGTGCGCGAGCCGATCACCTTGACGCCGAGGTCGAGATCGGCGGCCATCTGCGTCACCACCCGCAATTGCTGAAAATCCTTCTCGCCGAAGATCGCGACGTCCGGCCGGACTTGCGTGAACAGCTTGCCGACCACGGTGGCGACGCCGCCAAAGAAGTGCGGCCGGAAACGATCCTCGAGGCCGGCGGTGGCCGGACCTTCGGGCACGATGCGGGTGGCGAAGCCGTCCGGGTACATCGCCTTGACGTCCGGATTCCAGATCAGGTCGACCTTTTCGGCGGTGAGCCGGGCAAGGTCGGCCTTCAAGGTGCGCGGGTACGAACCGAAATCCTCCGTCGGCGCGAACTGCGTCGGATTAACGAAGATCGAGACGACGACTTTCTGTGCGCGTCGCCTGGCGAGCTGCACCAGCGACACATGTCCGTCATGAAGCGCTCCCATGGTCGGCACCAGCGCGACGGTGGCCTTTCGGGCGCGCAAGGCCTCGACGGCGCGGCGCAATGCGGGAACGGTACGGATGACCATGGGACTTCGCGACATCTGGCCTCGATCTCTTGCAGCTTCTGACGGGGTGAGGGGAGCGGCGCTCCCAAGCTTCTCGCGGCGGGCGCGCCGACCTTATAAGGCCAGAGCATTGCCGCCAAGGTTGCTCGGAAGCGGCAAGCCTGCGGCAGCTCAACACGAGGGCAGGCGTACGCCGCCGTCTGGTTGACTCGAATGCAGGCCGATCGTTGCAGCGAAGCGACATCCTTCGCCTTCCGGATTCATGATTAAAGACACACTGCGAGCGAACTGAATGCGTCGTCGCGCATTTCACTTGACGCGAAGCGGCGCGTGCTTTGAAGATATCGTGTGGGGGTTGAATCATGTTGGTTCAGGCGAGTCAGGGTCAATTCGGTTCGGCGCATGTCGTCGTGCTCGGCAACGAGAAGGGCGGTTCCGGAAAATCCACCACCGCCCTGCACATCGCTGTTGCCCTGATGAAGGCCGGGCAGCGCGTCGCCACCATCGATCTCGACTGCCGTCAGCGGAGTTTCACCCGCTACATCGCCAACCGGAGCGCGTGGGCGCGCCGCACCGGTCTCGATCTCGAAATGCCGGTGCATTACTGCATCAAGCTCGGCGAGACGATGCAGATCGCCGACAATGAAAATTCCGAATTCCAGCAGTTCGCCGAGGCGGTCAGCACGGTGGAGCGCGCCTTCGACTTCATTGTCATCGATACGCCGGGTTCGGACTCCTATCTGATGCGGCTGGCGCATTCGATGGCCGACACCCTGGTGACCCCGATCAACGACAGCTTCCTTGATTTCGACGTGCTCGGCACCGTCGACCCGGCGACCTATTCCGTGACCGGCGAAAGCCATTATGCGGAGATGGTCCGCGACACTAGGCGCAAGCGCCGCCAGCTCGACGGTTCCACCACCGACTGGATCGTGGTGCGCAACCGCCTGTCGATGATCGGCTCGCGCAACAAGCAGCTCGTCGCCGACAGCCTGAAGGACCTTTCACTGCGGCTCGGCTTCCGTTCGATCGACGGGTTTGCCGAGCGGGTGGTCTACCGCGAATTCTTCCCGCGCGGACTGACGGCGCTGGACGACATCGACGAGGCCACGCTCGGCACGCGGCCCAGCATGGGCCATGTGACGGCGCGCGAGGAGGTGACCAGCCTGCTCCGCCAGCTCAAGCTGCCGCTCGACGAGCGCGGCCGCCGCCGCGCCGCCAATCGCGCCGAATGGTTCACCCAGGTCGACAAGCCGCTCGAAATCCACGACGTCATCATCAGCGCCTGACCTCGATCCACGGCCGAGTTGCCGGCCTATCGCGGCTGGATCACCGTCATCTTGAAAGGATCGCTGTGGGAGGCAATCCCGCGACCCCGGCGGTGTTCGGTGCGTCATGGGCGGACGAGGCCTGGCGCATGGTCGCCCTGTGGGCCGGCGACCCTGCCTTTCGCGACCTGTTGGCGCGGCTGCGGGAAGGCTGTCCCGAATTTGCAGGCTGGTGGGAGGCCCATGACGTCAGCGGCGTCGCGGCAGGACGGAAATCCTTGACCCATCCTAAGAAGGGCCGGCTGAAACTCGGGTATGCGAGCTTCCAGGCCAACGATGACCCGGCACTAAAGCTCGTCATCTACACGACGGTTTAGACCCCTGATTGATTGGTATTGTTACACCGTCCAGCGAAGGTTCCCGGGAACCAATTCTGCAGCATCACGTTTCATTAGACTTTTATCTTGCCCTCGAACCAATGTTTGAATGGAGGCGTCGTAAGGAAAAACGGGTCAAATTGTGGGGATTGAGCGGCCTGCCCAATGGATAGGTGCGCCGCACAATGATCAGGCGGTCAATACACAACATTTGGCCTTTATGTCACGCCATCGTGACATATATCATCAACAAGGGACCGAAAGAGTCTCAGAAACAGGGATAGCCCCTAGCGGGGCGCGAGGACAAATATGAAACGTGGAATTCTCGTTCTGCTTTCACTCTCGGTGCTGGTCGCTGTCGCGTATTTCACCGCGAGCAAGTGGGCGATTAGGCACGAGACGATTGCATTCCACGATCCCGACCGCGACAACCGCCTGGTGGCGGTTAACGTTGCTGTTCGCCGTGACAAGGAAATGCAGGCCAATGCCGGCTTGATCAAGCTGCCGGTTGCAATCCTCAATCACGGCAATACCGTCAAGCACACCGAATACTCGTTCCTTGCAAACGTCTTCGCCTGGCGCGGCTACCTTGCGGTCAGCCCGCAGCACGATCTGCCGACCGACCCGCCGATGGTGACCAAGGTCGGCGAGATCTATGTCGGCCGTCTGCCGCAAATTCAGCGCGGCGTGGCCAACATCCATTTCGCCATCCACAAAATGAAGAAGGTTCAGCCCAACGCCGACTATGAGAAGGTGACGATGGTCGGCCATTCGATGGGCGGCGACATCACGATGTATTTCGCCAAGCAGTACCCCGACGAGATCAAGAAAGTCGTGACGCTGGACAATCTGCGCGTGCCGTTCCTGACTGAAGGCAAATTCAAGATCCTGTCGTTCCGTTCCAAGGATACGCAGTTCAAGCCGGACCCCGGCGTCGTGCCTGACGACGAGCAGTGCGAGCAGGCCGGGATCACGGTCGTGAACACTGGCTTCCAGCATAATGACATGCGGGACACTGGGCCTGACGCCGCCAAATCCTCGATCCGGTCGATGCTCGACAAGTTCCTCGACGAATCCGACAAGAGCAGCACGCTGAAGCCCGTGCCGACCAAGATACCTGACGTTCTGACCAGCAGCCCGGGACCGGTGCCGCTGTCCGTGCCGTTGGCCAGCAATCCGGCGCCGAAGAACAAGCCCGTCACGAACTAGGCAACTGACCGCTAGCGTGCGTTTGCGGCTGCGCCACCGTCCGGCGCATTGACCGGCGCCGTGCACCGTCCCACATAGAGCTTGCTACATACTCGCGAGCGCTCATGGCCGGCGAACCTATCAAGCCAAAATCGGCAGGCGATGTTGCTTCGGCAAAGGCTGAGGCACGTGATGGCGGTCCATTGCCGGAGGCCAAGCCGTCGGCGTCGGAAGACATCGCGGCCTTCGTGGCGAAAGCGCGCGCAATGTCGCCGCACCGCCCGGGTGCCAAGGGAAAGCTGGTGTTTGCGCTCGACGCCACCATGAGCCGGCAGCCGACCTGGGACATGGCCTGCGCGCTGCAGGCCGACATGTTTCGCGAGGCGGCCTCGCTCGGCAGCCTCGACATAAGGCTGGTCTATTACCGCGGTTTCAATGAATGCCGTGCCACGGGCTGGATCTCCGATTCCGCGCAACTGGCAAGGTTGATGAGCAAGATCGGTTGCCAGGGCGGCAACACCCAAATCGGCAAGGTGCTGTCGGAGGCGCGCCGCGAGGCGGTGGCGTCCGGCGTGCGCGCCGTGGTGTTCGTCGGCGACGCCATGGAAGAGGCCGTCGACGATCTCTGCGCCAAGGCCGGCGAGCTCGGCCTGCTCAAGGTTCCAGTCTTCATGTTTCAGGAAGGCCATGACGCCGTTGCCGAACAGGCGTTCCGCGAGATTGCGCGGCTCACCGGCGGCGCATGGTGCAGGTTCGATCCCGGCGCCGCGGCGCAGTTGCGCGAGCTCCTGCGCGCCGCTGCAGCCTATGCCGCCGGCGGGCGCGAAGCGCTGCTGGCGCTATCGAAAACCACCAGCGGTGCGGCCGCGTTGATCGGCCAGATGAAGTGATTACGACTTTGGTTGCCACCGCGCCGAGCGCCATGCTTTTCGGCGCCGGTGCCGCTATATTAGACCCATGCCAACCCTGATTGCCGGCGTCGTCGCCGTTGTCGTTCTGTACTTGCTGCTGCAGATGTTTCGTGCGGCCAACCCGATCGTGCTCGCGCGCGTGATCAAGATCGTGGGCGGCGTGATAGCGCTGGCGGTTGCGGCCTTCACCGGGCTGCGCGGCGAGCTTGCGGTTGCGATCCCGCTCGGCATCTTCGGCGCCGGCCTGCTCGGCTGGTCGCCGTTCGGGCCGGGTGGCTTCAGCAATATCGGCGGGATCTTCGGCGGCGGCGCGCAGCGTTCGTCAGGGCAAGCCTCGCGCGTCCGCTCGCAGTTTCTCGACATGCGCCTCGATCACGACAGTGGCGAATTGTCGGGCCGGATCGTGGACGGACCGAATGCCGGCCGCTCGCTCGACGAATTCGACCTGCCGCAATTGATCGCGATGACAGCGGCCTTCGACGCCGAGAGCGTCGCCTTACTTGAAAGCTATCTTGACCGCCGGTTTCCCGCTTGGCGTCAGAACGCGCAAGGCGATACGGCAGGGGGGCAGCGCCGCACGGCGGCGACTGGAAAAATGACGGACGAGGAGGCCTATCAGATCCTTGGCCTGCAGCCGGGGGCGGGGCGCGACGACATCAGCCGGGCGCACCGCGCCCTGATGAAGAAACTGCATCCCGACCAGGGGGGCTCGACGTACCTCGCTGCCCGTGTAAACGAGGCCAAGGATACCCTTCTTCGCACGCATCTCTAGCTAACTCCGGCTCACGCCACCGACGCTACAAACCGAGAGTTGCTTACCTGTCATTCTCTGACTGACGCCCCACATCGCCCGCCGTTGTCCGGCGTGGTCGATCGTTCATTGCAGGGAAACTTAACCGTAAATTCTTGACGAGAAGTTTTCGCCGGCCGCATCGGGCGTGATCATGCGAAAGCCGTCACGACTGTGCTGTGAAAACAACAGAGCCGGCGCTGGGGGCGCCGGCTTTGCGAATCTCAGCGGGATGTCCGGATCAGTTGCGAACGGTCATGCAGGAAATGTCGGCGCGCTTGAGCGTGCGGCACACCGCTTCGGCCTGATCGCGATCGAGACCGGCGAAGCGGGCGCGAAACAGGGTACGGTTGTCCTTGGACACGACCGGCTCGGTGAAGGGATCGGCCTTGCCGAGCAGGGTGCTGGCCTTGGTCCGGGCGAGATCGATCCGCTGCTTGGCTTCGCTTTCGCTTTCGAGCGCGCCGACCTGGACGATCCAGCCGCTACGAACCACTGCCGACGCGGCAGGTGGCTTGACGGCGTCGTTCTGTTGCGCGGCCTGCGGCTGGGCGCGGGGCGCCGGATCGGCATAGGCCAGCGCCTGCACGTGTGGGGCTTGCGAGGGGGCATGTGCCAGACTGGACGCGGGCAACACCCCGAGCACGCCGTTTCCGGTGCCGTGGCCGGCCGGCTGCTGCGGCATGGCTGCCCTGAGAGCTTCCTTGGCAGCTTCAGCTTTGGTCTCGGCTGCCTTCGCCACAACGGCGCTGGAGGTCTCGGCGATTTCGGGGCGGGCCGGGATGGCATTGGTGACCGGCGGTGCTACCGGCTGCGAGCCGCCGGCTGACGCCAGCTTCATCGGCCCGGCCTTGACCTGAACCGTCTTGACCTTCACCGGCTTCATCGGCTCGGCCGAGCCCGGGATCGCTGAGATCGGCTGGGTCTGGATCACGCCGCTGGTCAACGGGGCGGGTTCGGGCTTGGCTTGCGGCTCGAATTTGTTCTGTTCGACCTTGGCGGGCGGCGGGGGCAGGGCTGCAGCGGCCGCCGCCATCAGTGATGGTTTTGCCGGGGCAATCGACCGGGTCACGGGCATGGCGGCGAGCCCCGGTTCGCCAGCGGCGACGGGGCCGCCGGCCTGAACCGCCTCGGCCGGACGTGAAGCGGTCGCGGCTTCGGCCACATCGACGGTGCCGTCAGCGGGATTGCGCTCGGTGATCGCGGCGATGGTGCGCTTGGTGGCGCCCTTGTCGAGGTTTTCGGCCAGCAGGTTGCGCATGGTGGCGTCGCGCGAACCGCCGCTGCGGCCGCCCAGCACCACGCCGATGAGGTGGCGGTTGCCGCGGCGCATCGAGCTTACAAGGTTGAAGCCGGAGGCGCGGGTGTAGCCGGTCTTGATGCCATCGACGCCTTCGACATTGCCGAGCAGGCGATTGTGGTTGCGGATCGACTGTCCCCGATAATTGAACACCGAGGTGGCGAAGTACCGGTAGTAGCGCGGGAAGCGATCCTGGATCGCACGGCCAAGCGTGGCCTGATCGCGTGCCGTGGTCAGTTGTTCGTCGTTGGGCAGGCCGGACGCGTTGCGATAGGTGGTCTTGCTCATGCCAAGCGCGCGCGCCTTGCGCGTCATCAACCTGGCGAATTCGGCTTCATCGCCGGCAATCGCTTCGGCGACCACCACGGCGGCGTCGTTGGCGGAACGCGTCACGAGGCCCTTGATGGCGTCCTCGACCTTTAGCGTCTGGCCCGGGCGCAAGCCGAGCTTGGTCGGCGCCTGCTCGGAAGCATGCTCCGAGACTTCCATCTCGGTATCCAGCTTCATCTTGCCGGCGTCGAGGCGCTCGAACAGCAGATAGAGCGTCATGATCTTGGTCAGCGACGCCGGTCGGCGGATGCCGTCGGGATTGTTCGAGGAGAGCACCGCGCCTGAATTGCCGTCGACGACGATGGAAGAGAATTGGGGGCTGTAGCTTTCCCGCACGACATGGTGGTGGCGACGATGCTTGTGGCGGCGCGCTTCGGCGCTCTCGCTGCTGATCAGAATTGCCGTGGTGAAGGTAATGAGCCCGAGGGCGCACACTCGTAACGCGCGCGAGGAAGCCAAGGTTGTACGAAGCATTTACTTCCCCGTCCCAATTTCTGTCTTGATCACCGGCTCGTGAGGCAAAATTGTGCCCACCCGCCGCCGATGTCTCCCTGCTCGGATTACCGATCCGGCCTTTACGCGCGGCCCGGTTGGCCGATCAGGTCGCTTTTCTAGCTAAGATACTGTTCAGAAACAGCTTTCAGGCTGTCTGCCGGAAGGCGAACAAGTCCAGGAATCAGGTTAGGCGGAGCGAGTTTCCAAAAGATTAATTAACCGTTGCGTAAGACCCCGGATTTTTGCGCTAATTGGCCATATTTGTGCGTCGCACAACATTTTGTTGACTTTATTGTGCAGTGCACATATATCGGGGATGTCAGGGGGCCGGGACCTCCCGGCAATCGGTTTGCACCTGCAGTCTGGGAAAGGACTCCATGATGGTTAAGGTTGAAGACATTCAGAGCTACGGAAAAGAGCATCTCGAATCGGTTGCCGCTTCCGCGAGCAACCTGCAGAGCGGCGTTCAGGCGATCGCAACCGCCTATGGCGACTACGCCAAGAAATCGTTCGAAGAGACCAAGTCGTTCGTTGAAAAGCTTTCCGGCGTGAAGTCGCTGGACAAGGCGCTCGAGGCGCAGACCGAATTCGCGCGTTCTTCCTACGAGACGTTCGTCGCGGAATCGCAGAAGATCGCGGGTCTCTACACCGATCTCGCCAAGCAGACCTTCAAGCCCTACGAGGGCCTGGTCGCGAAGTTCACGCCGGCCGCGCACTAATTCACGAGGCTTCGGTTCCGATTGGATCGGAACCGAACACGCCCTATTTGACGCGTTTTTTCTTTCGCGCGAACCGGTTTCCACTTCGCTTGAAAGCCAATACGCATTCGAAATTAAAAGCCCGGCCGTTGCGGCCGGGCTTTTTTCTTGGGTAGCCGCGACGGCTCGCGGCTATTTTCGCGAAGCGCAGCCTGGCCGGCGACTGGCCGCTCGTCGAAACGGGCAGTCGGGGTCCTTTGTCAAAACCGACAGAAACGATTAACCTTGGGTCCGGATAGCCGAGCCGGGAATCGGGCCGGCCGCGGGTCTCGCCAGGCAGCGTCAATGCGCTTGCGGCGATCTGGCGGCGGACCCATATTCCGAGGTGCCGACCCGGCCATCGGGTCGGACCGGGGAGCGGCGATCTGGAAAAAAGCGTTGCTGGATACGCTGCGGTGGCTCACGCCAGAGCCGATCGTGAGTGGGCCAGGGTACGCCGTCCGGTCACCCCTTTGGAATTCGAACGCCTGAGCCATGTTGCAGTCAACCTTCAAAGCTTGTCCGTCCGTGCCGGCCACGTCATCCGCCTCTGCTCCCCGAATGAGCAATGACGAGAACCGCAATATCGGAACCGGTGGACCGTCGACGTCGGTCATCACCAAGGTCAAGCCGAAGACCAAGCGTCCGAATCTTTATCGTGTCCTGATTCTGAACGACGACTACACGCCGATGGAGTTCGTCGTTCATGTGTTGGAGAAGTTCTTCCAGAAGGACGCCGAAGCGGCCACCAAGATCATGCTCCATGTCCATCACCACGGGATCGGTGAGTGCGGCGTGTTCACCTACGAGATTGCCGAGACAAAAGTCACGCAGGTGATGGATTTTGCGCGCAAGCACCAGCACCCCCTGCAGTGCGTGATGGAAAAAAAATAGCCGCGCATAGCGCTTGACCCGGGCGGGAGAGGGAACGGGTCTTGCAATGATCGGTTGCTGACTGACGGAAGGCGATCCGTATCACGGTAGTTTTTCGGGAAGGCGGCGCGCAGTGCAGCCGTGGCGCGTGAATTTAGAGGAAAACCACGCCTGCGGAACCGGTCTTTCGCCACGATCGTTACGTAACTATATGACAGGTAATGACGAAGGTTGTTGTTGCCTGACCGGGTAATGGCGATCATGATGACCGGGGGCCATAGAGGACGAGAATGCCAACTTTTTCCCAAAGCCTTGAACAATCCCTGCATCGTGCGCTGGCGATTGCAAACGAGCGTCATCATCAGTACGCGACGCTCGAACATCTTCTGCTGTCGCTGATCGATGACTCGGATGCGGCGGCGGTGATGCGCGCCTGCAGCGTCGATCTCGACAAGCTGCGCACCAGCCTCGTCAATTATCTTGAGACCGAATTCGAAAATCTGGTGACCGATGGCGCCGACGACGCCAAGCCGACCGCCGGATTCCAGCGCGTGATCCAGCGCGCGGTGATTCACGTCCAGTCCTCCGGTCGCGAAGAAGTGACCGGCGCCAACGTGCTGATCGCGATCTTCGCGGAGCGCGAAAGCCACGCCGCCTATTTCCTGCAGGAGCAGGACATGACGCGGTACGACGCGGTCAACTATATCAGTCACGGCATCGCCAAGCGGCCGGGCGTTTCCGAAGCACGTCCCGTGCGCGGCGTCGACGAGGAGACCGAGACCAAGGGCAACGAGGACGCCAAGAAGAAGGGCGAGGCGCTCGAAACCTATTGCGTCAACCTCAACAAGAAGGCGCGTGACGGCAAGATCGATCCGGTGATCGGGCGCAATGCCGAGATCAACCGCGCCATCCAGGTGCTGTGCCGCCGCCAGAAGAACAATCCGCTGTTCGTGGGCGAGGCCGGCGTCGGCAAGACCGCGATCGCGGAAGGGCTCGCCAAGCGCATCGTCGATTCCGAAGTGCCGGAAGTGCTTGCGACCGCCACCGTGTTCTCGCTCGACATGGGCACACTGCTCGCTGGCACGCGCTACCGCGGCGATTTCGAGGAGCGCCTGAAGCAGGTCCTGAAGGAACTGGAGGCGCATCCGAGCGCCATCCTGTTCATCGATGAAATCCACACCGTGATCGGCGCCGGCGCCACCTCCGGCGGCGCGATGGACGCATCCAACCTGCTCAAGCCGGCGCTAGCGTCCGGCACGATCCGCTGCATGGGTTCGACGACGTACAAGGAATACCGTCAGCATTTCGAGAAGGACCGCGCGCTGGTGCGCCGGTTCCAGAAGATCGACGTCAACGAGCCGACGGTGGAAGACGCGATCGCGATCCTCAAAGGTCTCAAGCCCTATTTCGAGGATTATCACCGGCTGAAATACACCAACGAGGCGATCGAGGCGGCGGTGCAATTGTCGTCGCGCTACATCCACGACCGCAAGCTGCCGGACAAGGCGATCGATGTGATCGACGAGTCGGGCGCGGCGCAGATGCTGGTCGCCGAGAACAGGCGCAAGAAGACCATCGGCATCAAGGAAATTGAGACCACGATCGCGACCATGGCACGGATTCCGCCCAAGAGCGTGTCGAAGGACGATGCCGAGGTGCTGAAGCATCTCGAGCAGACGCTGAAGCGCGTGGTGTTCGGCCAGGACAAGGCGATCGAGTCGCTGTCGGCGTCGATCAAACTGGCGCGCGCCGGCCTGCGCGAGCCGGAGAAGCCGATCGGCTCCTACCTGTTCTCCGGTCCGACCGGCGTCGGCAAGACCGAAGTGGCAAAACAGCTTGCGGCCTCGCTCGGCGTCGAGCTGCTTCGGTTCGACATGTCCGAATATATGGAGCGGCATACGGTGTCGCGCCTGATCGGCGCGCCTCCCGGCTATGTCGGCTTCGACCAGGGCGGCCTTTTGACCGATGGCGTGGACCAGCATCCGCATTGCGTGGTGCTGCTCGATGAAATCGAGAAGGCGCATCCGGATCTCTACAACGTGCTGCTGCAGATCATGGATCACGGCCGGCTGACCGACCACAACGGCAAGCAGGTCAACTTCCGCAACGTGATCCTGATCATGACCACGAATGCGGGCGCCGCCGACCTCGCGCGCCAGGCTTTCGGCTTCACGCGCAACAAGCGGGAAGGCGACGACCACGAAGCGATCAACCGCCAGTTCGCGCCGGAATTCCGCAATCGGCTGGACGCGATCGTTTCGTTCGCCCATCTCAATGCCGACGTCATCGGCATGGTGGTCGAGAAGTTCGTGCTGCAGCTCGAGGCGCAGCTCGCCGACCGCGACGTCACCATCGAGCTGTCGGAGACCGCCAAGGCCTGGCTGATCGAACATGGTTACGACGAGCAGATGGGCGCGCGTCCGATGGCGCGCGTGATCCAGGAGCACATCAAGAAGCCGCTGGCGGACGAAGTGCTGTTCGGTCAGCTGAAGGGCGGCGGCCATGTCCGCGTCGTGCTGGTCAAGGACGAGGCGAGTGCCGAAGGCAAGGACAAGATCGGCTTTGAGTTCGTCGAAGGACCGGTCACGCCGAAGCCGGAAAAGCTGCCGGGCGCTCGCAAGCGCAAGCCGAAGCCGGGCGGCCCCAACGGGGGCGGCGGCTCCAAGGGGCCAGCGTCGAAGGGCCCGCTGGTCAAGGTCTGATCGCGCTTCGACCGGGAGACACGGAAGAATGCAAAAGGCCGGCTCGACAGCCGGCCTTTTCTGTGGCGCGTTGCGGCGCTCAGCGCTCGCCGAGCAATTCGTCGATCTGTCGCTGGAGCTGTCGCTTCTTGATCTCGCTCCTGCGCAGCCGTTCATCGAGGTCGGAGACCGGCTCGGCAGGGCTTTCCGCCCTGAATGCGACGCCGACGAAATTGTCGCGCCACCAGATCACTTTGGCCAGGAAGGAGCGGCCCTTGCGCGCGATGCGCAGCGAGAGCTGCTCTTTCGGCAACTGGAGGTTGTTGCTGAATTCGATGGTCGCGCCGTGATCGGAAATATTGCGGACGATACATTCGCGCGTCGCGCCGTGTTCGCCGATCTCGGCGACGCCGCCATACATTACCTTGTCGCGCACGCTCTCGCGTCGGTCCCGCATTGAAAATCTCCCAGGAAACAGGGAGACTTTTACCCCGCTTTATTGCCCGTAAAAGACCGGCCGCCGCAAAATGCGGCGTTAACGTAAATTAACGGCGGTTCCGATGGCGCGGATTTCGGAACAATTGCAGCGCAAAAAGCCGGCCTGCTGCGGCGGAACGGCGACAAGCCATGATCGTTTGACTGACGTTTCCACCACTGCACGCCCCTGGATTGCAAACTGCCATGCCGAGAGGTCGGTTGCTTCGCGCCCTATGGTGCACGGTGTCGCTGTTGTCCTCATGTGCGAACGCGTTCGCTGAGGACGCGGGCGAGGCCACGCGGTCGAGCGCGACAGCTCTTCAGAAGGCGGCCGGTCAGGCGCGCGAGAGTGAGGCGCGCGAGGCAATGTGCCTGATGATCGAATCGGCGGCCAAGGCATCGAACTTGCCGTTGGAATATTTCGCGCGCGTAATCTGGCAGGAGAGCCGCTTTCAACCCGGCGCGGTAGGGCCGGTGACGCGCAGCGGCGCGCGGGCACAGGGGATTGCGCAGTTCATGCCGGGAACGGCGAACGAACGCGGCCTGCTCGATCCCTTCAATCCGGTGCAGGCGCTGCCGAAGTCGGCCGAGTTTCTTGGTGAGTTGCGCGAGCAATTCGGCAATCTCGGGCTCGCGGCGGCGGCGTACAATGCCGGCCCACGGCGGGTGCAGGAATGGCTGGCCGGCACCGGACCGATGCCGCAGGAGACCCGCAGCTACGTGCTCGCCATCACCGGCTCCACGGTGGAGGATTGGGCCGCGGCGGGACGAAGCGGCAAGATGCCGGAGCTCGCGCGGACATCGAGTTGCCGCGAACTGATGGCGCTGTTGAAACAGGCGCCCAATCCCTTTATCGCCGGGCTGGAGCAGCGCGTGAAGCTCGCCGCCGCGAAGGTGTGGGGCGTGCAGCTCGCAGCCGGCTTTTCCCGCGACAAGGCGCTCGCAATGTATGGGCGCGCGGTCTCGCGCCTTTCGAGCGTGATCGGCAATCGCGACCCCAGCATCCTCGCCTCGCGCCTGCGCAGCCGCGGCCCGGCGACGTTCTACCAGGTGCGCTTCGGCGCCGACACACGCGGCGAGGCCGACGACCTCTGCAACCGCATCCGCAAAGCGGGCGGGGCGTGCTTTGTGCTAAGGAATAGGGGCGTGGCGGGGTGACAATGCTTCTTCCGTCATTCCGGGATGGTCCGAAGGACCAGACCTCAGGTGCGCAATTGCGCACCGGGGAATCTCGAGATTCCGGGTTCGATGCTTCGCATCGCCCCGGAATGACGGCCGTGTATTTTCATAGCGGCCCTGAGCCTTCGCTTGCTTGACGTGCCCCACATTCATCAGCCCTATGCCCCGCGGCAATTCAATCCTCCGGTCACCCGTGTCGCTCCCTCCGCTCTCTTCCCCCCAATGGAAAAGCCCGTTGCGCGCGTTCGCATGGGGCATGAGCTCGGTCGCGTCCACAGTGCTGACGCTGGTCTTGTTTGCGACCTATCTCGGCATCGGTGCGCTGGCCCATGACAGCCATTTCAGCCTGGGCTGGGTGCTCGGCAGCACGCTGTTGGTCTGGGCGGGTCCGGCGCAGATCATCCTGATCTCGACGCTCGGCTCCGGCGCAACCGCGGTGCAGGCGGCGATTGCGGTAACGGTGAGCGCGATCCGGCTGTTTCCGATGGTGGTGTCGGTCCTACCGCTGATGAAGACGCCGCGGACAAAGCGGCGTCATCTCGTGCTGGTGACGCATTTCATCGCGGTCACGCTGTGGGTCGAATGCTACCGGCTGTTGCCGAAGGTGCCGCGCGAGCGGCGGATTGCATTCACGCATGGGCTCGGCTGCGGCCTCGTCAGCGTGTGCATGGTCGCGACCACGCTCGGCTATGGTCTCGCCGCCAACCTGCCGCCGCTGTTTGCAGCGGCGATCCTGTTGTTGACGCCGCTCGCGTTCCTGCTTTCGACCGCGCGCAACTGCCGGCAGATATCAGACATACTGGCGCTGGTGCTCGGGATCGCGCTGTTTCCGCTGGTGTCGATGCTGCATACCGGCGTCGATATCCTGATCAGCGGCGTCACCGCCGGTACCATTGCCTATGGCGCGCACTGGTGGCGGGAGAGGGCGCGCGCATGAGCGAGTTTTTCGGAAGTCCGCACGCGCTGTTGGTCCTGGTCCTTGCGGGCTTCCTGCCCAACGAGGTCTGGCGCATGGCCGGGCTGTGGTTCGGCGCCGGCGTCGATGAGGGCTCCGAAGTCCTGGTGTGGGTGAGGGCGGTGGCGACCGCGATCCTCGCCGGCGTCATCGCGCAAATCCTGGTGCAGCCGCCGGGCGCGCTGGCCGGCGTGCCGGACTGGCTGCGTTATGGTGCGGTCGCGGCCGGCTTTGCAGTATTCATGCTGACGCGACGCTCTATCTTTGCCGGCGTAGTCTCTGGCGAGATCGTGCTGCTGGCCGGGAAATGGTGGCTCGGTTGATTGCAGGTGGTGGATAATCCGCTACTGTCCGGCGCACGGGAATCTCACTGGGTTTGGAAATGGTTCGAGAAAGCGAAATCCGCGAGGGTGAACTCACCGTCGACATGCCGCCGGCCCGCGACGCCGGGTTGGTCTATATCGGCCGCATCCGCACGCCCTGGAAGTCGCGCCTGGAAACGCCACGGCAGGGTCGCCACGACGGTCCGGTCTGCCGGCTCGAGATTTTCGAACCCTGGGTGCCCGCGATCAAGGGCGTCGACTTCTATGAAAATCTCGAAGTGATTTACTGGCTGCACCAGTCGCGTCGCGATTTGGTGCTGCAAAGCCCGAAGAACAACCAGAAAACCCGCGGCACGTTCTCGCTGCGATCGCCGGTGCGGCCGAACCCGATCGGCACCTCGATCGTGAAGTTCGTCAAGATCGAAGGCAACACGATCCTGGTGCGCGGCCTCGACTGCCTCGACGAAACGCCGCTGCTCGACGTCAAGCCCGACCGCTGCGAATTTACGCCGCTGGCGCCGCCGCAGGCAGGCGATTTCGAGACGGAGTGAGACCTGCTACGGAAGCGCTATAGCGCCGCCGCCAGCTTGGTCGCGTTGTCTTCCAGCACTTTCACATCTTCCTTGCGGCTCGCGGGCGGCAATAGCGCGACGCCGTCGTGGCGCGGCATCACGTGCATGTGCAGATGAAACACGACTTGCCCGCCGGCGGGCTCGTTGAATTGCTGCACGGTGATGCCGTCGGCATTGAAGACCTTTATGGCGGCGGCGGCGATCTTGTGGGCGGCGCGCGCGACATGCGCGTAATCTTCAGGCGTGATGTCGAGGATGTTGCGGGCAGGGACTTTCGGGATCACCAGCGTATGGCCCGGCGAGCGTGGCATGATGTCGAGGAACGCCAAGACATGCTCGTCCTCGTAAACCTTGTGGCAGGGAAACTCGCCGCGCAGGATTTTTGCGAAGGGGTTGTTGGCGTCATAGGCGGGCATGGTTCTTCCCTCGAGGTTTGGTCGCAATTTCACGTCGCTCATCGAACAGGTCAAGCCTCGTCGGCTGCTTTGCGGAACGGTCCGGCTTCCGCCAGCTCGCGCCCAACCTCGGCCACATAGGCGCGCTCGCGTTTCAGATAATCCGCGATCGCGCGCCGCAAATCGGGATCGGCGATGAAGTGCGCGGAGTAGGTGGTTTGTGGCAGGTAGCCGCGCGCCAGCTTGTGCTCGCCCTGCGCGCCGGCCTCGACGATCCTGAGGCCGCGCTGGATCGCAAAGTCGATCGCCTGGTAGTAGCAGACCTCGAAATGCAGGAACGGGTGATGCTCGATCGCACCCCAGTTGCGGCCGAATAGCGTATCCGAGCCGATGAAATTGATGGCGCCTGCGATCCAGTGGCCGTTGCGCTTGGCCATTACCAGCAGCACGTCGCGGCTCATGCTCTCGCCGATCAGCGAGAAGAATTTTCGGGTAAGATAAGGCCGGCCCCATTTGCGCGAGCCGGTCTCCATGTAAAACGCGAAGAACGCGTCCCAGGCGTCCTCGGTGATATCAGCCCCGGTCAGATGGTGAATCGTGATCCCGGCCGCGGTGGCTTCGCGTCGTTCGCGCTTGATCGCCTTGCGGTGGCGCGAGTTCAGCGAGGTCAGGAAATCGTCAAAAGTGCCGTAGCCGGCATTGTGCCAGTGAAACTGCTGGTCGTTCCGCAACAGGAAGCCGTGCTGGCCCAAAAGCTTCGCTTCCGCCTCGCGGGCAAAGGTCACATGCACCGAGGAGGCGTTGGTGGCGTCGCACAGCGCCATCAGCCCGCTCGCGAGCGCCGAGCCGATCCGCTCGCGGTCGACGCCGTCGCGGATCAGCAGCCGGGGTCCGGTCGCGGGGGTGAAGGGCACCGAGGCCTGCAGTTTTGGGTAATAGCGTCCGCCGGCGCGCTCATAGGCATCTGCCCAGCCGCGGTCGAAGACGTATTCGCCCTGCGAATGCGATTTCAGATAGCAGGGCACGATGCCGACGATGTCGCCGCCGAGCCGCGCCAGGAGATGCCGCGGACCCCAGCCGGTGCGGGCGCTGGCTGAGCCGGAGGCTTCGGCGGCCGAGAAAAATGCATGAGAAACGAATGGGTTATAGACGGGCCTGCAAGTATCGCTTCGAGACCCGGTTGCAGCCAGCGTGTCGAGGTTTTCGAGGCTGTTCGGGTCCGCGATGGGATTGGCGCAGGCGTCCCAATCCGCAGCCTTGATGTCGCTGACGGAGGGGACGGCTTCGAGGGTGATTTCGGATGACGCCATCTAGAAATTCAAACCGGTCCCATCATGCGATCAGCCATCGCCATGTGACCAACGCCCTGCAAAGATCGTGCATCGGGCGGGCGAGTTCAAGGTCGGCGGCTGCGCATCAGGTTCCCGGCAGGAACTCCTCGAAGATCATCTGATCGGCATAGCGCGCGGCGCGCGTGCGCTGCTCGGGCGTGCGCACGGTCCAGGCGAGCAGCGGCAGGCCGAAGATATTGCGGGCGATCCAGGGGGCGGCCGCCGGTAATTCGTTCACCCAATAGGCAACGAAATGCGGCCGGCTCCAGAACGCGTGACGCAGATGCGTCATGCCTCGGCGCTGCTCCATCGAGGCTTCCGGCCATTCCTCGGCGGTATATTCGCGCTCCGCCACGATGCCGCGGGCGCGGCCGGGGATCAGTTCACGCAGCGCTACCACCTGGTCCGGGTCGAACGACATGCCGACCGCAGGGCCGTCATACGAGGCGAGCACCTCCGCCATCCGTTTCACCAGCCGGCGGTCACCGTCGAAATGGCTTTTGACCTCGATCACCAGCGGTACGCGGCCGGCGACGAGCGAACAGAGATCGCCGAGCGTCATCATCCGCTCCGGCGTGTTCTTGAAGCTGACAGCCTTGAGTTCGGCCGCGGTCTTGCCGAGCAGCGCGCCCGAACCCTCGGTGAGGCGGCCGAGCGCGTTGTCATGATGCACCATTGCTTCGCCATCCGACGAAAGCTGGATGTCGCATTCGATGGCGAAATTGCCGTCGACGGCGGCCTGCGCGGCCGCCGGCATGTTTTCGACAATGCCGCGCGAAATATCATGCAGGCCGCGGTGGGCGACCGGACGCGCCGTCAGCCAGTCCGGAGCACGCATGAGGTGCGCTCCGCTCAGGACACCTCGAAGATGGCGTCCACCTCGACGGCGGCATCCGAGGGCAGGGAGGCGACGCCTACGGTGGTGCGGGCATGCCGGCCCTTGTCGCCGAACGCCGTGACCATCAGGTCGGAGGCGCCGTTGAGCACCTTGGGCCCGTCGAGGAAGTCGGGCGCGGAATTGATGAAGCCGCCGAGCCTGACTACGCGCACGACCTTGTCGAGATCGCCAAGCGCCGCCTTGACCTGAGCCAGCAGGTTGACGCCACAGCACTGCGCCGCGGCGTAGCCCTGGTCGATGGTGACGCCGGCACCTAGCTTGCCTTTGGCGATCAGCTTGCCTTCCGCATTGGCGCACACTTGGCCGGAGACGAACAGCAGGTTGCTGGTACGCACGAAGCCGACGTAGTTCGCCATGGGGGTGCGGGGCTCGTTCAGAACGATGCCTTGTGCCGCCAGCTTCTGTTCGACTGTACCCGCCATGTTTTTGTCCCCGCTTGATTTGATTGTCCTGACCTGCGATCAGGCCGCATTGTTTCGCGCATCGCGCCGTTGGTTGCAAGCGACGGTCGATCTGTGTCCCGCGCTGGCGATCGAAACGAATCCCGCTGGAAAATTGCCGAAAAGCGGGGCGCTTCGGCCGCTAATTCTTGCGTTTTTGTGGCGCCGCCCTAGTTGCGACGCAATGGAGCCGTCACTAATGTAATCGAATCTCCCTCGAGGAAAAAACTAGACATGGCTAGCTCGTTCCCGATTCCGGTCCGCGCTTTGGCGCTCTCGGTTGCCGCGACCTTGATATCCGGCTACGCAGGCGGACCGGCGCTGGCAGGCGCAAGCGGGCCGTTTCTCGCCCATCAGGCGCTGTACGAACTGAAACTGGTCAAGTCGCGCGGGACCAACGCGATATCAGGGGCACGCGGGCGCATTCTCTACAATTTCTCGGGCAGCGCCTGCGAAGGCTACACGTCCGAATTCCGCCAAGTGTCCGAACTCGACAGCGGCGAGGGCAAGCTGACACTGAGCGATCTTCGCTCGCGCTCCTGGGAAGACGCTTCCGGCAAGAGCTATCGCTTCAAGATCGACACCCGCATGAACGATGCCGACTCCGCGCCGATCGACGGCGTGGCGGAGCGGGCCGGCGACCGCATCACGGTAAAGCTGAAGCAGCCGGTTGCGAAGACGTTCGAGCTCGACGGCAAGATCGTGTTCCCGACCGAGCAGATCAAGCACATCATCGCTGCGGCCCGCGAGGGTAAATCGGTGCTGGAGCTGATGGTCTATGACGGCTCCGACAATGGCGAGAAGGTCTACAATACGCTGTCGGTGATCGGTCAGCCGATCCCGGGCAGCCGCAGCATCGCATCGCCCGATCCCTCGACAGCCAACGACCAGATGAAGACGCTGACCCGCTGGCCCGTGACCGTGAGCTATTACGACCGCGACGCCAAGGCGAAAGACGGCGAGCAGACGCCGGTTTACGCGATGTCGTTCGAGCTGTTCGAGAACGGCGTCTCCCGCGCGCTGGTGCTCGACTACAACGATTTCGTGATTGCGGGCGCGATGGGCCGGTTCGACGTCAGGGATTCCAAGCCGTGTAAGTAAGCGCATCGCCGGTCCGCACCCCCGCGTCCCGGACGTTCGCTTGATGTCATCCGTGCGTGAAGTCGCCGGGCTTCAATCCGAGCGCCTTGACGGCTGGCTCCGGAAGCGGACCCCAGGCTTCGACCTTTTCGTTCGGGGCCATCATTGCGGCGATAATTGCCTCGGCCTTTGCCGGATCCTGTTCAGCCACATAGTAGACCGAGCGAACGGGTGAACCGCCTCCCAACGGTTCAGTTGTTACGAGGACGACCTGACCATTTGCCATGCCTGGATATACCACTGACGCTGTGCTTTTTCCACGACGGTAAAGGCTGAGGGCCGCGGTGCAGCAATGGCTATGCGATTGGGCGCACCCATCTTGTATTGCGCCGGCCCAGCACCAATTACGAACTGTGGGATGCAGAATCGCTCAGGGAGCGATGACGTGGCCAGTAAGAAAATGGCAGACGGTGGGCTCCCGGTGATCGCGCGCTTTGAAGTGCGCCACCGCAATTACCTCGCGCCAGACGGCTCGATAAACCGGCCGCTCCCTGCGTTCGCCTCCGATGCAAACCTGCTGGTCTCGCTCTATCGCGCGATGGTGCTGCTGCGCAATTTTGACCGAAAGGCTGTCGCATTGCAGCGCACGGGCCGGCTTGGGACCTATGCCGTTTCGCTCGGCCAGGAGGCGGTGTCCGTCGGCATAGCCAGTGCGATGCGGGAAGAAGACGTGCTGCTGCCTTCCTATCGGGATAACGGCGCGCTGATCTGGCGCGGCGTCAAGCTGGAAGAGATTCTGCTGTTCTGGGGCGGCGACGAGCGGGGCAATCACTTCTCCGGACCGGTCCAGGATTTCCCGTTTTGCGTTCCGGTGGGATCGCAGGCGCCGCATGCCGCTGGGGTTGGCTATGCCTTCAAGCTGCGTAAGGAGCCGCGCGTGGCCGTATGCCTGTTCGGCGACGGCGCCACCTCGAAGGGCGATGTCTACGAAGCGATGAATTTTGCCGGTGTGCACAAATTGCCGGTGGTGTTCGTCGCTACCAACAATCAATGGGCCATATCCGTACCCTTACGGCTGCAGACCGGTTGCGAAACCCTGGCGCAGAAGGCCATCGCCGCCGGGTTCATCGGCGAGCAGGTGGACGGGAGCGACGTGGTGGCGGTGCGCGCCGCGGCGGAAGAAGCCGTTGCCGCGGCCCGCGACGGCCAAGGGCCGCGCTTTATCGAGGCGCTCGCCTACCGGCTCGGCGATCACACAACCTCTGACGACGCATCACGCTATCGTCAGGAGACAGAAGTTCAGGCACGTTGGAAGGAAGAGCCGATTGCACGGTTGAGAGCCTTCCTCGTCGGCCAAAAAATGTGGAGCAAGGCGGAGGAGGAACGGCTTGCCGCGGAGTGCCATGAGCGCGTCGAGGCAGCGGTCGAGCGGTACCTGGCAACAGAGCCGCGCCGACCCGAAACCATGTTCGATCATCTTTATGCCGAACTGCCCGAGGTCTATGCCGCGCAGCGCCGCGAACTCGCGGGAGAGGGTGATGTCTGAGGTGACATTGGTCGAAGCCGTCAATCTGGCGCTCGCCCGCGCGATGGAGGATGATCCTGATGTGATCGTGCTTGGCGAGGATGTCGGCATCAATGGCGGCGTCTTCCGCGCGACAGTCGGGCTGCAAACGCGTTTCGGGCCGGAGCGCGTCCTCGATACGCCGCTTGCCGAGCTCCTGATCAGCGGACTCTGTGTCGGCATGGCGGCGCAGGGGTTGAAACCCGTCGGCGAGATCCAGTTTATGGGATTTCTGTATCCCTGCATCGATCAACTGGTGAACCACGCTTCCCGAATCCGCAACCGCAGCCAGGGACGGCTCACCTGTCCCATGGTTCTGCGCACGCCGCATGGCGCCGGCATCCGCGCGCCCGAGCATCATTCCGAAAGCACCGAGGCAATGCTCGCCCATATCCCCGGCTTGCGCGTTGTCATTCCTTCGTCGCCGGAACGCGCATACGGACTGCTCCTCGCCGCGATCCGCGATCCCGATCCGGTGGTGTTTCTGGAACCGACCCGCATCTACCGCGCGGCGAAAGGCGAGGTGGAAGACAACGGCGAGGCTTTGCCGCTGGATGTTGCCTTTGTCCTGCGGGAAGGCCGCGACGTCACGCTGATTAGCTGGGGGGCGATGCTGAAGGAAACCATGGCGGCTGCCGACGCGCTCGCCGTCGAGGGCATCACAGCCGAGGTCGTCGATCTCGCCACGCTCAAACCCTACGACGAAGTCACGGTGCTCGGTTCGGTGGCAAAAACCGGGCGTTGCATCATCGTGCACGAGGCGACGCGCACCGGCGGATTCGGAGCCGAGATCGCCGCGCTGATCGCCGAACGCAGCCTGACCTCTCTGCTCGCACCTGTAGCTCGCGTCACCGGCTACGATACGGTGATTCCGATGGCCCGGCTTGAGCAGCACATGATGCCATCGGTCGCTCGTATCATCGCGGCCGCGCGAAAGGCCTGCCAGTTCAGTTGATGTTCAGCGGACTTATCTCATGCGCCAGTTCGTATTGCCGGATCTGGGAGAGGGCCTCGAAGAGGCGGAGATCGTGAACTGGCATGTCAACGAAGGTGATCACGTCGTCACCGATCAGCCGCTGGTTTCCGTCGAAACTGACAAGGCCGTCGTCGAGGTGCCGTCACCATCGAGCGGACGCATCCAGCATCTGTTTGGCGTCAAGGGAGACGTGGTGAAGGTAGGCGCGCCGCTCGTCGAGTTTGCGGAAGGTCCCGAGCAAGACACCGGCACAATTGTCGGCGAGCTCGGCACCAGCGAGCCGCCGGCGGCAGCGACACCTTCCGGGCCAGCGGCTGGACAGAAAGCCCAGGTGTTTCCGGCGGTGCGTGCGCTCGCCCGCAAGCTCGACGTCGATCTCGAGCTGGTCGAAGCCACGGGACCCGGCGGCTTCATTTCGCGTGCGGATGTGGAACGAGCTGCCAAGACTTTGTCCCATACCGGACCTGCCGAGCCTCTGCGCGGCCTGCGGCGTGCGATGGCGCAGCGCATGACAGCGGCGCATGCCGAGATCGTCCCGGCCGGCGTCACCGATGAGGCCGATATCGACGATTGGCGGACCGGCGAGGACGTGACAATCCGGTTGGTGCGCGCGATCGCTGTTGCCTGCAAGGCAGAGCCTTCGCTCAATGCCTGGTACAATTCCGGCGCCGGTGAACGGCGTCTGATCGACCGTATCGATCTCGGCATCGCCGTCGACACCGGGGGTGGTCTTATCGTTCCCGTGTTGCGCAATGTCGCTGAGCGGGACATATCGGACTTGCGAGCCGGACTTGACCGGATGCGGGCGGACGCGGTCGCGCGCTCGATACCTCCGGGAGAGTTGCGCGGCGCCACGATTACGCTGTCGAATTTCGGGATGATCGGCGGCCGCTTCGCAAGCCTGATCGTGGTGCCGCCGCAAGTGGCGATCATAGGCGCCGGCCGTATTACCCAAGGGGTTGTCGCGTATCGGGGCCAGCCGGCGGTGAGGCGCGTGCTGCCGTTGTCGCTCACCTTTGATCATCGCGTCGTGACAGGCGGTGAAGCCGCTCGCTTCCTGGTAGCACTCAAATCGGATCTCGAGCAGATTTCGTGAGACGGGCTGAGATCCGAGCCGTCCAAGCCAGCACGCCTCCCGACTTGACCGGGAAATGCTGCGGATCGCCAGTTCGGCGTATATTGAGATTCGGCGAGCATATCCCATATCATTTTCGATAAGGGAGTCCTTGCTGTGCAGACTGTACAGGCGACTCTTGTTGCGGCTGCTGCAGCCGTAGCTCTGGCTGTCTCTCCCGTTGCTGCCTCAGCGGGGGAGAACAACAGCAAGCTTGCGCTGACCATCTCGGTCGACGGAGCGATCGGGCCGGCAACGGCCCGCTACGTGAAAGACGCGCTGACCAAGGCAAGCGAACGACGTGCCGAGGTTGTCGTTCTACGCATGAATACGCCGGGCGGTCTCTCAACCAGCATGCGCGAGATTATCGCAGACGTGCTGGCGTCGCGCGTTCCCGTCGTCGGTTACGTTGCACCCTCCGGAGCCCATGCGGCCAGCGCGGGGACCTATCTCCTCTACGCCACGCATATCGCGGCCATGGCGCCGGGTACCAATCTCGGAGCGGCGACGCCGGTGCAGATTGGCGGCCCGCTGCCAGGTTTGCCGGACGCTAGCCCTGACAAGGGCGACAAGGACAAAGACAAAAAGGACGGCGACCAGCAGCCGAAGACCAAGGATTCCATGATGGCGAAGGCGACGAACGACGCCGTCGCCTTGATCCGCAGTCTTGCCGAGTTGCGTGGCCGTAATGCCGATTGGGCGGAGAAGGCGGTGCGGGAGGCAGCGAGCCTTTCGGCAAATGCCGCATTGCAGGCGAATGTCATCGATCTCGTCGCACGCGACCAGGCCGAACTGCTCAGGCAGATCGACGGTCGCGCGGTCGAGGTTGCCGGCGGCGATACGCGACATTTGGCAACGAAAGATGCTGTCCTCGAAGCGATCGACCCGGGATGGATCTCACGATTCCTGGCGGTCATCACCAATCCCAACGTTGCGCTGATTTTGCTCCTCATCGGCGTCTACGGCCTGATTTTCGAATTCACTTCACCCGGCGCGGTCGCCCCCGGGGTTGTAGGCACGATCTGCCTGCTGCTTGGCCTCTATGCCCTCAACCTGCTCCCGATAAACTACGCCGGCCTCGCCTTGATGTTGGTCGGGATCGTGCTTCTGGTCATCGAAGTCTTCAACCCGACCGTGGTTATCGGTCTCGGCGGCATCATCGCCTTCGTGCTCGGAGCGATCATGCTCTTCGACGTAGAAGCGCCTGGCTACCGGGTGTCATGGCCGGTCGTCGGCATCACGGCGGCAATGTTTATTGGTCTTGTTCTCGTCGTACTCAGATCGCTTCGGCGCGCCGGCAAGGGTCCGGTACGGGTCGGTGCACAAGCCATGCGTGGCCTATCTGCAGAGGTCATCGACTGGTCCGAGAACGAGGGTCACGTCTTCGCGCAGGGTGAACGCTGGCAAGCGCGCGGCGCTGAAACCTTCAAGCCAGGAGAGGTGGTCGAGGTGGCCAACATCATAGATTTGACGCTGGTAGTGCGGCGCCGACCGACGCTGATCGGCAAGGAGGTACGTCATGATGCTTGAATATCTGACCTATGCGTCGCTTGCGGTAATCGTAATCCTATTTTTAGCCTCCGCCATTCGTATCCTGCGGGAATACGAGCGCGGCGTCATCTTCACGCTCGGCCGCTTCACTGGGGTGAAGGGTCCGGGACTCATCATCCTGATCCCGGTTGTGCAGCAGATGGTGAAGGCCGATCTCAGGGTGATGGTACAGGTAGTGCCACCCCAGGACGTAATTTCGCGCGACAACGTCCCGGTCAAGGTCAACGCCGTTCTCTACTTCCGTATCGTCGATCCCGAGCGCGCCATCATCAAGGTCGGCGATTTCATGGCCGCAACCAGCCAACTGGCGCAGACCACGCTGCGCTCGGTGCTCGGTAAGCACGAGCTGGACGAGATGCTCGCCGAGCGGGACAGGCTTAATTCCGACATTCAGGAAATTCTCGATCAGCAGACCGACGTCTGGGGCATCAAGGTTACCACCATCGAGATCAAGGATATCGATCTCAACGAAACCATGGTGCGCGCGATTGCCAAGCAGGCCGAGGCGGAGCGGTTGCGACGCGCCAAAGTGATCAATGCAATGGGCGAGCAGCAAGCCGCCGAGAAGCTCGTCGAAGCCGGACGAACGCTTGCGCAGGAGCCGCAGGCGATGCAGTTGCGCTACTTTGCGGCGCTGCACGACATTGCCGGCGAACGATCCTCGACCGTGGTCTTTCCGCTACCGATGGATTTACTCGGCCATCTGCCCGGACGCCGGAACGCAGCAACGTGACTTTGGTTGTGACTTTGGTCGTTGCCGTAACAAGCCGCTCGCGTGATGCCGCCCGAACGGTCAAGAGCGCTGATCTATCGATGGCCCCGAGCAATCAGTTAGAAAGTGCGGCTAAATCCGCCAACCGGGGAGAGCCACCATGGTAACCTATGTTGTGCTTGGAAGCTTCACCGACCAGGGAATCCGTACCGCCAGGGAATCACCGAAGCGGGCAGAGGCTTTCAAGAGAATGGCCGAGACCTTCGGGGTCACCGTCAAGGAGCTGTTCTGGACACAGGGACGGTACGATGTTGTGACGGTCCTCGATGCGCCGGATGAACTTTCCATGATGACGCTTAGCTTGAGTCTTGGCGCCATGGGCAATGTTCGCACCGAGTCGTTGCGTGCCTTCTCGGCGGCGGACATGACCGAGGTTGTCGGCAAGATGCTCTGACGGCCAGGACGCGCTGAGCATCCTGCGAAAACCAGTCTGGTCGAGAGCGCCGGACCCGGATACGCTTCGGCCCAGTCATGCACGTCAGGGAGGCGCAAACATGAGCAAGCTCGAACAACTTCGGCCAAGCGGCCTTCACCACAACCCGGCTTACTCCCACGTCGTCGTCGCTTCGGGAGCGCGCACGATCTATATCGCGGGACAGGTGTCCGTCGACGAGGAGGGACGGGTAGTCGGCGAAGGTGATCTGGCCGCGCAGACGACACAAGTGATGCACAATATTGGCCTGGCGCTGAAAGCCGCCGGCGCGAGTTACGCCAATATCGTGAAGATCACTACTTTCGTCGTCGGTTACAGGCCGGAGCTCCGTCCCATTATCGGCAAGGCGCGCTCGGCTTTCTTTGAAGGCATGGAGCCGCCGGCGAGCACGCTTGTTGGCGTAACGGCGCTTGCGGCCCCTGAATGGCTGATCGAGATCGAGGCGGTGGCCGTCGTCGATTGACCACTCCGTCATTGCGAGCCAACGGGTCGGCGCAAAGCGCCGCCCGATGACAGGCTCCGCGAAGCAATCCATTTCTCAGCTTGCGGCACTATGGATTGCTTCGTCGCTTCGCTCCTCGCAATGAGGTGGAGAGAGCGGTCTCTATTCCTCCTCCTCGTCCTCTTCCTTCGCCGGTCCCTTGTACGCAATGCCCCGGATCACGGCGGCATTGCCGAACTTCTTCCGTAAGTTGTCCATCGCGCGCTCGGCGTGGGCCGAGCGGCGGTCGAGCATGTCGGTGTCGTCTCCTTGCGATTCTTCGCGCAGCGCGCTGACGCCCGTGCCCATCAGGCGGAAAGCGGTGCCGTCGATTTCCTTCGCCAGCATTTCGCGCGATACCGCAAAAATCTTCGCGGCGAGCTGGGTTGGCGCCTGAATTGATTGCGAGCGGGTGCGCTGCCTGAAATCGGCGGTCTTGAGCTTCAGCGTGATGGTGCAGCCTGCGAGATTGCCGTTCTTCAGCCGTGCCGACACCTTCTCCGACAGCCGCCACAACAGCCGTTCCAGCGTGGCGAAATCCCTGATGTCGGTTTCGAACGTGGTCTCGCTCGAAATCGTCTTGGCGCCGCGGTCCGGCACCACGCTGCGGTCGTCGATGCCGCGTGCCAGCCGCCACAGCCTGCGGCCTTCGCCGCCAAATTGCTTCATCAGCTCGACCTCGTCGCCGCGTTGCAGGTCCGCAATGGTGCGAAAACCCCGCTGCACGAGCTTCTCCTGGGTCGCAGGGCCGACGCCGTAGATGAACCTGACCGGCTTGTCCGCGAGCATCGCGCGGGCCTCGACCTGATCGAGCGCGGCAAAGCCGCGCGGCTTGTCGAGATCGGAGGCGATCTTGGCCAGGAACTTGTTGCAGGACAGGCCGACGGAAACTGTGATCCCGATGTCGCGTTCGACGTCGCGGGCAAAGCGCGCCAGCACTTTTGCCGGGATCATGCCGTGAACGCGCTGCGTGCCGGCAAGATCCAGGAAAGCCTCGTCGATCGACAGCGGTTCCACCAGCGGCGTCAGCGTCTGCATGGCGTGGCGCACCTCGCGGCCGACGCGGACATATTTCGTTATGTCGGGCGGGATCACGATCGCCTGGGGGCAAAGCGCCAGCGCCTTGAACATCGGCATCGCCGAGCGTACGCCATAGGTTCGCGAGACGTAGCAGGCGGCCGAGACCACGCCACGTTTGCCGCCGCCGATGATCACGGGCTTGTCGGCAAGTTCCGGATTGTCGCGCTTCTCCACCGTGGCGTAGAAGGCGTCGCAATCGATATGTGCCAGCGTCAGCGAAGGCAGGGCGTGATGGCGGACAAGGCGCGGGGAACCGCATTCGCCGCATCGCCTGGCCTTGATATCGAGGTCGCCGAGACAATCCCGGCAGAAAGCGCGCGGACCGTCAGAGGATGCCGCGTGCGCGCTCACGGCACGTCGCGCTCCCAGTCCGGGTCACCGAGCACCTGGCGGGCGGCGGCGATATTGGTCGGATGCAGTTGCGAAGCGTTCGCAAACGCCTTCACGGTCGCGTCGTCGCGCATCACGAAATCGAGCACAGACGCCAGAAATTGCGGGTCGGCCGCAGCCGTTCGCAACGTCTCCGGACCGATGCCGCTTTCGGCCAGGAACAGGCCAAGCCTTTCAGGATCGCCGGCAATGAAACTCAGCGCCTGAACTGCAACGATTTCAGCCACTTCGCGGGGGTTGTGAACAGGCTTTTTCAATAGATGGGTTTGCCTTTCCGTTAACTTATGGTCTCTAATTTGGAACCATCATGCCCGAGTCTACGCTGTGTGTTCAATAACTGGACCGCTTCGTAAAACTTGGCGCATCGATTTAACCGGTTAGAGCGAACTTGGCGCTAGTTTGAATTCACTTTTCGACAAGCCCGGGCGGCGGTGCTGAAGTACTGAAAGGCCGGACTTGTTTCCTGAAGATGAGGGGAGGGACGGGATGGCAAAAACCGTCCTGATCGTGGAGGACAACGAGCTCAACATGAAGCTCTTTCGCGACCTGTTGGAGGCGCATGGCTATCAGACCTCGGGGACCAGCAACGGTTTCGAGGCGCTCGATCTCGTCCGCAAGCTGCGTCCTGATCTGATCCTGATGGATATCCAGCTTCCGCAAGTGTCGGGTCTCGAAGTGACGCGCTGGATCAAGGACGATCCGGAGTTGCGCGCCATTCCGGTGGTTGCCGTCACTGCCTTTGCGATGAAAGGCGACGAAGAGCGCATCCGCGAGGGCGGCTGCGAGGCGTATTTGTCCAAGCCAATTTCCGTCGGCAAGTTTATTGAAACCGTGCGGCGCTTTATCGGGTAGGAGTGAGTTTCGATGTCTGCGCGTATCCTTGTCGTCGATGACGTCCCAGCGAACGTCAAGCTGCTGGAAGCCCGCCTGTCGGCCGAATATTTCGACGTGCTGACGGCTTCGAACGGTGCCGAGGCGCTCGACATCTGCGCCCACTCCGAATGCGACATCATCCTGCTCGATGTCATGATGCCCGACATGGACGGTTTCGAGGTCTGCCGCCGGCTGAAATCCAACCCCGCCACGCATTTCATTCCGGTGGTCATCGTCACGGCGCTGGACAGCCCGTCTGATCGCGTTCGCGGGCTGGAAGCCGGCGCCGACGATTTTCTCACCAAGCCGGTGTCCGACGTGGTTCTGATCGCGCGCGTTCGGTCTTTGACGCGGCTGAAGATGATGACCGATGAGCTGCGCATGCGCGCCATCACCTCGCTTGAGATCGGCATGGAGGCGCCCGAGCGCAGCGCGATCGCCGACAAGGGCGTCGGTGGGCGGGTCCTTTTGGTCGACGACCGGCCGTCGTCCTACGAGCGGTTGGCGCCGATCCTTTCCGCCGAGCACACCGTCGACGTCGAAATCAATCCGGCCGAAGCGCTGTTTCACGCCGCCGATGGCAATTACGATTTGCTGATCGTTTCGCTCAGCCTGGAAAATTACGACGGCCTGCGGCTGTGCAGCCAGGCGCGCTCGCTGGAGCGCACCCGCCAGTTGCCGATCCTCGCCATCTCTGACGCCGACAACAATGCGCGTCTGCTCCGCGGCCTCGAAATCGGCGTCAACGACTATCTGTTGCGCCCGGTCGACAAGAACGAACTGCTGGCGCGGGCGCGCACCCAGATCCGCAAGCGGCGCTATACCGATCATCTGCGCGACAACGTGCAGAACTCGATCGAAATGGCGATCACCGACGCGCTGACCGGCCTGCATAACCGCCGCTACATGGAAAGCCATCTCTCGACGCTCGCCGAGCAGGCCTCGAGCCGCGGCAGGCCGCTCGCGCTGATGATCCTCGATATCGACTTCTTCAAATCCATCAACGACACCTACGGTCACGACGCCGGCGATGACGTGCTGCGCGAATTCGCGGTGCGCATCCGCAAGTCGATCCGCGGCATCGATCTCGCCTGCCGCTATGGCGGCGAGGAGTTCGTCATCGTGATGCCGGAAACCGATATCCAGGTCGCCGGCATGGTCGCCGAGCGCCTGCGCCGCTCGATCGCCGGCGAAACTTTTGCCGTCAACAAGGGCACCAAGCGCATCGACGTCACGATCTCGATCGGGCTGGCGACGCTGGACCACAAGGACGAGCCCGTCGCCGACGTGCTCAAGCGCGCCGACATCGCGCTCTATCGCGCCAAGCACGACGGGCGCAACAGGGTGGTCTCGACGGCGGCGTAAGCCACCACCGTCGTCCCTGCGAACGCAGGGACCCATACTCCGCGGCGCTAATTGGGTTACGAGCCGTCTACCGTTCGTGTGCACATGAGAGATCACGCGGTATGGGTCCCTGCGTTCGCAGGGACGACGATAGATTGGTGCCTCACGCCGACGCGCGCATCCCTTCGGCGTCCTGCTTCACCGCCTCATACGCCAGCCGTTTGAACTCGAACGAGAACGGGTGAACGAACGACATCTGACGCTGCGCCATCATCACGCCGGCCATGTTGCGCTTTGGCGAGATCCACCATTGGGTGCCGGCGACGCCGCCCCAGTAGAGTTCACCTGACGCGTCGGGGTGATCGAACGCCGAAGGCTTGAGGATCAATCCGCCGGCGAGGCTATACGCCTTGCCGGGCTGTTCGCCCATCAAGGCAAAGCGGATCCACTGTCCCTCAGGCAACTGGTTAGTCATCATCTGCGCGATCGTCTCCGGCTTGAACAGGCTCGGCCCGCCCGGTAGCAGGCTTCGGATCAATGCGACCATGTCGGGCAGCGTTGAAACCAGTCCGCCGCCGCCATTGAGCCGTGCGATGGGGCTCAGATAGGCGCCGGGGAACGGCGCGTTGTCGGTTCGGGTCAGGCCTGGCTTCATCGGGTCCATCAGGTCCGCGCCGGCATAGTACGCAACGAGCCGTGCCTGATCCTTTTCCGGCACCAGGAAGCCGGTGTCGACCATGCCGAGCGGATCGAAGATGCGCGCCCGGATGAATTTATCAAAACTCTGGCCGCTGATGACCTCGACCAGCCGCGACACGACGTCCGTGGCGAGCGAATATTCCCACGATGTGCCGGGATGATAGATCAGCGGCAAGCCGGCCAGCACGTCCACCATGTCAGCCAGCGTCGTCATGGGATTGTGGACGCCGCGGTCGTTGAGGGCCTTGAAGATGGTCGTGCCCGGATCGAAAAAGCCGTAGCTCAGGCCGGAGCTGTGGCTCAGGAGCTGACGGATGGTGATCGAGCTCTTCGCCGGCTCGGTGTCATCAAGCGACGCGGCCCCTGGGCGCAGGACCTTTCGATTTCCAAGCTGCGGAATAAATTTTTCGATCGGATCGTCGAGCTTGAGTTTGCCTTCCTCGAACAGCAGCAGCGCGGCGCAGGAGGTGACCAGCTTGGTGTTGGAAAAGACGCGAAAGATGTGATCGGTGCGGAGCGGCACCTGCGCTTCCTTGTCGGCCCAGCCGACACAGTTCACGTCGACGAGGTCGCGTCCGACCATGACCGCCCAGGAAATGCCTGATAGCAGGTTGTTGTCGACATAGCGCTGCATCGCCGCCTGCGCCGGTTTGAAGTCGTAACCGTTGGCGGTGACTTTCAGATCTTCCATGGTCGCTCCCTTTGCCGTCATGTTCTTGCGCGGCTTTTTGGTCGTCCCTGCGAAAGCAGGGACCCATAACCACCGGCGCTAGTTGTGAAGAAGGTAACTACCACATCGCCTGACTGAAAGGCCACGGCGTATGGGTCCCTGCTTTCGCAGGGACGACAGCGGAGGGTGCCTCAAGAAGCCGACCTTGGCCGCCGTTTCTTTGCCGTACGTTTTTTCTGCCGATCAGCCGCACCCACCTTCACGCCCGCATTCTTCAACAGCACCGTTGCCGCTTCCTTTGCCGCCCGCGCCATCGCGGGATCGTTGCGGACGAGATCCTGCGCGATCGAGCCGTCGACGAGCAACGCAAGCTGTGTCGCAAGCGCTTCTGCCTCTGCGATGCCGAGCTGCGCCAGCAGGTCGCGAAACCAGAGGCGGCGGCTTTCCTTGAAGGCGACCGCGATCTTGCGCACCGACCGGTCTTCGCCGAGTTCGGCAACCGCATTGACGAAGGGGCAGCCACGAAAATCTTTTGCCGAGAAGCGCCGTTCCAGCGAATCGAAAGTGCCGAGAATCTGCTCGACCGGCGATTTGTCTGATGGACGCGGAGCCACAAAGCGCCGCGCCAGATAGGCCGAGATCAGCGCGTCCTTGGATGGGAAATGATTGTAGAGCGTGCGCTTGCTGATGCCGATTTCAGCCGCGATGGTGTCGACGCCGACCGCGCGAATTCCTTGCAGATAGAACAGCCTATCCGCGGTTTCGAGAATCCGGTCCTTCATGTCAGGTTTGGCGGGCAGGGTAGCCATGCGAATGCGTGGGTCACCGTTGCTTGACAGCAGCGCCCCCTTATAGCCTAGGTACACAGGTCTGTGTACCTATTTCAGATGTCAATTGCAGGACGCGGCATTCGAATCGCACCCCTTAGGGAGAATAAAAACAATGGCCCTGCTGCAAATCCTGCGTCCGACGCTTCCCATCCTGATCGGTGCGTCCATCATGCTCACACTCAGCATGGGGCTGCGGCAGTCGCTCGGCATTTTCATGCAGCCGCTGACGCAGGACATCCGGATTTCGATTTCCGACTTCACGCTGGCGATCGCGGTGCAAAATCTCGCCTGGGGATTTTTGCAGCCGCTCGCCGGTGCGTTGACGGTGCGCTACGGTTTTCGGGCCATCATGGTGGCGGGCGCGCTGCTCTATGTTGCCGGCCTTGCCTTGATGGCAGGCGCGAACGGCTTTCTCAGTGTCATGATCGGCGGCGGTGTGTTGATCGGCACGTCGCTGGCGTGTACCGCGGCAGCTATCGCGATGTCGGTAGCGGCCCGCGCGGTGCCTGCGTCGGTGCGCTCGACGGTGCTCGGCCTGGTGTCGGGCGCGGGATCGCTCGGCGCGCTGCTGTCGGCGCCGATCGGGCAGATGCTCAATGAAGGGTACGGCTGGCGAATAGGTCTTGCAGGCTTCGTGGTGCTGTCGCTGCTGATGATTCCGGCGGCCTGGTATGCGGGCAGGGTGGACAAGATCCCGCTGCCCAAACCCGCGGATGACGAAATCGGCGGCACTTCGGCCGGCGTCGCGACCAAGATCGCATTCTCCAACGCCTCGTTCGTGGTGATGACCGGCGCCTATTTCGTCTGCGGCATGCAGCTCGTCTTTCTCACCACGCATCTGCCGTCTTATCTGGCGATCTGCGGGATGGACCCGATGCTGAGCGCGCAGACGCTTGGCATGATCGGCGGCTTCAACGTGCTCGGCAGCATCTTGTTCGGCTGGGCCGGCGAACGCTGGAACAAGCTGGCGCTGCTCGGCGGCATCTATATCTTCCGCTCGATCGCGCTGGCCTGGTATTTCACGCTGCCGCCGACGCCCGCAACGACGCTGCTGTTCGGCGCCATCATGGGCTTTCTGTGGATGGGCGTAGGCCCGCTGGTCGCGGGCGCAGTCGCCGAGATGTTCGGCCTGAAATGGCAGGCGATGATCCAGGGCCTCGCCTTCATGAGCCACCAGGTCGGCAGCTTCCTCGGCGCCTTCGGGGGCGGGGTGCTGTACGACGCGCTCGGCTCCTACACCATGGCGTGGCGGATCGGCGTCGCGCTGGGCTTGGCCGGTGGCATCATCCAGGTCGCATTCGCGCTGATCCGGCCGAGCGGGCCGCCGCAGATGCAGACGGCGTAGGGCGTCGACTCCATCGCCAGCCGTCATCACCCGCGAAGTGTTTGGTCGTTGGTCAAGCCGGGCGATGACACTTATGCGTGGAGCGGCCATGCCGGGCGCAAACAAAAACGGGGCCCGAAAGGGCCCCGCCAAAATCCGTCAGCGATGCGCTTACGAATTACTTGATCTTCGATTCCTTGAACTCGACGTGCTTGCGCGCGACCGGGTCGTACTTCTTCTTGACCAGCTTGTCGGTCATGGTGCGCGAGTTCTTCTTGGCGACGTAGTAGAAGCCGGTATCCGCCGTGGAAACGAGCTTGACCTTGATGGTGACCGCTTTGGCCATGTTCAGAACCTCAAATATGGGGATATCAGGCGCCGGCCAAATCGGCCTGCATTTGCCGCGCAAACTAGCTTCTGATCGCCCAAAGTCAAGGTTTTCGGGGCAAAAACCGGCCAGATTCGAGGTGGAATCCATGTTTTTGCGCGTATTCTGATCGCAAAACCGGTGTCCACTTTTGCGGAATACGGGCGTTAACCCTCAAAGAACCGGTTTTTCGGCCTCGGCAGCCCCAGATTCTCGCGCAGCGTCTTGCCCTCGTACTCTTTCCGGAAAATCCCGCGCTTCTGCAGTTCCGGCACCACCTTGTCGACGAAATCGTCGAGCCCTTCGGGGAGGAACGGGAACATGATGTTGAAGCCGTCGCTGCCGCGGCTCATCAGCCATTCCTCCATCTGGTCGGCGATGGTTTGCGGCGTGCCGACAAAGGACAGACCGCCATAGCCGCCGACGCGCTGGGCAAGCTGGCGCACCGTGAGCTTGTCGCGCGCGGCGGCATCGACCAGGCGCTGGCGGCCGCTCTTGCTGGCGTTGGTTTCGGGGATCGGCGGCAACTGGCCGTCGGGATCGAAGCCGGAGGCATCGGTGCCGAGCTGCACCGAGAGCGAGGCGATGGCGCTGTCGTAATGCACCATGCTGTCGAGCTTTGCTCGCTTCTCTTTTGCTTCTTCCACGCTATCGCCGACCACGACGAAGGCGCCGGGCAGGATCTTCAGGTGTTCTGGGTTGCGCCCGATCTTCTCCATGCGGCCCTTGATGTCGGCGTAAAGCTTCTGTCCGTCGGCGAGGCTGCCGCCGCCGGTGAACACGGCTTCCGCCGTCTCCGCCGCGAGCTGCTTGCCGTCCTCGGATGCGCCGGCCTGCACGATCAGCGGCCAACCCTGCACGGGGCGGGCGATGTTGAGCGGCCCGCGCACGGACAGATATTTTCCTTTGTGATTGAGCACATGCATCTTCGCCGGGTCGAAATAGAGCCCGGCCTCGACGTCGCGCACGAAAGCGTCGTCGGCAAAGGAATCCCAGAGGCCGGTGACCACGTCATAGAATTCGCGCGCCCGCTTGTAGCGTTCGGCATGCTCCATGTGATCGTCGAGCCCGAAATTGAGCGCGGCGTCCGGATTGGAGGTGGTGACGATATTCCAGCCCGCGCGCCCACCAGAGATGTGATCGAGCGAGGCGAAGCGCCGGGCGACGTGATAGGGCTCGTCGAACGTCGTCGATCCCGTCGCAATCAGGCCGATATGTTCGGTGGCGCCGGCCAGCGCGGACAGCAGCGTGAACGGTTCGAACGAAGTCACCGTGTGGCTGCGCTTGAGCGCATTGATGGGCATGTTCAGCACGGCAAGATGATCGGCCATGAAGAAGGCGTCGAACTTGCCGGCCTCGAGCTTCTGGATCAGTTGCTTGATGCGCGGGAAATTGAAATTGGCATCGGGCCATGCGCCGGGATAGCGCCACGCGCCGGTGTGGATGGATACCGGCCGCATGAACGCGCCGAGCTTGAGTTGCCGCTGTGCCATTGCCCCGTTTCCGTCGCTGTTATTGTTGGGAAAGAGATAGGCACGGGCAAGGGCGACGCCATTAGGGGCACGCAGAAGATTATTTTGTTTTTGAGTGGAGTCTCAAAACGACTGTCATTCCGGGATGCGCGTAGCGCAGACCCGGAATCTCGAGATTCCGGGTTCATCGCTCCGCGATGCCCCGGAATGACCAGAGCGGGTGGCCCTTACGCCCCCAGCACGTCCTTCTGCATCTTGCCGCCGTAGAAGTGGAAGAACGGCACCGGCGCGTCGTGGCGCAGCGGCCCTGTGGCGAGGCGGCGGTCGAGTTCGGCGAGCACGTTCTTGGTCATGGCATGCGCGTCGGCGAGCGGCTGCGAGCCGATCTCGACCCATACCAGTTCGACCAACTCAGCGTCGGCGTGGATCACGCCTTCGACCCGGTGGGCAATGGCCGAAGCGTCCGCGGTGAAGAAGCGCGTATCGAAACGGCGAACGCGGCCAGGCGGGGTGATCGCGCGCGCGATCAGGAACAGGCCCGACGGATCGGGCAACAGGCCTGCTTCCGCAAACGGTTTCCACGCGCCGTCGAGTTTTACGGGTTTGTCGACCTTGCATCCGAGGCAGAGACCGGTTTCCTCGCAGGCCTCGCGGATCGCGGCGACCGCAAGCGCCCGCGCCCGCGAAGGTGCGATCTTCGGGCTGCCCTTCAGGAGATTGGCTTCGAGCTCGGCGGAAATCGGAGCGGCAACGGGAATGCGGTTGTCCGACTTGTCGACACGGCCGCCGGGGAAAACATACTTGCCCGGCATGAACACCACCTTGTCGTGGCGTTTGCCGACCAGAACCTTCGGCTTGTCGCCGGAGCGATCGATCAGAATCAGCGTGGCTGCATCCTTGGGCCGGAAATAAGGATGGTGATCGGCTTCTTTTCCTTCCTGTACGGCGGTCGCAGCTTCGCTCATTCCATCCCCGTTTTGGTGCTTCTTGTTGGTTCCGGTTTAGCTAGACCGGAGGAATGTCGCCAGGGGCATTCTCGTCAAAGCCGTGCATGCGCAGGGCCCACTGAATGCCGACCACTGCGCCCTTGATCGGCTGCAACAGCACCAGAGATAAAAGGAGCGTCACCGGCAAGTAGATCGCCAACTGCAGCCATACGGCCGGTGAGAAATTGGTTTCGATCCACAAAGCCGCCGGTACTACGATGTGGCCGACAACGACGATCACGAGATAGGCCGGCAGATCGTCTGCGCGGTGCGGCGTGAAATCGAGCCCGCATACCGAGCAATTATCGGCCGTCTTCAGAAAGGCGCGAAACATCTTGCCTTCGCCGCAGCGCGGGCAGCGACAGCGAAAACCGCGCTTCATCGCGGTCCAGAGGTCGCGCTTCTCAGCCTGCGCGGTGTCCCGGCTCCATGTCGTCGCGGCGTTCACCGTTTCCATGACTTGCCTTTCTTCGATTTGCCGGGCTTGGCTTTGCCCGACTTGCCCTTGTGAGGCTTGCGAACCTTGTCGCGCGGGCTGCGGCCTGGATGCGATTTCGACGCCCTTGTCGACGCTTTCGCGCCGTCGCGTTTTCTGCCGCGCGGAATGACCTTGCCTTCCACTTGGCCTTCCGACAACAGCTCAAACCGCAACGCGCCAGCCACTGGTGCAGCTTCTACCAGACGCACGTCGACAACGTCACCCAGCCGGTGCATGGCACCGCTGCGCGAGCCGACGAGCGCGTGACGCGTCTCGTCATAGTTGAAGTATTCGGTGCCGAGTGTGCGGATCGGGATCAGCCCGTCGGCGCCGGTATCCGAAAGCTTCACAAACAGGCCGGCGCGGGTAACGCCGGAAATCCGCCCCTGAAACGTCGCGCCGATACGGTCGGCGAGGAAATGCGCGATCAGCCGGTCGGCGGTCTCGCGCTCCGCCTTCATGGCGCGGCGTTCGGTCACGGAAATCTGCGCCGCGACTTCGCTCAGCGTCTCCAGCGTCTCGGTGTCCGGCAACGCGCCTTCACCAAGACCCAGCGCGCGGATCAGCGCGCGATGCACGATCAGATCAGCGTATCGCCGGATCGGCGAAGTGAAATGCGCATAGCGCCGAAGGTTGAGGCCGAAATGACCGTAATTCTCCGCCGAATATTCCGCCTGCGCCTGCGAGCGCAGCACCACCTCGTTTACCAGCGGCTCGTAATCCTCGCCGCGAACCTGGCCGAGCACGCGATTGAACAGAGCAGGGCGCAACGCGCCGCTTTTCGCGAACGGCAGGTCGAGCGTCTTCAGGAATTCCTGGAGGTTATGAACCTTCTCCAGGGTCGGCTCGTCATGTACCCGATAGATAAGCGGCAACGCCTTCTTTTCAAGCATTTCCGCGGCGGCGACGTTGGCGAGGATCATGAATTCCTCGATCAGGCGATGCGCGTCGAGACGTTCGGGCACGATGACGCGGTCGACGGTTCCGTCCGGCTTCAGCAGGATCTTTCGCTCGGGCAGGTCGAGGTCGAGCGGATCGCGTTCGTCGCGCGCGAGTTTTACCAGCGCATAGGCCGTATAGAGCGGCTTCAGTATCGGCTCCAGCAGCGGGCCGGTTAAGTCGTCGGAGCGCCCGTCGATCGCGGCCTGCGCCTGCGCATAGTGCAGCTTGGCGGCCGAGCGCATCAGCACGCGATGAAAACTGTGCGAGCGCTTGCGGCCGTCGGGGCCGATCACCAGCCGCACTGCGAGCGCGCCGCGCGCTTCGCCCGGCACCAGTGAACAGAGGTCGTTGGAGATGCGCTCGGGCAGCATCGGCACTACCCGATCGGGGAAATACACCGAGTTGCCGCGCGTCAGCGCGTCACGGTCCAGCGCCGCGCCCGGCCGCACGTAAAAAGCGACGTCGGCAATCGCGACATGGACGATATAGCCGCCCTTGTTGTTCGGATCGGGATCGGGCGCGGCGTGCACCGCGTCGTCATGGTCCTTGGCGTCGGGCGGATCGATGGTGACGAGCGGCAGCTCGCGCCAGTCCTCGCGGCCTTTCAGCGTCGCGGGCTCGGCGGCCTCGGCCTCGCGCAACGCGGAAGGCGAAAACGCCTGCGGGATTTCGTGGGCGTGGATCGCGATCAGGCTGATCGCCTTTTCGCTCGACAGCGAGCCGAGCCGCTCCTTCACCTTGCCGGAGGCGAGGCCATAGCCGCGCGAGCGAACCAAATCGACGCTGACGAGGTCGCCGTCCTCGGCACCGCCGGTGTCCGTTGGCGCAATGTTTAGTTCGCGCCCGGCCTGCTTCTTGTCGACGGGAACGAGCAGGCCGCCGCCGCCAGGTAGTCTGCGGAAGATGCCGAGCAGGCGCGTGCGGGCTTGATCGATGATCTTGATGATTCGGCCGCGATAGGGGGCGCCTTCGCCATCATCGGCCTTTTCGATCCGCAACAGGGCCCGGTCGCCGACGCCCGCAGCGGTGCCCGGTTGCAGACGGCGCGGGACGTGGATGCGGATCTTCGGCGCGGGACCGTTTTCCTCGGTGTCCCATTCGGTGGGGGTGGCAAGCAATTCACCGTCGGTATCGCGGCCGGTGATGTCGGCGATCACGGTCGGGGGCAGGAGCGCCGTCTCGTGGATCTTCCGGCCGCGCTTGGCGATGGCGCCTTCGTCAGCGAGCTCTCGCAGGATGCGCTTCAGCTCGGCGCGGTCGGCATTCTTCAGGCCGAACTCGCGGGCGATTTCCCGCGTGCCGATCTTGCCTGGATTCGCACGGATAAAGGCGACGATGGCGTCCCGGGCCGGAAAGCCATTGTCATGTTTTCTCTTCACTTATCCCCGGGCCTTGCCCGCGCTCTTCTTCGCAGGCGTTTTGGATGCTGCTGTGGGCTTCGCCGCCATTGTCTTGGCAGCCGACGCGACTGGCGCGCGCGCCTTGCTGATGGCTTCCGACTTCGGCTTCGCCGCGGCTTTCTTCGCGGCCGCCTTCTTGGCAGGCTTTGGCGCGTCGGCAGCCTTGTCGGTGGTCTTGCCGGCTGCCTTCTTCGGCGCGGCCTTCTTCTTCGCGCCGCGCTTCGGCTTGCCGCCGCCCTTGGCGGCGCGCTCGTCGATCAGCGCGATGGCTTCAGCGAGGGTGATGGTATCAGGCGTCTTGTCGCTCGGGATCGTGGCGTTGACGCCGCCGGCCGTGACATAGGCGCCATAGCGGCCGTTCTTCACCGCGACGCCGCCAAGGCTCGGATGCTCGCCGAGCGGTTTGCCGGGATCGGCGCCGAAGCGGCGGCCGCTCGGGCCCTTTGCGATCTTTTCGGCGATCAGCGTCACCGCGCGGTTAAGGCCGATGTCGAATACTTCGTCGCCGGCTTCCAGGCTCGCATAGGTCTTTTCGTGACGCACGAACGGGCCGAAGCGGCCGATGCCGGCAGTGATCGGTTCGCCGGTCTCCGGATGTTTTCCAATTTCGCGCGGTAGCGACAAGAGCTTCAGCGCCAGTTCCAGCTCCATGTCGCCGGGCGACATGTTCTTCGGGATGCCGGCGCGCTTCGGCTTTTCGCCCTCGGCGTAATCCTTTTGCTCGCCGAGCTGGATGTAAGGGCCGAAACGTCCGGCCTTCACCGTGACGTCGAGGTCGGTCTCGGGATCCTTTCCGAGCACACGATCGGCGCTGGCTTCGCCATCGGCGGCGAGCGGGCGCGTGTAGCGGCATTCTGGATAGTTCGAGCAGCCGACGAAGGCGCCGAACTTTCCGGCCTTCAGGTTCAGCTTGCCGGTGCCGCAGGTCGGGCACTGCCTGACGTCACCGCCATCGGCGCGGGCGGGGTAGATGTGCGGCCCCAGCATGTCGTCGAGCGCGTCCAGCACCTCGGCGACGCGGAGATCCTTGATGTCGTTGACCGCGCCGATGAAGCCGATCCAAAAATCCTGCAGCACCTGCTGCCAGGAAATCTCGTTGTTGGAGATGCGGTCGAGCTGTTCTTCCAGCGCGGCGGTGAAGTCATACTCCACATAGCGCGAGAAGAAGTTTTCGAGGAAGGCGACCACGACGCGGCCCTTGTCCTCGCCATGCAGCCGCTTCTTCTCGAGCTTGACGTAACCGCGGTCTTTGAGGACCTGCAGGATCGAGGCGTAGGTCGATGGGCGGCCGATGCCGAGCTCTTCCATCCGCTTGACCAACGAAGCTTCCGAGAAGCGCGGCGGCGGTTCGGTGAAATGCTGGGTGACGGCGAGCGCCTGGCGCTTCAGCGCTTCGCCCGCGCTCATGGCGGGAAGGCGGCGTGAATCCTCGTCGTCGCCGTCGTCGTCCTTGCCTTCCTGGTAGAGTGCGAGGAAGCCGTCGAACTTGATGACCTGGCCCGAGGCGCGCAGTTCCAGCACGCGGGAACCGGCTTTCGCCGCGATGTCCACGGTGGTGCGCTCGAGTTCGGCCGATTCCATCTGGCTCGCGATGGTGCGGATCCAGATCAACTCATAGAGTTTTGCCTGATCGGTATCGAGGCGCCGGCGCATTTCGGCGGGACGGCGCGACAGATCTGTCGGGCGGATCGCTTCATGCGCTTCCTGCGCGTTCTTGGCCTTGGTCTGATACTGGCGCGGCGCGTCAGGCACATAGGCGTTGCCGTAATCCTCGCCGATCACCTTGCGCGCCTGCGTGATCGCGGAGCCGTCGATCTGCACGCCGTCGGTTCGCATATAGGTAATGAGGCCGGTGGTCTCGCCGCCGATGTCGATGCCCTCATAGAGCCGCTGCGCGATCCGCATGGTGTGCGCCGGCGCGAAGCCGAGCTTGCGGCTGGCTTCCTGCTGCAGCGTTGAGGTGGTGAAGGGCGCCTGCGGATTGCGGCGTGCGGGCTTTGCTTCCACGGTCGAAACCGTGAAGTTCGCCGCCTCGATCGCTTTCTTGAGGTCTTCGGCCTCCGCGCCGGAGCCGATATCCAGGCGCTGGATCTTCTTGCCGTCGGCCCCGACAAGGCGCGCCTCAAAACTGTCGCCGCGCGGCGTGGTCAGCGTCGCGACCAGCGACCAGTATTCGCGGGGGACGAATTTTTCGATCTCGAGTTCGCGGTCGCAGACCAGGCGCAGCGCCACCGATTGCACGCGGCCGGCCGAGCGCGCGCCCGGCAGCTTGCGCCACAGCACCGGCGAGAGCGTGAAGCCGACCAGATAGTCCAGCGCGCGGCGCGCCATATAGGCGTCGACCAGCGCTCCGTCGATCTGCCGCGGCGCCTTCATCGCATCGGTCACGGCCTGCTTGGTGATGGCGTTGAACACCACGCGCTCGATCTTCTGATCCTTGAGCGCGCGCTTCTCTTTCATCACCTCCAGCACATGCCAGGAGATCGCTTCGCCCTCGCGATCAGGGTCGGTTGCGAGAATCAGGCGGTCGGCGCCCTTGAGCGCCTTGGCGATGTCGTTGAGCCGGCCAGCCGCTTTGGGATCGACCTCCCAGATCATCTGGAAATTGGCATCCGGATCGACGGAACCGTTCTTGGCAGGGAGGTCGCGTACATGGCCGAACGAGGCCAGAACCTCGTAGGAGGCGCCCAAATACTTGTTGATAGTCTTGGCTTTCGCCGGCGACTCCACGATGACGATATTCATGTCATTCCAATGGCTTATGGGAAAAGATAAAGGCGGGTTCCGCGAGACTCGCGGCCCACCGATTGGACCCGAACATGGGTGGTGAGGCGGCCCCTGTCAAATCCGCAGTAAGGAAGCAGGGACCCCTTGGCTTCGACTTTATATCCACATAGGTACGGAGTACTGCCTAGAGTTGCGTCAATAAAGGGGTTATTTCTGGGCAATATTCAAAGCCATTGGATGCAAGTTTTTTGAGCAAGGCTGCAGGCGGCCGGAAGCGGAAAGCAAAAGCTTCAGGCAAGCGTCGGGACTCGCCACCCGAGGAACGAACCATTGAACGAGGTGAGGAGGGCGGCCCCGACGAGGCCGTGGCCTTTATCGCGGAAACCGTTGCCGAACTGGTCAAACTGGCGGAGCGCCACCGGCTCGAGGTGCTCAGCCATTTGCTCGGCATGGCGCAGCTCGAGGCGGAAGAGCGCCTGCGCACCCGGAGCAAGCGTAAGCTGTCGTGAGGGTTGGGAGCCGTCTTAATTCGTCACCCTGAGGAGCGCGAAGCGCGTCTCGAAGGGCGACAGCCCGTCTGGGGCCGCTCATCCTTCGAGGCTCGCTCCGCTCGCACCGTCAGACTCTCAGGATGACGGACTGGCCGTTGCGCGCTTGCCTTGCTTTTCTGCCGGCCGCGACTTCAGCGCGGTATCGCCCGCGCCCAAGGGCCGCCCATCCTGCGAATAGAGTTCGAGCTTGCGAACCGGTTGGCCGTTTTCCTTGTCGACCAGGATGGTGCTGATCTCTTCCGGCCGCTCGTCGAACTCCTCGCTCCATTGCCGCAAGGCGACCAGGATCGGGAAGACGCCGCGGCCCTTCCGCGTCAGCAGGTATTCCTGATATGCGCTGCCGTCGGAGGCGGGTGCGGTTTTCAGAATGCCCTGATCGGTCAGCGCGCGCAGCCGCACCGTGAGGATGTTCTTGGCGAGGCCGAGCCTCTTCTGGAATTCGCCGAAGCGGCTGACCCCGAACAGCGCCTCGCGAATGATCAGCATCGACCACCAGTCGCCGATCGCATCCAGCGAGCGTGCGATCGGGCAATCGTCGTGCTCAAAGCTGGTCCGTTTCACCATCGCGGGCTCCGTCGATAAAGGCCAGATCACGGCCTTGTGTGGTTGCAATATTAAACCAGATGCTCTAGATCGGCAATCTAGTTTAATTATGCAACCATTGGAGGCGGTCATGAGGCTCGCGAACAAAACGGCGTTGATTACTGGCGGTAACAGCGGCATCGGGCTCGCGACCGCCAGACTGTTCGTGGCCGAAGGCGCCAGGGTCGTCATAACCGGACGAAATCAGGCGACTCTCGATGCCGCCGCCGCAGAGTTGGGCCTGAACGCGTTCGCGGTGGTGGCCGACGCCACCGACGTCGCTGCGACCGAGGCGGCGATCGGGAAGGGAGCCGAAAAGTTCGGCAAATACGACATTCTGTTCGCCAATGCCGGCATCGCCGGCGGCACGCCGCTGGGCGCGACTGATATCGCGGCGTTTCAGAAGGTCATCAGCACCAATCTCACAGGCGTGTTCTTCACGGTTCAGGCCGCGCTGCCGCATCTCAACGACAACGCCTCGATCATTCTCAACGGCTCTGTCATCTCGGTGCTCGGCATCCCCGGCTATTCGGCCTATGGCGCGGCGAAAGCAGGCGTGCGGGCGATGGCGCGCATCATGGCGTCTGAGCTGTCGCCGCGCGGCATCCGCGTCAATGTGGTGGCGCCCGGCGCGATCCGCACCCCGATCTGGGGCGCGGCGATCGCAACCCCGGAAGCCGAAAAGGCCTTTGAGAAGCGGATCGGGCTCTCGACGCCGCTCGGCCGCATGGGCGAACCCGATCACATCTCCAAGACGGTGCTGTTCCTGGCGTCAGACGATTCCGCGCATGTGCAGGGCCAGGAATTGTTCGTCGATGGCGGCGCCACGGCCTCTCCGAGCGGCGCGCCGATCTATCGGGGGTAAACCAGGCTCCGTAACTGACGTCCGGCCAGCCCCGCCACCCTGCGGCGTATTGGCGCTGAGCCGGAAGGGCGCATTGAACGTCAATCGTCCTTGCCGGACATTCGAACGATGGGAGTTTCTTGACCAAAGAGAACCGGAGAGCAGTCATGCCGAAAAAGGTCGACGTCTCTTCATCCGCCTTGCAGAATTCGGACACCGCTCAGTTCGTTTCAATTGCGCTGTTCTCCGGCGTCGGTCTCCTGGTTTCCCTCGTCATCGTTATCTGCCGCATGAACGGCATTTTCTGATCTGGCCTTCTCGATCACCGATGAGCGGCTGCCGTTGGGCGACGGCAGCCGCTGTCGTCCCAACTCAGGCGGCGTTCAGGTCGCCTGCGGCTTTCAGCGCGCCGGCCACGGCTTTTTCGCGATGTTCGGGACCAATCTGTATGCCGTCGGCGGAAATGAATTCGGGGCTCTTGATGCCGATGAAACCGAACACCCAACGCAAATAGGTTTCGAGATGCTCGCCGAGCGCGGCCGGCGTGCCCGTGCCATAATAGCCGCCGCGCGAGATCGCGACGATGATGCGCTTGTTGCCGGCCAGACCTTCGACGCCTTGCGCTGAGTACTTGAACGTCTTGCCGGCGACCAGGATGCGGTCGATCCAGGCCTTGAGTTGGCTCGGGATAGTAAAGTTGTACATGGGCGCGCCGAGCACGACGATGTCGGCGGCGAGGAATTCTTCCAGCACGGCCTGACCGGCGGCGATATCCTCTCGCAGCGAAGCTTCCGGGGCCGCCCCTTGGCCGGCGGCGAGGTGGGAGCCGGTGAGATGCGCCAGCGGCGTGAGCGTGAGATCGCGGTAGCTGACTTCGAGCCCGGGCGTAGATTGGCGCAGGCGGTCGACGATGGCGGCGGAAACCTGACGGCTGACGGAGTGGGGGCCGAGGACGCTGGAATCGAGATGCAGAAGCTTCATGAGGGGTCCCTTGGTATAAGTTTGTAACTGGCGCTATATGAGTGACTGTCCTAAAACCCCGCAAGAACGCACATTTTTTACACCCGAGCACATCCATGAGACCCGAGCACAAGAATGTGCCTGCCTTTCCACCCGGTCCGCACCTCGACAGTGACTGCCGCGGCGCGGCCTCTGTCCTGGCGCGGGTCGGCGACAAATGGAGCGTGTTCGTCATCATGATGCTCGGCGATGGCGCGAAGCGCTTCAACGAGATCAAGCGCATGATCGGCGGCATCTCGCAGCGGATGCTGACGCTGACGCTGCGCGGATTGGAGCGGGATGGTCTCGTGACACGAACAGTATTTCCGACCATTCCGCCGCGGGTCGATTACGAATTGACCGAACTTGGGCGTGGCTTGTCTGCGCCGGTAAAGGCGCTCGGCCAATGGGCAATTGAGCATCAGCCGGAGATCCAGCGTGCGCGGACGAAATTCGACGCGCGCAACGAGTCCTGATCAGATCAGCGACACCAGCCCGCCGCCATGGCGCTCCAGCCGGCCGGCAAGCTCGAGCTCCAGCAGCACCGTGCGTACGAGCGTAGGCGAGAGGCCCGACATGCGGATCAGATCGTCGAGGCTGATCGGGCTCGGCCCGAGCAGCGCGACGATGCGTTCGCGCTCGCCCGGATCCGTGTCGAAATCGAGCGGCTCATCATCGCCTTCGCGCGCCTCGAGCACGGTCGGCCGCTCCATGATCGGCTGAACGGCGTTGATGACGTCGCTGGCTTCGGTGACCAGCGCCGCACCCTGCTTGATTAGATCATTGGTGCCGGCGGCGCGCGGATCGAGCGGCGAGCCGGGCACGGCAAAGACTTCGCGGCCCTGTTCGGCAGCCATCCGCGCCGTGATCAGCGATCCTGAACGGTGCGCGGCCTCCACTACCACGACGCCGAGCGACGCGCCCGAGATCAGGCGGTTGCGCCGCGGAAAATCGCGGGCCCGCGGCACATGGCCGAGCGGCATTTCGGAAATCGCGCCGCCTCGTTGGAGCAGGGCGGCCAGCAAATCCTCATGCTCCGCCGGATAGATCCGGTCGTGACCGCCCGCCAGCACCGCAACGGTGCCGCTCTCGATCGCCGCGCGATGCGCAGCCTGATCGACGCCGCGCGCCAGCCCGGAGATGACGACGAAGCCGGCTTCTCCAAGGTTGTGCGCCAATTGGCTGGCGAATTTCAGCCCGGCGCCTGAGGCGTTGCGCGAGCCGACGATCGCGATCATCGGACGCGTCATCGCATCGAGGTTGCCGCGCACGCCGAGCAGGGGCGGCGCATCGTCGAGCGCCGCCAGCCGCGGCGGATAGGCGGCTTCGCCGGGCGCGACCAGCGAGACGCCGATCTTGTTGCTCGCGGCAAGTTCGGCCCGTGCTTGCTCCTCGCTGCAGATGCGCCCCGAACGCGCCGCGCCGCCGCGCCGCGCCAGATCGGGCAGCCGCTCCAGCGCCGCGCGCGCATTGCCGAAATGGCTGATGAGCGAGTTAAAGGTGCGCGGGCCGACATTGTCGGACCGGATCAGCCGCAGCCGGTCGATCCGGTCGGCGTCGGTGAGGTGGGTGGCGAGTTGCGTCCGGTCATCCATGCGATGCAGCTTTGCCCAACCGGAGATTGCAATCAACCTGTTTGATTGTGATGGGTGGCTACGCTTGCTCCATGCCAAGGCTCTCCGTAACCTGCGTCCTCATCAGAGGAATGCCTTCATGATTTCGCTCGCCGAACTTCAGCGCCGCATCGATGCCGGCGACCTTTCCGCAGATGCTGCGATCGCGCAGTCGCTCGAAGCAACCAGTGCGCATGAAAAGTCGATCGGCGCCTTCGTTTGTCGGGACGAAAGTCTTCGCGCGCAAAGCGCTGGGCCGCTGCGGGGTATTGCGGTCGGGATCAAGGACATCATGGACACGGCCGAGTTTCCGACCGAAATGGGCTCGCCGATCTACCGGGGATTTCGCTCGCGCGGCGATGCCGCCGTCGTGATGATGCTGAAACAGGCGGGCGCAAGCATCGTCGGCAAGACCACGACCACCGCGTTTGCCTCGATAGATCCGACGCCAACGCTCAATCCGCATAACCATGGTCACACGCCCGGCGGATCGTCATCGGGTTCGGCGGCAGCAGTAGCGGCGGGCATGATCCCGCTCGCGCTGGGAACGCAGACCGGCGGCTCGGTGATCCGGCCGGCCTCGTTCTGTGGCGTCGCCGCGATCAAGCCGTCCTACCGCCTGCTGCCCACCGTCGGCGTCAAATGCTATTCATGGACGCTCGATACGGTCGGATTGTTCGCGGCCGGTGTGGACGATGTGGCGCGCGGGCTGTCCGCGATGACCGGCAGGCCCGAATTGCTCCTGCCACCTGATATTCCGACTCCGCGCATCGGCGTGGTGACACAGGACTTCGCCGGCGCGCCAGACGCGTCGGGTGGGGAGGCGTTGCGGATCGCGACACGGGCGGTGGAGAAAGCCGGTGCCTCGGCGCGAGCGTTGGACTTGCCCGAGATTTTCGCCGAGGCATGGCGCGCGCAGCCGATCGTGCAGGAGTTCGAGGCGCATCGGGCGCTTGCCTGGGAATATCGCGAACATTACGCGCAGATGGCGCCGCTGTTGCGCGCAAAGCTGGATGAAAGCAGGAATACACCGCCTGTCGCCTATGACGAGGCGATCAAAACAGCGAACCGCGCCAGGCAGGCACTGGAAGAACTGTTCGACGAAGTCGACATGCTGCTGACCCTGTCGGCCCCGGGTGCCGCGCCCAGGGGACTGGGTTCGACCGGCGATGCCCGCTACAACCGTCTTTGGACGCTGATGGGCGTCCCTTGCGTCAATGTTCCCGCGCACATCGCGGACGGCGATTTGCCGGTCGGCGTGCAGATCATTGCGAGATATGGCGCCGATGCCGCGGCGCTTGCGGCGGCGCGCTTCGTCGAGGACGCGCTAAGGCGGCAATGAGACCGCCGAGCGCGGTCCGTCGATTTCGGGAGGTCAGTCCGATTTATTTGAGCGGAACGATGCAACCTGCCTGAGGAAACGCCGACAAACAAAGGTCACAAGGACGGTTTTTTCGGCAGGAACGACAATCAAGCATGCCTCAATCTCAATTCTTTCCGGCAGGCGGGGCGCTCTGCGACTTCGCCGAAGCGATCTGGGATGCCGATTTCGACGATGCGCGCTCGGCCCGCGCGCTCACGATAAAGGTCTTGCCGACGACGTCGCCCGTTCTGATCGTGCACTACCGTGCGGCGATGACGGCGGCGCACCGGCCCTGCTACAAGCGCACCGCCAATGGGATGCAAACCAGAGCGATGACCCTGCGTCCCAGTGGTCCGCTCGGTGTCGTGCTGGTCCGCCTGAAGGCCGAAGAGGCTTGCCGTGTGCTCGGTTGCGATCTGGCCGATATGACCGATGCCAGCGTGGAACTGTCAGATATTTTTGGAGACCGCGAGGCATCCTTGCTGGAAGAAATGCTCGCCGAAGCGGAGAATGCGGAAGCGCGCGTGGCGCGAATGCGGCAGTTCCTGCGCGACCGGGTCGCCGCCAACCGGTTCGATCCTGTCGTCCATCGCGCGGTCCGCGCGCTCAAGCAGGATCCTACGGTCTCGATGAAAGACCTCGCCTCGCGTCTCGATGTCGGCGAACGCAGCCTGCAGCGCCGCTTCAAGACGCTGACCGGCGTCAACCCGAAGCAGTTCGCCCGCGTCGCGCGGATTGAAAAGGTCGTCGCTGCGCGACGCAAGGGCAGCGATTGGGCCGACGTCGCCTATGCGACCGGCTACAACGACCAGGCGCATCTGATCAACGATTTCAGGTCGTTGGCCGGCGCGCCGCCCGACACGTTCTTTCGCGGCACGATGGCTGCGGAATATCGCGGCTGGAACGCCGAACTCGCCGCGTCGGATTTTTACAATACATTCATGACCTAGCTCACTAGGCAGCGCATCTCCGAGGCCGGTGGACGGCATGAGATGAGGAGATGGACGATGCTGACCGAGATCAAGCGCGGAGCGAAGCTTCGCAACGCCTTCAATAAAGAGACGTTCGTGTTTTCAGGCCCCGTCGATGACCCGGCGGTGGCGCGCTTCGATGTCATCCTGGAAAAGGGCGGTTCGGGCGGCGGCAACGCGCTGCTTCACATCCATCCCGGCGCGGACGAGCATTTTGCGGTGAAATCCGGCCGCATCAAAATTGTTGTCGCGGGCAGGGAACAGATTGTCGAAGCTGGCGGAAGCGCGGTCGTGCCGCGTGGCGAGCCGCATTTCTTTGCCAATGCCGGCGACGGCGCGGCTGAACTGGAAATCGAGTTCAGGCCGGCGCAGCAACAGCTTCGCTTCTTTGCGAATTTCGCAACCCTTGCCGCGCATCGGACCGAGTGGTTTTCCAGCAAGGGTGATCCGAAGTTTCTCGGGATGGCGCTGGTGCTGCACACCTATCGCGACCACCTTTACCTTGCGGGCCCGCCGATCTTTCTGCAGAAATTCATCTTCGCGCTGTTGGCGCCGGTGGCGAGGCTCTGCGGGTACCGGCTGGCGATCGAGCCGCTTCGCGAAGAGCGGCTGCTCGCTCCGAGCCCGGCTGAGTAGGGCCAAGGGGGCGACCGCGTCAGTTCGCCCCGATCCGTCCCTCAGTCCCGGCCTGCAACCGCTTGATGTTCTCGCTGTGCTTCCAGAACAGCAGCAATGTCAGCACGACGAACAGCGACGCCAGCGCCGGATGGCCGAACCACCACAGGAACAGCGGCGTGACGAAAGCGGCGACCAGGGCCGACAGCGACGAGTAACGGGTGGTGACGGCGGTGGCGAGCCAGATCAGGCAGAACATCAGGGCTGCCGGCCAGAACAGACCGATCAGCACGCCGATATAGGTTGCCACCCCCTTGCCGCCCTGGAATTTCAGCCAGACCGGGAAGAGGTGACCGAGAAATGCGCCGAGCGCGGCCAGCATCGCCGCATTGGCGCCGCCGAAATAACCGGCGATGATGACCGCGAACGTGCCCTTGAGCATGTCGCCGATCAGGGTGGTCGCGGCGAGGCCCTTGCGGCCGGTCCGCAGCACGTTGGTGGCGCCGATATTGCCGCTTCCGATCGAGCGCAGATCCTGAGTACCGCCAAGCTTGGTCAGCACCAGGCCGAACGGGATCGAGCCGAGCAGATAGCCGATCAGGAAGGCGACGACGAGGAATGCCTCAGACATTGCGGTAGCTCCCACCGCGGCCCGTTTCGGACGAATCAGACGTGTTCATAAACTGTCCGCCCGCCCACGATAGTACGCACGACGCGCCCCGAGAAGCGGGCTTCGTCGAACGGCGTGTTCTTGCACTGCGATTTCAGGTCCGCGGGATCAAGCACCCACGGCGTGTCGGGATCGATCACGACGACGTCGGCCGGGGAACCCGCGCGCAGCGAACCGCCGGGCAGGCCAAGCAGTTCCGCTGGCCGCGTCGACATCGCCCGGATCAGCGTCTTGAAATTCATCTCGCGGTTGTGAATCAGCCGCAGCGCCGCCGGCAGCATGGTCTGCAGCCCAACCGCGCCGGGCGCCGCTTCCGCGAACGGTAGCCGCTTCACCTCGACGTCCTGCGGATTGTGATCCGACATCACGACGTCGATCAATCCGGAGGCCACGGCGGCAACCAGCGCGAGGCGGTCCTCCTCGGTGCGCAGCGGCGGCGACAATTTCAGGAAGGTGCGGTAGGGGCCGATATCGTTTTCGTTAAGCGTGACGTGATTGATCGACACGGAAGCGCTGACGTCGAGGCCGGCGTCTCGCGCGCGCTTGAGGATTTCCAGCGACTCGATCGAGGACAGCGAGGCCGCATGGTAGCGCCCGCCGGTCAGCGCCACGAGGCGCATGTCGCGCTCCAGCATCACGGCTTCGGCGGCGTTGGGAATGCCGACGAGGCCGAGCCTGGCCGCGAATTCGCCCTCGTTCATCACGCCTTCGCCGACGAGGTCAGGGTCTTCGGTGTGGTGCACGATCAGCGCGTCGAAATCGCGCGCGTAGGTCAGCGCCCGTCGCATCACCTGCGCATTGGTGACGCTCTTGTCGCCGTCGGTGAAGGCCACCGCGCCGGCAGCTTTCAACAGCCCGATCTCGGTCATCTCCATGCCGCCCAGGCCCTTGGTCAGCGCCGCCATCGGGTGGATGTTGACGATCGCGGTGTCGCGGGCGCGGCGCAGCACGAAGTCGACCGTCGCCGAATTGTCGATGACGGGCGAGGTATCCGGCTGGCAGATGATGGTGGTGATACCGCCGGCCGCAGCCGCCTGGCTGGCGGAGGCAAAGGTTTCGCGGTGGCTGGCGCCGGGCTCGCCGACGAAGGCGCGCATGTCGATCAGCCCGGGAGCGACGATCTTGCCGGCGCAATTGATGATGTCGGTGCCTTCGGGCACGCCGGCGGCGCCGATGCCGCGTTTTGAATCCCGGATCATGCCGTCGGCAATCAGCACGTCGCCGGGGCCGTCGTAATCCCTTGAGGGATCGACGACGCGGGCATTGGCAAGCAGGATCGGGCGGCGTTCTGTCAGCATGATTTACGCGTTCGGCAGGTTGCGGGCGAGCGCTTCCAGCACCGCCATCCGCACCGCCACTCCCATTTCTACCTGTTCACGGATCAGCGATTGCGCGCCATCCGCCACGATCGAGTCGATCTCGACGCCGCGATTCATCGGCCCTGGATGCATCACCAGCGCGTCCGGCTTGGCGTAAGCGAGCTTCTTCTGGTCGAGACCGAAATAGTGGAAGTATTCGCCGGACGACGGCACGAACGAGCCGTTCATCCGCTCGCGCTGCAGCCGAAGCATCATGACGATATCGGCGCCATTGAGGCCCTCGCGCATGTCGCGCGCCACCTCAACGCCCATTCGCTCGATGCCGCGCGGCAGCAGCGTGGAGGGGGCCACCACGCGGACGCGGGCGCCCATGGTGTTAAGCAAGAGGATGTTGGAGCGCGCGACGCGGGAATGCATGACGTCGCCGCAGATCGCGATGACCAGCCCTTCCAGCCGGCCTTTGTTGCGGCGGATGGTCAGCGCGTCCAGCAGCGCCTGGGTCGGATGCTCGTGGGCCCCGTCGCCGGCATTGATCACGGAACCGTCAACCTTGCGCGCCAGGAGTTCCACCGCGCCGGAGGCGTGGTGCCGCACCACCAGGATATCCGGGTGCATGGCGTTAAGCGTCACTGCCGTATCCATCAGCGTCTCGCCCTTGCGGATCGAGGACGAGGACACCGACATGTTCATGACGTCGGCCCCTAACCGTTTTCCCGCCAGTTCGAACGAGGATTGGGTGCGCGTCGAGGCCTCGAAAAACAGGTTCACCTGGGTGCGACCGCGCAAAGACGTGCGCTTTTTGTCCACCTGGCGGTTGAGCTCGACATATTCCTCGGAAAGGTCGAGCAGGCCGGTAATATCGGCAGCGGAAAGCCCCTCGATTCCCAGCAGATGCCGGTGCCCGAGGACGAAGGTCGATTTCGATGCAGGGGTCATTAAAGCGAGAGCTATAGGCAGAGATGCCGGGTAGGGCAAGCTTCAAATCCCGCGTCGGGACTTATCCACTAGCGCTTCGGCGGCAGGGTAAACGGCGGCGGATGGTGTCCCGTACCGCCGGTTTCCGCTAGGGTGCCGAGATCGGCGCGCGATCAGGCCATGGAAAACCTACGGCATTTCATTCAGTGCATTCGGATCATGTTGTGGGGCACTGGCGTGACCATCGGCAGGGGTGCGGCAAGGCGGATTGCACTCGCGGCGATATTCGCGGCGGCTTGCCTGGCGAGCGCCGCGGCGCAGACCCCAAAACTGCCTGCCGGCTTCGTCTATTTGCGCGATATCGATCCGACCATCATTCAGGATATGCGTTACGCCGGCCCCAACAATTTCGTCGGCCGTCCGCTCAGGGGGTATCAAGCCGCCGAATGCGTGGTGAAGCGCGAAGTCGGCGTGCTGCTGAAGAGCGTTCAGGAAGAGCTCGCGCTGCAGGGTCTGTCCTTGAAGATGTTCGATTGCTACCGCCCCACGCGCGCGGTTGCCGACATGGTGGCGTGGTCGCGCGACGGCAGGGAGACACCGGCGCAGAAGCGCTACAATCCGTCGTTCAGCAAGGCCGACCTGTTTCGGCTCGGCTACATCGCCGAACGTTCCGGTCATTCTACCGGCGCCGCGCTCGACCTCACCTTGGTCGATTTGAAGGCCGACAATTCGGCCACCTTCGATCCAGCCAAGGAATACGGCGACTGCACCGCCAATGTGAACCTTCGCGCGCCGGATGGCAGCGTCGATATGGGCACCGGCTATGATTGTTCCGACGTCAAGTCGCACACATCAGCGAAATCCATCACGGCGGCCCAGCGCCGCTGGCGGGAGAAGCTGGTTCTGGTGATGGCGCGGCGAGGATTTGTAAACTATTCGAAGGAGTGGTGGCACTTTTCGCTGCCGGGGGCGGGCGGGCAGGCCTATGATTTCCCGATTACACCGCGGAAATGAATCACGGGTTCCAGGATCAGCCATGAGCCAGGCAACATTCGCGACCCACGAGGTCTTCAACCAGTCACCACCGTTCGAAGATATCGATCTATTTGCGGCCGATCGGCCGTTGGTCGAAGCGGTGGCCGCCAACGGCGGCGCTTCGGCCGAGGGCGAGTTGTCGGACTTCGGCAAGCACTGGGGTTCGGCTGTCATGGCCGAACGCGGCCGCGTTGCCAACGAGAACACGCCGAGACTGCGCACCTTCGATTCCAAAGGCAATCGGCGCGACGAGGTCGAGTTTCATCCGGCCTATCACGACTTGATGGCGCGCAGCGCGCATGCCGGCGTGCACAATTCGACCTGGAACGCGTCAGGCAAGCCGGCCGGCGGCGCGTCGGAGGCGATCCGCGCGGCGAAATTCTACATGGCCGCGCAGGTCGAGACCGGGCATCTCTGCCCGATCACCATGACGCGGGCCTCCGTCGCCGCGCTGGCAGAACAGCCCGACCTGCTGGCCAGGGTGATGCCGGTGCTGGGCACGCGATCCTACGATCCGGCCTTCGCGCCCTGGTGGACCAAGCGCGGCATGACGCTCGGCATGGGCATGACCGAAAAGCAGGGCGGCACCGACGTGCGCTCCAACATGACGCGGGCGGAGCGCGACGGGAACGCCTATCGGATCACCGGGCATAAATGGTTCATGTCGGCACCGATGTGCGACGCCTTCCTGGTGCTGGCGCAGGCCGAGGATGGCTTGAGCTGTTTCTTTATGCCGCGCTTTACGCCCGACGGGGCGATCAACGCGATTCGGTTCCAGCGGCTCAAGGACAAGCTCGGCAACCGTTCGAACGCCTCCTCGGAAGTCGAGTTTCACGGCGCCTATGCCGAGCGCGTCGGCGACGAGGGCAAGGGTATCCGCACCATCATCCAGATGGTGCAATTGACGCGGCAGGATTGCGCGATTGCTTCGGCCGGTCTGATGCGCTCCGGCCTGGCGCATGCGCTGCACCACGCAAGGCATCGCAGCGTGTTCCAAAAACATCTCGCCGATCAGCCGCTGATGAAGGCGGTGCTGTCGGACATGGCGCTGCATGTCGAGGCTACCGTCGCGCTGGTGATGCGGCTGTGCCGTTCGTTCGACCGCGCGCCTGCCGACGCCAAGGAAGCCGCCTATATGCGGCTGCTGACGCCGGCCATCAAATACTGGGTCTGCAAGAGCGCGCCCGGCTTTCTCTATGAGGCGATGGAGTGCCTCGGCGGCAATGGTTACGTGGAAGAGGGCATTGTGGCGCGGCATTACCGGGAGTCGCCGGTCAACGCGATCTGGGAAGGCTCCGGCAATGTGATGTGCCTCGACGTGCTCCGCGCGCTGTCGCGCGAGCCGGAAGCGGGATCCGGCATCCTGCATGAACTGACCGGCGAGACGCTCGGATTGCCGGGCGCGGGTGAGGCAACCGCGTTCATCGGCAAGGCGTTCCACCGGCCGGACAGCGAGCGCGTGGCGCGGCTGGCGGTCGAGAAGCTGGCGCTGCTGGCGGCTTCCGCCGCGCTCAATGCCGTGTCGCCGCGGCATGCGCAGTTGTTCGCAGCCACGCGCCTTGCCGGGACTCACGCCGGCATGTACGGCGCGGTCGATCTGGCCAATGACGACATCCGCGGACTCTTGGGGCGTACGCTGCCGTGAATATCTTTTATCCGTCATGGCCGGGCATAGCCGTCCGAAGGACGGCGTCGCTGCCGCTCGCCTATGCCCTGACATGACGACACCGAGAAAGTTGATTGATGGCCTCCCTTACTACAACAAGCTCCACTGCCGTACCGCCCGCTATCCCCGATCAGCGGCCGCCACGCGTCTGGAAATTCTGGGGCACGTCGCTGTGGGGCCTGTTCATCTTCGCAGCGATGTTTCTCGGCCAGGTCACGGTCATCATCTACTTCGTGCTGCGGCATGGCGGGTCGTTCGACATCACTGATGCGATCCGTATCGTCGGCAGCGGCCTGACCATCTCGCTCTCCGTCATCCTGGGACTGCCCGCCGTGCTGCTGGCGACGTGGGTCGCGATCCGTCCGACGCGGATACCCTTTGCCGATTATCTGGCGCTGCGCTGGCCCTCATGGCGCAATTTCCTCACAGGTGTAGCCGCACTGGCCATCCTCGTCGGCGCCTGGGACCTGCTGTCGCGGGCACTCGGGCGCGAGGTAACGCCGGGCTTCATGGGCGACGTGCTGAAATCAGCCCAGGCCGATGGCGCGCTGTGGCTGCTGGTGATCGCGTTTTCCGTCGCCGCGCCGATGTGGGAAGAGATTTTTGCGCGCGGGTTTCTCTACCGCGGCTGGTCGGAATCAAGGCTCGGCGTCGCCGGGGCCATCTTCCTGTCGTCGCTGGCCTGGACCGCGCTGCATCTGCAGTACGACTGGTTCTTCTTCGGCGAGGTGTTTTCGATCGGCCTGCTGCTGGGCTACCTCCGCTACCGCACCAACTCGACCTGGCTGACGATCGTCCTGCACGGCATCAATAATCTGGCAGCGACGATTCAGACCCTCTGGCTGGCCGGGCACTAGCGGTTCTCCGCAATGACGGCCGGTCTACGCCACCAGCGCAATCGCGATCGGCATCGTGATCGCCGCCAAAATGGTCTGCAGCGTGATGATCTGCGCCAATAGCGGCGCGTCGCCGCCCATTTGCCGCGCCAGCACGTAAGCGCTGGACGAGGTGGGCACCGCAGCGCAGGCCGTGACGATGGCAAGGTTCGAGCCCGAAAGCCCGAACCAGACCCCCAGCGCGACCGCGATGACGGGCATCAGCACGAGCTTGAGGAACAGCGCGACCGAAGCGGCAAGGCTCGGCCGGAATATGCCTTCGAGATGCAGGCCGGCGCCGGTCACCAGCAGGCCGATGGCGAGCGAGGAGCGTCCGAGCGCGTCCGCCACCTCATGCCAGAGTTTGGGGAGCGGGATATGCGTGACGTTGAGCGCGAGCCCGATCGCGCAGGCCCAGATCAAAGGATTGCACACCACGGTCATGACGATCGATCCGACCGAGCGTTTCTCCGGCGAAGCGTAGTGGGCGAGCACTGAGACGCTGAATACGTTGACGAGCGGGATGATGGCGACCATGGCGACCGAGGCCAGCGCCAGCCCAAGGTCGCCAAACAGACTGCCGGAGACGGCGAGCGCCACATAAGTCTGCCAGCGCGTCGCGCCCTGGAAGATCGAGGTGAAGGCCGGACCATCGACCGAGGCGCGCGCGAGCAAGGGCCGCAGCGCAAGGCACAATAGCGACATCAGCAGGACCGACAGCAGCAGTGCGCCGCCGACGCCGGCCACCGGCACCTTGCTCAGGTCGGCTTTCACCAGCGTCTGCACCAGCAGAACCGGAAACAGCACGTAGTAGGTCAGCCGCTCCAGCCCGTGCCACTGCGTCTCGGGCCGGATCAGGGTCCGCTTCAGGATGAAGCCGAGCACGATCAGCAAAAACACCGGCAGCAGCGCCGCAATGACGACCGCCATTCTCAGCGATCTCCGCGCAGCTTCGCCAGCCGGTCCAGCGCGCCCTGCAGGATGAACATCGCGGCATGCTCGTCGATCACCTCGGCGCGGCGGGCGCGGGAGACGTCCATGCCGATCAATTCGCGCTCGACGGCCGCGGTCGAGAGCCGCTCGTCCCATAAAGCGATGGCAAGCCCCGTGAGGTTGGAAAAATTACGGGCAAAGGCGCGGGTCGATTGCGCGCGTGGCCCCTCGCTGCCGTCCATGTTGATGGGCAGGCCGAGCACGAAGCCGACGGCGCTGCGTTCGCCCGAAATCGCCAACAGCCGCGCCGCGTCGGCCTTGAAAGCCTTGCGCTGGATCGTCTCGACACCGGTCGCCAACCGGCGGTCAGGATCGGATACGGCGACGCCGATGGTCTTGGTGCCGAGATCTAGCCCGATGAGGGCGCCACGCTCGGGCCAGTGGGTGACGGCATCGATCAGGGGAAGGATGGGGGCGGGCATGGTCCCGCTTAACACGCGGTGTGCCGCACAGGCAAAGCCGATCGGAGCGTGGCGTCTATGCGAGAACGCCACGCCATTCGTCGATTTAGTCTTACCGGATCGCGACCGGGTTGATCATGCTCTGCACGCCGCCCTTGAAGCGCGGCTGGCCGAGCACGAACAGGAACTCGTAGGCCTTGTCCTTGGCGAGTTCTGCCGTGTCGAGATTTTCGAGGATGTAGGTCCCGTTCATCGCCAGCAGGATCTGATGCACCTCGAAGATGTTTTTCGACTCGAAAGGAAGGACTTCGAGTCCCCAGGTATCGGCGCCGACGGCGACCACGCCCTTGCCGGTGAGATACTTGGCGCCTTCGACCCCCAGGCCCGGCTCGCCTGCACTATAGCGCTTGTCGTCCTTGCCGATCAGGCTGAGCCAGCCGGTGTGGAAGATCACGACGTCGCCCTGGCGGATTTCGACGCCCTGTTTCTTCGCGACTTCCTCGATCTCCTTGACGTTGAAGGCGGTGCCTTCCTTGACCACGTCGGTGCCGTAGTGAGCCGCCATGTCGAGCAGCACGCCGCGGGTCACCATCGGCGGGACTTTCTCAATGCCGAGCTTTTTCAGCCCCGTCGGATCGGCGAAATCGGCGAGTTTGTTGCCATTGTAGTAGACGTGCTCGATACCGAGATGGCCGAGGCCGTCCAACTGACTACCGACGCCGACCCAGCCTTCAATGATGTCGTCGTTGTAGGTCGTCTTGTTGGGTCCAAGGCCGGGAATGCCGGCCTGGCCGGGCTGCACGATCGTGACCTTGAAGGCCCGCGGTGGATAGGCGGGGGTCTTGGAATCGACGGGAATGCCGAGCGCGTAGGTTTTGCCGGTCTTGACCAAGCCCGCTGCCTTCACGACGAGTTCGGGCTTCATGTAGTTGGCGGCGCCGATCTCGTCGTTCGGCCCCCATTTCGATTTCGTCCAGTCTTGAGCGCTTGCCGTTCCGACCGCATCCAACAAGGCAACAGAACAGCTCAATACGAACGCAAGGCGCATCGCAGTCCCTCCCAGATTGACGTTATGGTTTTTGGTAGCCAGCGCCTCATACTAACGTAGTAGTGTGGCGCGGCCAGAGGTTTTTTGAGCAAGACGCTCGCATCGCCGTCCGAGGAAGCGTGCCGCGCAAATCATCTTGTTGCGGAAAGATGGCACAGAAGTTTCGTCCGGCGGAATGAACGCGGGTAAGGCTATTTGATGGATGCGCTTAGTCTGTTCGGCCTGTTCGCGGTGACCGCGATGCTCGTGGCATACGCGCTGGAGGACCGCAGCCACTGGTTCATCCTGGCCTTCGCCGGCGCTTGCGCGCTTGGCTCTGCTTACGGCTTTCTTCAGGGCGCATGGCCGTTCGGACTGGTCGAGGCGATCTGGACCGGCGTTGCGGTGCGGCGCTGGTATGTCAGGCTGCAATAACCTCGCCATTGTTGCTCAGGCAGGATGCGAAGACCTGCAGGGCACTGTATTGATGCGCCGTACGGCGGGTGATGAAAAGCGTCTCCACGCGTGACTGCGCCGGGCTTAGCGTGTGGATGCTCACGCTGTCATTCCGCCCGACTACAGCGCGCGGCAGCAGCGTCACGCCCATGTCGGCGGCAACGCAGCCGATCATGCCGTCGAGCGTGCCAAGCTCGAATCGGGCGGAAGATGGCCAGCCGAATTCCGAAAAGATCTGCTCGAGCCGCTGGCGGTAGGTGCAGCCGGTGCGGAACACCAGCGCGGTCGGTCCCGATTCCGGCGTGCCCGCGCGTAAAGCGGTGAGGCTCTGCCATCGCCGCGCCGTGACCAGCACCAGTTCTTCGCGGAAGGCGACCGTCGCATTGAGTTCGGCATGCTCGACCGGACCTGCGACGAACGCGCCGTCAAGCGTGCCGTTGAGCACGCCAGCCACCAGCTCGGCCGTTGTCGAAGTCCGCAATGACAGCCGCACCGCCGGGAAGCGGCGATGGAAATCGGCGAGCAAAGAGGGTAGGCGCACCGCCGCCGTCGTCTCCATCGAGCCGATCGCGAGCGGCCCCTTCGGCTCGCCATCG
>NZ_LLXX01000016.1 GCF_001440405.1 Bradyrhizobium valentinum
GGGCAATGACCACCATACTCGACATCAACTGCCGGAACATCACGGCGGACCGGCCGCCGGTTCTGCTTGCGGCGGGCCCCGTCTTGCTCCGCCCGCTCGGGATGGCGGGCATTCCGGCGATCGTTGCCTCAAGTGAGGACGACCCGGCATTCGCCTCCCGCTATTGCGGCGGGCGCTGCATCCTTCCGCCCCGGAACGAGCCAGACGCGCTGATCGAGGCGCTTCTCGATACCGGGGACCGGCTTTTCCGCGCGCTCGGCCGCCGGGTTCCCTTGATGTATGGCGAGGACTATTTCCTCGAACTCATCTATATGCATCGCGCCCGCTTCGAGAAGAAGTTTCTGCTGCTCCTGAGCGATCCGGAAGTAGCGCTCGGGCTGCTGACGAAAGACCGCTTCGAGGCGCTGGCGCGCGGCAGATACCTTCCGGTGCCGCGCAGCCTGCCCTGGGATTTGCTTTCCGAAATCGAGGACCCGGTGCTTGCCAAGCCCCGCTCGAAATTCAGCTGGTACCATTCGCCGCTGCAGGTCCAGCTTTTCAGCGAGCACAGCAAGGCGATCATTTTCGAGAACGGCCGCGCAGCAGCCGCCGATCCCCGCGTCAGGCGCTTTCGCGATCATCTCACATTTCAGGAGTACGTTCGGGGAGGTGATCGCCAGCTCTGGTCATTCCACGGTGTCGCCGACGAGCATGGAAAGATCCTCGCCTGCTTCGTAGGCCGGAAGTTGCGCACGTCGCCGCCACTCACCGGCGAGAGTTCGTTCATCGAGTTGATCCACGACGACGCTCTCGCGACGTTCGGGCGCCGGATGGCCGAGCAGGTGCCTCTGAAAGGCGCGTTCAAAATGGACTTCAAGACGGATGTGGAATCCGGCGAGCACTTTCTTCTTGAGGTGAACGCGCGCTTCAACCTCTGGCATTACCTCGGCGCGGCGAATGGCCTCAACCTCATGGAGGTCGCATATGACTACCTTGTCGCGGGCAAGCGGCCACCGCCGCTGTCCTATCGCACGGACACGCGCTGGCTTTGCCTGCCGCTCGATTGGCGCGCCTATCGCCAGCTCGCCGCGCGTCGGCAGCTGAGCCTGATTGGCTGGCTGTTCTCGATCCTCTTTACGCGCACCGTCTACAACGTCTTCGCCTGGAGCGATCCGACGCCCCTGGCGATGGACTTCGTTCGCAAGTTTCGTAAACTGCTCGGGCTGATGAAGGTATGGTCGCGTCAATGGCTCTCTATGGCGTCTTAGCCGATATCCACGGCAACCGCGAAGCTCTTGTCGCGACGCTCGCGGCGCTGCAAGATCACCGCCCCGAACGACTCCTGTGCATCGGCGACATCATCGGCTACAATGCTGATTCTGACGATTGCGCCGCCATTTTGCGGGAACGCGGCTTCGTCTCCATTGCGGGAAACCACGACCTTATCGGCATCGGCCGCCTCGGCTTCGAGCGCTGCTCGAATAAGGCGATGCATGCGCTCAAACGCACGCGCCGACTGCTGCAGCCCGACACCGTGGAATATCTGCGCTCGCTGCCGAGAACCATCCTGATCGAGGACAGCGTGGTGCTCGTTCACGGCGGCGTGCGCGATGTGCAGCAGTACATGACCGCGCCGCTTCATATCGAAGAGAACGTACGTTATCTGCGCGCGGACTTTCCCGGCCGTCGTGTCTGCTTCTATGGTCACGTGCACGAGCAGAAGATCTTTGAGGTCGCCGACGATGGAAGCGTC
>NZ_LLXX01000017.1 GCF_001440405.1 Bradyrhizobium valentinum
CGTTCACCGAGACAAAAAAGACTCAAATCCTTGGGTTTTTCAGCAAACTGCTAGAGCCTTTTCTGGCGGTACTATTCTGCCGGGCCCGATCGCAGCGAGATCGATTCCCATACCGCGACCACGATCATGATCGCGGTGGTCAGGATCGACAGCACCAGCGGCGACAGCTCGCTTGCGAACCAGGCGAGCACGCAGAGCGCGATGATACCGCCCCCGTGCGAGAGTTGTAGGAAGCGGCGAAAGCTGTACTTGAACAGGATGGTCCCGAACAGAAACAGCAAGGGACCTCCGATCGCGCTCAGTACCGTCTTGAGATCGGAATGACCGCCCGGGTGCTTCAGCACCAGTTCGTCCGCCACCGCCGTGACGATGATGCCGGCCACAATCGGCATATGCAGATAGGTGTAGGCAAGCCGCGCCAACCTGCCCGGCTCGCTCGATTTTGAAAGCTGTTCGGAGCCCGCCTCGGCGCCGATGTGGAAATAGATCCACCACATCGCGAGGCTGCCGCCGAAGGCCGAGACGAATGCCAGAACGTTTTCGGTCGTCCACGTCAGTTCGGCAAAGGTCGCGCCGATGACGACGATGGACTCGCCGAGCGCGATGATGATGAACAGCGCGCAGCGCTCGGCCATGTGGCCGCCCTCGATCATCCAGTCCGCGACGGAGGATGCGCCATATCGGGGAATCCAGAACCGCACCGCCGGCGAAATATATTCGATGACGAGCGCAATGGCCCACAGCGTCAAGCGCGACTGACCTTCCATCACCCCGCCGGCGATCCAGAAGATGGCCGACGTCGAAAGCCAGGCTGCGATCCGGATGGCATTCATGCGCGCCCGCGGGCGCGACGGCGGCGTGGACAACCACAGAAATATCGTCTTGCCAACCTGCATCGCCGCATAGGCGATGGCGAACCACAATCCCCGCGCTTCAAACGCAGCCGGAATCGAGGTCGACAACACCAGCCCGCCCAGCATCATCGCAAACAGCAGGAGCCGGACCGGCGTCTTTTCGGGATTGAGCCAGTTGGTGACCCAGGAGGTGAAGACCCACACCCACCACACCGCGAGAAACAGCACCGTGACCTGCAGCGCACCCAGCAGCGTAAAATGGGCGAGCAGCGTGTGCGAGATCTGGGTAACCGCAAAGACGAAGACGAGGTCGAAGAACAGCTCGACATAGGTGACGCGGCTGTGCTGGTGCGGCACGATCGCGCGAAACATCGCGCCGTGCGGATTGTCCGTCATCGGTGCCCCCGCGTGGTTGGTCGGGGCCTAGCCTTCCGGCACTCCGGTCTGCAGCGCCAGCGCATGCAGCAAGCCGCCCATCTGCCCCTTGAGCGACTGGTAGACGATCTGGTGCTGCTGCACGCGCGACTTGCCACGGAAGGATTCCGAGATCACGGTCGCGGCGTAGTGGTCGCCGTCACCTGCGAGATCGCGGATCGTCACCTCGGCATCGGGGATAGCTGCCTTGATCATCGATTCGATATCATGGGCGTCCATCGGCATTTCCAGCATGTCTCCGTCAGGTGTTTCGAATCACGGCCGGCTCGCGCGACCGTGAAAGCCGAACCTAGCGCGTACGCTCTTCTAGGTCACGCCTGGCGGCACTATATTCCCGGCCGAACCGTTTGACACCGTGAGATCCGGTCGCGCCCGATCACGCCGGGCTGACCGAAAAAGAGGCTCAAAACCATGAAATTGCCCGGTCCCGACCATCCGATCACGATTACGGCAAACCCCAAACGTATCAGGGTCTCGGTGGGCGGCGTGGTCATCGCCGACACCACCCACGCGCTGACCCTCAAGGAAGCCAACTATCCGGCGGTGCAATATGTGCCGCGCGAAGATGCCAATATGGCGCTCTTGGCCCGCACCGAGCGGACCACGCACTGCCCCTACAAGGGGGATGCGAACTACTTCAGCATCAATGCCAACGGCAAGAGCATCGAAAATTCGATCTGGACCTATGAGACGCCCTTCCCGGCCATGGCCGAGATCGCGGGCCGTCTGGCGTTCTATCCAGACAAGGTGACGATCGAGGAAGTGGCTTAGTACGAGGCGACGTCATTCCGGGGCGATGCGAAAAGCATCGAACTATGGGGCGCTCTTGCGCCCCTGAGAATCTCGAGATTCCGGGTCTGGTCCTTCGGACCATCCCGGAATGACCGTGGAGAGCTGCACGCTGAATAGAGCTACACCCTGAATATCGTGAGCCCGAGGATCAGGAGCACCAGGAAGATCACGACGAAGACATAGAACAGGAAGCGGGCGATGTCGGCGGAGGCCTCCGAAATGCCGGTGAAGCCGAGGATGCCGGCAACGATCGACACCAGAAAGAAGATCAGCGCCCATTTGAGAATTGTCATCGCTTGCTCCGGGACTTCCAGGGCCACGCCAGTGGTGGCCCATCAAATTCACTCGACCTAACGGCCGGTTGCACCGCCGGTTCCGATCAGCCCGGAGATGCGGGTCCGCCAGCGCCCCTATTTGGGCCTTGCTGAATCAGGTTCCGGGCGGCAACATTGACCACATAGCCTGGCCGGGAGGCCCGCATGACATCGATTTCCACCGTGGGGCATGCCGACGTCAGCGCAGTGCCCAAAGCCAAATCGCGAAACCTTTCGCTCGACCGCGCCCGCACCTTCCTGACGCTGGTGGTGCTGCTCCACCACGCCGTCATCCCCTATACCTATTTCGGTCACACCGATCCGAAGTACTTCTTCGGCTTCGACATGATCGTGCTCGCCACTGACAGTTTCTTCATGGCGATGTTCTTTTTCCTGTCGGGACTGTTCGCCTGGTCCGGCATCGCCCGGAAGGGACTGCTGAGCTATTTGGCAGATCGCCTGCTTCGGCTCGGCCTGCCCTTCGTGATCTGTGCGTTCACGGTCATTCCGCTCGCCTACTATGCCATCTCCCTGCGGCACCATCCCGAGATCGGTTTTTCGGAATACTGGTGGAATATGATCACGAAGGGCCCATGGCCGAGCGGGCCGATCTGGTTCCTTTGGGTCCTGCTCGGTTTCGACGTGGTGGCCTGCATCCTGTATCGGCTGTCACCCAACCTGCTCGATCCGATCAACCGCCTCTCGCTGCATGGCCGTCGCCGGCCCGCAGTGTTCTTCGCGGTCATGCTTGCCGTCACCGCTGCGTTCTACATTCCCGGGCTGGTTCACTACGGGCATAGCAGTTGGTTTGAGTTCGGGCCGTTCTCGGTCCAGCACGGGCGCGTGATGCTCTATGCGAGCTACTTCTTTTTCGGTGCCGGCATCGGCGTTGCGCAAATGGATCGCGGGCTGCTCGCGGCAGACGGCCGGATGGCGAAGGTTAGCTGGGACTGGATGGTGCTGGCGATCGTTCCGTATTGCCTCTTGTGGGTGCTGATCTTCATCAAGCGCGAAATACTGGGCAACCCGTCGCCGTTGCCGGACTGGTATGAAGTGCTCTACGCCATCTGCTTCACGATCTTCAGCGTGGCCATCATGTTTCTGATCCTGGCCTTTTACCAGAGGTTCAGGCAATCAGGCTCAGCCAAACTACTCGATCCGATGCAGGCCGACGCCTACGGCATGTTCCTGGTGCACTACCCGATCGCGCTTTGGCTGCAATACTGGCTGTTCGATTATGACCTGCCGGCGATCGTCAAGGTCGGGATCGGGTTCGTACTGACAGTCGCGTTCAGTTGGGCTTTGACGCGGGCGTTGCGGCAGATTCCAGGTGCGACGAAGGTGCTTTGATCTCCACGGCGGTCATTCCGGGGCGATGCGAAGCATCGAACTATGGGACGCCCTTGCGCCCCTGAGAATCTCGAGATTCCCCGGTGTGCAAGTGCACACCTGAGGTCTGGTCCTTCGGACCATCCCGGAATGACGACAAGCCTAAGACGCCTTGCCGCTCATATAGGCCGGCAGCCAGTGCTCGAACGCCGTCTTGAGCGCGCTCACCGCTACCTGCGTCTCGCCCGCAACCGCAAGCGCATCGCCGCCCGTGGTGCCGATCCGCGCACACGGCACGCCCGCCCCCTTCATCTTGGCCAGCACCAGACCGACATCCGCCGCCGGCACCGTCACGATGTAGCGCGCCTGATCCTCGCCGAACCAGTAGGCGTGCGGCACGATCGAGCTCGGCGCTGCGAGTAGCTGCGCGCCGATCCCGCCGGCAATGGCCATCTCGGCCAGCGCGATCAACAAGCCGCCGTCGGAGACGTCATGCACCGCGGTCGCGGTACCGGCGTGGATCATGCCGCGCACCACATCGCCGTTGCGCTTTTCGGCGGCCAGATCGACCGGCGGCGGCGCGCCCTCTTCGCGGCCGCAGACATCGCGCAGGTACACCGACTGTCCGAGCCAACCTTGGGTGTCGCCAATCAGCAGGATGGCTTCGCCTTCCGCCTTGAACGCCAGCGTGGCGGATTTGGTGAAATCGTCGAGCAGGCCGACGCCGCCGATCGAGGGCGTCGGCAGGATGCCGCGACCATTGGTTTCGTTATAGAGCGAGACGTTGCCGGAGACGACCGGGAAATCGAGCACACTGCAGGCTTCGGAAATACCCTTCAGACAGCCGACGAACTGGCCCATGATCTCGGGCCGCTCGGGATTGCCAAAATTCAGATTGTCGGTGATCGCGAGCGGACGGCCGCCGACCGCGGTGATGTTGCGCCAGGCTTCCGCCACCGCCTGCTTGCCGCCTTCGAACGGATCGGCCTCGCAATAGCGCGGCGTCACGTCGACGGTGAGCGCGAGCCCCTTAGGCCCGTCCTCGACGCGTACGACCGCGGCGTCGCCGCCCGGACGCTGCACGGTATTGCCGAGAATGACGTGGTCGTATTGCTCCCACACCCAGCGCTTCGAACACAGCTCGGGCGTCGCAATCAGCTTTTCCAGCGCCGGCATGATCCCGATCGGCGGCGTCACCTCGCGCGCCTGCACCACCGGCAAGGCTGCCGACGGCACATGCGGCCGGTCATACACCGGCGCCTCGTCACCCAATTCCTTGATCGGCAGATCGGCCATGACGTCGCCGCCATGCTTGACCACGAAGCGCTTGCTCGGCGTGGTGTAGCCGACGACGGCGAAGTCCAGGCCCCATTTCTTGAAGATCGCCTCGGCCTCTTGCTCCTTCTCGGGCTTGAGCACCATGAGCATGCGCTCCTGGCTTTCCGAGAGCATCATCTCATAGGCGCTCATGCCGGTTTCGCGCGTCGGCACCGCATCGAGATTAAGATCGACACCGAGATCGCCCTTGGCGCCCATCTCGACCGCCGAGCAGGTTAGCCCGGCCGCGCCCATGTCCTGGATCGCGATGACGCAGCCTTTTTCCATGATCTCGAGGCAGGCTTCCAGCAGCAGCTTTTCAGCGAAGGGATCGCCGACCTGCACCGTCGGGCGCTTCTCCTCGGAATTGTCGTCGAATTCGGCTGACGCCATCGAGGCGCCGTGAATGCCGTCGCGGCCGGTCTTGGACCCGAGATAGACGATCGGCATGTTCACGCCTGATGCCGCCGCATAGAAAATCTTGTCGGTTTCGGCGAGGCCGACCGCCATCGCGTTGACCAGGATGTTGCCGTCATAGCGGGTGTGGAAACGCACCTGCCCGCCGACCGTCGGCACGCCGAAGGAATTGCCGTAACCGCCGACGCCGGCCACCACGCCCGACACCAGATGGCGCGTCTTGGGGTGTTCCGGCGCGCCGAACGAAAGCGCGTTGAGGCAGGCGATCGGCCGCGCGCCCATCGTGAAGACGTCGCGCAGGATGCCGCCGACGCCCGTGGTCGCGCCCTGATAGGGCTCGATATAGCTCGGGTGGTTGTGGCTCTCCATCTTGAAGACGACCGCCTGCCCGTCGCCGATGTCGATGACGCCGGCGTTTTCGCCGGGCCCCTGGATCACCCACGGCGCCTTGGTGGGCAGCCCCCGCAAATGGATGCGCGAGGACTTGTACGAGCAGTGCTCGTTCCACATCGCCGAGAAAATCCCCAGTTCAGTGAAGCTCGGCACCCGCCCGATCAGCTTGAGGATGCGCTCATACTCGTCGGGCTTCAGGCCATGGCTGGCGACGAGTTCGGGGGTGATCTGGGGCTCGTTCATGGGTCTCTTCTTAGGAAGATCGAAGCGGTGCGAAAAGGCCTTTTATGGCGCATTTCCGCCCTGTCCAGAGCTTTGCGGGGGTAGGTTATCGGGATCAGCGTTTGCACATCGTTCCCGGATCGGATTTAAGGGCGGAAATACTCAATTGAAGGGCCATTTTTAGTGAACGAACTCCCCAAAAATGCATTTCACCAGCGTCCCGACCTGCATGTCGAAACCGAGGGCGAATTTGCCGGCTGGCGGACCTGGACCCGCGACAGTTTTGAGACCCATAACGGCCCGTTCTGGCACCGGATGGACGAAAACGGCCGCGTGCAATGCGCGTTCCGGGTCGAGAAGAAGCACCTCAACGGGCAGCGCAACGTCCATGGCGGCTGCTTCATGTCGTTCGCCGATTATTGCCTGTTTGCGATCGCCTCCTCCGTGCTGGAGGGACCCGGTGTCACGGTGTCGTTCGCCTGCGAGTTTCTCGATGCCGCGCGCGAGGGCGAACTGGTCGAATGCGAGGGCGAAATCACCCGCGCCGGCGGCTCGCTGATCTTCCTGCGCGGCGTGCTCAAATCGGGCGAGCGGTCGCTGTTCACCTTCTCGGGCACCATCAAGCGCGTGAAATGGAAGAAGCCGACGGGCACAGGCGCCGTTGCCACCTGACGAGCCACAGGCCCGTCGCGGCTGGCGCGACTATGCGTTGCTGCTCGCGCTGGCGTGCTGCTGGAGTTCGACCTATCCGCTGACCAAGATCGGCGTCGGCCTGTCGGTTGTTTTGCTCGGCGAATCCGTGCCGGCAAATCTCGCACTCGGCCTCGTGCTCGTGATGGCCGGCGTCGCAGCGATGACGATTCCGAGTGACCAGTACAGGAAGTGGATTTGGCCACTTGCGTGCGAGGCCATAAGGCGGGTTCGGGCTGGCGATGCCTGCCAATTTTCGGCCACGGGTTTCTTCGAGGGAACAAGCGATCAACTGTGAGCGCCATGCTGGAACGCATGCGAGCGCATCGTGTTGCGCCGTTACGCAGCAAGAAAAGGAGCAATCATGAAACTCGCAACTTTGGGATTGGCAACTGCGCTGGCATTCACAAGCACGTTCGCGTTCGCGCAGTCCGGTAGCGGCTCTGCGGGCGGCAGCGGCTCCGCAGGCGGAAGTTCGGCTACGGGAGGCACGGCAACGAGCGGCACGACGACGGGATCTTCCACGAGCGGAACAACCACCGGCAGTGCGACCGGCACCCCCGACACCGGCATGACCAACAACGCCGGCAGTGCCGCGGCCGGCCGGAATAGTGGAGTGAACCCGTCCGGGAACACTCTTCTCAACCCCTCGCCCAGCGGCTCGACCCTGGCGCCGGCAGCACCTGGCTCGCCCACCGGCAGGTAGCAAAAAAGCCCCGCATTGCGGGGCTTTTTCGTTCACCATGGTCGCTGAGTGTTACTGTCGTTGAATGCTACTTCTTTTCTTCCAACAGCTTCCTGTATTTCTCGACGTCGCGCGTCACCAATTGTCCCAGCACTTCGCTCGCGTGCTCGTTGGCGTCGGGCGCGACGGTGGAGAGATCGTGAAAGCGCTTCTTCACGGCCTCGCTCTCGACGGCAGCCTTGGCCGCGGCGTTCAGTTTCGCGATGATTGCCGCCGGCGTGCCCTTTGGCGCGAACAGCCCGTTCCAGCCCTGCGCTTCGAAGTCGGGAAGACCGGCCTCCGCCGAAGTCGGCAGATCGGGCAAGGTCGCAAGCCGCACCGTCGAGCCGACGACGACGCCCCGCACCAATTTGTCGTCGATCGCCTGCGACACCGAAGCGGCTGAATCGCAGACGCCGTCGATCTGGCCGCCGATCGCGTCCGTCAGCGCCGGCGCTGCGCCGCGATAGCCGACCAGCGTCACCTCGATGCCGGCGGCCTGCGCAAAGCTCTTGCAGATCAGGAAATTCGATGAGCCGGCGCCGGCATGGCCGAGATTGACCTTGCCGGGATTTTTCTTCGCGTAGGCGATAAAATCCTGCAGGTTCTTGGCCGGGAAATCCTTGCGCAGCGCGATGATGCCAAATGTCTTGGCAACGACCGCAATCGGCACGAATGATTCCGGCGTGAACGGCAATTTCGGATAGATCGTATAGGTCGCGGCGCTGGTGCCGGCATTGCCGATCGCGATGGTGTAACCGTCTGCTTCCGCGCGCGCCGCACGCGCCAGCGCGGTCGAGCCGCCGGCGCCCGCGACATTCTCGATCACGATCGGCTGCCCGAGCGACTTGGTCATCTCCTCGGCGACCACGCGCGCGATCACGTCGGAAGTGCCGCCGGCCGCGAACGGCACGATCATGGTGACGGGACGCTTGGGATAATCCTGCGCATGGGCGGCTGCGATGAGCGAGAAGGCCGCAGCGGCAACGGCCAAGCGCATCAAAAAAGATTTCACGCCGCTTTTTCCAGATGTGCGGCAAGGCCCGCGAACAGGCCGCGGCCATCGGTGCAGCCCATGATGTCTTCGACGTGGTTCTCCGGGTGCGGCATCATGCCGAGCACGTTGCCGCGCTCGTTGATAATGCCGGCGATCGAATGCGCCGCGCCGTTGATGTTGGACTCCTCGTCGACGACGCCGTCAGCCGAGCAGTAGCGGTAGAGCACCCGCCCCTCGCCTTCCAGCCGCTTCACCGTCTCTTCATCGGCTTCGTAATTGCCCTCGCCATGCGCAACCGGCACGCGAATGATCTGGCCGGCATTGTAGCCGCGCGTGAACGGCGTGTCGGAGCGTTCGACCCGCAGATGGACATCCTGGCAGATGAATTTCAGCCGCGCATTGCGCATCAGCACGCCGGGCAGCAAGCCCGCCTCGCACAGGATCTGGAAACCATTGCAGACGCCGAGCACGAGACCGCCATCGGCCGCAAACTTGCGCACCGCGTCCATGATAGGCGCGCGCGCCGCAATCGCCCCGCAACGCAGATAGTCGCCATAGGAAAAGCCGCCGGGCACTACGACCAGATCGGTCCCCTTCGGCAGCGCAGTGTCGGCATGCCACACCATCGCAGCCTCCTGCCCCGAGGCGAGCTTGAGCGCGCGCGCCATGTCGCGCTCGCGATTGATTCCGGGGAAGACGAGGACGGCGGATTTCATGGTGGTTCCCGGCTGGAAACGAGAATCGTCGGCAGAGCGCCGACCCGGCAGAGACATAACCATTTGACGCCGGTTTTTCCAGTGCTAGCGTCGCCAAAACGGCCTGCGCGGCAGCCGTGCTCAACAACAATCGCTCAGGGATGGAAGCCATGAATGTCCCGTCGCGGGCGACCGCTGCGACCGAACCGATGACGTCCGAAGGCGTCGTCGCGGCCGGTGTTTACGTCGATGGCCGCCGCGTCGCCAATATCGCCATCGAGGAGGCTTCGAGCTGGCGCAGCAAGCCCGGCCACGTCGTCTGGATCGGCCTGTATGAGCCGGATCTGGCGCTGCTGAAGAGTGTGCAGAAGCAGTTTGACCTGCACGATCTCGCGATCGAGGACGCCAACCACGCCCATCAGCGCCCCAAGATCGAGCAGTATGGCGACGGCCTGTTCATCGTGGCGCGAACCGCGCAACTGATCCAGGGCAGGATCGCGTTCGGCGAAACCCATTTGTTCGTCGGCGAAGGCTATCTGGTCTCGGTGCGCCACGGCGCATCGACGTCATACGCGGCGGTGCGCGAGCGCTGCGAGAGTTGTCCCCGCGCGCTCGCGCGCGGCGAGGACTATATTTTATACGCCATCCTCGATTTCATCGTCGACAATTACTCCCCGGTTCTGGAAACGATCCACGAGGAGGTCGAGGCGATCGAAGACGACGTGCTCGCCAATCCCATCACACGGAGCCAGGTCGAGCGCCTCTACATGCTGCGGCGGGATCTGTTGCGGCTTCGTAACGCGATTGGCCCGCTGGTGGAAGTCTGCCGCCGGCTCGAACACGACAACCTGCCGATGGTGCGTCCGACCATGCAGGCGCTGTTTCGCGACGTCACCGACCACGTCAGGACCGTTCAGGAGCGCACCGATTCAATGCGCGAGGTGCTGGCGTTCGCCTTCGAGGCAAGCCTTCTGGTCGGCCAGGCCCAGGAGACCGCGGTCTCCAAGAAGCTGGCCTCGTGGCTCGCCATCATCGCCGTTCCGACAGCATTGGCCGGAGTCTACGGGATGAATTTCAAGCACATGCCCGAACTGGAATGGGACTACGGATATTTCTTGGTGCTGGGCCTGATGCTCACCGCCTGCAGCGGACTGTATTGGCGTTTCCGCAGCGTGGGATGGCTGTGAGCGGCAAGCCCGGCCGCTCACATCCTCATCCCAAAAGCTCGACCCGGTAATTCTCGATCACGGTATTCGCCAAGAGCTTGTCGGCAGCATCCTTTAATGCCGCCTCGGCCTTGGCCTTATCCGCGCCCGACAATTCGATGTCGAACACCTTGCCCTGCCGGACGCTGGCGACGCCATCGACGCCGAGCGATTTCAGCGCGCCTTCGATGGCCTTGCCCTGCGGATCGAGAATGCCCGATTTCAACGTAACGGTAACGCGTGCCTTCACGAGACTTGCCCCAGTCTAATTTTAAGTTGTGTCAGCTCTTCACCAGCACCGGACCGGTACCGGCCGGACGCTCGTTTTCCATCAGAATGCCCAGGCGTTTTGCCACTTCTGTATAGGCTTCAAGCAGGCCACCGAGGTCGCGGCGAAAACGGTCCTTGTCGAGTTTCTCGTTCGACTTGATGTCCCACAGCCGGCACGAGTCGGGCGAGATCTCGTCGGCGACGATGATCCGCATCATCTCGTTCTCGAACAGCCGGCCGCATTCCATCTTGAAGTCGACCAGACGGATGCCGATGCCAAGGAAGAGACCGGTGAGGAAGTCGTTGACACGGATGGCGAGCGCCATGATGTCGTCGATTTCCTGCGGCGTGGCCCAGCCGAACGCGGTGATGTGCTCTTCCGACACCATGGGGTCGTTGAGCTGGTCGTTCTTGTAATAGAACTCGATGATCGAGCGCGGCAGTTGCGTGCCCTCCTCGATGCCGAGGCGCTGCGACAGCGAGCCGGCCGCGACGTTCCGCACCACCACTTCCAGCGGCACGATCTCGACCTCGCGAATCAACTGCTCGCGCATGTTGAGGCGGCGGATGAAATGGGTCGGCACCCCGATGTCGTTGAGGTGCTGAAACAGGTACTCCGAAATCCGGTTGTTGAGGACGCCCTTGCCCTCGATCACCTGGTGTTTCTTGGCATTGAACGCGGTCGCATCATCCTTGAAGTGCTGGATCAGGGTTCCCGGCTCCGGGCCTTCATACAGGACCTTGGCCTTGCCTTCATAAATACGGCGTCGACGGCTCATTGGGATGTACCGTGTTTTGTTGAAATCCATGAAATTGGTGTGCTCCGGATGACAAGGGTTTACGACCACGACGGAGCTGCCGTGAAGGCCAGATCCCGAACATAACGACCGGAAACAGAACAAGAACCTCGCCTGATGGCAACCTATCCGATTGGCCCATCCAGCACAATCGACCCGGCCCAATTGGGCCCAACTTATCCGATTGCCTGCGGCCGAACGGCCTGTTGTTTTACCGATTCGCCCCCTCTATCTAGGTAGGCGATCGGGCGGCGACAACGCGGCCTTGTTTACCATTTGCGGGGATTGGAACCGAAGAATGAGCACTTTTGACAAGCGCGAGGAAGGTTTTGAGAAGAAGTTCGCCCTCGACGAGGAGCAGAAGTTCAAGGCTGAGGTGCGCCGCAACAAGCTGCTCGGTCTTTGGGCAGCGGAGAAGCTCGGGCTGTCGGGCGATGCCGCCACCGCCTATTCCAAGGAAGTGGTCGCGGCCGATTTCGAGCAAGCCGGCGACAAGGACGTCCAGGACAAGGTGGTGAAGGATCTTACCGCCAAGGGCGTCGCCGTCACCGCGCAGGAAGTTCGCGTCAAGATGGACGAACTGATTGCGGTTGCCGCCGCCCAGGTGAAGGCGGGGTCGTAAGGAGCGCCTCACTACCTGTCATTCCGGGGCGTGCGAAGCACGAACCCGGAATCTCGAGATTCCGGGTCTGGTCCTTCGGACCATCCCGGAACGACGGCGCTAACGTCCGAGCGCCTTGGTTTCGCGATACTCTTTCCGAACGATTTCCAATAGCCGCCTCGCCGCGGCACTCAAAAATCCGCCGCGGCGCGTTACCGTGACGACGTCGTGGCTCGCTTTGAGGTCGCGCACGCCGATGGTCGCGATTGTCTTATGTCGCAGCTCTTCGGCCGCGTTGCTCTCCGACAAGAGCGCGATGCCAAGCCCGGCTTCGACCAGGCGCTTCTGCGCGGTCAGGCTGTCGACCGGCGTCCAGTCGATTTCACCGAGGCCATGGGTCTGAAACAGCGCAAAGACATGCGAGGCCGTGATCTCGCGCCGTCCCGGCACCACGGGAAAAGCGATCCAGCGTTCGCCGCGCAGATCGGCGAGGTCAGCGACACGGCGGCCGGCGCGCGGATGATCCAGCGCGCACACCACCTGCAGCCGTTCGGCAAACAGCAATTCGCAATCGAGGTCACCCGAGCGGTCGCGGTCATAGCGCAGGCCGATGGTCGCCTCGCCGCGCCGGATCATGTCGCTGACCTCGGCGCTGGTCGCGGTGCGCAGGCTCAATTCGACCTCGGGATGCTCGGCCGCGAAGCGCTTTAAGATCGCCGATAACCGCCCGCCGGCGAGCGTGCCGACCACCGCGAGCGCCACCGGCCCTGAATTCGGCCGCGCCAGCGCGAGAACCGCATTCTCCGCATCCTGGGCGGCGGCGACCGCGCGCTCGGCGTAAGGCACCATCACCTTTCCCGCATCGCTCAGCATGGTGCGGCCCGCGATGCGCTCGAACAGCGGCACGCCGAGCTCCTGCTCGAGCAATGCAATGCGCCGCGAGATCGCCGGCTGCGAGCGGTGCAGCGCCTTTGCAGCATTCGAAATGCCGCCGCGGCGATGAACGGTCAGGAAGGTGAGAAGCGCATCACTGTCCATTTTTGCTCCATGCAAAAAGCTGATGGTATCCAGAGAAATAACAAATTTGGCTGATGAACGATAGCTCGCTAGTTTCGCCGCCAATCCAAAACGGCGGACATTCAACGGAGCTACCGATGCGCAGTCAGATGGAAAAGGCGGAACTGTTTCGCGCGCTGCATGCGCGGCCCGGCGCGTTCATCATCCCCAATCCCTGGGACGCCGGCACCGCAAAGCTGCTCGCCGCGATGGGTTTTGAGGCGCTCGCGACCACGAGCCTGGGCCTTGCCAACACGCTCGGCAGCGCCACCGTCAGCTTGGACGCCATCATCGAGAACTGCCGGGCGATTGCGGAGGCCACCGACCTCCCCGTCAATGCCGACCTGGAGAATTGCGGCGCCGACGATCCGAAGACCGCGGCGAACGCGATCACGCGAGCGGCTGAGGCCGGCGTAGTCGGCGGCTCGATCGAGGATTTCACCGGCGATCCCCGCAAGCCGATCTACGATTTCTCGCTCGCGGTCGAGCGCGTACAGGCGGCGGTCGAGGCCGCGCGCGCACTCTCCTTCCCGTTCACGCTGACCGCGCGGGCGGAGAATTTCCTGCACGGCCGCAAGGATATCGACGACACCATCAAGCGGCTGCAGGCGTTCGAGGCCGCTGGCGCGGACGTATTGTATTCGCCCGGCCTGTACGACATCGACACGATCCGCACCGTGGTGTCGTCGGTCGGCAAGCCGTTCAACCTGGTGATGGGATTTGCCGATCCGACGCTGACCGTTCCGCAACTATCCGACGCGGGCGTCAAACGCATCAGCGTCGGCGGCGCGATGGAGCGTTACGCGCTTGCGGCGTTCCTGAAATGCGCGCGTGAGATGAAAGAGCGTGGCGCCTTCACTTATGTGCGCGACATGGCGCCGATCGGGGAGATCAGAGCGGCGTTCAGATAGTTTCGAGTCATTCCGGGGCGTGCGAAGCACGAACCCGGAATCTCGAGATTCCGGGTTCGCTTCGCGCCCCGGAATGACGGAGGATCAGGTCACTCCTCCCTGAATCCATACTCCGGCACATTCCCGCTGGCGCCGTAATATTTATACGGCAGGAATTTTCCGGACATCGTGATTTTGACCCGGTCACCCTTCGGATTGGCGACGCGCTCGATCGCCATGTCGAAATCGATCGCCGACATGATGCCGTCGCCGAATTCCTCTTCGATCAGCGCCTTCCAGGCGGGACCGTTGACCATCACCATTTCATAGAAGCGATAGATCAAGGGATCGGTGGGCGGCATCGGCGTGCCGGTGCCGCGCATCGGCACCTCGTTGAGCATCGCGATTTCGGATTTCGTCAGTCCGAACAGCTCGCCGGCATTGGCGGCCTGCGGCTTGGTGAGCTTCATCTGCCCCATGATGGCGCCGACGATCAGCACTTCCGAATAGCCGCCGATCTTTTCGCAGATGTGTTTCCAGCTCCAGCCGTTCTCGCGCTTGATGTCGAGCAGTTTTTCGGTGAGGTCGGATCGCTTCATGATGGTCTCCTTTAACACCCGTCATGCCCGGGCTTTTCCCGCGCATCCACGTATCTGTTTCGCTCTCCTAGGAAGACGTGGATGGCCGGGCCAGGCCCGGCCACGACGCCTGTATTGAATTCCCTGCCTCTGCGGCAACCACCAGCTCCGGCTTGCCCGGCCGCACGATCGGTACATTGCGCGGATCGTGATCAGTGACAGTTGCCGTAAACGTCTTGCTGCGGCTGACCAGAAAATCGACAATGTGATTGCGCAGCGCGTAATAGAGCGGATGGCGGTGCAGATCGATGCGGCCGCGATCCTTCGGCAGCGGGTTTTCGACGATCTCGGCCAGCACGGCGCCGGGACCATTGGTCATCAGGAAGATCTTGTCGGCGAGATAGATCGCCTCATCCACGTCATGGGTGATCATGAAGGCAGTCTGTCCGGTCTCCAGGCAGATCCGGCGGACCTCGTCCTGCAACGTGCCGCGTGTCAGCGCATCCAGCGCCGAGAACGGCTCGTCCATCAGCATGATCTTCGGCGTGATCGAGAGCGCACGCGCAATGCCGACGCGCTGCTTCATGCCGCCCGAGAGTTCGGACGGGCGCTTGTGCTCGGAGCCGGTCAAGCCGACCAGATCGATGAAGGTCTGCGCATGCGCCTTCACCTTGGCGCGGTCCCAGTTGCGCCATTTCGAGGTCACGGCATAGGCAACGTTACCGAGCACCGTGCGCCACGGCAGCAGCGCGTGGCTCTGGAAGATCACGGCGCGGTCGAGGCTCGTGCCCTCGATCGCCTGCCCGTCGACGATGACAGCCCCCTCGCTCGGCTGGTCGAGCCCGGCCAGGATGTTGAGCACCGTCGTCTTGCCGCAGCCGGAATGGCCGATCACGCAGCCGAACTCGCCGCGGTTCATCGAGAGCCACAGATTCTCGAACACGGTGGTCTCTTTGCCATCCGCGCCGGGATAACGCCGCGCAATCGCTTCGATGGAAATGAACTTGTCGGTCATCGCCTCACTCCGGGAACGTGACCATGCGCGTGAACCGCGCCAGGATCTGGTCGAGCAGCATGCCGACGATGCCGATCATCAGGATGGCGATGATGACGTTGGTGATCGAAAGGTTGTTCCACTCGTTCCAGACGAAGTAGCCGATGCCGGTGCCGCCGACGAGCATCTCGGCCGCGACGATCACGAGCCAGGCGATGCCGATCGAAATCCGCATGCCGGTGAGGATCGTCGGTGCCGCCGCCGGCAGGATCACCGTGAAGGCGCGCCTGATGGTGCCGACCTCGAGCGTGCGCGCGACGTTGATCCATTCCTTACGCACGGCGGCGACGCCAAACGCGGTGTTGAGCAGCATCGGCCACACCGAGCAGATGAAAATGACAAAAATCGCCGAGATCGAGGAATCCTTGATGGTGTAGAGCGCGAGCGGCATCCAGGCGAGCGGCGAAATCGGCTTCAGCACCTGGATGAAGGGATCCAGCGCCTTGCTGATCAGCGGCGACATGCCGATCAGGAAGCCGAGCGGAATAGCCACGATGACGGCGAGAAAATAGCCGAGGCCGACGCGGGCGATGGAGTAGCCGAGTTGGATGCCGAGGCCCTTGTCGTTCGGACCGTTGTCGTAGAACGGCTGCTTGAGGTGCTCCCACAATTTGGCGCCGACATCTAATGGACCCGGCATCGCCGATTTGCCGGCGGTCGCGGTCAGTCCCATCAGCTTGGCATATTCCGGCGTCATGTTGGCGACAGCGCCTGTTCCGCGCGTGGCAAGATGCCAGATGCCGAGGAAGGCCGCGAACAGCACGATCGAGACGACGGCTGCGCGGAAGCGAAGGGAGAAGTTCATTGGGGATAGTCCCTCGGCACGTCGTCCCGGCGAACGCCGGGACCCATAATCCGCGGCGTTAGTAATGAAGGAAGGTCTCTAGCATCACGCTTAAAACAGACGACACAGCGTATGGGTCCCCGCGTTCGCGGGGACGACAGCGTCAGATGTGGTTGCGTCCCAGCCTTCACGACGCCTTCCTGATCTTGAAGCTGGCGAGATAATCATCCGGCTTCGCCGGATCGAACGTCTTGCCCATCACCGCAAACGATTTGTACGACGTCGCCGGCGGCGTCAGCCCCATCTCCTTCATGACCTTGCCGGTGTCGGTCGCGAGATAAACCTGCTCTGCCACCGCCTTGTAGTCGACTTCGCCCTTGATCTGGCCCCAGCGTTTCATCTGGGTCAGCATCCAGACCGCAAAGGACTGCCAGGGGAACGGATCGAAGTCGACGCGCTTGGCGTCGGTCTTCACGCCGCCCAGGCCGTCCGCATAGGTCCCGGTCAGCACCTGTTCCAGCACCGTGACGGGCGCGTTGATGTAATTCGCCGGCGCGATCGCTTCCGCGATCTGCTTGCGGTTCTCGGCCTTCGACGCATAGGCCGTGGCGTCCACAATCGCCCGCGTCAGCGCGGCAAAGCTGTTCGGCGAGTTCGTGATGAATTCCCTGCTGGCCGCAAAGCTGCAGCAGGGATGTCCGTCCCAGATTTCCTTGGACAAGATGTGCATGAAGCCGACCCCGTCATAGATCGCGCGCTGGCAGATGTTGTCGGGCGCGAGGAAGCCGTCGATGTTGTCGGCGCGGAGGTTGGCGACCATTTCCGGCGGCGGCACCGAACGAAGCTGCACGTCCGTATCAGGGTCGAGACCGTGCTCGGCGAGGTAATAGCGCAGCAAATAATTATGCATCGAATAGTCGAAGGGAATGGCGAACTTCATGCCTTTCCAGTCCTTCGGGTCGCGCTTGTCCTTGTGCTTCATGGCAAGCGTGATGCCCTGCCCGTTGATGTTCTCGATGGCCGGCACGGTAAAGGGAATGGCGTTCGCGCCCAGGCCCAGCGTGATCGCGATCGGCATCGGCGCCAGCATGTGCGACGCGTCGTATTCCTTGTTGATGGTCTTGTCGCGGATCACCGCCCAGCCGGCGGTCTTCACCACTTCGACGTTGAGGCCATGCTTGGAATAGAAGCCGAGCGGCGCCGCCATGATGATCGGCGTCGCGCAGGTGATCGGAATGAACCCGACCTTGAGGTCCTTCTTCTCCGGTGTGCCGGCTTGCGCAAAGACTTCGGTCGCAGTCTGAAGCGGGAAGAATTGCGAGATGGCGGCCAGCGCGGTCGAGGCGCCAACCGATTTCAGGAATGCGCGCCGCGCAGCATCCCTGGGAAACATCGCCCGCATCACGGCGGAGGCGACCACACCCTCGTAGCGCTTGTCCTCGCTCGGCGCGGGCTCACAGCGCAGCGCCGAGGCCGCATGGTCGTGTTCAGCTTCGCTGACATGCTGGCCGCAAGAGCAGCCGCCGGCATGAAGACGACGATTGGGATCGAATGGATTGTCGAAGGTAGACATCAGACCTCCTGCGCGACGTTGCCCCCTAATTAAGCAAGGCACATGCCAGCGCCGTTCTGTGGCGATAGCTTTGAGATCACAGGGATTCTGCTGACATTGGCGGCTACGAAAATTCGTGTTACACGAAAACTCGTAGCCGAATTACGATATTTCGGAGTATCGACCGGATGGATGTTGCCCTTGGTTCAACCGCCCCGCCGCAGGACGTCGAACTGCGCGCCACAGCGTTCGAGTTCGCTGTCGAGCCGACGCTGCTGTTCGATCCCCACGCCGACCAGATCCTCGACGCCAATCCCGCCGCCTGTACCCTGCTCGGCTACGATCGCGCTCTTTTGCGGCAGACCAAGGTCAGCACGCTCCATAGCGGACAATTGCCCGCGCTGATCGTGTTCACCCAGGCCGTGCTCGACAAGGGCGCGTACTGGACCAACGCGCTGACGCCGCGCCACGCCACGGGACAAAGCCTTCGCCTCGAATATGCCGGCTCGCTGCTGCCGCAGGACGGCCGCTCGCTGGTGCTGCTCACCATGAGCGACCTCGATGCGCGCCGCCGCCGCTATGTCGATGCGGCGGCCGAAGACCACATGCGCGGCGGGATCGCGACCTGGCAGCGGGTCGAGCGGGTGTTTCAGGATATCGAACGGGAAAACCAACTCATCCTGCGCGCCGCCGGCGAAGGCATCTACGGCGTCAACGCCGAGGGCAAGACCACCTTCGTCAATCCCGCGGCCGAGCGGATGCTAGGCTGGGCGGCCGAGGAGCTGGTCGGCAAGGAAATCCATCCGATCGTCCATCACACCCACCATGACGGGCGGCACTATCCCGACCACGATTGTCCGATCTACGCGGCGTTTCGCGACGGCGCCGTGCACCAGGTCGACGGCGAGGTGTTCTGGCGCAAGGACGGCACACCGGTCTGGGTCGAATATACCTCGACGCCGATCCGCGACCGCGGCGTCGTGGTCGGCGCCGTCATCGTGTTCCGCGATGTAAGCCAGCGCCGCGAGGCCGACGAGAAGCTGCACGCCGCGCTCGCCGAAGTCGACCGCTTGCGCGAACGGCTAGAGCTGGAAAACGCCTACCTGCAGGAAGAAATCCGCATCGAGACCAACCCGCGCGGCATCATCGGCCAGAGCGAGGCGATCCAGAAGACGCTGCGACAGGTCAAGCTGGTGGCGCCGACCACCGCAGCCGTGATGATCACGGGCGAATCCGGCACCGGTAAGGAATTGATCGCCCGCGCCATTCACGAGGCGAGCAGCCGCCGTGACCGGCCGCTGATTCGCGTCAACTGCGCGGCGATCCCGCGCGAATTGTTCGAGAGCGAATTCTTCGGCCATGTCAGAGGCGCCTTCACCGGCGCGATGCGGGACCGCATCGGCCGGTTCGAGCTTGCCGATGGCGGCACGCTGTTCCTCGACGAGGTCGGCGAAATTCCGCTCGAGCTTCAAGGCAAGCTGTTGCGCGTGCTGCAGGAGGGCAATTTCGAACGTGTCGGCGAGGAGCGCACCCGCGCGGTCGACGTGCGCGCGATCGCCGCCACCAACCGCGATCTCAAGCAGGAGGTGCAACGCGGCCGGTTCCGCGAGGACCTCTATTTCCGCCTCAACGTGTTTCCGGTGGAGTCGGTGCCGCTGCGCGAGCGGCGCGAGGACATTCCGCTGCTGGCGCAGCATTTCCTCAATCGCGAGAGCAAGGCGCTGAAATCCGAGCTTCGATTGTCCGAAGGCGACGCGCGCCGGCTCACGCGTTACGACTGGCCCGGCAACGTCCGCGAACTTCAGAACGTGATCGAGCGCGCGGCGATCCTGGCGCAGAACGGCCGGCTGCGCATCAACCTGCCGGATGCCGCAGGCGCCCAGCCGTCCACCGGCTCGGCGCAGGTAAAGCCCGAGGCCGGGAGCGCCGTCATGACATCAGCGGAAATGCGCGCGCACGAGCGCGCCAACATTGTCGCCGCGCTTCAGGCCTGTTCAGGCAAGGTGTTCGGCCCCGGCGGCGCCGCCGAGATGCTCGACATCAAGCCGACCACGCTGGCATCGCGCATCAAGGCGCTGGGAATCGCCCCGCGGCCGCGCGGATCCGCTGGCCTCAGCGGATAGACGCGGCCCTCGAACTGACCACCAGCACTTTCGCACCGTAACGTCGCTTTCTCCGCTGCAGTTCCAGAAACAACTGCGTCTGATCGAGGCAAGACGGCTGATGCTGTCGGATGGAGTAACCTCGAGCAGCGCGGCATTCGCGGTCGGCTACGAGAGCGTCTCTCAGTTCACCCGGGAATACGGGCGCATGTTCGGCTCGCCGCCCGTTCGAGACACCAGTGCGGCAAGGGGCAATGCCCAGGCAGCCTAATCCGGGCCGGCTCCGCATCGACCTGCCCGATGCCGCAGGCGTCCAGCCCGCTCCGGGATCGGCGCGTGAAAGCCGACGCCCGTCCCGTGGTCATGACCGCAGCGGAAATGCGTGCGCACGAGGGTGCCAACATTCTTGCCGCGCTTCAGGCCTGCTCCGCCAAGGTATTCGGCCCCGGCGGCGCTGCCGAGATGCTGGACATCAAGCCAACCACGCTGGCCTCACGCATCAAGGCGGTGGGAATTGCGAACGCGCGCGGCTTGGCTGGGTAATTTGCGCATTTACTCATAAACGTCGGCTGCCCACGGAGAAGCGTAAGTCACCCGGCTTGACCGTGATCGCCGGCTTGTGACCGGGAGGAGAACTTCACCTCGAGCGAGCCTTTATCAGCAACATCAGCAACGGAAACCTCCCCGCTTGTCGATGCGTTGACATGCTGTTGTCTTGATTGTCAACAGCAAGAGGCCATCAATGTCGATAGGCACACGCCGAGCCCAATTAATAGGCGCATTCGGCGCCATTTATCTATTGTGGGGTGGGACATATCTAGCAATCGCGCTAGGCTTGCAGTCAATCCCTCCTTTGCTTCTGATTGGAGCGCGCTCCATTCTCGGCGGCGCTGTATTGCTTGGCTTCTCGCAATTGAGGAGATTGACTCCACGATCGCGGGAAAATTGGTGGCACGCTGCAATCAGCGGCGCGCTCCTCTTCATCGGATGTCACGGGACCCTCGCATATGCCCAGCGTTATGTCCCGTCGGGGTTATCGGCCATCTTTTTGGCGACCATTCCGTTCTGGATCGTGCTGGTCAACGTATCAACTGGTCAAAGCGAAGCTTTGAGAAGACTCTTGGCGCTTGTGCCCGGCTTGGCCGGCGTCGCATTAATCGCATGGAATGAAACGTCGAATACGCACAATTCGCTGCCGATCGGTGTGATTCTTTTGCTTCTGGTATCCTCTTTGTCTTGGGCACTCGGCAGCGTGTACGTGCAAAGACGTGCAGCCCATATTCCGCCCCATGATCTTGCTGGCATGCAGCTTCTCTGTGGTAGCGTCGGCCTGTTTGTGCTGAGTCATTTGGCCGGCGAATGGATCGACTTCTCGCCTCGCCAGGTCTCAATCGTGTCGCTCGGAGGTATGCTCTATCTGGCGCTCCTCGGTAGCGTCGTCGGGAACACAGCCTACCTGTGGCTGCTCGATCGCATGTCCGCCCCAGTTGTCGCCACTTACACCTTCGTCAATCCAGTCGTCGCGCTCATGCTTGGAGCATGGATTCTTGATGAACGTATTACGATGCTCAGCTTAACGGGCGCGGCGTTGGTGATCAGCTCTGTTGCGGCGCTTCTCTACTTTGCTAGTGCCGATGAGCGGGCTTGACAGCGATCCACTGCGGATCGACGACAAAACTTGCGCGACACGGGGTGCTGAGGCCTCATTAACTGGCTGGTCATGGCCCAACGGCGACATGCGCCTTTCGAGAGCAAAGCGGACCTGACTTAACTTAACTACCAGGACAATGCCCTAGTAGCGGCGGCCGCCGACCGCGAAGGACGAAGCGCCGGGCAGCGAATTGATTTCGCTGTCGAGCCGGCCCGACTGCTGCACATAGCCGACCCCGAGCGACAGGCTGAGATTCGACGTCGCCTGGAATTCGACGCCGGCATTCACGCTGGAGATCGGCAGCGTGCCGGACTTGGAGTCGAAGGGCGCGAACGGGCCGCCGATGCCGGTGTTGTATTTCAGCGTGTCGAATCCGGCATAGAAGGTGATGGGCAAGCCGCTGTTCTTGAGGCTGTAGCCGAACTGCACGCCTTCGCTGTAGAGCGAGCCGAAACTGCCGAACGCACTCTGGCTGAGGCCGTTGAAAGCGACGTTGCTGCGCTGGCTGCCGACAAAAAAGCCGTTCGAAAAATTGTAGCGCGCATAGGAAGAGCCGTTTCCGACGTCGCGAAAGTCGAAGCTCGGGAAGTTGCCGTAAGCATTCGGGCTCTCGCCCGCTTCCCCGCTGAAGCCCATCGGCCAGCCCGGGATCCAGTAATTCACCGGCCCCGTTTGAGCATCCGCCATTCGCCCGCCGAGGCAAAGCATCGCCACGACCAACGCGAAACCTAATCTGCCTGAGAACATCGACATCCGCGCAACCACCAACTGCGCCGCGATTATACGCACCGGATATCGGAAGCGCCAGAGCGGCGCTGTGGCGCGGTTCCATCAGTCGCGCCATGACGTCGAAGTCGCCGGCCGCGTGGCTGCAGTCCGATTCCTTAGAATCAGACTGCAACACATGACGCGTCCTTTATGCCGCCTTGGTGGTGAGCTTGGCCTCCGTCGGCAGGCCCTCCTCGATCGGCAGCGACGGATCGCGCGACCACTCGTTCCAGGAACCGAAATACATCCGGACATCCTTCACGCCGGCGTTCTTCAATGCGAGGAACGTGTTGGAGGCGCGCGCGCCCTTGAAGCAGTAGAGATAGACCGGCGTATTCTCGGTGATGCCGACGGTGGCGCATTCCGCCAGGATTTCGTTCTTGGACTTGAAGCGCGGCCCCTCCGCGGTCGGCTTCATCATGCGGTACCATTCGAGCCAGACAGCACCGGGGATGCGTCCCTTGCGCGGGCAGAAATCCTTCCCGTAAGGCGAAGAGCTTTCGCCGATCCACTCGTCGATATCGCGCACGTCGAGCAGCGCGATACCGGGCTTGCCGACGGCCGCCAGCATGGTCTTGGCGTCGATCAGGATGTCGCCGGCTTCGGGCACGACTGCGAAAGATGCCTTCACCGGCGACGGGACGTCCTTGGTCACCGGCAGGCTAGCTGCCATCCAGGCATCGTAACCGCCATGCAGCACCTTGACCTTGGGATAGCCCAGCATGGTGAGGAGGTAATAGCCACGGCAGGACTGGCCGAAGCCGGAATTCATCGACTGTTCGTAGATAACCGCGGTCTCCTTGCCCGAAAGTCCGGCAGCGCCAAACGCATCGGCGAATTTTGTTTTAAGTTCGTGAATGCCTTCCGGCGTCGAGGTCGCGAGGTACGTGAAGATTTCATGGACATTGACGGCGCCAGCGAGATGCCCCGCGCCGTAGGCTTCGGGATTGCGGGTGTCGATGACGACACACGGCTCTTGCTTGAGGAATTCCGCGAGTTCGCCGGCAGTAATCAGAACGTCCGTCATGGCAGGCCTCTCCTGTTTTGTGGTTGCTGGTTCGGGTCGGTCGGAAATCCCTTTAGCGCTCGTCGCCGGCCAGCATCTTGCGAAGCTGCTTGGTGGCGGGCGTAACGATGGCGACGAAATAGGCTTCGCGAAGCCGGCGCTGGGCGCGGTGGCTCTTCAGGTAACCGCGCGCGCCGCAATGGAGCATCGCCGCGTGCGCGGCCGCGACGCTGGCATCACCGGCGCGCAGTCGCAGCGCCACCACGCGCCGCCAGTAGCTGTCGTCGGTATTGTAGGGATCGCGCGCCAGCGCCATGGTCTCCTTCTCGAACTCGGCATGAAGCTCGCGGAACTGAATCGGCTGTTGCGGCAAATAGCGATTGATATGGCTCAAGGGCGCGTCGACCTCGTCCATGATGTTGATGCAGTCCTTGATCAGGCCAAGCGCCATGCCGACCTGCAGCAGGATGAACCCGGCACGGATCTTCTTGACGAACGGCCCTGCCGGCGCTGCCAGGATCAGCTCGTCCGGCACGAAGACGTCGCGGAACTGCACGCCATAGGTACCGGTGCCGTCCATCGCCAGGAACGGTTTGCACGGCTGCAGCGTGATCGCGGGGTTTGAGCAATCGGCAAGGAACATCACGATGCTATCAGGCGCGTCCTCGCGCTTGAAAATGGTGCCGAAGAAATGATCGGCGCCGAGATTCGAGACCCAGGGCAGCGCGCCGCGCACGACGTAACCACCCTCGACCTTGCGTCCCCTGAGCTTCAGCTTCTCGATGCCGAAAAAACTCTTCATCGGGTTGGACAACCCGGTGCCGCCGAGGATTTGCCCGTTCGCGAATTTGTCGGCGTATTTTGCAACGAGCTTCGGATTGTTCGAATTCGCGGCGTACCAAACCAGCGTGTCCTGGCACCACGCCATGAAGGCGGTGGCGCCACAGACTTCGCCCAGCGCTGCGATCGATTGAATGGCGCAGCGCAAGTCGGCTGCGCCATTCTCCGGTTGGTGGCTGCTCCATGCGCCGGCCTCGCCAAGACGCCTCAGCAGCGCATCAGGGTAGACCGTGCCTTCATCAATGCCGGCAGCCAAAGGGGCGAGTTCTTTGCGCGCGATTGTTCCGACCTGATCGGCGACCGATGCCGGTGGGAGATCGTCCACCGCGAGCCGGGATGCTGCCATTGAACCCATGAGACCCTCCGCAACCAGTGCTGCTGTGACTAGTTACGCGCTGACTTCGAGATCGACCGGGCGGGTGAAGGTGTTGGCGACCGGCGACCATTGCTTGACGTGGGTCACCAGCGCGTCGATCTCGCTCTTCGGAATGCCCTCGCATTCCATGTCGACCTTGACGCGGACATCGGTGAAGCCGACCGGCTTCTCGCTGACGTCGCCGGTGCCCCACACCGCCGTGATGTTGAGGTCGCCCTCGAGTTCGAGTTCGAGCTTGTTGACGATCCAGCCGCGGTGAACGGCGTTGGCGTGCAGGCCGACCGCGAGGCAGGAGCCGAGTGCCGCCAATGATGCCTCCGACGGATTGGGCGCGGTGTCGTCGCCCAAGAGGCCCGGCGGCTCGTCGACGATGTAGGGCGCGAGGTTGCGGATGTAGTTGGCGTGCCGGAATTTGCCTTCCGCCACCGTCTTGCACTTCAAGGTCTTGATGACCTTCGGATTGGCCTTGCCGTTGGCGATGAGCTGCTCCAGCCCACCCTTGTCGATCGGGGCCAGGCAGCCCGTAAGTACTGTTTTTTGAGCGACCGCGGTCATCATTTCTCTCCCTTGGGGTAGGATACCGAACGTTCTGTTTCCTGCATGAAGCGTGCCAGAACCGGCCGAAATCAAAAGCCGAAACGTCTCTCGCCGCTTAGCAATGCCTGCCTGGAAATTGACCAGCGCCGCGTTGCTCACGCGCGATGCAGTTGCCGCCTACTTGCGATTACTTTCGACGCAAAGATGCGGCTTGATGATTGCGCCGCGGTTCGATTAACTGGCGCGCATGGGCAAATCAGCTCCGAGAAAGAAACAGCTCGCCGCGGGCGATGAGGAATCCGCACGCAGTCGCCTGCTCAGTGCGGCGACGCATCTGTTCTGCAAGAACGGCATCAACGCTACAGGCATCGACGCCATCATCGACGAAGCCGGCACCGCAAAGACCACGCTCTACAAACTGTTCGGCTCCAAGACCAACCTCGTCAACGCCGTGCTGGAAAGCGAAGGCAAGGCGTGGCGCGAATGGTTCATCGGCGCGATGGAGGATGGCGGCGGCGACGCGCAGGCAAAGCTTAAGCGCATCTTCCCGGCCCTGAAGCGCTGGTTCGCCGAAGAACGCTTCTACGGCTGCCCCTTCATCAATGCGGTGGCCGAGCACGACAAGCACCAAAAGCAGTTCCGCAACATCGCGCTGCGCCACAAGAAGGTGGTGCTGGCGCATATCGAAAAGCTCGCCGGTGAAATGGGCGCGGCCGAGCCGCAGGTGCTCGCCCATCAGCTCGCGCTGCTGATCGACGGCGCCATCGTCGCCGCCATGGTCTCGCGCGATCCCAGCGTCGCCGACACCGCAGGCCTTGCCGCAGGCAATCTGTTCGGGCCGTCCAAAATGAAGAAGCCGAAGCGCAGCCCTGCAGAACTTGTCGCCGTCTGAGGCACCGGCGATGACGAGCTAGAGGGACGCGGAAGCCGTGGCGATCAGTCCGCGCGCGAGGACAACTGCGCCGGCCACAATCAGGCCTACGCCCGCAGCGCGGCTGAGCCATTCGCTGCGCGGCAGCAGCCTCTCGAAGGCGACATAGATCGCGACGGCTGCGACCCAGGCGAGATTCATGACACCACTGACGAAAAGCAGCGCCATCAAGAACCAGCAACAGCCGACGCAATATGCGCCGTGCCGGAATCCCATGCGCAGCGCGCCCATGGCGCCGCGTTGCCAGTAGCTCGAGAGGAACAGCAACGGGCTCTGGCAGTAGCGAAGGCAGGCGCGCTTGATCGGCGTCAACTGATAGAGCCCGGCGGCGAGCAGGATGATCCCGGCGAGCACGCTGCTGGTGCTCGCCATCATGCCGGACAGCAACCCGGCCTGATCAAGTCCCCACTGCAGCGAGACTGCGACCAAGCTGAAGCCTGCCCAGATCACGAGATAGCCGGCCAGAAATAGCCAGCTTGCGATGACGGGACTGTCCGCAGTCGCCTGCTTGCGCTTGATGGCGGCGAACAGCAGGACCATGGGGGCTGCGCTGGGCACCATCATCGCGACCATCATCACCCACCACATCGCGAACATGAGCCATGCCTGGGCCAACGACCACGGCTCCGGGTCCATCGGCATGTCGGCCATGCTCATGTCGATGCCGGCGCCGGCAAGCAGATAGGACCAGGAGAATGCGACCACCGTGGCTATTCCGATTGCCACGATCAGGCGATCGTACCGCAGGGTCTGCTCGAGCGCCGAGGTCCTCATCATGAATCCACCCCGCTGCTGGAGCGGCACGTAGAGTTGGATTCGGGTGCGGCGCTAGGCCGCGACACCCTCCGGCGTCTGAACGACATTCGCCAGCGAGCTGTGCGTGCCCTTGGTTTCGAATTTTATGGCGCCGGTCGAGCGGATGTTGGCTGAGGCCACCTCGGCCGCCAGATGCTCGAACCCTTCGGGCATCACGACCTGGATGCGGTGCGGCGCGCCGGTCACCGGATTCTTGATCGGCTCGACCTCGGTCTCCAGCACGCCCTTCGCTACGACACGCGCAACGCGGCCGTTCTTGTCGAACGAAAACTCGAACGGCACGAACAACGGTTCGTGCATTTTGGTCACGATCAGGCTGAGGATCTGGAATAGCGTGCCTTCGGCGGAGTTCTTGCCCGACATGATATTGAACAGCGCTTCGCGCTGCTCAGGCGTGGCGCGCTCGTCGATGATCGGCTGCAACTGGCCGTTGCCCTCGTGCAGCGCGCCGGGGAAATCGACGGTCGCCGCGAAAACCAGGCCGTCGAGTTTGGTCTTCTCGAAATGTCCCTTGGTGATCCGCATGCCGACCATTCCCTTGCAATAGCCCTCGGTCGGCAGGGCATTGAAATCGCACGGACAGCCAAACGCGCAATTGCAGTTCTTGATCCATTCGCCTTCGAGACGCCAGTCAGATGTAGCCATCGCACACCTCCGCGTTGCGTTTTCGATTGGACTGCAGCCGCTTGAAATGCTCCTCAGAGGCGAGCTTACCCCGTTTGTGTCCTCAGGGACAGGGAGCGGGCTGCCTAACCACGTTCACGAAGGCTCACCTCCAGCCGCGCCAGTTCCATCGCCAGATCAGCCTCGACATCGGCGACCCGCATCTCGATCACGCGGTAGTCGCGTGCCTCCAGCCACGCCCGCCGCCCAGCGCGGTCGGCGACGATGGCGTCCGACTCGTTCGGGTTGACCAACTCGATCGCGAGCCGGTGCACGAAGGAGACGAAATCGGGAATGTGGCGGCCGACGGGAGTCTGGCGCTTGAACTGGCCGGCGAAGCGCCGGTCGCGGGTCAGCGCCTGCCACAGGATCCGTTCGGCGTCGGTCGGGTTGCGGCGAAGCAGCCGGGCGAGCCCGCGCACGGTCGAGCTGTCGCCGGGCACCGCCGGCCCCTGCCCGTGCTCGGCCAATAGCGCGCGCAGCCTTGTCGCCTGCTCGCCGTCCAGCACGCCGCCCTTGGCCGGCCCCTTGCGGCCTTCCGCAATCGCCATCACCACCCCGTGCAGGGTGTGCATGTCCTGCTTGGTCGGGTCCATCCGTGTGAAGATGTTGCGCAGGTTGACCAGCATGGTCTCCCGCTTCTCCCGCGGGCGCAGGAATTCGACCTTGTCGAGTTCCCGGACCAGATTGTCGAAGAAGGCCTGCATCTGATGCTGCGAGGCCGGCTCGGAGCGTTCCGGCATCGTGAACGGGAGGTCACCCCCGGTCGAAAGCTTGAACCATTCGTAGCCAATCAACAGCACCGCCTGCGCCAGGTTCAGCGAAGCAAAACCCGGATTGACCGGAAAGGTGATGATCCGGTTGGCCAGCGCGACCTCCTCGTTCTGGAGGCCGTAGCGCTCGCGGCCGAACAGGATGCCGGCCCCGCCGCCGGCTCCGACATGGGCCACGATCTCGGCCGCCGCTTCCGCCGGGGCGACCACCGGCTTGGCCTGGTCATGGGCGCGGGCGGTGGTGGCAAACAGCAAGGTCAGATCGGCGACCGCCTGCTCGACCGTGTCGAACAACTGGGCCTGTTCCAGAATCTGGTCGGCACCGGCCGCCGCCCGCTGCGCCGCGATGTTCGGCCAGCCGTCGCGCGGATTGACGATCCGCAAACGCGACAGCGCAAAATTACCCATCGCCCGCGCGGCCATGCCGATATTCTCGCCGAGCTGCGGCTCGACGAGGATCACAACAGGTCCGGCCAAGTCCCAACCAGACTTGGTTTTATCGGTGCCCGAACCGGACATTCTCAACTCACTTTCTGTTTCAGTTTCTGAAGATATTGAATCAGGTTCTGAACAGCCGGATTCAACACCTCGCCAGGGCATTACTCGATTGCCTGCCGGAGAGATTTTCTCAAGCAAATAATTCGCCCGCAAGATTTCTCAACGTTCGATCAAAGCCTTACAAGGAGGCCTAATTTGCCAAATTGGCGCACGACTCCAGCCTGCCGGGCGGCCTGTTCGTGACCTGGCACGTGGTGGCGGAGACGGCGACCCAGGCAGCAATCTAATCTAAAGGATGGGCTGAAAGTGCATAACGGCTTGGCTTCCGCCCGCCGGTTTGCAGTGCTATAGGCCGCCTATAATCACTCCACCCCGCCCAAACGCGCGGTTTTCCGAGAAAAGGCCCCCTCCATCATGGCAAAAATCAAGGTGACCAACCCCGTCGTCGAACTCGATGGCGACGAGATGACCCGGATCATCTGGCAGTACATCAAGGACAAGCTGATCAACCCGTTCCTGGATGTCGAGCTTCTGTATTTTGACCTCGGAATGGAGTACCGCGACCAGACCAACGACCAGGTCACGATCGACGCCGCCAACGCCATCAAGAAGGTCGGTGTCGGCGTCAAATGCGCCACCATCACCCCCGACGAGGCCCGGGTGAAGGAATTCGGCCTGAAGGAAATGTGGAAGTCGCCGAACGGCACCATCCGCAACATCCTCGGCGGCGTGATCTTCCGCGAGCCGATCATCTGCAAGAACGTTCCGCGCCTGGTTCCCGGCTGGACCAAGCCGATCATCATCGGCCGTCATGCCTATGGCGACCAGTACCGCGCCACCGACTTCAAGTTCCCCGGCAAGGGCACGCTGTCGATGAAGTTCGTCGGCGAGGACGGCACCGTCATCGAGAGGGAAGTGTTCAAGTCCCCCGATGCCGGCGTCGCGATGGGAATGTACAACCTCGACGATTCCATCATCGACTTCGCCCGCGCCTCGCTGAACTACGGCCTCCTGCGCGGCTATCCGGTCTATCTCTCGACCAAGAACACGATTCTCAAGGTCTATGACGGCCGCTTCAAGGACATCTTCCAGGACATCTACGACCGCGAATTCAAGAAGGAATTCGAAGCCAAGCGCCTCACTTACGAACACCGCCTGATCGACGACATGGTCGCCTCGGCGCTGAAATGGTCTGGCGGCTACGTCTGGGCCTGCAAGAACTACGACGGCGACGTGCAGTCGGATACGGTCGCGCAGGGCTACGGCTCGCTCGGCCTGATGACCTCGGTGCTGCTGACGCCCGACGGCAAGACCGTCGAGGCCGAAGCCGCCCACGGCACGGTGACCCGGCACTATCGCGAGCACCAGAAGGGCAAGGAGACCTCGACCAATTCGATCGCGTCGATCTTCGCCTGGACCCGCGGCCTGTCCCACCGCGCCAAGCTCGACAACAACCCGGAGCTCGCGAAATTCGCCGAGACGCTGGAAAAGGTCTGCGTCGCGACCGTCGAGGAAGGCTACATGACCAAGGACCTCGCGCTCCTGGTCGGCGCCGACCAGCGCTGGCTGTCCACGACCGGCTTCCTCGACAAGGTCTCGGACAACCTCGCCAAGGCGATGGCGGCATAAGCCGCCGTTCATTCTCTCCCATCGCGAAGCCAGAGCGACAAGCAATCCATGTCTCAGCGAGGCATGATGATTGCTTGGAGCCTGACGTCGGCCGCGCATTCGCGCGGCCCGCTGGCTCGCAACGATAGATAACCTACCAATGACGGAGCACTTACCCGTGTTGTTCCCCAAGAGCACCGCGCTCGCTTCTTTCTTGCTGGCTGCGTCGCTCGTCAACGCGACCGCCCAGAAAGCGCTTCCCGAGGCCATCGCCGCTCCGGGTGAAACCGCTGTTCTCACGCTGCATGCCGAAGGCGCGCAGATCTACGAATGCAAGACCGCCGCCGACGGCACACTCGCCTGGGTGTTTCGCGAGCCGATCGCGACGCTTTTCTTGGACGGCAAGACGGTCGGCCGGCATTATGCCGGACCGAACTGGGAGTATAGCGACGGCAGTGCGGTGGTCGGCCAGATCGTCGGCACCGCCCCAGGGCAGGTTGCAGTGGATATTCCCTGGCTGAAGCTCGCAGTAGCTTCCCGGCGCGGCAATGGTGTTCTCAGTCCGGTGACGACGGTGCAACGGATCAACACGGTGGGTGGAAAGGCCAATGGCGCCTGCTACAAGGCAGGCACTTATGAAAGCGTCCCCTACTCGGCGGATTACGTGTTCCTGCGCAAGGGCTGACGATTTCTACATCGTGGTCAGGACACCTGACGCGAAGGCCGCCAACCGAGGCGGCCTTCGGTGACGGGTGTGCGGGCGGCCCCGGGGCGATGCCGGACCACTCCGCAACACTGCAAACTGGCGACCGTTAGAACTGACCTCTGCAAGTCTCGCGATACCTGCGGCAGTTTCCTTCGCCGCGTTCGCCTAATTCGTCCTTGTTGAGGCAGGCATATCGCAATTCGCTGCACACGTCCCTGCGAGCTGGTCGTTGGCAGGTCTCGCGGTATCTGCGGCAATTTCCTTCGCCCCGCTCCCCTAGCGCGTCCTTGTTTTCACAGGCGCGCCGCAATTGCTCGCATTGCCCTCCCCGGCCGTCGTACATTCGGACGCCTCCCGGTCCAAACTCAATGGATTGGGAGAACGCCGAGATCGGAAACACGAAAAGAGCAGTTGCCGCTGCGGCACCGACCGCATATTTGCGCATTGATTTCAACATTCCCTAATCCTCCAGTTGCTCTGTGCCGGTGAATAGAAAGGCCGCTTCGGCGGCCTCTCGCTTTTCGATGGGAGCGGACGGAGGGGGCGTCATCGCTTCTCGCCACCGCCACCCCCCTTAGCGCTCTTAGTTCGCGCAGACCTTCATGGTCTTCATGCCGGTTTCAGCAGCGGTGCGCGACTTGAACACCTTGCCGTCGCCAACAACGACAGTGGTGGTGGTGGTCGGCTTCTTGTCCACGATGGTACATTTCTTCGTGGAGGTATCTTGCACGACATAAAACTCCGTCTGAGCGTAGGCGGCGCCTGTCATGATTGCTGCGGCTGCAGCCGAGATAAGAAGCTTCTTCATGATGTCTCCTCCATTGTGATTGTGTCCCTGCGTAGATTGGGTGGCGTGGAGTCGAGCCCCACCGCCCGCAACTACGTCTGGGGGTTCACCAACTTTCAGTTCCTGGATGGAGACCTTAAGCGGTTGATATGAACGTCGGCCGAACGGGCAGTTCAGAGACTGTTTATTTCGAGCTTACTGCGCAGCGATACGCTTTGTTCGTTTCCCATTAGAGCGGCCGCGATTGCAACGCCTGCGGCGCGCCGTGGTTCCGTGCCAAGGCCGCTTAAATGCCGTCGATAAACTTGGGCGCGGGCGTTACGACGATTGACGCATGCTTGCCGCTTCGTTGTCGCGGCGCTGCCATCCATGCGCGGGCCGACCGCTAACCCATCGCCACCTTGTCGACGCCATGCTCGCGTTGGTCGAGCCACATCGTGCCGAGCGCGAACGCCAGCCAGCCGAAATTGTAGGCAAAGCCTATTATCAGAACGACCCAGCCGGGAATCGGTCCGACTGCGGCGCGATCGACAAACTCTGCCAAGGTTGACGCAGGCGTCGGATGGATCGCTATCTTGCCGTAATAGGCAATCACCTGGACGGCGAGAATCCAGACGTAGTTGCGACGCAGCCGCCGCCCCGCCGCGCGGACAAACGAAATGTGGTGGCGGGGCGCCGTGTAGTCGTGCCCGAGCACCGCCTGCCAGCTATCGTCGCGGGCTTCACCGGTGAATATTGGCGCGTAGAAATTCATCTCCATCCATCGAGCTCGGGCGCGCCAGACATTGAAGTAGCGATAACGTCGCGCCTCCATGCCGAGGAACACGGCAATGAGCAGGCCTACGAGCAGGAGTGGCAGCGGCGAAGCCTCCGGGCTCGAAAAGGTCGTCGACAGGGCGATACCCATCGTGACGATCGCCCAGTTCGTCGTGTTGTCGAGCCGCGTCCTCCAGATCGTCGAACGGTAGACTTCGCCCCGGTAGAGATGAGCGATGGCGCCCATTTCAGCAGAATTGAAGGTGTGTTGGCGGTGTGTTTCGCTGGAAGCCGTAACAGACATGGCGGGACTCCGGTTGTCCGAACCGCGGGTCACCGGCGTTGACCGGGAGAGTCCACATCATCAACGCCGATGAACCTATCCGGAATTGTGACGTCGCAACTATGCTCGCCCTGGGGCCGAATTGCCAGCAACAGGTCGAGCAATAGAACTGTGCACCGCACTATCCCGACCTCGCGTCCGCATTGGGCCGCGCGTTGCGGCTACAAACGACGACGACATCATGCAACCCGACAGGGTGCGTTCTGCAAGGGATCAAGGCGTTGTTGCAGGACAGGACTTCGATGAGCACCGCATCGGCGGCTACCAATCATCGTACATCCACTCCCTTGGGTAGTATCGAGGCCGCGGTCTCGCCTGCGACGACTGAGGCGTCCGCTCAGGCTTGCGCACGGTCGGGGCCAGCGGCGCCGGAGGCGGTGACGTCTTGGACAGGTTCTGCTCCGAAACTTTCGCGAGCACGCGTTTTATCTCTTCCTGGCTCGCCTTGAGTTCCTCGATGGCTTTTGAATTGTCGCTGGCTAGCTGTTGCTGGTTCGCCTTGAGCTGTTCGATGCTTCGCTCCAGATTCGCCAGATCGCGCGCCATCGTTTGCAGCAACTGTGACTGATCGGGAAGCGCTGCGGTAGCTGCCGGCGCGGCGTCTTGCGTTGTGGTCTGAGCCGTTGTGGTCTGAGCCAACGGCGTTGCTTGCGGGGGTGCTGCTTCCGCCGCGGCCAGTTGAACGCTGGATGCAGCGGGCTGCTCGGGGAGCGGCGTATTTTCCGGCGGCAATGCTGTCGTTGAAACAACCTGTGGCGCCCCAAGGGCGACGACCAGTTTGGTGCCGCCGCCATAGAACGAATGCCAAACCAGACCGGCGACAATAAAGCATGCCGCGAGCGACAAGCCGACGAGGACCTGGAGCGCCGGCCGTCCAGAGAGTGATCGCTGCCCAGGTCCGGCCGAAGACGGACGCGCGGCATCGTGCTCGATTTTTGCAAGCTGTTCACTCAAACGCGCGAGCTCTTCATCCGCGCGCTTGATCTGGTCGTGGGCCTGAGCAAGCCGTTCATCGGCGCGCGCGACTGGGGCATCGTGCGGTTCAGTTGCGTTCGGAGCAGGCGTGGAGTTCATTGGCGTTTCCCTTTTCCGTCCAATGTCGTCCGAAGGCGGCGGTGGTCAGGTCGACCAGCCGCCGGCACTCCGTTCAGTCTTGTCCAAAGAATGGCCGTATCATGGAAGAATCTGGGATCACATGGCAATAGCGTCTTGGAATCACTGTCGGCGACAGCCGGCCTGGCGCGATGCTTCAGCCCCTCACGGCGTAGCTTCCCACTTGTGCTTATCTACCTCAGCGAGAGAGACCCTCGCAGTCCCGGCGATGCCAAGCACACGGGCGGCGCCAGTGGATAGGTCTATGCACCGTCCCCTCACGAACGGACCACGATCATTTATCCGGACGGTGACGCTTCGCCCGTTGGAATGTGAGGTGACTGTGACCTGAGAGCCGAATGGTCTGGCGCGATGCGCCGCGGTCATCGCATTTGGATTCATCCGCTCCCCCGATGCGGTTCGGCCGCCGCCGTAGCCATAGCGGGAAGCAATACAGGTCTCGGCGAATGCCGGCGCAGATAGACAGAGCGCCAGGGCGGCGCATAACGGGCGGATCATCGTCACCCTTCCAGACCGAGGCCCAATTGGCCAACTGCCAACTTTTCCGCGGCCTCTAAGTTCCGGCAAGAGTGTAAGAACGACGAAAACAGCACAGCATCGCGCGCAACAGGATCGTCTGAGAGCAGGAGAACAGCGGTATCAGCCGGCGCAGGACCTGCAAGATCTTCCTGACACACCTGACCAGATGAGACGCCCGGACAATCGGCGCCCTACCTCTTGGCCTCAAGATACGTCGTCCATACGGCGCTGGCTAAGGTCTGTGATGCCTTGCGAGCGCATGTCTTTTCGACTTCCGCGACGATCGAAGACACACTGATTCTCGGCTGTGTTTGACCACTCGCCGCGGCAACATAATTAAGTCCCGTCCAGAAACCGTGAATCCAGACAGTACCCTCTAACCGATGCTCTTCCGTAGATCGCCAGTGAGCGCAACTCATGCTCCCTACTCCGACCATCTCGACCGAAACCTTGGCGTCCTGCGCTGACGCCACGCAGACCGAAGCGCCAAAGGCGATCGACGCAAATAGAGATGGCTTTATCGTCCACCAGGTCATTCTGGCACCTCTCGCCCGAACGCCAAAAGTCGGCTGTCGCGTAAGTCCAGCGATCGGGTTGTCTACCGGAATGCCGCTACCAATGATGCCCGCAAGGTCCGTGGCACCATCGAGGGTTCGATCAACGTGGATGCTCTACAGCATCACCACGAATTAGGCCGCAGCGTGACGAATGAAGATGGCGTCAGCCTTTGTGCTGTTCCACGTGTAGGCGCGATGGATGGCGCGAAGATCCTGCTCGGCAAGTCGGCCATCAGCCATTGCAACCGCAGCGACAGCGCTGGCGATCGCGACCAAAGCGCGTATGATTTCACGCCTCGGCTTGCCTGCGCTTCAAGCGCCCATCATCGCCTGCTCGATCGCCGACAGCGCCGCATTCGCCTTGGCCCCATCGGGCCCGCCGGCCTGCGCCATGTCGGGCCGGCCGCCGCCGCCCTTGCCGCCGAGCGCTTCTGAGCCCTTGCGCACCAGTTCGACCGCGTTGAACCGCGCCGTGAGATCGGCGGTGACGCCGACGACGATACCGGCCTTGCCGTCCTCGGTGACGCCGACAATTGCGACGACACCGGAGCCGATCTGCTTCTTGCCGTCGTCGACCAGGCTCTTGAGATCCTTGGTCTCGACGCCCTCGATCGCGCGGGCCAAGAACTTGACGCCGCCCGCTTCGCGCACGCCGCCGGCTGCGCCGTTGCCGCCCGAAGCGCCGCCACCCATCGCGAGCTTCTTGCGCGCGTCAGACAAATCGCGCTCGAGCTTCTTGCGCTCTTCCATCAGCGCCGCGATACGCGCCGGCACATCTTCAATCGAGGTACGAAGCTCGAAGGCCGCGGTCTTCGCCAGCGCCATGGTATCGTTGGCGTGCTTGCGGGCGTGACGCCCGGTCAGCGCCTCGATGCGCCGCACGCCGGAGGCCACCGCGCTTTCGCCGGTCACCGAAATGAGACCGATATCGCCGGTGCGGCGCACATGGGTGCCGCCGCACAACTCCACCGACCAGCCGAGCGCGTTCTGCCCTTGCTCGCGGGCCTGCTTGCCCATCGAGACCACGCGGACCTCGTCGCCGTATTTTTCGCCGAACAACGCGCGCGCTCCGGCCTCGCGTGCATCGTCCACCGCCATCAGCCGCGTGGTAACCTCGTCGTTTTCGAGCACGACCTCGTTGGCGATGTCCTCGATACGGGCGAGCTCTTCCGCCGTGATCGGCTTCGGATGCACGAAATCGAAGCGCAGGCGATCCGGCGCGACCAGCGAGCCGCGCTGGGCGATGTGATCGCCGAGCACCTGCCGCAGCGCCTCATGCAACAGGTGCGTCGCCGAGTGATGAGCGCGGATCGAGGAGCGCCTGCTGTGATCGACCTCAAGCTGCAGCGCGGTGCCGACCTTCAGCGTGCCCTGCTCCACCGTGCCAATGTGCACAAAGAGATCGCCGGCCTTCTTCTGCGTATCCGTGACGCGGAACTTGACGCCCTCGCCCGACAGCACGCCGGTGTCGCCGACCTGACCGCCGGACTCCGCATAGAACGGCGTCTGGTTCAGCACGATCGCGCCGCTCTCGCCGGACTTGAGACTGTCGGCATCCTTGCCGTCCCTGACCAGCGCCGTCACCACGCCCTCGGCGCTCTCGGTGTCGTAGCCCAGGAATTCGGTCGCGCCGAGTTTTTCGCGCAAGGGGAACCAGACGTTCTCGCTGGCGGTATCGCCCGAACCCGACCATGACGCGCGCGCCTTCTCGCGCTGCCGCTCCATCGCATCCGAAAACGCCGCCTGATCGACGCTGATGCCGCGCGACTTCAGCGCGTCCTGCGTCAGGTCGAGCGGGAAGCCATAGGTGTCGTACAGCGTGAACGCGGTATCGCCGTCGAACATGTCGCCTTTCTTCAGGCCACTGCTCTTTTCGTCGAGGATCGAAAGCCCCCGCTCCAGCGTCTTGCGGAACCGCGTCTCTTCCAGCCGCAGCGTTTCCTCGATCAGCTTTTCAGCGCGCACCAGTTCGGGATAGGCCTGGCCCATCTCGCGCACCAGCGCCCAGACCAGGCGATGCATCAACGGTTCACGCGCGCCGAGAAGCTGCGCATGGCGCATGGCGCGGCGCATGATCCGGCGCAGCACATAGCCGCGGCCCTCGTTGGACGGCAGCACGCCATCGGAAATCAGGAACGAGGACGCGCGCAGATGGTCGGCGATCACGCGCAACGAGGCCTTCTGCTCGCCTTGCGGGTCGGCGCCGGTCAATTCCGAGATCGCGCGGATCAGCGCGACGAACAGGTCGATGTCGTAATTGTCGTGCTTGCCCTGCAGCACCGCCGCGACGCGTTCCAGTCCGGCGCCGGTGTCGATCGACGGTTTCGGCAGCGGATTGCGCACGCCGCCTTCGAGCTGCTCGAACTGCATGAACACGAGGTTCCAGATCTCGATGAAGCGGTCGCCGTCCTGCTCGGCCGAGCCGGGAGGACCGCCCCAGATCTTGTCGCCGTGGTCGTAGAAGATTTCCGAGCACGGCCCGCACGGGCCGGTGTCGCCCATCTGCCAGAAATTGTCGGAGCCGGCGATGCGGATGATGCGCGACTCCGGGAGACCAGCGATCTTCTTCCAGAGATTGAAGGCCTCGTCGTCGTCGATATAGACGGTCGCCGTCAGCTTGTCCTTCGGCAGGCCGAATTCCTTCGTCACCAGATTCCAGGCAAGCTCGATCGCGCGGTCCTTGAAGTAGTCGCCGAACGAAAAATTGCCGAGCATCTCGAAAAAGGTGTGATGCCGCGCGGTGTAGCCGACATTGTCGAGGTCGTTGTGCTTGCCGCCGGCGCGCACGCATTTCTGCGAGGTGGTGGCGCGCTGATAGGGCCGCTTCTCGACGCCGGTGAAGACGTTCTTGAACTGCACCATGCCGGCATTGGTGAACATCAGGGTCGGGTCGTTGCGCGGCACGAGCGGCGACGACGGCACGATCTCGTGGCCGTTCTCCGCAAAGAAATCCAAAAATTTCGACCTGATCTCGTTGACGCCGCTCATGTTCATCCAATCGGAAATGGGGCCGGGTCGGACCTGCAAACAGCCTTAATCTTCCGGCGGGAACGCTTTTAGACAAGGCGGCCTGCGGTGTCCAGAAACTGTGCAGGCGGATCATAGGCTTGCCGCAGCACACAAGATGGGCACGCACATCCCGTTGATAATGCTGCGGCTGCGTTGACAGGCTTGGCAAGCCTGTGTTTCCCTACCTATATTCTAGACGTCACGTCGGGAGAGATCGGCTTAAGCGCCGGCGCCGAAGGAGCAACCGCCCCGGAAACTCTCAGGCAAATGGACCGCGTGACGAAATAGCATCTGGAAAGTGACGCCGGGCGGCTTTGGCCCAGGGCGTCCGCCGACGGGATAATACTCTCAGGCACAGCGACAGATGGGGCTTTCTTTGGGTTTTCGGAGGCTGGTCTCCGGAACCCATGAGGGCCTGACGGATGCTGGCACAAGACAAATCTTCCCTACAGCGCACTCCCTTGCACGGGCTCCACGTGGCGCGCGGCGGCAAGATGGTTCCCTTCGCCGGGTATGAGATGCCGGTGCAATTCCCGGCCGGCGTGCTCAAGGAACATCTGCACACGCGAAGCGCCGCCGGGCTATTCGACGTCTCGCATATGGGCCAGCTCGCGCTGCGGCCCAAATCCGGCAAGGTGGAGGATGCGGCGCTGGCGCTGGAGCGGCTGGTGCCGCAGGACATCGTGGCCGTTGCGCCAGGACGGCAGCGCTACGCCCAGTTCACCAATGAAGACGGCGGTATTCTCGACGATCTGATGGTGGCGAATTTCGGCGACCATCTGTTCTTGGTCGTCAATGCCGCCTGCAAGGCCGAGGACGAGGCGCATCTGCGCGCGCATCTCTCCGATACCTGCATCATCGATTCGCTGGCCGATCGCGGCCTGATCGCGCTGCAGGGACCGAAGGCCGAACAGGCTTTGGCGAAACTTGGTGCAGACGTGTCGGCGATGCGGTTCATGGATACGGGCCCGCGCCAGGTCGCCGGCCTCGACTGCTTCGTCTCGCGCTCCGGCTATACCGGCGAGGACGGTTTTGAGATTTCGGTACCGGCCGCACAGGCCGAGGCCTTGGTGACGATGCTGCTCGAAAACCCCGAGGTGCTGCCGATTGGACTTGGCGCGCGCGACAGCCTGCGGCTGGAAGCCGGCCTTTGCCTCTACGGCCACGACCTCGACACCACGACGACGCCGGTCGAAGGCGCGCTGGAATGGTCGGTCCAGAAAAGCCGCCGCACCGGCGGCGCCCGCGCGGGCGGATTTCCCGGCGCGGACAAGGTCCTCTCGCAGTTCGAAAAAGGCGCATCGCGCCGCCGCGTCGGCTTGCGCGCCGAGGGCCGCGCCCCGGTGCGCGAGGGCGCGCTGTTGTTTGCGGATGCGGCCTCCAGCGAGGCCGTCGGCAAGGTCACCTCGGGCGGCTTCGGCCCGAGCCTGAATGCGCCGGTTGCGATGGGCTATCTGCCGACGTCGCTCTCGGCCAACGGCACGTTAGTTTTTGCCGAAGTGCGCGGCCAGCGCCTGCCGCTGCAGGTCGCGGCCATGCCCTTCGTTCCCAACACCTATAAACGCTGATTCACCAGAGGAAGTTTCATGACGACGTTGTTCACATCAGACCACGAATGGCTCCGCATCGAGGGCGATGTCGCCACCATCGGCGTCACCGACTATGCGCAATCGCAGCTCGGCGACGTCGTGTTCGTCGAACTGCCCAAGGTCGGCCGCTCACTGAAGAAGGCCGAGGCTGCCGCCGTGGTCGAATCGGTAAAGGCCGCCTCCGACGTCTACGCGCCAATCTCGGGCGAGGTGGTCGAGGTCAACGAAGCGCTCGCCGCCGAACCGGCACTGGTGAATTCCGACGCCGGCGGCAAGGCCTGGTTCTTCAAGCTCAAGATTGCGGACAAGAGCGAACTCGGCGGCCTGATGGATGAAGCCGCCTACAAGGCACACACGGCGTGAGGGACGCATGACCTTAACCGTCATGCCCCGCGCAGGCGGGGCATCCAGTAACCACCGACATCAGCGATTGAACCGAGACGTCCCGGCGTACTGGATCGTCCGCCTTCGCGGACGATGACACCGAAGTTTGCAAATTCCAGCGAGGCACCAATGAACGCGCCGCTCAAGACAACAGCCGAAGCCGCCACCGATTTCGTGCGCCGCCATATCGGCCCCTCGCCCCGCGACATCAGCGCGATGCTGGACAGCGTCGGCGCGAAAAGCCTCGCTGAACTGATGAGCCAGACGCTGCCGTCGTCGATCCGGCAGAAGGCGCCGCTCGATCTCGGCCGCGCGTTGAGCGAAACCGAGGCGCTGGCGCATATGCGCGAACTCGCGGCGCAGAACCAGGTGTTCACCTCGCTGATAGGCCAAGGCTATTCCGGCACCATCCTGCCCGCGGTGATCCAGCGCAACATTCTGGAGAACCCGGCCTGGTACACGGCCTATACGCCGTATCAGCCCGAGATTAGCCAGGGCCGGCTGGAAGCACTGTTCAACTTCCAGACCATGATCTGCGACCTCACCGGGCTCGACGTCGCCAACGCTTCGCTGCTCGATGAAGCGACCGCCGCGGCCGAGGCCATGGCGCTGGCCGAGCGCGCCTCGCAGGTAAAGACCAAATCGTTCTTTGTCGATGCCGAGGTGCATCCGCAGACGCTCGCGGTGCTGCGCACCCGCGCTGAGCCGCTAGGCTGGAATTTGGTCGTCGGCGATCCCCTCACCGATCTCGATTCCGTCGAGGTGTTCGGCGGCCTGCTGCAATATCCGGCAACATCCGGCGCGGTTCGCGACCTCAGGCTGGCGATTGTGGCGCTGCGCGCCAAGGGAGCGCTGGCCGTCATCGCCGCCGATCTCTTGGCGCTGACGCTGATCGCCTCGCCCGGCGAGCTCGGCGCCGATATCGCGATCGGCTCGGCGCAGCGCTTCGGCGTGCCGATGGGCTATGGCGGCCCGCATGCCGCCTATATGGCGGTGCGCGATGCGCTGAAGCGTTCGCTGCCCGGCCGCATCGTCGGACTGTCGGTGGATTCGCGGGGAGCACCCGCCTATCGGCTGGCGCTGCAAACCCGCGAACAGCATATCCGCCGCGAAAAGGCCACCTCCAACATCTGCACCGCGCAGGTGCTGCTGGCGGTGATCGCTTCGATGTATGCGGTCTATCACGGCCCGGAAGGGCTGACGCATATCGCGCGCACGGTGCACCGCCGCGCCGTGGTGCTGGCGGCGGGGCTTGCAAAGCTCGGCTTTGCGCCGATGTCGCAGGCGTTCTTCGATACCTTCACCGTCCAGGCCGGCGCGAAGCAGGGCGAGATCATCGCGCGGGCGCTCGCGGAACGGATCAATCTGCGGATTGGTACCGGCACGCTCGGCATCGCCGTGGACGAGACTACAACGCCTGATATCGTCGAGGCGGTGTGGCGCGCGTTCGGCGGCAAGCTGTCCTATGCGGATGTCGAACTAAGCGCGCGCGAGACGTTGCCATCAGAACTGAAGCGCGACAGCGCCTTCCTCATCCATCCGGTGTTCCACGCGCACCGCTCCGAGACCGAGCTGTTACGCTATATGCGCAAGCTCAGTGATCGCGACCTCGCGCTCGACCGCGCGATGATCCCGCTCGGCTCCTGCACCATGAAGCTGAACGCGACCACGGAAATGATTCCGCTGACCTGGCCCGAGTTCGGCAACCTGCATCCGTTTGCTCCAGCGGAGCAGGCGCGCGGCTACCACGCGCTGTTCAAGCGCCTGGAACAATGGCTGTGCGACATCACCGGCTATGACGCGATCTCGCTGCAGCCGAATTCCGGCGCGCAGGGCGAATATGCCGGGCTGCTCGCGATCCGCGCCTACCATGCCGCCCGCGGCGAGCCGCACCGCAAGGTGTGCCTGATCCCCTCCTCCGCGCACGGCACCAATCCGGCCTCCGCCCACATGGCCGGCATGGAGGTGGTGGTGACGGCCTGCGACATCAGGGGCGACGTCGATGTCGACGATCTCCGCGCCAAGGCGGAGAAGCATTCCAAGAATCTCGCCGCCGTGATGATCACCTATCCCTCGACGCATGGCGTGTTCGAGGAGCACATCACGGAGATCTGCGACATCGTTCACAGCCATGGCGGCGAGGTCTATCTCGACGGCGCCAACATGAACGCGCAGGTCGGTCTGTCGCGGCCCGGCGATTACGGCGCCGACGTCTCCCATCTCAACCTGCACAAGACGTTCTGCATTCCGCATGGCGGCGGCGGCCCGGGCATGGGGCCGATCGGCGTGAAGGCGCATCTGGCGCCCTATCTGCCAAGTCATCTTTCAACAAGTCATCCTTCAAATTGCCATCCCGCAACCGACGGCGCGGTGCCGCACCCGGTCGGACCGGTGTCGGCGGCGCCATCAGGCTCGGCGTCGATCCTGACGATCTCCTACATCTACATCCTGATGATGTCGGGCGAAGGCCTGAGGCGCGCCACCGAGATCGCGATCCTCAATGCCAACTACATAGCGAACCGGCTCGATCCGCATTTCCCGGTGCTTTACCGGAACGCCAAGGGACGCGTCGCGCATGAATGCATCGTCGATCCCCGCCCGCTCAAGACCACCAGCGGCGTCACCGTCGACGACATTGCAAAGCGCCTGATCGACTACGGGTTCCACGCGCCGACCATGAGTTTCCCGGTGCCGGGCACGCTGATGATCGAGCCGACCGAATCGGAATCCAAGGCGGAGCTGGATCGGTTCTGCGATGCCATGATCGCGATCCGAAGCGAGATCACGGAGATCGAGATCGGCCGCTGGAAGGTCGAAGCCTCGCCCTTGCGCCACGCCCCGCACACCGTGCACGACATTGTCGATGATGCGTGGAGCCGCGCCTACAGCCGCGCCACGGGTTGTTTCCCCGACGGCGTCTCACGCACGGACAAGTATTGGTCCCCGGTCGGCCGCGTCGACAACGTCTATGGCGATCGCAATCTGGTGTGCTCGTGTCCGCCGGTGGCGGACTACGCGCAAGCCGCGGAGTGAGGCTCTCGTAGGATGGGTAGAGCGCAAGCGAAACCCATCATTCTTATCCGCAAGTGCCGCACGATGATGGGTTTCGCTTCGCTCTACCCATCCTACGGTCGCGCCGCTACGGCTTCACCAGCGCCGGATTCCAGCGCCAGAGATTATCGTTGGTCAGGTGCGTGCCGCCCCACCAGCGATCGATCGGATTGTGCCGGCTGAAGTCTTCCTTATGGGCGAGAACAGCCTTGCCGAATTCGGTCAGCGACAGCTCGCTTCGCAGGTAAGCCCCGTGCCGGTCCCGTAAATTTTCGCGGCTGAGCGTGCGCAGTTGCTCGTCGAGGCCTGTCACGGCCGGACGCGGGCCAAACGCAAGCCCATCCAGCAGGTACCCGTACTCCCACTCACCGAAAATGCGCGTTTGCCGCAATTGTCTGAGATGAAAAAGCGCATTCGTGAGCGAGTATCCCCGCGCGATCAGCTCAAGCATCCGCATTTCCGTGGCGCCAAGCCCCGTCGAACTTGACGGCAACTCTTCGAGCAGATCGATCAAGACGGGTCTGAGGAGCGGCAAGGCGCTCAGATCCTGGCCGAGCAGATCGAAGCATGCCTCCGGCGTCGGCGCCCGATATGCCTGCCAGGCCGCGCTGGCCGTCTCAAGTTCCTTTTCGGTGACATCGACAATTGGCGGCCGCCACTTGCCTAGTCGTTCAAGCTCGATCATCGCGAGGTCAACCAGACAAAACTTCAACTTGGCGACGGTCTCCGGATACGACCGGAAGTAATCGAGCAACCAGACCAACTGCAACTGAGCATTGGGTTGCGTGTCGAACCACAGTTCGACCCTCTCGTAGTGCTGACAGAATTCAGCCAGGCTGAGATCGAGATCCTCGCGATCGCTATTTTTGCTCCTGTTCCCCCCGGTAGCAAAGTCCGACCAGTGATGCCCGTGTTTCACGTCCGGTGTGCCTGGGCCGAGATAGGTTGCGAGCTCGTCCGGCGAAGGCAACGGTCCCCAGCCAAAGCGAAAGAAGAAATTGAGCACGAGATCGGCGAATTCCGGCTCGGTGAATTCCGGGATCATCCAGCCGGTCAGGATCAGAGGCTTCATCACACCCATCCACTACACAAAACAAAACGGGCGCTGAAGACGTCGGCAACTCCACGTCCGCAGCACCCGCCTGTCGCGTTTCAAACCTTGCCGGTCTGAAGCGTCGGAAACTTTTTTTTAAGTGAGCATGATCTTTCCGGAAAACCGGTACCCACTTTTCCGGATCATGCTTTATTCGTCGCCCGCCGGCTCCTCGCCGTCGGCGTCGCGCTCGGCGGGACCGGCGAGGATCTGCTCGGCGATCAGGCCGGAGTTCTGGCGGATCGCCGTCTCGATCTTGGCGACCATGTCGGGATTGGCCTTGAGGAACGCTTTTGAGTTTTCGCGTCCCTGCCCCAGCCGCTGGCTGTCATAGGAGAACCAGGCGCCGGATTTCTCGACGATGCCGGCCTTGACGCCGAGGTCGAGGATCTCGCCCATCTTGGAGACGCCTTCGCCATACATGATGTCGAACTCGACCTGCTTGAAGGGCGGCGCCAGTTTGTTCTTCACCACCTTGACGCGGGTGGTGTTGCCGACCACTTCGTCGCGCTCCTTGATCGCGCCGATGCGGCGGATGTCGAGGCGGACGGAGGCGTAAAATTTCAGCGCGTTGCCGCCGGTGGTGGTTTCCGGCGAGCCGTACATCACCCCGATCTTCATGCGGATCTGGTTGATGAAGATCACCATGGTGTTGGACTTGTTGATCGAGGCGGTCAGCTTGCGCAGCGCCTGGCTCATCAGCCGCGCCTGCAGGCCGGGCAGCGCATCACCCATCTCGCCCTCGAGTTCGGCCTTCGGCACCAGCGCCGCAACCGAATCGACCACCAGCACGTCGACCGCGCCAGAGCGCACCAGCGTGTCGCAGATTTCCAGCGCCTGCTCGCCGGTGTCCGGCTGCGAGATCAGGAGTTCGTCGATGTTGACGCCGAGCTTGCGCGCATAGACCGGGTCAAGCGCGTGTTCGGCGTCGATGAAGGCGCAGATGCCGCCCTTCTTCTGCCCTTCCGCCACCGTGTGCAGCGCCAGCGTGGTTTTCCCTGAGGATTCCGGCCCGTAGATTTCGACCACCCGCCCCTTCGGCAGGCCGCCGACGCCAAGCGCAATATCGAGCCCGAGCGAGCCCGAGGAAATGGTCTCGACGTCCATCGAGCGGTCGTTCTTGCCCAGCTTCATCACCGAGCCCTTGCCGAACTGGCGCTCGATCTGAGAGAGCGCGGCAGACAGGGCCTTGGTCTTATCCATGGAGGATCCTTCAACGATACGCAGGGCAGTGGCGGACATAATACGTGCTCCTTATGGCGGGGATTCGCGAGCGGGACAAACGGACGTTGGGCAAGTTCGGGATTCGATGGCGTGCAGGAACCTGTACCACGTTTGTTCTCCGTTCGCAATATGTTCTTTTTGTTGCTCGGCACAGTGGCCCACTTTGAACCTTGGCACGCCCTGTGCTGACAGATATCTGCCGGGGGATTGCACTGTCCGGATTCAGCACAGCGCCACCAAGCATTATTCGGCTTGGGGGCGCTGTTTGCATTAGTGGCCTAGTTTGATCCAGCGAGTGGCCTATTTCGGCCAGACCGTTGCTCGCCTGAGAGGAAAGGAAAAGCAGGATCACGAAAACAGAAAGACCCCGATCAGCAAACCTGCTGCAAATGCCCAGAGGCCTAATGTGCAAGCCGAGACAATGCGGACGAGAATACGGAGATCCTGCGGGACCTCATGGGATCGATCCGTCATTGCAGCCGTCCCCCCTGAGCAGCAATTGCTGGGGCCGTCCTTTAATGGCCGGGCGGCATCCCGGCCGCCCGGCCACGCATTAAACCCCAATTCCGGCCCCGTCTGTCCGGCTTCCGACATTGTGGTTTTCGGTGGCCTGATTTGAATTGGCGGGTGGCCTATTTCGGCGAGTGCCTTAGGTTGCTGTCCGTATTTGACCCTGGTGTGCCAAGCTCGAACGATTCCCGATCTACCAAGTTATCCCGACCGCAATCTGGAGGAGACGGGAAATGAAATGGACGTTGATGATCGGCGCGGCGCTATTAGCCAGCCCGGCTTTCGCGGACCCCTGGAAAGACGAGAGCGGCAAGGGCCGCTGGGGTGGTGATCGCGGCGGCTACTACGGGCGCAGCTACAACGAAGCCCGCGAATACAAGCAGGAGTTCTATCGCGGCCCCTGCAAGATCGAACGCAAGTGGGAGCGCAACGGCGAGTACAAAGAAGAGACCAAGTGCAAGGGCTACCGTTAGCATATTGAAACCTCGAAACCCGTAGGCCCACCGCGGCCCCGCCTTCCGGGCCGCGGTGACAAGATCCAGATCAAGGAAATTAGTCCTGTAAGAACATAACAAGTCCGGCATGCTGTCCACTGCGACCATCTGATCCCGGCTAATCGCCAATAAATGACTCGCGCCCGTAAAGTTCCAGGCGCACACTGTTCCCGTCACCTGCGGCCCTACGGCATCTATCGGTGACGAGAACGCGCGACTGCGCACACGCGTTTGTCTGACGGAATGGAGCAGCACCATGCAGCACCACCGTTACGAGGATATGCTGACTTTCCCTGATCGGCTGGAAAAGGAAGCCGAGAGGCTTCGACAGGAAGCCGAAGCCACGCCCCCGGGACCCGAGCGAGAGGCGCTGCTAAAGAGGGCGCGGCAGGCAGAGACCGCGCTCCATATCAACGAATGGCTGACCTCGCCTGGGTTGAAGCCACCGGCGTAAGGCCGCCTCAATTGGCGGCCTCTTTCAGATCCTGTCCCGCATCGGCAAGGACGGCCCAAGAAAGATCAGCCACCGCCGGAGCAGATCAATGCGCCCAATGCGTATGTGTCGTCTGTTTCGCCTGCACCCGGCTTCATTTCATCCATAAGGAAACCGGAAAACTCCTGGGCGAGGACTGACGCCGCGACCGTTGGCGTGCCTTTCCGGACACAGGGCCGCGCTTTAAGTTCAGTTTTGTACCGTTCTCCCGGAACGGATTCCGCCGCAATGCGTAATTGCACCGGATGTGCGACGGGTCAGTAACGGGGAACCAAATTGTGCCGGGTAAAAAATATCTAACGGAACAAGCGGCAACCTTTCTCAAGTTCGCAATGGCCAGTACGGATCCGGATGTCGCCGCGGGCTTTCTCGACAAGGCCGCGGATCTTTCGGCCAAGAGCAAAGAGGCGCCGGACGCCAGCCCCCGGCCGCCTGATGTAGAGCAGCCGGAAAGCTAGCTCTCCGATGAGGCCGCCCAACAGCGGCCTCATCGTTTATCGGCCCATCGCAAATCAAGACGCTGACGTCGCTTACAATTTTACGCGTGCTTGCAGTTTTACCTGAACCGTCCGTCAAGAGGCGCACGCTATGCCTTGCGCATGCAGATACAAACGACCGCCCTGGCCTACGAACCCATCCTGCCGACGCTTCAACAGCATGGCGCCCATTTCCTCACACGGCTCTTGAGCCTCGGCCGCGCCCCGGAACCTTCAAGGATACCGCAACCAGTCCGGCCGGACGCGCCGTCAAGAACCCATATACCGCCGCGCCAGCCGCATCCCACCCGCCAGCAATAGAAGCAGGCACCACGTCGGCGCCTGCGAGCGGCAGGCCATTGCTGTCCCTTGGCGGTCGCAGCCTGCCATGCCGCTCATCGGCGACGCCCAGCCAAACGACCCCGCCGCATGGGGCAATGCAGCGAGGTCGCCGATGACGGGGAAAATCTGGAAGACCACCCCCCGTCCTCGCAAGAGATACGCCCGCCGCAGGGCCTCGTTTCAGCGTCCAAATCGCCCGGCAAATCGTTTTAAGCGGCGCGTTGAACCTTTTTCATTCCGTTTAGACAAAACTCTTGCCTGGGATATTGCATCACTCGGGGAATAGGCCTGCGCCGCCAAGCGACCATACTCCGCTTGCGCGGCGCAGTGCTTTTTTGGGCGTGCCGAAACGGGGCAGGCGATTTGGACGCGCACGGCGTCGAAACGTATCGGGGCAAGGATTTTTGCCGCAGCGGCGCGCGGCCAAGCTTATTCCAGCCGATGGAAATCATGAAACTTTGCGGTTCCACCCCCGTTATTGCAGTGGAATGCGAGAGATTTCCATGAATCACAGAGGCATAGAGGACACGCTGACCAGATCGGAAAGCCCGGGGTTCTGGATTTGGCAAGTTCGGATCGGCGACCCTGGTCAGGTCGGGAAGGACCGAGGCAAGGCTTGCGCTATCGGCTGTCCGCCGCGTCCCGTTGAAGATTGATCGCGAGCTGACGCGAGCGGCGCGGCAACTGACGCACTGATGGGGGGTCCGCGCGCTTACCTCACGGCCGCACCCTTTCACCGGGTGTCCCGACCGGTGCCAAGTCCCATGTAGGTGTATTGGGCCGCAGCGGGATTTTCATATGATTTACAAGGGCGTTGAATACACCGTGACGGCGGTCGCTCCAGGCATCTGGAAATGGCAATTCCGCATCGGCGACAAGGTCGTCTCAGGCAAGACCGAAGCCAAGCTCAATCTGCTTGCCATCCGGCGGGTCCAGCTTCGGATCGATCGGGAGCTAAAAAAAGTCGAACGGGAATAAGCCGCTCGCCGGATTCTTCCGTCGGTCTCCCATCGGAGAAGATTTAAGCAATTTCAGTAGGATAGGGTTGCATGACAACCGGGCCCATATGCCCGGCAACGTGCTTGGGCCCGTAAAAACCCGGGGTTGATCTTTCCGTATGCCAGGAATCCACTCGCCGCCTCTTGCGATCCTCCGGTCCAACGGCGGTCCATTTTGCATTTTGGTCACTTGCCATGCCGATCTTCTTCTTCAGCGTTCGACATGGCGAGGACGCATGCGTCAGCAACGATGGCGCAGAGTTTGCGGATCATAACGCCGCGTGGAGGGAAATGACGGGGGTCTGCGGCGACATGATCGCGGACGTTTCCCGCAAGCTGCCCAAAAATGCCGAGTGGCAGATGGAATTGCTGGATGAATCCCGGAGGCCGGTATTCCGGATTCGCCTTGTTGCGGAGACCCTGCAGGACAGCGGTTAATTGTCAGGCGTGCGTCTTTCGGGAAGCGGTATCCGGTTCACCTGCCGGTGCAACGCCCTTCCGCAGCTCCCGGGCGGAGATGAACCGGACGCCGACCAGTTCGCCCCTGCGCCAGATCAACGTGCATAGCCGGCGCACCTCGCCACCGGCGGTGAGGGAAAGGCCGAACATCTTCGGCACCGCGAGGTCGCCCACATCAAGACAAGCGCCGTTCTCGGAAATGTCGAGGATGTAGCACTCGATCCATGGCGCATCGGGCGCCGGAATCAGGAATCCTGGCTTGTACAAATCGACCCGAACGAACTTCCGGGCGCCGAGGTCTTTGCGGTCTCTCGCCATGATTTCTCCTGTGCGGGAAAAAACTAGGCGGAATACCTGAATACCGGGTTATCGGAATTGGGCAAAAACGGGGGTGTTGGCCGATTCCTGATCATTGCGCCTAATCGGCACTCGCAAGCCGGCGCATCGTGAACTCGATGTCGCCACCGGGCAGCTCGCGCCAGCTTTCGACCGAACTCATATAAGCCGCCTTGGGGTAGCGGCTGAGAAAGTCACGCGCCCTCGCCCGGGCCTCCTCGCGCGGCAGCGTGAAGGTCTCGCGCAGATAGCCGTCGTCCGGCTTGCGCCGGCCGGCCATCCGGCTCGCGAGATCGCGCGGGCGAAAGACCACGTCGTAACTCCAGACATATGACGACAGGTCCAATATAGGGGTGGCGGCGAATGAATCCTACTCGCCGCTTTCACGAGACTACTGGCTGCTGCTGCCGGTCTTGCTCTTCTTGGCGGGCGCCGCGGCCCTCGCTGCGTCCTTGGGCGCCTCGGTGCCGCGCACGATGCCCCAGGGATCGGAAGAGGCCTTGGCGTCGGGGATCTTCCTCAGGGAATCCTTGTAGGCTTTTTCCCTGATGGCCTCCTGTTCCTTTTCCTCCGGCGATTTGGACACGAGTTCCGGGATCAGGTTGACATTGGGGGTCTGCGCGTAGGCCGTCACAGTCAACAACACCACCACCGCGGCCGCGCTCAGCATTCTCATGACGCTCTCCTTTGCGTTTTCGCAAATGTACCACCGGCGCAACCGCGCCGCCAAGCACGACGGCCCCAGCCTTTGGTTTGTTGGACGCGCGCTCGCAGGCGGCCGGACTGGCAGGATTTCAGCGATTGCGCTCAATCGCGCCGGATCGTGCCGCATTTGAGGCGGGACACCGGTGTTCCCTTCGCCGCAATGACCACTACAATGCGCCGAAACAATATCGGGCGAGGAAACAGCCGTTCATGCAACAACAGCCACAAGCAGCCGAATTCGGTATCGCGGAAGCCAGGCAGGTGCTTGCCGAAGTATTTGCGCCATGGGTGATGGATCTCAATCTGTCGATCGAGCGCTTTGACTTCGCGCCATCAGGCGATGCCGCCGACTGGCAGCCGGGCGCGATCCTGCGCCTGCCGTTCTCGGAGCGGCTCTGCCGCAATGGCGGCACCGTCTCGGGCCAGGCGCTGATGGCCTTTGCCGACACCGCGATGGTGATCGCCAACCTCGCCGCCAACCGCGGCTATCGGGCGATGACAACTGTAGACCAGACCACGCATTTCATGCGCGCGGTCTCTGCCTCCGACGTGCTGGCCGATGCGCGCGTGGTCCGCCTCGGGCGCACCATGAGCTTCGGTCGCGTTACGCTTCTCGCCGCCGCCGACAACAAGCCGGTGGCGATGGTCTCAAGCGCGTTCGCGATGTTGTAGAGAATCGTAGGTGGGCAAAGGCGCATCTGCGCCGTGCCCACCATCTATCACCGATCACAATAGGCCGCCCCCGTAGTTCTCTCGTCTTGCGGGAACATGATTCGTCTGGTGTCTTGGCGTTGAGATTGTCGAGGGCCGAACCATGCTCAAAACTACTCTTGTGATGGCGACCATCGCCATCATCGCTTGCGCCGTGGTGATCGCAATTTCCGAACTCCTCTCTCGCGGGCGCCAACCGCAAGCTGGTCCCCCGCCGCGGCGCCGGGCTTTTTAACGACAGTGCGGGCTACGCGGCTGGTGAGACATAACCATCGCCGCACAAACGGTGCGCTCCCTCCCCCTTGCGGGGTCCGAGACGAGCGAAGCTCGCTCAAGCATCCGTGCCAGCGACCACCTGCTACTTTGCATGGGGTTGTTTTCGATATTGCGCACCGGGGCGGGTGAGCCAGTATTCCAGAGACAGCAGGAATCGAACCGATAGGCCGCGGCGTACTGGATCGTCCGGTCAAGCCGGACGATGACGGCAGCGAGCTGTTAGAGCGAAAATCATCCTCACGCCCCCACCCTGCTCCGTCTCCGCCGCCACCGCCACACCAACGCCGCCATCAGAACGATCACCAACCCAGCCGTGATCGCCCCGCTCATGAAGCGTCCGCCGGGCCGGTCGATGGTGCGCGACCGCAGCGAGGGCGCCTCGCCCGGCCGCGCCAGGCGGAACGCGACGACGCTGTCGCCGATGGTGGTGCCGGACTCGGAATGACCGCCGGCGCCGATTGCGACATATTGCTCGCCCTTCCACAGATAGGTCATGGGATTGGCGACACCCGGCACCGGCAGCCGGCCCTGCCACAGCTCCCGACCCGACCTGGCGTCGAACGCGCGCAAATAAGCATCCATCGCGCCGGTGAAGACGAGACCGCCGGCGGTGATCGCGACGCCACTGACGAGCGGCGTGCCGAAGGGCAAGGCGATGCCGAGCGGCGCGCGATCCTCCGTGGTGCCGACGCGGGAACGCCAGAGAATCTTGCCACCCTTCAGGTCGACCGCGACCATCTCGCCCCAAGGCGGCTTGTTGCACAACAGCCCCAAAGGCGACAACGCGACCGCGCGGGTTATCGCAAACGGCGCGCCCTGCTGCCGTCCAAAGTCGTGCCCGGGCGGCGGATCGAACCCTTGCGCTGCCTTGCGCGGAATCAGTTTGACGACATGGACCGCGCGCGATGTGTTGGCGTAAAGGATCTGGTTGACGGGATCGAAGGCAGCGCCGCCCCAGTTCACGCCGCCGCCGGTCATCGGAAACACCACGGTGCCTTGCGTCGAGGGCGGAGTATAGAGGCCATCGTTGCGCGCCGAGGCGACCTGCGCGCGGCAGGCCCCGCTTTCCCAGAACGGAATCAAGCCGAATACGTCGTCGGCCGAAATTCGCTGCGACAGCAGCGCCGGTACGTGGGTCGGAAACGGCTGCGTCGGCGAGAGCTGCTCGCCTTCGGCGCCGCCCTGCGGCACCGCGCGCTCCTCCACCGGCCATACCGGCTTGCCGGTATCGCGGTCGAGCACGAACACAAAGCCCTGCTTGGTCGGCTGGATCACGACGTCGCGCTGGCCATCGCCGGTATCGATGCGCGCCAGCGTCGGCTGCGCCGACAGGTCGTAATCCCAGACATCGTGGTGCACGGTTTGAAACGACCAGACCCGTTCGCCGGTCCCGGCGCGCAGCGCCACCACCGAATTGGCGTGATCGTTGTCGCCGGGCCGCTTGCCGCCCCAGAAATCCGGACTCGGCGAGGATGTCGGCAAAAATACCAGGCCGCGTTCCTCGTCCACCGACATCGGCGCCCAGACATTGGCATGGCCGGCATTGATGCCGCTATGCACCAGTGGATCGAAGTCCCAGCGCGGACGCCCTGTTCGCGCATCGAAGGCGCGTACCGTTCCGGCCGGCGCCTCGACGCGGCGGTTGTCCGCAATCGCAGAACCGACGATCACGGTATCGCTGACAATGACGGGAGCCGATGTGATCTGGAATTCGCCGGGCCATTCCAGCGGCGTGCCGATCTCGATTCCGATCTCGCCATCGGCGCCGAAATCGGCGCAAGGCATGCCGGACCTCGCGTCGAGCGCGATCACGCGTGCGTCGTTGGTACCCATGAATATCCGTGCGCGGCAGGCGGCGTTGTCGGACGCCTTGTCATCAACCCAATAGGCCACGCCGCGGCAAGTGTAGCGGTTGGCCGGGCGTTGATTGGTCGAGATCTTCGGATCGTATCGCCACTTCTGCGCGCCGCTGCCCGGATCGAGCGCAATGACTTCGTTGAAGGGCGAGCAGAAGATCAGGCTGTCTTCGACGAACAGCGGGGTCGCCTGAAACTTGGTCCGCCTCATCACGTCAGGCGCGCGGCGGTCGAGATCGCCGGTACGAAACTCCCAGGCGCGGACGAGATTGCCGACATTGTCCGGCGTGATCTGGGCAAGCGGCGAAAACCGCGATCCCCCGCGATCGCCGCCCCAATGCTCCCAGGCGAAAGCCGGAAGCGAGATACAGATGAAGACGGCAACGAAGGAAGTGAACAGACCAACCGGATTTCGCATCCTGCCCCCGCAAGCGCAGCGCAACGCTTGCGGGATCGATTACCCTATTGCCACTTCAGTATCTACCCCGGCCGCCATGATCGCCATAGTTGCCGCCGCGGCTACCGCCAAACCCGCCGAGACCAATGCCGATGCCGATGCTCACCGGCGGTGGCGGCGGCGGCTCGTACACCTCGCGCGGCGGCGGACGGCGAACGACCACGACGTCGTCATCTGCCTCGCGCCGACGCGGCGGCTTGCGATCGACCCGCTTCGGCGGCTCCGGCTCGAAGCGCTTGACCGGCACATTGACCTTGAGCTTCTGCGGCTGCTGCGGCGGCTGGATGTTGCAGGGACACATCGGCGCGGCGAGCGCGACGTTTTGCGGCACGGCGCCCGCACCGGCGACAACCGGAGATGTGAAGTCGGGACGGTTGCGCAGCCGCTCTTCCAGCTTGCGCGCGGTCGCGCTGAGATCGCTGTCGGGGAATCTCGCCAGGAACGAGCGATAGCCGGACGCGGTGTTGATCAGCACGGCGTTGTTCCATGCCACCATGCGCCGGTGCCGAACCAGCCAGTCGCGCGCCAGCCGCCCGAGCGCCGTCTGCGGGAAGAGGCCGGCAAAGGCCTCATACGCTTCGTCGGTGCCATCAGCAACGATCAGCTCGTTTGCCGCCTCGACCGGCCTGCCCTTCAAATCGCGGGTCCACTCGGCGACCGTCTTCTTCGGAGTCGCGGCAGGCTTCGGCCCGGCGACCGACACGCCCGAAAAGCGGAAATCCTCGGTCAGCGAGGAGCTGTCCCACGGCGTCTGCCGCCCTTCGGTGACCTTGTTCACCGCAAGCCGCACCCGCTTGAAGGTTTCCTCGATCGGAATGTTCTGCTCCTTGCCGGCGGCCAGCAGCGCGTTCGTATATGGGCTGTTGGAGCCGGAGCCGTCTTCGGCGACTGCACCCGGCGAGGTCGAGAACGACAGGAAGGTACCGGGAGCGCCGACCTTCGCATCGACGAGGGCAAGCCCGCTGCCGGCGGTCTTGAGGTCGGGGAATGGATTGTTGCGGCAGGCGTCGAGCATCAGGATGCGCATCTTGCTCGGCACCGAGGTCAGCGTGTTCAGGATGTCGTTGAGGCGCACCGCCTGGATCGGAATGTCGGCTTCGCGCTTCGGATCGATGTCGATCGGCACCAGAAAATTCTCGCCATCGATCTGCAGCCCATGGCCGGCATAAAACACCAGAGCAACTGTGTCGGCGCCCTTGGCCGCGACCTTGCCGGCGAATTCGCTGACCACCTCCCGCATCTGGCCTTGCGAAAGATCGGAGGCCGTCGAAACCTCGAAGCCGGAATCGGTCAGCAATTGCGTGACCGCCTTGGCGTCATTGGCCGGATTGGGCAGCGCCGGCACCGAGCGATAGGCGGACTGGCCGATCACCAGCGCGAGGCGATTTTCGGCAGAGGCCGAATGTGTTCCCAGAAGAACCGCAGCGGGAATCATCAACTTGAGCAGCGCGTGACGGAACATGATGCCACCTCCCGACAATACAGGCTGTGGATTGGTCATGGGCCCGCAGCCAAAGGTTCAAGCCGGCCGCGCCATGCGAGGCGTGACGATGACCCGATTCAACGGCGATCTTGTCGCAGGCCCAAGTCCTCGGCAGTGATCTGAATCACAGTCTCGGAATCGTTATGTTGTCTGCACCGCAATGCCCTGTCCGGAACGCTGTCTTCGCGGTACAAACAACCTCAGATGCGGCGGATCGTGATTCATATAGCGCTGGTGGCGGGCGCAGCGCTGACGCTTGCGGGTTGCGGCTTCGCCGACGTGCGTTCGCCGGTGCCCGAGTTCATGCGCGCCAAGGCGCCCGAGCCGGCCCCGCTCGAGCCGGCGTCCGACGTCAAGCGCATGCTGAAGGAGAAACTGGACTCGGTATTCACGGCGGCCTCGCAGCCGACCCATGTTCGCGTTTCCGAGCCGCGCCCCAACCTCCGCGGACCGGGCTGGACCGCATGCGTCAAGGCCGAAGTGATTTCGGTGATCGGCAAGCCGCTGGGCACGCAGACCTACCGAATCGAGATTTCCGAAGGCGTGATTGCGGATCGCCGGCAGATCGAGCCGGAAGATACCTGTATGAGCGAGAGCTACGAGCCGATCTAGCCCTACAGACAGCGGGTTGCCGCCCGGACCGGACAGAGCTTCAGCGCGCTCGAAAGCGAGAACAGCACCCGCACGCCGCGGGTGGGATTGTCGGGCGCGCGATAGCTGAGCGGCGCGGCAGCTCCGATGTCGGCCTGCAAGCCGTCGGCGAGGAAGAAACGAACGCCGCCGCCGGCCGAGGTCAGCGAAAGGCCATCGCTGATCCGATAGCCCGAGTTCCAGGCAACGCCGCTATCGACGAAGCCGTAGACCTGGTAGCCACTCAGATATTGAAGGTTCGTCTTCTGGTCGAAGCGCAGTTCCGCCGAGCCCGCCAGACCGTTATCGCCGCTGATCTCGGCGCTGCCATAGCCGCGTCCGAACGCGACGCCGCCGAGATAGAATTGCTGCGAGGTGAACAGCGGGCCGGACGCCGTCTGGCCGGCCGAGGCAAGTTTCAGCGACCATGCATCCGACAGCGTCTGGTAACGCGTGAACCAGAAATTCAGCGCGGAGAATTTGCCGGATGCGCCGTCGCGCGACAGAAAGTCGTCGCCGCGGTGCGAGGCGCCGAGAATGTCGAGGCCCTGGCGATAATTAACCGTCAGATAATTGGTGCCGCCGAAACTGTCCTGCAGCCGGTAGTCCGACGTGAGACTGGCGGTGCGGATGCGGTCGGCGTAGATCGGGCCGAACACGTCGTTTTCGGAAGCGTTGGTGAAAGCGGCGGCCGCGATAAGCGTCAGGCTGGACTTCTGCGATTGCAACGGCGCGATGCTGCCGCGAATTTCGAACGACTCGGTCTTGATGTTATCGCTGTAGAGGCGACGGTAGTCGCCGGGCCAAACCTCGCTGTAGTATCCCGCCGTACCGATGCGGGCGCCGTCGGCGCCGATCGGAATCTCGTAGGATAGACGGCCGAACGCGAGCTGCCGCGGATCGCCGGGCGTGGTGGAGAGGTTGAATACCAGCGAGTCGCCTGGCGTGAGATAGGAGTTGAACGCCGCCGTCCCGTAGCTTTGCCACGGTCCGACCGACGACGATCCGAGATTATCGACGCCGAACGAGGTAAAGACGTGCCAGGTCTTCAGAGACAGGATCAGGCGGAACTGGCCGCTCGCGGTGCCGATCTCCTCGATCGCAGTGTCCTCGATCCGCACGCCGGGCCGGCCGTTGATTAGAAGCAATTTCCGCTCGAGAGTCGCAAGCCGCGAAGGCCGCTCCGTCAGCACGGCTTCGAGCATCGGCCGGACACCGAATTGTTCGGCACCGTCTCCCTTCAGCATCAGCTCCGTGATGCTGCCTTCGATGACTTGAATATGAAGCTGGCCGCTCTGGATGTCCTGCGGAGGAACGATCGCCCGGCTGAGATGAAAGCCGGCGGCGCGATAGACGTCGCTCACCGCGGTGGCGATAGTCGCCAGGTCGGCCTGCGAGACTGTCTTACCGATGTAGGGTTGATACGTCGTCAACAGCCGGTCCTGCGGTATTGCTACGGCGCCGGTGATCGAGACGTGCTTAAGCACGAACAGCGGCTTGGAATTCCTCTGCCCCTCCATCCCCGCGAATTGCGGCAACGGCAATCGGGGCCGGCCATTCGCGCCCTGGCTCGATTGCTGGTCGTCGAACCGTTTTTCGATCTGCCGCGGATCATAGCCGGGCTGGTTCGCATGCTGCGCTAGCGCCGGAAAGCACGCGGCGGCCCACAGGCCGAGTCCAACCATGAGCAGGCAATTTCGGACAATAGCTGTTGGACGGATACTTCTCCGTACATCTACGGAGAGGAACCGCTGCACCTGGGTAGAACCACTAGCCATATGATTTTAAATAGAATTTTATGGTCAACGAATGGTTAATATGTCTCCCGCAAAGCACGACTTTCGCTCACTCAATGTTGAAACATTTCCGATAGAAATTCGGGACAAAGCGGCAATCGGAGAGAGTTTCATGCGTGCGATCCTTCACGTCACACGAGCCCTCGCGGCAGCGTTCGTCCTGGCGACGGCTTCCGCCGCTTTCGCTGCTGACGGCGACGACTGGACCGTGCACAAGTCCTCGGGCGAAGTATGGCTCGCTGGCAGCGGCGTGCAGCAGGCATCGCTAAAACAGGAAGACGTGTTGAAGCCGGGCGATACCGTTCGCACCGGCCGTACCGGCCGCGTCCTCCTGAAGCGCGGCGACGAAATGATCCTGGTTTCGCCGAATTCCGTTATCGGCGTTCCCGCCCAGAAGAAGGAAGGACTCTCGACGACTATCGTGCAGCAGGCCGGCTCGATCCTGCTCGACGTCGAAAAGCGCAGCGTCAAACATTTCGAGGTCGAGACCCCCTACCTCGCGGCGGTGGTGAAGGGCACGCAATTCAGCGTCACCGTCAATGCGGGGAAGACCACCGTCGACGTGGTCCGCGGTCAGGTTGAAGTCGCAGATTTCAAGTCGGGTCAGATCGCTCAGGTGATGGCGGGCCAACATGCGACGGCGTTCGCCACCGGCAAGACCGGCCTCTCGCTGGGCGGTTCGGGCACCCTCGCCCCGATCGAGCAAGGCAAGCCGCGCGCGCCGTCGGTCGAGCGCGTTCCGGTACCGCGCGGAGGCTTTACCGCGATCCGCCACGCCACGAATGGACAGGCCGTCCAGCCGGTGCGGCATGCAAGCGTGCAGCCCGCAAAACACGGCGTCACCCGCATCTCGTCATCGATCGGTGAAGTCCGGTTGAACGTCCACCGCGTGACCAATGGCCTCGCCCGCGACAAGTCGGCGGCACATGGCGGCGCGCGGAATGCTGCCAACAAGGACACGATCTGGGGCTCATCCGGCTCCGGAACCGATGTCGCCTCAGCAAACAGTGGCCAAGGCAACAGCAGCGTTGCTGCAAGTGGTAGCAGCTCCGCAACAGGAGCCGCGGCGGCTTCGCCCGTCAGCAGCACGGTCGCGGCCGTCAGCGGCGGCGGCAATGGCAATAACGGAAGCGGCAATGGCAACGGAAACGGAAACGGAAACGCCAACGGTAACGGTAACGGAAACGGAAACGCCTACGGCCGCTACAAGAACCGTTAGCGGCACACTTCAACGACTTGCGGCCATGAGCTCATAAGCCTGACGACGATCAAACTCGAAACACCAGAATGGTGACCACGTGAAACGATATCGGTCGCATGTTTTCGTGATGATTGCGCTGGCAATCGTCCTGTTGGGCGGGTGGCAAAACGGACTGCGCCATGCATTGCTCGATCTGAGGTTCGCCTGGCAGTCGCGACAGGTTAGCGGCGATATCGTGGTGATTGCGATCGATGCGTCATCGATCGACAGAATCGGTGTCTGGCCGTGGCCGCGCGTGCTCTACGCTGAACTGATCCGGCAGCTTGAGAAGGCGGACGTCCAGGACATCGCGCTCGACGTCGACTTCTCCACGCCTTCCGATGCGTCGTCGGACCGAAACTTTGCCGAAGCCCTGCAGAACGCCGGCGGATCGGTCGTGCTGCCCTCGTTCCAGCAGCCTCGCACCGACAAGACCACGCTTCACGTCAATCGCCCGTTGCAGCAATTCGCCGAACATTCCTGGCCGGCGGTCGTCAATGTCGAGGTGGGACCCGATGGCCTCGTCCGCCGTTATCCGTTCGGCGAGAAGCTGGACGGCAAATTCATGCCCTCGATGGCTGCCGTGCTCGCCGGTCAATACGCGGAAAAGCGCGCGCCGTTTCTGATCGACTTCAGCATCCGGACTGCGGGAATCCCCAAAGTGTCCTTTGCGGACGTGCTGCGCGGCGACCCGGCGACGCTGCAAAAACTGCAGGGCAAGAAGGTCATTATCGGCGGCACGGCGCTCGAACTCGGTGACCGCTTCAGCGTCCCGAACGGCGCGATCGCGTCCGGCCCGGTGTTGCAGACGCTGGCCGCGGAATCGCTATTGCAGAACCGTGCGCTGCAATGGACCTCGCACGTCGTCACGCTGACCGGCCTGGCCCTGCTCGCCTTGATCATGCTGTTCTCATGGCGCCGCCTTTCCGCCGGCAAGCGAGTGGCGCTACTCGCCGCAACCGCTGTCGCCCTCGAGGCCGGCGCGTTTACCCTGCAGGCGGCATTCCCGCTCATTCTCGACACGTCGCTGATTCAAATCGCCATCATTGTCTACATCGCGGCCATTGCACTCGACGAAATCGATATCAAGGATCTGCTCGGCAGGGTCGCCGAGAGCCGCTTTCAGCGCGTGGCGATGGCGCTCGGCGACGGCCTCATCTGCACCGATTCCAGTTACCTGATCACGGTCTGGAATCCAGGCGCGACCGCGATCTTCGGCTATCTGCCGGAAGAAATGATTGGCCGGCCGTTCGACGAGATTTGCGCACGTGACGGAGCCGTTGCCACGTCCTCTTTCTCCATCAAGAACGCCGCACATCTCGCTGCCGGATCGGTAGTCGAGTTCGACGGACGCCGCAGCAATGGCGAGGTTTTTCCGGTCGAGGCCAGCTTCTCCGGCTGGCAGGGCACCGACGGGTTTCAATTCGGCGCGATCCTGCGCGACATTTCGGTGCGCAAACGCGAAGCGGAGAGGATTCGATACCTCGCCGAACACGACACGCTGACGGGTCTGATCAACCGCAACACGCTTCACGCCGGCCTGGCCGCGATGATTGCGAAAGCCGAGGCCGAGAGTTGCGAAGTCGCGCTGCTGGTGGTCGGCCTCGATGGCTTCCAGCAGATCAACCACATGCTCGGTCATGCCAGCGGCGATCTTGTGCTTCGCGGCATTTCAGAGCGGCTAACGACGGCAATCCCGGTATCCGGCATGGTCGCGCGATTGAGCGGCGATGAATTCGCCGTCGCCGTCCGGATGAGCGATATCGCTGAAAACGTCAGCCGCTTCGCCGAGCAGATCGGCGCGAGCTTCGAGGCACCGCTGCTGGCCGGCAACCGCCAGCATCGCGTCCGGGTCAGCATCGGCGCCGCGGTTTTCCCCGGCGGGGGCCGCAGCGCGGACGAACTGCTGAGCAATTCCCATTTGGCATTGAGCCGCGCCAAAGCGAGCAAACGCGGCGGTCACGTGCTGTTCGAGGACGCGATCCGCCGCGAGTTGCAGACCCGTCTGACGCTGGAAGCGGAACTGGCGGCGGCCGCAGAGCACGATGAATTCGAACTGTTCTATCAGCCGCAACTGCATCTGGCCGATGGCCGCCTGATTGGCGCCGAAGCGCTGATACGCTGGCGCCATCCGGTACGAGGCCTGGTTTCGCCGGCTGAATTCATGCCTATCGTCAACACCTCGCCGATCTCTGAGAGAATGGCGGAGTGGGTTCTCGATACCGCCTGCGCCAAGGCAGCCGCTTGGGAACGCAGCGGCCACAAGCTTCGCATCGGCGTCAATCTCTCGCCCTCGCAGTTCCAGTCCGGCGACCTTGCAGGCTCGGTCGCGCAAGCGCTTGCCCGCAGCGGCTTAAGCCCGACCAGCCTCGAGCTCGAGATCACCGAGGACATCCTGCTCCACGATGAGAAGGGCGCGCTGAACACGTTCCTGAAGATCCAGGAGCTGGGTGTTCGGATCGTGTTCGATGATTTCGGCACCGGCTTTGCAAGCCTCAGCTATCTGAAGAAATTCCCGCTCGACGGGCTGAAGATCGACCGTTCCTTCGTGTTCGGATTGCTGGCCAATCCCGACGACGCGGCGATCGTGAGTTCGACGATCGGACTGTCCAAGCAACTGGGCCTGTCTGTTATCGCCGAAGGCATCGAGGACCGGGCCACCGCCGACTTCCTGGTCAGGATGGGCTGCGAAGAGGGACAAGGCTACTTCTTCGGACGGCCGATGCCGGCCCGTGATTTCGAAGCCAAATTCCTGATCACCCCCGCCGCTGCCGAGGTGGCGTGACGGCTGGGCGGCCTGATCAGACTGAACGATCCGTTAACGCGACCGCCCAAATCCGAGCTTTGCAACAACGCTATTTTCCATCTCTTTTCGCTAGCCTTGCCCTGTGAACGCGAGGAGCAGGCGGCGCCCAGGGGTGTCGTTGACAAAAAAATCGCGAACGGGGTTTGGGGAAGTGGCTGATATTACCGACACATCGACGGTGCGCCGTGCATCGAGCAAGGATGCGAACGCGCACGCGCCAGACTCCGGCGGAGCGTTGATGCCGCTCGCCGGCATTTCCGCAGGCCAATGGCGCGCGCTTTCCGAGCGCGCCGCCGAGCCGAACGGCTATTACTTGCCCGAATGGGAACTGGCGGTGAACGCGTCAGCGCGGGGTCGCGTCAACGCTGCCGCACTTGGAGCATGGCGCGATGCCTCCAGCCTGATCGGCCTGGTACCCGTGATCTCGATGTGGCGCGCCTACAAGATCCCTCTGCCCGCTTTGGTCAGCGCCGATCCCTATGGCACGCTTTGCACGCCGCTGCTCGATTGCGACATGGCGGAGGAAGCCGTGACGAGCTTGCTGCGGCGGGCCCGGCGGGCCGGCGCGCATGCGCTGATCTTCCGCGCCATCTCGCTCGATGGCGCAGCCATGAAAGCCTTTACCGACGTGCTGCATCGCGGCGGCATAGAGCCGTTGGTGCTGCAATCGCATGTCCGCGCCTGTCTCGACGCCACCGGTGACGCCGACGACGTGCTGCGCGAAGCGCTGGGCGCAAAGAAATTGAAAGAACTGCGCCGTCAGCGCAATCGCCTCGCCGAGCACGGCGCCGTTCATTTCGACGTGGCGCGTACGCCCGCCGAAATAGCCACCGCCGTCGAAACATTCCTGATGCTGGAAGCCAGCGGCTGGAAGGGCCAGCGCGGCACCGCGCTCGGACAGGACGAGGGCGACACGGCCTTCATCCGCCGCGCCGCTTCAGCGTTGGCCGAGACCGGCCAATGCGAGATCGTGACGTTGCGGGTCGGCGAAACGCCCGTGGCGGCTGCGATCGTGCTGCGCCATCGGGACCGCGCTTTCTACTTCAAGCTCGGCGTCGACGAGCGCTTTGCGAAGTTTTCGCCGGGCGTGCAACTGACGCTGGATCTGACCCGGCATCTGTGCGTCGACCCCGCGATCCGCCTCGTGGATTCCACGGCGAACCCCGACCATCCCATGATCAATCCGATCTGGCGCGGACGGCTTGCGATCGGCGACGTCTTGATCCCGCTGCGGCGTCGCGATCCGGTCATCCCGCTGATCCGCGCTGCGCTCAGCTTGCGCGGTGCGATCCGCGAGCCGGCGCGCCGCTTCATTCATTTTGTCAGAGCACGGCAGGACAAATCCTAAATGAATACCCTCACCGCCATAGCGCCCGTGATTACGGCCGACCGTGACGCGCTTCGTCGCGATTTTCCGCTGAAGCCGTTCGCGATCCGCCACAAGCTCGCCGACCATCCGCTGCTGATGCTGCCACGCATCGCGCAACTGGCCTCCGAGCTGCCGCGCGACCTGATCGAATACAATTCCGGCAAGGTCGCGGTCAGCCAGGATCCAGACGCGATTCCGATCCTCGACCTCGATCCCGTCGAAGTCGTGAAAAGCATCGAAACCGCCGGCGCCTGGATGGTGCTCAAGCGCGTCGAGAACTCGGCGGAATACCGGGCATTGCTGGAGGACACGTTGCTGTCGGTCGCCCGCGCGCGCGGCTTCAACAGCTTACCTGATGCCGGCTTCGAGCAGGTCGAGGGCTTCCTGTTCGTGTCCTCGCCGAACTCGACCACGCCGTTTCACCTTGATAGCGAAGATAATTTCTTCGTCCACATCCATGGCGAAAAATTCTTCACGATCTTCGACAATACCGACCGCTCGATCGTCTCCGACGACGAGATCGAGCGCTCGATGACCAAGCATCGCAACCTGAAATACGACGAGAGCTTTGCGCCGCGCGGCACGGAATTCCACCTGTTTGCAGGCGACGGCTGCTACGTGCCGTATCAATGGCCGCACTGGGTGCGCACCGCAGGCTCGTTCTCGATCTCGATGGCGATCACCTGGAAGACGCGCGAAGTGCGGCGGATGAACGACCTGCACTTCTTCAACTCGATGCTGCGTGGCATCGGCCTGCCGCAGCAGCCGCCGGGCAAACAGCCGGTGCTCGATGCGCTAAAGCTTGCGTTCTATCGCACGATAACGACGGCCATCAAGCCGCTACGCGCCTCGATGGCGATGCGCCGCGTACTGCGGCGGATCGCGCTCGGCAAGCGGGCGAACTATTACTTGAAGGGCGCGTGACGTGTAGATCCTATGGGGTGGCAGGTGGTCAGGGGTAAGCTGAGTTTGCGAGCACCCAG
>NZ_LLXX01000018.1 GCF_001440405.1 Bradyrhizobium valentinum
CTCCCGCCGCCTGGCTAGAACCTGAGATGCCAATGACTTATTTTGAGTCAGACTCTGAGGAGCGGCGTCTTCGCCGCGTCTCGAAGGATGCAGGCCGTCTGTGGCCTCTTGGTTCGAGACGCGCTTCGCGCTCCTCACCATGAGGGGCTTCTGACGGAGCAGGGCTAGACGCGCTGCCGCGGCGTCAATCGGCGAGCGCCTTGCGGATCATGATCGCCATATCCGATTTCCGATAGGGCTTGGCGAGTAGCAATACGCCTTCGTCGAGCCGGCCGTGATGGATGATGGCATTCTCGGTATAGCCCGAGGTGAACAGCACCCTTAGCCCGGGCCTGACCTTCAACATCTCGTCGGCAAGCTGGCGGCCGTTCATGCCGGGCATGATCACGTCGGTGAACAGCAGGTCGAACGGATGGCTGGTATGGACGAGCGCGAGAGCTTCGGTCGCGTTCGCCGCGTCCAGCGTGACGTAACCGAGTGAATGCAGTTGCGCCAGCACGTAGTCGCGCACCAGCTTGTCGTCCTCCACCACCAGAATTGTTTCGTGACCACCCTGGACGGTCGCCGGCAGTGCCGGGTCGGCCGCCGGCAACGCGCTCGTGGCCGGCGGCAAGTACATTTTGATCGTCGTACCGTGGCCCTCCTCGCTGTAGATCATGATGTGGCCGGCCGATTGCTTGATAAAGCCGTAGACCATGCTCAGTCCAAGGCCGGTGCCTTTGCCGGGGCCCTTCGAGGTGAAGAACGGATTGAATACCTTGTCGAGCACCGCAGCCGGGATGCCGGTCCCGGTGTCGCTCACGGCGATCATGGCGTAGCGGCCGGGCCGGACGTCGCTGTGCAGCCTTGCATAATTGTCGTCGAGCACGACGAAGCCGGTCTCGATGACGAGTTTACCGCCGTCCGGCATGGCGTCGCGGGCGTTGAGGGCCAGATTGAGGATCGCTGTAGCGAGCTGGTTGGGATCGACGATCGCCGGACAAGTCTCGTCTTCGAAAACCGATTCGATCTCGACATGCTCGCCGAGCGTCCGCTGCAGCAGCTTCGCGGTGTCGATGATCAGCGTGTTGACGTCGGTTACCTTTGGCTCGAGCGGCTGCTTGCGCGCGAAGGCGAGCAGTTGCTGGGTGAGATCTGCGCCGCGCGACGCCGCCTCGTCGATCATTCGCGTGATGGCGGCGAGTTGCGGTTCGCCCTTGACGGCATCAGCCAGGATTTCGATCGTTCCCGTGATCACCGTCAGGATATTGTTGAAGTCGTGCGCGATGCCGCCAGTGAGCTGTCCCATCGCCTCCATCTTCTCGGCCTGCCGGATCCGGTCCTCGGCCGCGATCCTGTCGGTGAGATCGCGGACGAATCCGTTGAACAGGAAGCCGCCGCGCGTCCTCAGCGCGGCGATGCTCAGCTCGACCGTGATCTCCTTGCCATCCCGCCGCCTGACCTGGAGTTCACGGCGCGGCTGACCGACCGCCTCGTTGCCGGAAAGCAAGAAGGATTGCAGGGCTTTCTTGAGAGGTCCTTGTCCGTCAGGCTTGCCCATCAATTCGAACACATTCTTCCCGAGCACTTCATCCCGCGGCCAGCCGAAGATATTTTCGGCCTGCGCATTCCAGTCCCGGATGAAGCCCTGCTCGTCGACCTGGACGAAGGCATCGAGCGCGGTGTCGATGATGCCGCGGGCGAGTTGCTCGCTTTCGCGCAACGTCTCCTGTGCCAGCCGGCTCTCGGTCATATCGCGGCCGACGAAGAAGAAGCGCTTGGCAGGCTCGGACCATGTTCCCAGCCAGGACAGCCACACGGCCCGCCCGTCCTTGTGCATGCAGCGCGTGTCGGAAATCTTCGGACGCGCGCCGCGCCGCGCCGCGCGCATTTCCCGGCGGGAATTCTCGAGATGGTCGGGATGGATGAAGTCCTCGCCGCTGCGACCGATCATTTCCTCCGGCCGGTAGCCCAGGATGGCCTCGCAGCTCGGGCTGATCTGAACCAGAAATCCCCGCGAATCCATCACCATGATCAGATCCTGCGAGGTCTCGAAGATGCGGCGAAGCTCTTCGGTCTGCCGCCGCAGCACCTGTCTGGTCTTGTTGGCTTCGGTGATGTCGCGCGCTACCTTCGAAATGCCGATAGTCGCGCCCGAGGGAGCCTTGATCGGGGAGATGCTGAGCGAGACTTCGATCCGCTGGCCACTTTTTCGCAGCCGCACCGTTTCACTGTGCTCGATGCTTTCGCCCCAGCCGATCCGGCGCAGCGCTTCCTGTAGCTCCGGTGTTCGATCTTCGGGCACAAGCAGCGTGATGTTCTTGCCCGTGGCTTCCGCTGCGCTATGTCCGAACAGCCGCTCCGCAGCCGAGTTCCAGCCGGTGATCGTGCCGTCGAGCGACATGGTGATGATGGCGTCGTTCGACGATTCCACTGCCGCGCTGAACAGCCGCTCCCGCTCGGCATGATGGTCGCGCGCCGCCTCGGTGCGGCGATGCTCCTGGACCTCCCGTTCGAGGGCGGCGGTCTTTGCATTCACTTCGCCGATTGCCTGCGCAAATGCGCGTGCGAGCACGCCGGTCTCGCCGCGTGCGTCGACCGGAATGGCGATCTTCTTGTTACTAGCCACCCCCTGCACGGCTTCGGTTAACTGCACGATCGGGCGGGTCAGCGACCTCGCGATCAGCAGGGCCAGCACCGCTGCGCACAACACGGCGATCCCGCCAACGAGAAGGGAAGTATTTCTGATGCTCGCGGCCGGCGCCATGATGACCGCGTTGGGCGCGGTTTCGATGACGCCAACCCATTCGACGCCCGCCAGAACGGCGGGCGCCAGCGCTATTCCCCCCGGCTGTGCGGCTTGATCCGGCACGATATCCGCGCTGTTTTGCGTTGCCCCGGCCTGCGATGCCAGATGCGGGAAGTCGGCTTTCCAGTTGTTCGGCTTGCCGAGCAGCCAGCCGAACTCGCGCGACCGATCTGGGTGAATAAGATAGTCGCCGTGCTTGTTAACGACGTAGATGGTCTCTCCAGGCAATACCGATGACCGGACGCGGTCGAACGCGCGCCGCATGTCAACATTGATCATGAAAATGCCGAACAGCTTGCCGTCGTCTGCGAATATCGGCGTCGCGATGCGAAGCGTCGGCCTGTGCACCTCCTCGATCAGTCCGTTTCGGCGACCCAGATCGAGCGGCGAGACGTAGATTTGTCCGGGGCCTAGCCGGATCGTTTCCGGGAAGTAGCTGCGATTGTTTCTCTTCAGCAATCCCTCTTCGGGCACGATCCGAACTGCGTCGTTCGGTCCCGCGCGATCGACGCGGACAAGCTCACGGCCATCATCATCGAGGCCTATGATCCGAAGCATCGCATAGGCGGGCTTGGCTTCGAGTTCGGCCGCGAAGCGCGACGCGAGCCGGTTGCGCCAGGTCTTTTCGGAGACGCCATCGACCGGATCTATGCCTCCCGATCCGCGGGCGCGGATCAACCCGTACAGCGCCGCTGCGGAACGAAAGCTCGCGACATCGCCGGTCGCGCTGGCCGCGTAATATTCGAGATCAATCGCGAGCTGCCGCGAATGAGTCTCGATGCGGTCACGCGCCCGCAGCAGGAGCGCCTGTTCCAGGTTGCGATAGTTCAGCCATCCGACCGCGGAAACTGCGATCGCGACCAACGCAATCATCGCGATTGCAAGCCTGGTTGTGAGCGACATGGGTTCGCTCGCCCTCCGCTCCGTCCCGGCGAACTGCCGGGCAAGTCCGATGCTACGGCGCATTACGGGGAGGAAGCAACACCGCCGCGCGAGCCGCGCCCGGCGGCTTCCAGGCAGCCCGTGACGGCTGCCAGAAGTTCGGCGGGCCGGAACGGTTTCTGCAGACTGGAGACCGCACCGAGCTTGGTCGCCATCGTCAGGAAGTCAGGGGCCGAGTCTGCCTCCGAAGAGATCGGCCGGCCGGAGATCACGACGATCGGGATCTGCGGCCGCTGCAGGCGCACCATCCGCATGGTTTCGAATCCATCCATTCCCGGCATGAAGATGTCGAGGAACAACAGGTCGAAATCTCCGGCCTGGCACAATGCCAGGCCCTTTCGCCCGTTATCGGCGGTGACCACGTTATGGCCGGCGCGCTCCAGCAACAGGCGGACGGTAATCTGGACCGCCGCATCGTCATCCACGACCAGTATTTTTGCCAAAGTAAAAAGTTCTCCGGGCCCGCTGGAATCAGGTCGACGGCAGGTTGCGAGTTTTGCCGATAGTTCTCGTTGCCGCAACTGCGTCCCCGGCGGGAACGTTCCGCTTGAACCGTCAAAAAGCCGGTACAGAACGCCGCTATCTGCATGTTGCCGGGCAGACAAATACCGAACGCCGCGCCGGCGAACACGATTCGCCTTGGCGCACGATGCGAGGCCGCAGGGGATCAGTTGCTGAGATATTCCGGATAACGCGCCCGAATCTGGGCGAGTTCACTCAGTGTTCCCGACAGATGGGTGCGCAGATATTTCTGCGCCTCTTCGGGTTCGCCGGCGTCGATGGCTTTCGCAATGAGCTTGTGATGCCGCACGATATCCTGCGCTTTGCCAGGGGAGGGCAGATGCAGCCGGCGCAGCCGGTCGATATGTCCGCTGCGACTGCGCACCAGGGACCAGATGTCCTGTTTGTCGGTGGCGGCATAAAGCTGGGCATGGAACTCGTTGTCGGCGGCCATGAACTTCTCGAAGTCGCCGGCCTTTGCGAACTGCTGCTGGCGGACGATCGTTGCGTTGAGTTCGACGGCAAAGGCTTCGTCATGGCGTAGCGCCAGCATGCGCACGATTTCAAGTTCGACCGCCTGCCGCAGGAAATGCGCCTGCTGCGCCAGCCGCACATCCACCCGGCTGACCACGGTGGCATACTGCGGAAAGACGTCGACCAGCCCTTCCTCTTCGAGCCGCATCAGCGCATCGCGGATTGGCGTCGAGCTGACCCCGAATTGTCCGGCCAATGCGGCGCGCGACAGTGGCGATCCCGGCGGCAGTTCCAGCGAAATGATCATGCCGCGGAGGCGCTCGAACACCTGCGGCGCGGCCTGACGGTCGCGATCGAGCCGGTCGGCGGAACGGAGGGCCGCGCGGCGGGGGGCGGTTTGCGGTGGAGCCATCGATCGAGCCGGCCGGATTTCAGAAGGCGCTTGCCTCAGATGCACTAATACATTAGTGCATTTCCCCCAGAGCGTCAATCAAGATGCCGGAGGAGATGCACAATGAAAAACGGGATGTGGCGCGCTTGCGCAGGCGTCATCGCGGCACTGGCCGTCACCATGTTGCTGCCGGGCTCGCAGGCCGCGGCCCAACAAAAGGCCGAGATCACGCTGTCGCGGCAGCCGGGCATTTTTTACATGCCCTCGCACATCATGGAGAAGCACAAGCTGATCGAGAAGCACGCAGCCAGTCTCGGCGTGCCAGGCGTCACCACCAAATGGATCAGCTTGAGCGGCGGCGGCGCGCAGACCGATGCCCTGCTGGCCGGCAGCGTCGACATTCTCAACACCGGGACCGGCAATTTGCTGCTGCTTTGGGATCGCACCCGCGGCGGCGTCAAGGGCATCGTCGCCACCTCGGCACAGCCGATGACGCTGATCAGCCGCGATCCGAATATCAAATCGATCAAGGATTTTGGCCCGAACGACAAGGTCGCGGTGCCGACCGTCAAGGTCTCGACGCAGGCGATCGTGCTGCAGATCGCCGCCGCCGAAGCCTTCGGCGCCGACCAATGGTCGAAGCTCGATCCCAACACCGTGCAGCTCGGCCATCCCGACGCCTATGTGGCGATGACCAATGCGCAGCATGAGGTGCGCAATCACTTCGCGATCCCGCCGTTCACGTTCCTCGAACTGAAGAACGTGCCCGGCGCGCATGTCGTGCTGTCATCGCCCGACGTGATGGGCGGCCCGCTCAGCCAGGCGCAGTTCTTCACCACGACGAAGTTCGCCGACGCCAATCCGAAGATGGTGCAGGCCGTGCGCGACGCCACCAAGGAGGCGCAGGACCTGATCCGCAGCGACACCAAGCTTGCGGTCGAGATCTACAAGGAGATCACCGGCGACAAGACCAGCGTCGAGGATCTGCTGGCGTGGCTCAAGGAGCCCGGCATGATGGAATGGAACCTGCAGCCGCAGGGCACCATGAAGTTCGCCGCGCATCTGTTCAAGGTCGGCACGCTGAAGACCATGCCCAAGGCCTTCACCGACTACTATCTGCCGGTCGCCCACGACCTGAAGGGCAATTGAAGAACATGGCCGCGCTTCTCGATGTCAGTGACGTAACGCTGCGCTACAAGACTTCGAGCGCGGTCGTGACCGCGACCGAGCGGGTCAGCTTCACGGTCGATCGTTCCGATCGCTTCGTGCTGCTCGGCCCCTCCGGTTGCGGCAAGTCGACGCTGTTGAAAGCGGTCGGCGGCTACATGAAGCCGAGCGAAGGCAAGATGCGCATTAGCGGCCGGGAAATATCGGAGCCCGGCGCCGACCGCATGATGATCTTTCAGGAGTTCGACCAGTTGTTGCCGTGGAAGACGGTGCTGGAAAACGTGATGTTTCCGCTTCTGATGACGCGGAAGCTACCGCGCAAGGAAGCCGAGGCAAGGGCGCGGGCCTATATTGAGAAGGTTAGCCTCACCCGCGTCGTCGATGCCTATCCACACACGCTGTCCGGCGGCATGAAGCAGCGCGTCGCGATCGCGCGCGGCATGGCGATGGAGCCGGATATCCTCCTGATGGACGAGCCCTTCGCCGCCCTCGACGCGCTGACGCGGCGCACCTGCCAGGACGAACTGCTGCAGCTTTGGGCCGAGACCAAGTTCACCGTCCTGTTCGTCACGCATTCGATCGCGGAAGCGATCAAGATCGGCAATCGCATCCTGCTGCTGTCGCCGCATCCCGGCCGCGTCAAGGCCGAGGTGGTCGATGTCGACAAGGTCTCCGGCGAGGACGGCAGCGCCGCGCGGCTGGAGAAGCAGATCCATGATCTGCTGTTCGCCGATGCCGCCACGGCACACTGAAGGGAGCGCGCGATGGGTGACGCAAAATTCCTGCTGCGCGATGCCGCCGATCTGACGGCGGCGGTACCGGCGGAAGTCGAGCGCAAGCTGACGGTACTGGAGCTGTTGTGGAATGACGGTTTTGTGCGCAAGGCCGTGATCATCATCTTCCTCGCCGCGGCCTGGGAGATCTACGGCACCATCCTGAACAATCCGCTGCTTTTCCCGACCTTCCACGACACTATCGTGACCATGTTCGACAAGGTGCGCGACGGCACCATTCCCTTGCGCGCTTGGGCGTCGCTGAAGGTGCTGTTCATGGGTTACGCCGCCGGCATCGCGCTGGCCGCGATCTTCACTATTCTCGCAATCTCGACCCGGATCGGCACGGATTTCCTGGAAACCATCACGGCGATGTTCAATCCCTTGCCGGCAATCGCGCTGCTGCCGTTGGCGCTGATCTGGTTTGGTCTCGGCAATGGCAGTCTTGTATTCGTGCTGATCCATTCGGTGCTGTGGCCAGTCGCGCTCAACACCCATTCCGGCTTCAAGAGCGTGTCGAACACGCTGCGCATGGTCGGCCGCAACTATGGCCTGCGCGGCCTGCCGTATGTTGCCCGTATTCTCATTCCAGCGGCGTTCGGCTCGATCCTGACCGGACTTAAGATCGGTTGGGCATTCGCCTGGCGCACGCTGATCGCCGCCGAGCTGGTGTTCGGCGTGTCGTCGGGGCAGGGTGGTTTGGGTTGGTTCATCTTCGAGAACCGCAACCTTCTGGACATCCCTGCGGTGTTTGCCGGCCTGTTGACGGTGATCGTGATTGGCCTGATCGTGGAAAACCTGATCTTCCGCACGATCGAGCGCAACACCGTCCAGAAATGGGGTACGCAATCATGAGCAACAAAAGGAACCCCGCCGGACTCCGCAGCGCGCGCTGGTTCGCGCCCGACGACCTGCGCGCCTTCGGCCACCGCTCGCGCGCGATGCAGATGGGCTACGCGCCGGAGGAGTGGAAGGGCCGGCCCGTCATCGCGATCCTCAACACCTGGTCGGATGCGCAGCCCTGCCACATGCATTTCAAGAGCCGCGTCGACGACGTCAAGCGCGGCATCCTGATGGCGGGCGGTTTCCCGATGGAGCTGCCGGCGCTGTCGCTGTCGGAATCGTTCCTGAAGCCGACCACCATGCTTTATCGCAACATGCTGGCGATGGACGCCGAGGAACTGTTGCGCGGCCATCCCGTCGATGGCGTGGTGCTGATGGGCGGCTGCGACAAGACCACGCCAGGCCTGTTGCTAGGCGCCACCAGCATGAATCTGCCGACGATCTATCTTCCGGCCGGGCCGATGCTGCGCGGCAACTGGAAGGGCAAGACGCTGGGCTCGGGCTCCGACGCCTGGAAGTACTGGGACGAGCGGCGCGCCGGAAAAATCTCCGACAAGGACTGGGTCGACGTCGAGGCCGGCATCGCCCGCAGCTACGGCACCTGCATGACCATGGGCACCGCTTCGACCATGACGGCGATCGCGGAATCGATCGGCATGACACTGCCGGGCGCGTCCTCGATTCCCGCCGCCGATGCGGGCCATATCCGCATGGCCTCGGAATGCGGCCGACGCATCGTGGAAATGGTGTGGGAAGATCTGACGCCAGACAAGATCCAGACCCGAAGAGCCTTCGAGAACGCGATCACGGTGGCGATGGCAATGGGCTGCTCGACCAACGCCATCATTCATTTGATCGCGCAGGCCCGCCGCGCCGGCCAGGACATCGGGCTCGAAGATTTTGAGAAGGCCAGCCGCAAGGTTCCCGTGATCGCCAATGTGCGGCCGAGCGGCGACCAATATCTGATGGAGGATTTCTTCTATGCCGGCGGCCTGCCGGGCCTGATGAGCCGCATCAGGGAGCATCTGCATCTCGATGTCATGACCGTCACCGGCCAGACGCTTGGCGACAACATCGCCCGCGCCGAAGTCTACAATGACGACGTCATCCGCACGGTGAAGGACCCGATCTACGCCGAGGGCGCGCTGGCCGTGCTCAAGGGCAACCTCGCGCCCGACGGATGCGTGATCAAGCCCAGCGCTTGCGAGCCGCGTTTCCTCAAGCACACCGGGCCGGCGCTGGTGTTCGACGATTATCCCTCGATGAAGAAGGCGATCGACGATCCCAATCTGGACGTCACCGCCGATCATGTTCTGATCCTGCGCAATGCCGGGCCGCAGGGCGGCCCCGGCATGCCGGAATGGGGCATGCTGCCGATCCCCACCAAGCTGGTGAAGCAGGGCGTGCGCGACATGGTGCGGCTGTCGGATGCGCGCATGAGCGGCACCAGTTACGGCGCCTGCATCCTGCATGTCTCGCCGGAATCCTATATTGGCGGGCCGCTGGCGCTGGTGCGCAACGGCGACAAGATCACGCTCGATGTCAACGCCCGCACCATCAACCTCGATGTGCCGGAGGCAGAGCTCGCCAAGCGCCGCGCCGAATGGAAGGCGCCGGAGCCGCGTTACGAGCGCGGCTATGGCTGGATGTTCACCCGCCACATCAAGCAGGCCAATGAAGGCTGCGATTTCGATTTTCTGGAGACCGGGTTTGGGGCGCCGGTGGAGGAGCCGCCGATTTACTAGTTCAACGTCGTTCCGGGATGGTCCGAAGGACCAGACCCGGAACCTCGAGATTCCGGGTTCGATGCTGGCGCATCGCCCCGGAATGACGCCAAACAAAAATATCCCAGGGGAGGACCAACCAATGACCATGAATCGACGCAACCTGCTCGCAGGGGCAGGCGCCGCTGCCGCTTCGACGCTTCTCGCGCGCGCCGCCGGCGCGCAATCGTTTCCGTTCGTGCCGAACCAGCGCTATCCCGATCCGGCCGTGCAGATCCTCGATCCGAGCTTTGCGAAATACCGGATCTATTCGTCGACCGTCGAGCAGGTCGCGACCGGTATGCGCTGGGCCGAAGGGCCGGCCTACTTCCCTGAGGGCGGCTATCTCCTGTTTTCAGACATTCCCAACAACCGCATCATGAAGTTCGACGAGAAGACTGGCCAGACCAGCGTCTTCCGCGCCAATGCCAACTACGCCAACGGCAACGCGCGCGACCGCCAGGGCCGGCTCGTCAGCTGCGAGCACTCGGTCACCCGCCGCGTCACCCGCACCGAGAAGGACGGCAAGATCACCGTGCTGGCGGACAAGTTCGACGGCAAGCGGCTGAACGCGCCGAACGACATCGTGGTGAAGTCCGACGACACCATCTGGTTCACCGATCCCCTGTTCGGCATCAATGGCGAATGGGAAGGCAAGAAGGAAAAGCCCGAACAGGCCACCACCAACGTCTATCGCCTGACCAAGGACGGTAAGCTGACCGCCGTGATCACCGATATCGTCAATCCGAACGGGCTCGCCTTCTCGCCCGACGAAAAGAAGCTCTATGTCGTGGAATGGAAGGGCACGCCGAACCGCAGCATCTGGAGTTTTGACGTCAACGCCGACGGCACGTTGGGCGGCAAGACCAAGCTGATCGACGCCGCGGATCAAGGCGCGCTCGACGGCTTCCGCGTCGACCGCGACGGCAATCTGTGGTGCGGCTGGGGCTCCAACGGCGCGCTGCAGCCCGAGCCAACCGAAGTTGGCGGCCGCAGGGTGTTCCAGCTCAAGGGCAAGCCGGAGGATCTCGACGGCGTGATGGTGTTCAGCCCCGCTGGCAAGCCGCTTGCCCACATCCGCCTGCCGGAACGCTGCGCCAATCTCACCTTTGGCGGCCCGAAGAACAACCGCCTCTACATGACGAGCTGTCACTCGGTCTACGCGCTGTACGTGGAGTCGCATGGGGCGGTGTAAGTCACCTGTCGTTCCGGGGCGATGCGAAGCATCGAACCCGGAACCTCGAGATTCCGGGTCTGGTCCTTCGGACCATCCCGGAATGACGGAATAACTGGGATAGAACATCATGACAAAACTGAGCGATGCCACTCGCACCAAGCTGAAGACGGTTTCCACCGCCACCGTTGCCACCGCGCTGTTCAAGCGCGGCTTTCGCATCCAGATGATCCAGGACGTGCATCCGCTCGGTCCCGATCAGCCGGTGCTGGTTGGCGAGGCCTTCACGCTGCGCTACATGCCGGCGCGCGAGGACCTCAACAAGATCGACGTGTTCCGCGACCGTAGCCACCCGCAGCGCAAGGCAGTCGAGGATTGTCCGCCCGGTGCGGTGCTGGTCATGGACAGCCGCAAGGATGCACGTGCGGCGTCGGCCGGCGCCATCCTGGTAACGCGGCTGATGCAGCGCGGCTGTGCCGGCGTCATCACCGACGGCGGCTTTCGCGATTCCGCCGAGATCGCCAGCCTCGGCTTCCCCGCCTATCACCATCGCCCGAGCGCGCCGACCAACCTGACGCTGCATCAGGCGATCGAGATCAACGTGCCGATCGGCTGCGGCGACGCGCCGGTGTTTCCCGGCGACGTCATCCTCGGCGACAGTGACGGCGTCATCGTGATCCCGGCGCACCTCGCCGACGAGATCGCCGATGAGGCAGTCGAGATGACCGCGTTCGAGGATTTCGTCACCGAGCAGGTCCGCGGCGGCCGCAGCATTTTGGGACTCTATCCTGCCACCGATCCGCAGACGCTGACGGATTTCGCCGAGTGGCGGAAGAAGATGGGACGGTAATCAACGCTCCATCTCCGCCGTCGTCCCGGGCAAGCGAAGCGCGACCCGGGACCCATAACCACAGGGCTGTGTTGTTACGAAGATCGATAGCCACCGAGCAATATAGATAGATTCCGCGGTATGGGTCCCCGCGTTCGCGGGGACGACGAAACGGGTGCAGCGTCGCCCTCAAACCTCAACCTTCTCCGCCAATCCCACTGCCCACAGCGCGAACGCATAAGCGATCGCCACCTCGTCCAGCCGGTTGAACCGCCCGGACGCACCGCCGTGGCCGGCGCCCATGTTGGTGCGCAGCAGCACCGGGCCGCCGCCCGACATCGTCGCGCGCAGCCGCGCGATCCACTTCGCCGGCTCCCAATAGGTGACGCGCGGATCGGTCAGCCCGCCCATGGCAAGGATCGCCGGGTAGTCCTTCGCCGCGAGATTGTCGTAGGGCGAATAGGACAGGATGGTGCGGAAATCCTTTTCGCTCTCGATCGGATTGCCCCATTCCGGCCATTCCGGCGGCGTCAGCGGCAGCGTGTCGTCAAGCATCGTGTTGAGCACGTCGACAAACGGCACTTCCGCGACGATGCCGGCGAACAATTCGCCTGATCGGTTGGCGCTAGCTCCCATCAGCATGCCGCCGGCGCTGCCGCCATGGCCGACGATGCGCTTTGCGCTGGTGTACTTCGCCTCGATCAGCGCGCGCCCGGCCGCCGCGAAATCATCGAACGAATTCGTTTTCTTCTCGCGCTTGCCGTCGAGATACCAGCCCCAGCCTTTATCTGCGCCGCCGCGGATATGCGCGATCGCATAAACAAAACCGCGGTCGACCAGCGACAGCCGATTTGCGGCAAAGGACGCCGGCATCGCCATGCCGTAAGAGCCGTAGCCGTAGAGCAAAAGCGGCGCTTTGCCGTCGCGCACCAGGTCCTTGCGGTGCAGGATCGAGACCGGCACCTGCGCGCCGTCATGCGACGTCGCCATGATGCGCGTGGTGACGTAGCCGGCCGGGTTGTGACCGGACGGGATCTCCTGCCGCTTGCGCAGCACCCGCTCTCGCGTCGCCATGTCGTAGTCATAGACTTCGGCCGGCGTCGTCATCGACGAATAGGAGAACCGCAGGTTGGTGGTCTCGAACTCGTAGCCGCCCATGGTGTCGAGCGAGTAGGCGGCTTCGTCGAAGGCGATGGCGTGCTCTTCGCCCGTCTTGAGGTCGCGGATGATGATCGCCGGCAGCGCATTGGCGCGCTCCAGCCGCACCATGTGGCCGGCATAGAGCTCGACATCGAGCACATAGACGCCTTCCCGATAAGGAATGAGATCGCGCCAGTTGGTGCGCTCGGGCGCGGTGAGCGGCGCGGTGACGACCTTGAAGTCGATGGCGCCGTCTGCATTGGTGAGAATGAACAGTTCATCGCCGCGGTCGGCGATCGAATATTGCACGCCTTCCTCGCGCGCCGCGACAAGCCGTGGCGGCGCATCGGGATGATCAAGGTCGATCAGTCTTTGCTCTGATGTTTCGTGATCGCCGCCGGCGATGACGCAGAAGCGACCGGAAGAGCTCTCATGCAGATGCGTGAACCAGCCGGAATCGTTCTCCTCGTACACCAGCGTGTCGTCGGCCTGCCTGGTGCCGAGCCGATGGCGCCATACCTGCATCGGGCGGTGGCTGTCGTCGAGCTTGACGTAAAAGAAGCTGTTGCAGTCCTTGCTCCAGACGACGCCGCCGTCGGTCTCTTCGACGAGGTCGTCACGGTCGGTGCCGTCAGCCCAGTCGCGCACCCGGATCGAGAAATACTCCGAGCCCTTGGTGTCGGCGCTCCACGCTTGCAGCGTATGGTCGGGCGAATGCCGTGCGCCGCCGAACTTGAAGTATTCGTGGTTCGCGGCCAGCGCGTCGCCGTCGAGTACGATCTGCACGTCGCCGCCATCGCGCGGCGTGCGGCCGAACTGTTCATGCTGGCCGCCCTCGCGAAATTTTCGCAAATAGGCGAACGGGCCGTCCGGCGCCGGCACGCTGGAATCGTCCTCCTTGATCCGCCCGCGCATCTCCGCGACCAGCTTTTTCTGCAATGGCGCCGTATGGCCGAGCAGGCTCTCGGTGTAATCGTTTTCCGCTTCGAGATACTTCCGGATATCCGGGTCGAGTATCGAGGGATCGCGCAGCACGTCCTGCCATCTGGCATCCTTCAGCCACGCATAGTCGTCGGTCACCGTGATGCCGTGCGTGGTAAAAATATGCGGGCGACGCGGCGCGATCGGCGGCGACAGGGCAGGCTTTTTGGCGGCGGCTTGGGTCACGCGGTCCTCGTATGGCTTCAATGATTGTGCGCCTTATATCGGCGCGAATGTGGCGGATTACCAGATGCGCTAACCGTCGTCCCTGCGAACGCAGGGACCCATACGCCGCGGCCTGCGAAAGTGGCACAAGGGGAGACGGATTCTCTCACAACGCTGAGCGGTGGTTATGGGTCCCTGCTTTCGCATTGCTTTCGCAGGGACGACGAGCCGATAGAGCCGATCCTAACTATTCCGCAACCTCGCCGCGGCGCCGCCGCCGAACACCGGGATCCGGTTCACTGCCAGCACCACCGCAAACGTAATCACCAGCATGGCGATGCCGAGCACCGATATCGCGGCGAGGTCGCCGCTTTCGTTGAGGTCGTAGATCAGGACCGACAGCACCTTGGTCTGCGAGGTGAACAGCACGATCGCGGCGGACAGTTCCCGCATCACGCCGATGAAGATGAAGCACCAGGTCGCGATCACGCCGGTGCGGAGTAGCGGCGCGGTAATCTGCCGCAGCGCCTGCAGCCGCGTCGCGCCGAGGATGCGGCTGGCATCCTCCAGTTCGGGGTGAATGGTCGCAAACGCCGCCTGCAATTGCTGATAGGCCGAAGGAAGATTGATGGTGAGGAACGCCAGCAGCAGGATCCACAGTGTTCCGTAGAGCACGAAGGGCGGCCGCGTATAGCTCAGGAACAGCCCAACGCCGAGCACGATGCCGGGCACGGCGACCGGGGCGGTCGCGAGAAAGCCGAGCATGCGATGGCTTGCGATCACGCGGCGGGTGGTGACATAGGCGACCACGAGCGCGAGGATCGTGCCGATGGTGGCGGTCGATGCACCCAGGATCACCGTGTTCCTGAGCGCGAGCTGGGTCGACGATAACTCGGTGAACACGAACACGATGTTGCGCAGGGTCGCCGTCGACGGCGTCACCAGCGTGGTCGCGTTCGGCGAGAACGCCGCGTTGAGCAGCGCGAAATAGGGCAGGAACACCGGATTGAGCAGCACGATGAGGCAGAACGCCAGCGCTGCCCAGCGCCATCCCTTCATCTCGACCGGCCGCGGCGCGCCATATTTGCCGCCGACCACGGAGAAGCCGCGGCGACCGAGCAGGAATTTCTGGCCCTGCAGCAGCAGGATTGTCAGCAGCAGCAGCGGCACGGCGGCGGCTGCAGCCAATTCGAGTTTCGGCGGATACTGGAACAGGCTCCAGATCTTGGTCGTCATGGTGTGGAAGCCCGCCGGCAGCGCCAGGATCGCGGGCGATCCGAACAGCGTCATCGCCTGCAGGAGCGCGATCAGCGCGCCGGCAACCAGTGCCGGCAGCGCGAGCGGTATGGTGACACGCCGCGCCGTGGTCCAGGCCTTGCCGCCAAGGATGGCGGAAGCGTCTTCCAGCTCGCCTGGCATGTTGTCGAGCGCATTGGCGACCAGCACGAAGACGAACGGAAATGTGTAGCAGGAGATGACGAAGATCAACCCGGTCAGCGAATAGATGTCGAACAAAGGATCTTCGGCACCAGTGAGATAGCGATAGAGCTGGTTCAGCATGCCGCTGTTGGGCGCCGCCAGCAATTCCCAGGCGACCGCGCCGAGAAAGGGCGGGGTGACGAAGGACGCCGTCACCAGCGCGCGGATGGTCTGCCGCCCCGGCATGTCGGTGCGCGACACCAGCCAGCCGATCGGTGCGGCGACAATGCAGCAGACCACGGCCGAGGTGGTGGCGATGATCGCCGTCGTCAGCAGCGGATCGAGAAAAGCGGGGTCGGTAAACAGCGTGACGAAATTCTGCAGCGTCGGATGCCGTGCCTTGTCGGTGAACGCGAAAACCACCAGCCACGACAGCGGCAGCACGATCAGCACGATCATGAAGCCAGCGAACAGCCACAGGATGGGGCGGGTGATGTCGATGCCGGATTTGGGAGGGTCGGTAGTGGTGGAAGTCATGCAAACATTCCCTCCGTCATTCCGGGGCGCGAAGCGAGCCCGGAATCTCGAGATTCCGGGTCTGGTCCTTCGGACCATCCCGGAATGACGGCGGTGGATGGGGCGGGCAGCATCTAGACCCTGAACAGGCGCGCGTAGCGCGTCTTGATCTCTTCGGCCATTTTCTCGACGCCCTCCGCGTCCTCCTTCATCAGCTTGATGTCGGAAATCTTCCGCCGTCCCGGCTTCGACTGCACCTGCGGGTGAACGGAATACTGCGCGGTGAAATCGCAAAAGAACTGCTGGGTCTGCCGCGTATGCAGCCAGGCCTGGAACAGTTTTGCGGCGTTGGGATGCTGCGCGGTCTTGAAGATGCCGGTCGGCCCCGAAATCGTCGGCGTGCCCTCGACAGGATGGACCGGCTCGACCGGCTGGCCGGCTTCCTTCAAGAGCACGATGCCATATTCATTGCCGTCGGCCATCACCGCGCGCTCGCCGAGCGCCAGCTTCTTTGGCGGGTGGTCGACGATTGCACCTGCATCACGCGCTGCTTGGCAAGCTTCTCCATGTATTCCCAGCCGAGCTCGCGCACCATCTGGAACGTCGCGGTCATGATGGTGCCGCTATAGGCCGGGTGCCCCTTCACCATCTTGCCCGCCCATCTGGGATCGAGCAGGTCGGCAAAGCTCTTCGGCGCATCCTCCGGCTTGACGAGGCTGGTGTTGTAGGCGATCGACGACAGCCAGACGCGCGAAGTCGCAAACATGCCGTCGGGGTCGCGATAGCTTTCCGGAAAATGTTTCGCGACGTCCTCGGGCACGAACGGCATCAGCCAGCCGTTTTTCTTCCAGCTAATGAAGTGCGAGGCGTCCGAGGAGTTGACGATGTCGGCAGCGCGAATGCCAGAGGCAAATTCCTGGTCGATCCGCTGGAACAGCCGCTCCGAACCGGAGCGTTCGATCTGGATGGTTACGCCCGGAAAGGCCGCCTCGAACGCCTTGCCGAGCTTTTCGCCGACCGGCAGGTCCATCGAGGAGTAGAAGATAAGTTTGCCTTCCTTCTTTGCCGCCTCCACCAGCGCTGATGTGATCGCGACCGGCTCCGGCGCCTGGGCACGAACGGGGGAGGCGAACACGGCTCCGGCCGCCAGCGCCACTGAGCCTTGCAGGATGTCGCGCCGCGAAAGTTTTTGTCCTTTCATCGCGTCCTCACGTTTGTTCTTGTCTATCGGCTCAGCGCCCGGCAGCGCTCGGGCGGCAGCGTCAGCCAGACTTCGCTGCCTTTTTGCACGTTGGTTTCGGTCGGCGTGGTGGCGCGCAAACTGGTGCCGTCGGCCACCTCGACCATGTAGTCGCGCGCGACGCCGAGGTAGACCTGCCGTGTGACGACCGCCTTGATCGCATTCTCTGATGAAGCCGGCGCCTGCGTGGAGAGGGCGATATCGTGCTGGCGGATCGCAACCACGGCGCCTTGGCCTGCCACGAGCGGTGCGCCGACCACCTTCAACGTCGCGCCTGCAAAGGAAATATGGTTGGCATCGCGCGCGGCGCCCTTGATGACATTACTGGCGCCGATGAAGCGGGCGACGAATTCGGATTCCGGCCGCGCGTAGATGTCCTCGGGGGTGCCGAGCTGATCGATTAACCCGCCGTTCATGACCGCGATCATGTCGGCCGTGGTCATGGCCTCGGACTGGTCGTGGGTAACGTAGACCGTGGTGTAGCGATATTCGTCATGCAGCCTGCGGATTTCGAACCGCATCTCCTCGCGCAAATTCGCGTCGAGATTGGAGAGCGGCTCGTCGAGCAGCAGCGTCTGCGGTTCGACGATCAGCGCGCGTGCCAGCGCCACGCGCTGCTGCTGCCCGCCGGAGAGTTCGCCAGGATAGCGCTGCGCCAGCGCCTCGAGTTTGGTGGTGGCGAGGATCGCCGCGAGCTTCTTTGCGATGGTGTCGCGGTCGAGCTTGCGCAGGCGCAAGCCGTAGACGATGTTTTCCGTCACCGTCATGTGCGGCCACAGCGCGTAGCTCTGGAAGATCATCGACATGTTGCGCTGCTCGGGCGGCAGCGTGCGCGCTTTCGACGACACCAGCCGGTCGCCGACATGGATTTCGCCGTCGGAAGGTTCCAGAAAACCCGCGATCAGCCGCAGCGTCGTGGTCTTGCCGCAGCCGGACGGCCCCAGCAGGCAGACCAGTTGCCCATGATCGATCCTGAGCGAGACGTTATCGACCACGGCAAGCGCCCCAAATCGCTTGGTCAGGCCGCGCAAATCAACGGACGCCAATCGCCTCACTCCCACCCTTGTTCTTGCACGGATCAGCGCCCGGCTTGGTATGCCAGTATACGGACAAATGCGGGATGGGGAAGGGAGTTGGGTGGGAAACGATGTCGTTCGCCTCGTGCGCAATTGCGCACGGGCGCTCAGTATGATTTCACATTGTGAGAGACGCCGTCTCCTCCGCGTCGTCCCTGCGAACGCAGGGACCCATACGCCGCGGCCCGCGAAAGTGGCACAAGGCGAGACGGCTTCGCCCCAACAACTCAGTGCGCCAGTCGGCCAACGCAAAGCGTCAACCACGGCGCTTCATCGATAGATCACGCGGTATGGGTCCCTGCGTTCGCAGGGACGACCACCAAGCTTCGATAGTCGGGCTTACGCCCCGACGTTCTCGCCGAGATACTCGATCGCGGCTTCGGTTCCGCCCTTGCCGTGAGGGATGCCGAGCGCATTCAGCCCGACCTCAACGACGCCAAGCGTGCCCAGAATCATCGGCGCATTCACATGGCCCATATGGGCGATGCGAAAAGCCTGGCCCGAGAGGTCGCCGATCCCGGTGCCCAGCACCACGCCGCATTTTTCCTTGCAGTAACGCTGCAGCGCGGCGGGATCGTATCCGTTCATTGTCACGGTCGTCACCGTGTTGGAGCGCTCATTCGCTTCCGCGATGTTGAAGCCGAGCACCTGGCCTTCGCCCCAGACCGCCACTGCGCGGCGCACCGCCTCGCCGAGCAGGCGGTGACGCAGATGCGCGTTCTCCAGCCCTTCCGTGTGCAGCATGTCGATCGCCTTGCGCAGCGCGAACAGCAAATGCACCGGCGCGGTGCCGGCATATTTGCGGTAGTGCTCGCTTCCCTCGCGCTCGGTCCAATCCCAATAGGGGGTGCGCAGATCAGCTTTCTTGTGCACTTCGCGGGCGCGCTCGTTGGCCGCGACGAAGCCGAGGCCGGGCGGCGTCATCAGGCCCTTCTGCGAGCCCGACATCGCGACGTCGATGCCCCATTTGTCCATCTCGAACGGCATGCAGCCGAGCGAGGCCACGGTGTCGACCATGAACAGCGCCGGATGTCCCGTGGATTTGATCGCCTTGCCGATGGCTTCGATGTCGTTATAGGCGCCCGAGGCGGTATCGACCTGCACCGCGACGATCGCCTTGATGCTGTGATCCTTGTCTTGCCGCAGCCGCGCCTCGACCTCGGCGGGACGGATCGCGCGGCGCCAGTCGCCCCTGAGCACCTCGACCTCGGCGCCCATCGCCGCCGCAGCCTGACCCCAGCCGATCGCAAAGCGGCCGCTTTCCAGCACCAGGAGCTTGTCGCCGCGCGACAGTACGTTGGAAAGCGTCGCTTCCCATGCGCCATGGCCATTGGCGATGTAGATATAGGATTGGCCCTTGGTGGCGAACAGTTTGGATAGATCGGCGAGCAGGCTTTCGGTCAATTCCACCATCTGGTCGGAATAGATGTCGAGCGCCGGGCGGTGCATCGCCTGCAGCACTTCGTCGGGCATGGTGGTGGGCCCCGGGATGGCCAGAAATTCCCGGCCCGCGCGAACGGTCATTTGTTGGTTTTCCTTATTGGCAAGAACGCGGAATCGAGCGCGTGAGATTCAGCCGGCATAATATTCGATCGGGATTGTCATTGCGAGCGCAGCGAAGCTGCAAAAAAGGGTCAAATTGCTCTCATTGCTCTTCACAATGACGGCAACGGCGCATCTTATTTCCCCACCGCATTCGCGATCGCGCGCCAGATCTGATCCTTCAATTCGGCCGCCGGCGGGCTCGGGATCGTCACCGCAGGCCCCTCGCGCTTCCGGCACGCCTCGACCAGCCGCAGCACCCAGATTTCGCCGTCGGTGTAATAGAGGTCGCCGCCGCCATTCCGACCCGCGATCGTGGGCCCAATGCCGGTGACCTGGTATTTCGCCTCGACCATGCCGGCGTTTTCCAGATCAGCAGCAAGCAGCGCGCGCTCGGCATCGAGATCCGGGCTGATGTGGTGCGTGACGGCAGCGGTATATCGGCTGACGCCGACGCCGCGATCCTCCGTCGCCGCCCCCAGCCAGACCGGGCGCTTCTCCGCGCCGCTTTCCAGCACCTTCCAGTAGCGCACATGGTTGCGCCGGTCGGCGCTGGTCCCGATCGGCTTTTCATAGGCGAGATCCTCGCGGCGGCCGAGATAATAGAGATTGCTGACCGGCGCGTCCTTGTAGGGACGATCCAGCAGCACGCTGCCGACGATCTCGATCGAGGATTGCAGCGTGATCCGGTCGGCCGGATACCAGCCGGCCGTGTGCATCGCGCAGACGACGTCGCCGATGTCGCCGATCAGCCCGACATTCATGGGATCGCCGGGGATGCCCTGCGCGGTGCGCGTCACCATCGGCATGTCGGCAAGCCCGCGCTGATGTTCGTAATGCGTCCAGAATCCCGGCAGCACCAGATAAGCGAGCAGGCCATAGCCGCCGAGGATCACAAGCGTGAGCGTCACGGCGCGCTTCAATCGCGAATGATGTCGATCGTTGGCCATGTGTCCGAGCTCTCGCCAATTCCGTCGTAAAGGCTAGGATACGCGATAGTGCGGGGGCATTCATCCTTCGAGACGCGGCTGGCGCCGCTTCTTCGGAGAGGTTTGAGACCCTCATGGTGAGGAGCGCGGCATCGCCGCGCGTCTCGAACCACGAGGCCACAGAAGCGTCTACCGCCGCGTCTCGCGGCAGCCGGCGGCTTCGGCTTCCTCGACCGAGCAGAACCAGCGCGTGCCCTTTGAGATCTTCATCTCGATCTTCGCATACCAGCGGCTCGTCGGCTGGTGAAAGATGCATTCGCCGGACCGGTTGACGTTGCCCTTGATGGTGCAGTCGGGAGAGGGCGCGACCGGCCCGGATGCCGACGCGAGCAGAACCGCCTTGGCGTTCTCCGGCGGCTTCACCGCGCCAAGAACGGTTGTCTTCTTGTTGCGGACGCGCCAGTCCCACGGCGCGATGAACGCGCCCTGCCACATCCCGGCCTTGGCCTCGCGCGCGGCCTTCTCGTCGTCCTCGTAATCGCGCGAGAGGCGTGTCAGCGCCAGCGCCCAGCCGTTCGACACCAGCCATTTCTGGATGTCCTCGCCGTCGGCCTCGCAGCGCGCGACCGTGCGACCGCGGCGATCCGCAACGGCCCTGGTATGACAGGTCCAGCTTTTGCCGCCGAAGCGTTTTGTCAGTTCGTCGCGCGCGGCGGCGCCGCAGGTCCAGCGCTCGCCCTTGGTGTTGAGGCAGAGCTGATCGACCGCCGGCGCGGCGATACCGCCCAGACGGATGCGGTGATTGCCGATCTGAAGCTGATCGCCTTCGCGGATTCTCGGAACGCCGGAGATGTCTGCCGCCTGCGCGATGGCGGGGAAGGACAGCAGCACAATGGCAGCAAACAACGCCGTCGATTTCATCGGCAATCCCGGTGGATTAAAAAGCGGATTAAAAGCGCAAGTCTACACCGATTGTGCGGGCAACGTGCCCGGCTTGCCAGTGCAGCAGCGTCGCATCGCTTTCAACTTCCCGCGAGATATCCACCCTGCCCTCCAGGGGAGGGTAAGCGAGCGCGTGTCACGCATTACCCTTCACCATCGCCCTTCGCGCCAGCGCCAGTCCCATCAACACAAACGCCGACGTCACCTCGGGGCCGCCGACCAAAATCCGCGTCGGCGTCTTCATCTTGTTCCACTCATAGGCCTTGTAGGGCCCATGCCTGCCGCCTTCGCCGAAATGGGCTGTGATGCAGTTCAGCGCCGGCGCGAAGGTCGAAACGTCGGCGCCGAGATGCGCCAGCGCAATCAATGCCAGCGCGGCGTCGAACGGGTTCATCTCGCGCGCGATCAGTTCGCTCTCGACATAGGCGAGCACTTTGCCACGGATGAACTCGAACGTGCCGTCGGGATCGATCGCCTGCCGCGCGGCGTCAGGCAATGCCATGAACGCGGCATGGCAGCGGCCGAAATAGGCGGAGTACAGTTCCGGCAGATAGTAGATGTGCGAGCGCGGATTTCTGAACGCGCCGCTTTCCACCAGCCGCCGCTGGAAGCCGATGATGCGATGCACGGTCTCCAGCCGCGTGGGCGTTTGCAGGATATTCCAGCGCGTGAGATTACGGAAAGAGACTTCGAGAATATCGAGATTGAGCGTCGGATCGAGGTCGTTGCCATAGGGCCGGTCGCCCGCGAGGTTGTCGATCCAGGTGACGACGCCGCCCTCGTAATCGATGTTGTCGTTCAAGGGTACGGTGACGCGCGGCTCGTTGGCGCCCTCGCGCACCTGGTAGCCGCGGTAGAAATCCAGCAGCGGCTGGTCGAGGATCGGATCCATCGCACCGGCCTGCGTCGCGGCCGAGAACGAGCACGCCGTGGTGTCGCAGTCCGGCACGTAGATGCCGAAGCCGAGATCCTGCTTGATCTGGGCGAAGAACCGCGAGAAGCGCGGATGCGGCAGCGGCGCCAGGGCCGTGATCACGCGTACGGTTGAGCCGTCATGCGAGGACACTTCCTCGGCTGAGGTCTTCAGGCAAAAATCCACCATCTCGGAAATCGCCCGCCGCGACGCCGCGGCCTCGTCCGAAGACGCCAGCCCGGTCTCGACGTAGCTCAGCAGCGCCTCGGTGAAGAAGGCGTCGTAATAGGCCGAGCGGTGGCGGATCTGCACCGGCTCCCACATCGGCTCGGCAACGCCCGTCCAGGGCGGGTTGATCAGGGCACGGGCCGGCGAATGCGCAATGAAGATCCGCGCCAGGCTGAACAGCAGCGTCGAGTTCTTGTAGCCGCGCGAATTCAGTCCCGTCAGCGCCATCAGCATTTCGCGCCCGCCCATGTCGGCATCGCCGATCAGGTTGAAGGCGGCATAGGTCGGGATGAAGCCGTTCTTGGCAAAGGAGCGCAGCAGATGCGCGCCGCAGCGGCGGATCACCCGGTCGATCTCGCTTCCGTCAGGCGCCCGGCTAGGGGCCGCAGCGGGCTTCGGGGAGGGGTGGCGGACGTCGATGTCGGCCATCAGCTCGGCGATCGGCGCCCCGACCGCGGCCCAATCCGGCTCGGCCTCGTCGCGCGCCCGCCTCAGCGCCTCCTGTAGGGCGCCCAGCCGCTTCT
>NZ_LLXX01000019.1 GCF_001440405.1 Bradyrhizobium valentinum
CTGGCTAGAACCTGAGATGCCAATGACTTATTTTGAGTCAGACTCTCAGGATGAGGGGTTTGAGGGGCCATGACGCGGTAGAACCAGGAATCGCTCCAGCCTGACGATCGCGACGCCGCTTGTCGAAGGCGGCTGCGCCGTGGCAGCATGCGGCGGTTTGGCGCAGCACCGGGATATGCATGACCACCCAGCGACGAAGCTACGAGACGGGTCACAAGCCAAAATGCCTAGTCATCGTTGACGACACCGCGGAATGGGACCGCGCAGTGTATTACGCGAGCCGCTGGGCCGTGCGCGTCGGCGGCGGCGTGGTGATGCTGCGCATCATCGCCATCGAGGACCAGAACCAGCAATGGCTGGGCGTGGCCGACCTGATGCGCGCCGAGGCGGAGGACGCCGCCAACGAGGCGCTCGACCGCGCCTCCGGCCGCGCCAACGGCATCGCCGCGATCACGCCGGAGCGGGTGATTCGCGAAGGCGACCCGACCACCCAGATCCTCGACGTGATCGACAAGGACGTCGATATTTCGATGCTGGTGCTGGCGGCCAATCCTGGCCCCGAGGGCCCGGGGCCCCTGATCAGCATGATGGCGCAAGTCGCCGGCTCGTTCCCGATTCCGGTCGTCATCGTGCCTGGCGATCTCACCGATTCCGACATTGACGGCCTGTCCTAAGGCTTGATTTACCTGCAGAATTGCTGTCTGCGCCCCTTGATCGTGCGCACCCCGTCGCCATCTGCTACAGAAGACCCCACGCGCCGGCCTTGAACCGGCGACGCCGGAGAAAACCAATGTTCATTCAGACTGAAGCCACGCCCAATCCCGCCACACTGAAATTCATTCCGGGCCGCACCGTGCTCGACACCGGCACGATGGAATTTTCGAGCCGCGAAGCCGCTGCCCGCTCGCCGCTTGCCGAACGGCTGTTCGACGTACCCGGCGTATCCGGCGTGTTCTACGGCTACGATTTCGTCACCGTGACCAAGGCGGACGGCGACTGGCAGCACCTCAAGCCCGCGATCCTCGGCGCCATCATGGAGCACTACATGTCCGGCGCGCCGCTGCTCGCCGACGGCACTGCCGGCAATGACGAGGCGGCGGACGAGGAAGGCGAGTTCTTCAACGAGACCGACGCCGATACGGTCGCGACCATCAAGGACCTGATCGAGACGCGGGTGCGGCCTGCGGTCGCCAATGACGGCGGCGACATCACCTTCCGCGGCTTCAAGGACGGCGTCGTCTACCTCAACATGAAGGGCGCCTGCTCCGGCTGCCCGTCCTCGACCGCGACATTGCAGCACGGCATCCAGAATCTCCTGAGGCATTTCGTGCCCGACGTGGTCGAAGTCCGGCCGGTGTAATTGGCTCGCGGTCCTCATGGTGAGGAGCCGCCAACGGGTCCGCGCGCAGCGCGGCCCGATGACAGGCTCCGCGGCGTCTCGAACCATGTGGCCCGGCCGGTGCCATTCATCCTTCGAGACGGCGCTTACGCGCCTCCTCAGGATGAGGTCTAACAGACGTGCGGTCGGCAATGCGCAAGCGCGCGCGCCCACCACGACTCCTGACATGACGTGACGATTGCGCGTCTGCTATACCTTCCCGCATGCTGATCCTTTCCATCGATACCGCGCTCGATGCCTGCGCCGCGGCCGTGCTCGACACCAGCGCGGGCGGGCCGATTGCGTTAGAATCGCAGCCGATGAAGCGCGGCCATGCCGAAGCCTTGATGCCGCTGATCGCGCGCGTGATGAAAGCGTCCGGCGTTGCCTTTGCCGCGCTCGACCGTATCGCCGCGACGACCGGTCCCGGCAGCTTTACCGGACTGCGCGTCGGACTTTCCGCCGCCCGCGGCATTGCGCTCGCCGCCGGCAAGCCGGTCGTCGGCGTGACGACGCTGACCGCATTCGCTGCTCCCATCGTCAGTGCGAACAGCGAACATCCGGTGATATCAGCCGTCGATGCGCGGCATGATCATGTCTATTTCCAGGTGCTGGGCGGCGACGGCCGTTCATTGATCAACGCGAAAGTGGCGCCGATCGTGGAAGCACTCGACGCGGCGCGTTTCGGCGCGCCGCATCTGGTCGGCAATGCCGCCAAAATTCTCGCCGACCGCTGGGCGACTGACGCGGCTCCGCCCTTCAAAGTCGATCAGCAAGGTGCGCCCGATATCGCCTGGGTGGCGTGGCTGGGCGCCGCGGTCAATCCCGAGACATCAGCCGCCCGCCCCTATTATCTGCGCGCGCCCGACGCCAAGCCGCCGAAGGATCCGCTGCCAGGCGCCGCGCAGCCGCCGGCATCGTGATGACATGGCTCTCCGATTGGTGGAGCGGCGGCACGGCGGTGATCGAACCGGCCAATCCGCGCGACGCAGCGCGCCTTTCGCAACTGCATGGCGCATCGTTTCACCGCGGCTGGGGCGAAGGCGAATTCGAGGTCATGCTGACCGAGCGCAACACGCTCGTTCACCGCCTCAGGCTCGGGCGCAAGACTATCGGATTTGCGGTGTCGCGCATGGCTGCCGACGAGGCGGAGTTGTTGTCGATCGCCATCGACGCGACCCAACGTGGCCGTGGCCTGTCCCGCAACCTGTTGCTGACGCATCTCGGCCATCTAGCCGGCCGCGGCGTACGCAAGGTGTTTCTCGAGGTCGAAGAAAATAATCAACCGGCGCGGCGTCTTTACGAATGGGCCGGTTTTGAGGTGGTTGGCCGCCGGGAACGCTATTATCAGCAGCCCGGCGGGGAGCAATTGAACGCACTTCTGATGCGGCGCGACTTGTCGTAGTATTCACGGGGTGGCAAAACACGCCCGACCTGTTCGCCAAGGCCTTGAGATCATGCCCGTACTGAAATCCCCGTCCGCGCACAAGAATACCGGCATCGAGGCCCGCTGCGCCGCCACCGGCATGCGCATGACCGAACAGCGCCGGGTGATCGCGCGCGTGCTGGCCGATTCGGTCGACCATCCCGACGTCGAGGAGCTTTACCGGCGCTGCGTCGCGGTCGACGACAAGATCTCGATCTCGACGGTGTACCGCACCGTCAAGCTGTTCGAGGACGCCGGGATCATCGAGCGGCACGATTTCCGCGAAGGCCGGGCACGCTACGAGCAGATGCCCGACAGCCACCACGACCACCTGATCAACCTGCGCGACGGCAAGGTGATCGAGTTCACCTCCGAGGAGATCGAGAAGTTGCAGGCCGAGATTGCCCGCAAGCTCGGCTACAAGCTGGTCGATCACCGGCTGGAACTGTATTGCGTGCCGCTCGACGAAGACAAAAACTGATCGCGTGCCAACTTGAACCCGAACTTCGATCTGGTCATCTTCGACTGCGACGGCGTGCTGGTCGACAGCGAAGTCATTTCGTGCCGCGCGCATGCGGAGACACTGACGCGCCACGGTTATCCAATCACGGCAGAACAGGTGCTCGAAAGGTTTCTCGGCGTGTCGGACCGCGAGGCGCGCCAAACCATCGAACGCGAGATCGACCGAAGACTGCCCGATGATTTCGAACAACAGGTGAAAGCGGCCACGCTGAAATTCTACGAGGGCGATTTGCAGGCGATCGCGCATGTTGGCGAGGCGATTGGCGCGATCGTCCTGCCCAAATGCGTGGCTTCGAGCGGAACGCCGGAAAAGATTCGCCACGGCCTCACCTGCGCCGGCCTTTATGACCAGCTCGCTCCGCATATTTTCTCCGCTACGCAGGTCAGCCGCGGCAAACCTGCGCCCGACCTGTTTCTGTTTGCTGCCAAGCAGATGAATATCTCGCCGGAACGCTGCATCGTGATCGAGGACAGCGTTCCCGGCGTCACCGGCGGCCGCGCCGCCGGGATGACGGTGCTCGGGTTTCACGGCGGCAGCCATTGCCGCCCCGGCTATGGGAACAGGCTGCGCGATGCCGGAGCCGTCGCTGTTTTCGACGATATGCGGCACTTGCCCGGGCTTATGGAGAAGATCGGGGTGGAGGCAACACCGAACCGGACTGTGTATTGAGAATCGGTCAATGTCCGCTTTGCTTCATAAAGCAGGATCTTCACCGACACCTTCGGTATGCAAGGAACCACTGAATATCGGTGGACGTTTTCCTGTATCTCTCATCGAGAGACAACCTCAAGCAGGAGGTTCAGATGTCTACACGCATAGTGACCGCAGCAGCATTCGCCCTTATCTTCGCGCCGCCAGCGTTTGCTGATTGTAACCAGGAACTGAAGGCGCTCGAACCCAATATCGTTTCCGCGGGGACGGGCGCGAGCCCGAGCGAATCGGGAATGCCGGGGACCAAGCACCAAGAGGAGGTTCTGGCCGGTAAGCAAAAAAGCGCTGAGCCTGAAACCACCGGATCAGCGGCAGCGGCCGTGCAGTCCACTTCACCGCATCAGGAGCAAGTCACTAGCAAGAGCAGCACCCAGAGCGCCGAACATGCCAACCAACTGATGGCCGAAGCCCGCAAGATGTCAGTGGCTGGCGACGAACAAGGGTGCATGAAGAAAGCGGCAGAACTGAAGGACGTCCTGGGAATCAAGTGAGTGTCAGTTTGCCGGGTGCGCGTTCCCCGGATGCTGCGCGGCGCCAACAACGCGTTCACGCGCGTCTTCGACAGTTCGGCCGGCGTTTTCGATTTGAGGTCTTGGACGCGCTATGCTTGGCGGATTTACCCTGGCGCCGGCAAAGCAGGCGGCCGCGCTTGATCCGATCGCGCGATGGGTGCGCGCCAACGGCCGCGCCGTCGATCCAAAATTGTGGCGCCTGTCGGGGCCTTCGAGCAGCCCCCTACCGCATCAACCTCGGCAGCGAATGGGTGGAGGTTCCGCCGCCCGAGCTGTTCGATCTCTGGGATAAGGCGAACAGGGACCCGTCCGACTGGATCCCTCGCCAGCAACCCAGATGATCTTGAGCGCCGTCGCGAGCTCGCGTCTGTTTCTCTCGTCATTCCGGGGCGATGCGCCAGCATCGAGCCCGGAATCTCGAGATTCCGGGTTCGCTTCGCGCCCCGGAATGACGGCCTCAAACACTGGCTTTTTGGCCATTTAGACTATATCTGAGCCCGAGCCGCCGCCAGGGCGCCCATTTCCGCCAGATTCAAGGTTCCATGAAGCCGCCGCGCAAGCTGCACATCAAGTCATATGGCTGCCAGATGAACGTCTACGATGCGCAACGCATGGTGGACACGCTGGCTCCCGAGGGCTTTGTCGAGACGGAAAGCGCTGACGAAGCGGATCTGGTGATCCTCAACACCTGCCATATCAGGGAAAAGGCCTCCGAGAAGGTTTACTCCGAACTCGGGCGGCTGCGCCTTGCCAAGGACGAGGCGACGCGCCAGGGGCGCGAGATGCGCATCGCCGTCGCCGGCTGCGTCGCGCAGGCCGAGGGCGAGGAGATCATCCGCCGCGCGCCGACCGTTGACGTCGTGGTCGGGCCGCAGAGCTACCATCATCTGCCGCAATTGCTGGCGCGCGCGAAAAGCGAGGGCCGTGCGCTCGAGACCGAATTCCCGGTCGAGGACAAGTTCGGCTTCCTCCCCGCCCCCAGGCCGAATGCGATCCGCGCGCGCGGCATCTCCGCTTTCGTCACCGTGCAGGAAGGTTGCGACAAATTCTGCACCTTCTGCGTGGTGCCCTATACGCGCGGCGCGGAAGTCTCGCGCCCGGTCGCCAAAATCGTCGACGACGTGAAGCGACTGGCCGATAACGGCGTGCGCGAGATCACGCTGATCGGCCAGAACGTCAACGCCTATCACGGCGAAGGCCCGGACGGCCGGACCTGGCCGCTCGGCAAGCTGTTGCACCGGCTTGCCGAAATCGACGGTATCGTGCGGCTGCGCTACTCGACCAGCCATCCCCGCGACGTCGAGGACTCGCTTGTAGCGGCCCACCGCGATCTCGCGGCGTTGATGCCGTTCGTCCATCTTCCAGTGCAGTCCGGCTCCGACCGGATTCTCGCCGCCATGAACCGCAAGCATACCGCCGATGATTACCGCCGCGTCATCGACCGTTTCCGCGCCGCCCGCCAAGATATTGCTTTTTCATCAGATTTTATCGTCGGCTTCCCCGGCGAAACCGAGGGAGAATTCGCCGCGACCCTCGCACTTGTCATGCAAATCGGATACGCTGCGGCCTATTCCTTCAAATATTCGCCGCGGCCCGGCACGCCGGCGGCGGACATGCAGGAGACGGTGTCAGCGGCTGAGATGGACGAGCGATTGGTGCGGCTCCAGGAGTTGATCGACAGCCAACAATCGGCCTTCAACAAGGCCATGATTGGCAACACAGTCGATGTGCTGTTCGAACGCGCGGCCCGCAACCCCGGCCAGATCGTCGGCCGCACCGCGTACCTTCAGCCCGCGCACGTGTTTGCCTCCCCCGACATCATCGGTCAGGTGCTGCCAGTCTCGATCGCCAGCCTTGAGCGCTACAGCCTGCTCGGCGAACTTGCCGGCGCTTCGATGCGGCCAGTCTCTTCAACACGTTCAACCATGACCAATTCTTCTCTAGAAAATCGGGGAGCCTGAACCCTTGCCAAAAAGCGCATCGGATTCATCTTCACTCGCTCCCAGCCGCAAATTTGACCGCGACATGCAAATTCCGCCCGAGACTCAGGTCGTCATCGATTTCGACGACAACCGCGCCGCTTCCGCCCTCGTCGGTCCTTACGGCCAGAATCTGGCGATGGTCGAACGGCGGCTCGGCATCGTCGTCGATTCCCGCGGCAACCACATCACCATCGCCGGTTCCCGCGACGGCTGCGACGCCGCGCGGCGCGTGCTGGAGGCGCTCTATGCGCAGGCTTTGCAGGGCCACGATCTCTCGCAGGGCGAAGTCGAGGGCGCGATCCGCGCCGTGCTCGCGCAGGGCTCGCTGTTCGAGTTCGACGCCAAGACCGCCAAACCCTCGTTCGAGACCATCAACCTGCGCAAGCGTCCGGTGCGGGCACGCACCGCCGCGCAGGACTCCTACATCCGCGCGCTGAAGCGCCACGAGATGGTGTTCGGCATCGGCCCGGCCGGCACCGGCAAGACCTGGCTTGCGGTGGCGCATGCCGCGCAATTATTCGAGCGTAAGGAAGTCGATCGCATCATCCTGTCGCGGCCGGCGGTCGAGGCCGGCGAGCGGCTCGGCTTCCTGCCCGGCGACTTGCGGGAAAAGGTCGATCCATATTTGAGGCCGATCTACGACGCGCTGTACGATTTGATGGATTCGCGCATCGTCGAGCGTGCGCTGCAGGCCGGCGAGATCGAGATCGCGCCGCTGGCCTTCATGCGCGGCCGCACGCTGACCAATGCAGTCATCATCCTGGACGAAGCCCAGAACACCACTTCGATGCAGATGAAGATGTTCTTGACCCGGCTCGGCGAGAACAGCCGCATGATCATCACCGGCGATCCATCGCAGGTCGACCTGCCGAACGGGCAGGCGTCGGGACTTGCCGAAGCCGTCAAGCTGCTCGACGGCGTCGAGGGCATTGCGCAGGTGAAATTCACCGCGGAAGACGTCATTCGCCATGAGCTGGTGGCGCGGATCGTCGCCGCCTATGAGGGGTTGCCACAGAAACCGGCAACCGGAAAATCTTGACCCATAAATCTTCGGCCGTCGACCTGCTGCAGGCAGGCCGCTGCCGTAACCCCAACTCTGAAATGCAAAGCGCTGGAACGCCCGTGTCGTCCGCCCTTCCCCTTACCGAGGTTCTCGTCGTCGCCGATTGCTGGCACACGGAGCCGGAAGCCGAGGCGGTGATCCATCGCGCCATCAATGCTGCGGCCGAAATCGCCGATGCCGATGTCGGCGAGGCCGAACTCGCGGTGATGCTGACCGACGATGCCGGAATCCGCACGCTGAACAGCAACTGGCGCGGCATCGACAAGCCGACCAACGTACTGTCGTTTCCGGCGCTGCAGCCGACTGCGCCGGCGGACGCGCCGCGTATGCTCGGCGACATCGCGATCGCCTATGAGACCACGCGAAAAGAGGCCGATGACGAAGAAAAGCCGTTCGATCATCACCTCAGCCATCTTGCGGTGCACGGCTTCCTGCATTTGATCGGATACGACCACGAGAAAGATGACGACGCCGAAGCCATGGAAAGTCTCGAACGGGAGATCCTCTCCCAACTCGGCATTCCCGATCCCTATGCGGACCGGGGGCGGGTGGACTGAAATGCCGGACTCCGACCCGATACAAGACAACCCGCGCGACACGCGCAATCTGCCGGTAGTGGTGCAAGAAGGCGAGGTACTGCGTCCGGCCGCCGACAATTGGCTGATGCGCGCGATCCGCACGCTGTTCGGCTGGAGGGCCGGATCGGTGCGCGCCGATCTTCAGGTCGTGCTCGACGCCTCCACCCCCGATGATGTCGGCTTCTCCGCGATCGAGCGCACCATGCTGCGCAACATCCTCGGGCTGAACGAGCGGCGCATCGCCGATGTGATGGTGCACCGCGCCGACATCGTCGCGGTCAAGCGGGATATTCCGCTCGGCGAACTAATGAGCCTGTTCGAGAGCGCGGCGCATTCGCGGCTGGTGGTCTACAACGAAACGCTCGACGACCCCGAAGGCATCGTTCACATCCGCGACCTCCTGGCCTTCATGACCGCGAAGGCGCGCGTCGGCGATACGGCCAAGCCGAAGCGCAAAAAGCCTTTCCCGGCAGGCCTCGACTTGCGCGCGGTCGACCTCGCGATGCCGCTCGCCGACACCAACATCATCCGCAAGCTGCTGTATGTGCCGCCGTCGATGCGGGCGATCGACCTGCTGGCGCAGATGCAGGCCTCGCGCATCCATCTGGCGCTGGTGGTGGACGAATATGGCGGCACCGACGGGCTGGTGTCGATCGAGGACATCGTCGAGCAGATCGTCGGCGAGATCGACGACGAGCACGACAGTGACGAGCCGCCGTCGATCGTCCGGCAGGGAGACAACGCATTCATCGCGGACGCCCGCGCCAGTCTCAAGGATGCGCGCAAGATGATCGGCGAGGAATTCGTCACCGGCGAGGCCGGCGAGGAAGTCGAGACGCTTGGCGGCTATCTGGTGGCGCAGGTCGGCCGCCTGCCGGTGCGCGGCGAAGTCATTGCGGGCCCGGGCAATTTCGAGATTGAAGTACTCGATGCCGATCCGCGGCGGGTCAAGCGGCTGCGGATCGGGCTTCGGAAAGAGCGTCCGGCGACGCGCGCGACGCGCGAGCGTAGCCGCCGCGAGGCCGCGCCCGACACCAACACGCCGCCGACCAATGACAATACGCCGCCGACCCCCGGCGATGGAGCCGGCTCGCAGTGATCTCAACCAGTAAATTCCGTACGGCGGGACTTTCGATCATCCTGGCCTGGGGCTGGAAGCGTGCGATCATTGCGCTTGTCGCCGGCGCGCTGTCACTGCTTTCGATGGCGCCGTTCAATGCCTGGCCGGTGCTGTTCGTGACCTTGCCGGTCGCGGTCTGGCTGATCGACGGAGCGGCGGCCGGAAAACGGCGCGGCGTGCCGGCGGCGGCGATGTCCGGTTTCTGGTTCGGGCTCGGCTATTTCGTGCCCGGGCTTTACTGGATCGGCAATGCCTTCCTGGTCGACGCACCGACTTTTGCCTGGCTGATGCCGTTCGCGGTGCTCGGCCTGCCGGCCTATCTTGCCTTATTCCCGGCGCTCGGCTTCGCGTTGGCGCGCCTGATCTGGACGAAGGACGGTTCGCGGGTGCTGGCGCTTGCGATCGGACTCACGGTCAGCGAATGGCTGCGCGGCTATGTGCTATCAGGATTCCCATGGAATGCCTTCGGCTACGCGCTGTCGGAGCCTCTGGCGCTGGCGCAGACGGCGTCACTGATCGGGCTGTGGGGCATGACGTTCCTTAGCGTCGCGATCTTTGCCAGCCCGGCGGTGCTGATCGACGGCTCCTCGCGCGGTCGAAAGCCCTGGATCGCGCCGGCGGCGGCATTGTTGCTGCTGGTGGCAATGGGCGTCTACGGGGCCGTGCGGCTGTCGTTGCAGCCCACCGCGATGACCAAGGTCAAGCTGCGCATCATGCAGCCGAACCTGCAGCAGGACGTCAAATTCAACTACGCCGCCAAGGCGGAGGTAATGCAGAAATACCTTGCTCTGTCCGACCGCGCTTCAGGGCCGCAATCCACCGGCGTGCGCGACGCGCAGATCCTGATCTGGCCGGAATCGGCTTTCCCGTTCTTCCTGACGCGGGAGGCCGACGCGATGGCGCAGATCGCCGAGCTCTTGCCCAAGGGCACCGTGCTGATGACCGGCTCGGTGCGCGCCCCGGACGGACCGCCCGGCGCCCGCGTCAGCCGTGCTTACAACTCGATATATGTGATCGACCATGACGGCGGTGTGCTGTCGGTCTACGACAAGCTGCATCTGGTGCCATTCGGCGAATATCTGCCGTTCCAGGAGTGGATGGAAAAGCTTGGCTTCGTGCAGCTAACAAAAGTGCACGGTGGCTTCATTCCGGGCACGCGGCGCCGCGCGATGGAGATACCGAATGCGCCGAGCGCGCTACCGCTGATCTGTTACGAAGCGATTTTTCCCGGCAATGTTGCAGCGCGTGACGATCGCCCCGGCTGGATCATCAACCTGACGAATGACGGCTGGTTCGGAAATTCGACGGGCCCCTACCAGCACCTGCAGCAGGCGCGCCTGCGTGCCATCGAGGAAGGTCTGCCGATGGTGCGCGCCGCCAACACCGGTATCTCGGCGGTGATCGATCCCTCGGGGCGTATTGTTGCACGGCTCGGCCTCGGCATCGAAGGCGTGCTGGACGCCGGCCTGCCGTCGGCGCTGCCGCCGACCATTTATGCTCGCCTTGGAGATATCCCGGCCGCGGTCATCGTAGCCGCTGCACTCCTGCTCGTCATCCGACGCCGCGCTGCAAAGCGCGCTGCCTGAGATTTGCGCGCCACAGGTTGTCACTGGTTTACTAAAAACGCTGCCTGCGCGGTTCCACCTGTTGACATAGCGGCTGCGATTCGCTTTCTGCGGTTGCAAGCTAATTAAACAACCAGTCACTTCGTTGCTCAGATCGTTCCGTAATTCTACCCGATCCTCCGAGCAGGATATGACGGTCACGGCGCGCCTGAGGCATAGCTCTTTCACTGCCTCATTTCCCGGCGCGCAATCCCAGGAGCGATCCAGATGTCCACCAAAGCGCCCAATCCGGTTGACAAATATGTCGGCAGCCGCGTCCGGATGCGCCGCATCATGCTGGGTATGAGCCAGGAGAAACTGGGCGAAGCGCTCGGCCTCACTTTCCAGCAGGTTCAGAAATACGAAAAAGGCACCAACCGCGTCGGCGCCAGCCGCCTGCAGCAGATTTCCGAAATATTGCAGGTGCCGGTGTCGTTTCTGTTCGATGGCGGGCCGAGCGGCGCGGTGAATGGCGAAGGTTTCGGCGAAGGCGCCTCCCCGGCCTATGTGTCTGATTTCCTCGCGACATCAGAGGGTCTTGCGCTGACGCGCGCGTTCACGCGCATCGGCGACTCCAAAATGCGGCGCTCCATCGTCGAGTTGGTCGAGCAGATCGCGTCGCGCGACGGCCCCGACCCGCGCTGATTTCGATCCGTGGCGGTTTGAGAATTTCGTATTCTGGAATATGCCATCATTCCCCGCTTCGTAATTGCGCATCGGGAAATGACGCCGTATCGGATACGACATGACGACAAACAATCCCTTCGACCCCGCGCCGATCCTCGAGGGCATCCGCCGTTGGGTTGAGATCGAGACCCCGACCGAAGCACCTGAGCAGGTCAACAAGCTCGCCGACCTCGTCGCTGAAGGCTATCGCGGCCTGCCCGCGACCGTGGAGCGGATCGCCGGGCATTTCGGCTGCGGCGATCATCTCGTGGCGCGCTCGTCATGGGGGCAGGACGCGCCGGGAATCCTGGTGCTGAGCCATCTCGATACGGTGCATCCGATGGGGTTCATCGAGCGGCTGCCGTTCCGGATCGACGGCGATAGCGTCTTCGGCCCGGGCATCTACGACATGAAGGGCGGCGCCTATCTTGCCTATCATGCGTTTCGGCAGGTTTGCGCCGACGGCGCGCCGCCATCGCTCGGCATCACCCAGCTCTATGTCTCCGATGAGGAAATCGGCAGCCCGACGTCGCGCGCGCTGATCGAGGCCGAGGGACGCAAAGCGAAATATGTGCTGGTCACCGAACCGGCACGCGACGGCGGCAAGATCGTCACCGGACGCAAGGGCGTCGGGCGGTTCGAGGTTTTCATCAAGGGCGTGCCCTCGCATGCCGGCACCAGGCCCGAGGACGGCCGCAGCGCCATCCGCGAACTCGGCAATGTCATCCAGACGCTCGAGGCGATGAACGATCTTGCGCGCGGCATCACCGTCAATGTCGGCGTGGTCCGCGGCGGCACAAGACCGAACGTGATCGCGGAAGAAGCCTATGCCGAGGTCGATCTGCGCGTGCCGACGATATCAGATGCCGACGAGCTCGCGTCAAAAATCCTCAATCTGAAATCGCGCACCGAGGGTGTCAGCGTCAAAGTGATCGGCGAGCTGAATCGACCGCCATACGAAAAAAGCAATGCCGGCGCGGCGCTCTACGAGCACGCCAGGACGATTGCGGCGGAGATCGGCTTCGACCTGGTCGATACGTCGACCGGCGGCGGCTCCGACGGCAATTTCACCGCGCCGCATACCGCCACCCTCGACGGGCTCGGCGTCGACGGCCAGGGCGCGCATACCCATTACGAGCAGATGTACATCTCCTCGATCGAGCCGAGGGCGCGGCTGTTGTACCGTCTCTATCAGACGCTGCGATGATGACCGCCCCGCGCGACACCGGCGACCGCGACGCGCCGCCGGATGACGGCGCGTCGGCACATGCGCGCGGCTCGTTCTTCGGCCGCCGCAAGGGTCACAAGCTCCGCATCCACCAAGCCGACCTGATTGATAATCTGCTGCCGCACCTGGCGCTCGATATCGGGGCGCCCGCGCCGCAGCGGCTTGCCGACCTGTTCGAAGGTGACATCGAGGATGTCAGGCTCGAAATCGGATTCGGCGGCGGCGAACATCTGATCGCGGAGGCGCAGGCATTTCCGAATATCGGGTTCATCGGCTGCGAGCCTTATGTCAACGGCATGGCGAAGATCCTGACGCAGATCGAGGCGCACAACATCGGCAATATCAGGCTCTACGCCGGCGATGCTGCGGAGTTGCTGGCCTGGGCGCCGCCGCGTTCGCTGGCACGGATCGACCTGATCCATCCCGATCCCTGGCCGAAGCGGCGGCACTGGAAGCGGCGCTTCGTGCAGGACGCAACCGTCAACGCGATGGCGCGCATCCTCAAAGACGGCGGCGAATTCCGCTTCGTCAGCGACATCGACGATTACTGCGCCTGGACACTGGTGCACCTGATGCGCTCGCCGGATTTTCTCTGGACGGCTGAGCGCGCCGCCGACTGGCAAAAGCCGTGGGACCGCTACACCATGACGCGCTACGGCCGCAAAGCCGAGCGCGAGGGACGGGTGGCGGCGTATTTAAGGTTCCGGCGGATGGGGTAGAGATGTCGTTCCGGGGCGATGCGCAGCATCGAACCCGGAACCTCGAGATTCCGGGTTCGCGCTATCGCGCGCCCCGGAATGACGGGGAGGAAGCGTCAGACCGCTACCGCGTCTTCCAGAACGCGACGACGCGCTGCGCGGTCGAGGGCATCAGGCGCACGTAATTGACCCGCGCGCTTTCGATGTCGGCGGGAGATGCCGTCCGGTTCGGACCGAGCCGAAGCAAGATCAGCGCGCGTACGGTCGCCCACTCGAGATCGATGGCTTTGCCGGCGATCAGGATCGGATCGTAGCGGTCGCCGCTGATCAAGCGGTCGAGGGTTTCGATCTTGACGCCGGTCATCGCTGACAGCGCGGCGATCGACTCCTCGTATTTGAAGGCCCTGGCAAAGTTGAGCAATGCGCCTTCGCCGAGCATGCCCTCGCGGTGCAGCTTCAGCACCGTGCGCTGCGCCGGCGCAAAGTCGCGCCGCTCCTCGCGTTCGGACGGGCCGGTGATAACGGCCATCGCCTGCTTGATGTCGGCCTGCCGCTCGGGCTTGACGACCTGAAACAGGCGACGACGGATGACGTCGATGGAGCCGGAAAGCAGATCCTTCAATTGTTCGGAAGACAGGTCGTCGCGCTGGCCGAGCCTGATCGTCAGCACGCCGTCCTGGCCGGCGCGCTTGATCAACGTCGAATAGCTGCTCGACGAGAAGGCGGCGCCTGCATTGCCAGCGGCGCGCCTGACGACGTCGCGGTCGCCGCGAGCGACCATGACGTCGGTGAGATCGGTTGAAAGCGTGGGCCGCTCCGCCATCGCCAGCAGGTGATCCTGGCCCTTCACGGACGCAATTTCGACAAGCATCTTATCGTCGATGACCGGCGAGCGGCGCAGCAGCGGGCCTGCGATGGCGATTTCATCTTCGCGGGCGAGTTGACCGACCAGGCCGCGCGGCGCATTCGCCAGCGTCGACAAGCGCTCGGCCAGTTCGGTGCGTGCTTCGAGTTCGGCATGCGGGACGAGACTGGTCAGAACACCGTCGAACAGATCGACATGGTCGGAACGGAAGCCCGCCGCCCCCTGCAGGAAAAGCTCGCTGATGCGGCGCGCGGCATCGGCGCGGCGCTTGGGGTCGCCACGACTGATGATGTCGTCGAGTTCTGGGATCAGCGATGGTGAAATTATCATAAACCCACCCAAACCGGCCTGAATTGGCAGGTTTTTGGGGAAATCTAGGCCGCGTTCATGAATGAAGGGTTAGACATTGCCCCCGCCTTCAAAGCTTGGCAAAATCGGACTTAACGGGATCACGGGCCTTGTCGGATTGCGGAAAAACCGCTATATCCGCGGCAACTTATGGTTCTCATACGATCGCGTATTGAGAGTGGGCCCCCCGGGACCCGCTCTTTTTTATTACCTGAACCTGGCCTGCCCAGAATGGGCGTCAGGCCCGGTTCGGGGAACCGGCCGGACCTCCGGTTAGGGCCCGGCCTAAACCCATGCAAGTAAGACGCTTTTGACCCTGGACATGACCGATCCAACTGCTGTTTCCGTGGATGCCGAGCTGCTGGCCGAGCCCCGTCTCGTCGTCGAGCCGGGCGTGGCGGCGCGGGTGTCGGCGGTGGCCGGACCGGTTCTGCAGGGAATGGGCTATAGGCTGGTCCGGATCAAGATTTCCGGCGAGGCCGGCTGCACCGTCCAGATCATGGCCGAACGGCCCGACGGATCGATGCAGATCGAGGATTGCGAGGCGATTTCGCGGGCGCTGTCGCCGGTGCTCGACGTCGCCGATCCGATCGACCGCGCCTACCGGCTGGAGATATCCTCGCCGGGCATTGATCGCCCGCTGGTACGCCGTTCCGATTTCGAACGTTTCAGCGGTCATCTCGTGAAGATCGAAATGGCGGTCGCCCATCAGGGCCGCAAGCGTTTCCGTGGTACGCTGGCCGGCGTCGAAGATAATGCCGTGCGGCTACATCGGGATGACACACGCGCGGAAGAAGATGCCGACGTGCTCCTGGTGATGGAAGACATCGCCGATGCACGGCTGGTTCTGACCGACGAATTGATTGCGGAATCGATGCGGCGCGGCAAGCAGGCCGAGCGCGAATTGAAGCAGAATCTCGGGCTGGCGCCGCCGCCTCCGCCGCACGCAAAGACGAGCGATCCGGCCAGGAGCAACAAGCCGAAGCCCAAGCCTGGAACTAAGACCGGAAGCAAGCCCGGCAAAAAGCCGGAGCCGACGAATAGCAAGAAACACCGCCTCGCCGCAGAACGACTGCGCAGAGGCGACCTCGATCCTACCGAAGGAGACTAGGCCATGGCCGTCAGTGCCAACAAACTCGAACTGCTGCAGATCGCAGACGCGGTCGCCCGCGAAAAGTCGATCGACCGCGGGATCGTGATCGCTGCGATGGAAGACGCCATCGCCAAGGCGGCCCGCGCCCGTTACGGCAGCGAGACCGACGTTCACGCCGAGATCGACGCCAAGAAGGGCGAATTGCGGCTGTCGCGTCACATGCTGGTCGTCGAGCAGGTCGAGAACTCGTCGAACCAGATTTCGCTGGCGGACGCGCAGCGCGCCAACCCGGGCGCCCAGGTCGGCGACACCATCGCCGACACCCTGCCGCCGCTGGAATATGGCCGCATCGCCGCGCAATCCGCCAAGCAGGTGATCGTGCAGAAGGTGCGCGAGGCCGAGCGCGACCGGCAATACCAGGAATTCAAGGACCGCATCGGCGATATCGTCAACGGCGTCGTCAAGCGCGTCGAATATGGCAGCGTGATCGTCGATCTCGGCCGCGGTGAAGCCATCATCCGCCGTGACGAAATGCTGCCGCGCGAGGTGTTCCGCAACGGCGACCGCGTCCGCGCATATATCTTCGACGTCCGCCGCGAAACCCGCGGACCGCAGATCTTCCTCTCCCGCACCCATCCGCAATTCATGGCAAAACTGTTCGCGCAGGAAGTGCCTGAGATCTATGACGGCATCGTCGAGATCAAGGCGGTGGCCCGCGATCCCGGCTCGCGCGCGAAAATCGGCGTGATTTCCCGGGATTCCTCGGTAGATCCGGTCGGCGCCTGCGTCGGCATGCGCGGCTCGCGCGTGCAGGCGGTGGTGAACGAACTGCAGGGCGAGAAGATCGACATCATTCCCTGGTCGCCCGATATTGCGACCTTCGTCGTCAACGCGCTGGCGCCCGCCGAAGTCGCCAAGGTCGTGATCGACGAGGACCGCGAGCGGATCGAGGTCGTCGTTCCCGACACCAACAACCAGCTCTCGCTGGCGATCGGCCGACGCGGCCAGAACGTGCGCCTCGCCTCGCAATTGACCGGCTGGGATATCGACATCCTCACCGAGCAGGAAGAGTCCGAGCGCCGCCAGGCCGACTTCGAGAATTCGACCCGCGTCTTCATGGAAGCGCTGAACGTCGACGAGGTGGTCGGCCAATTGCTGGCGTCGGAAGGCTTCACCTCGGTGGAGGAACTCGCGCTGGTCGACGTCAAGGAACTGGCCAGCATTGAAGGCTTCGACGAGGAAACCGCCAACGAGCTGCAGAGCCGGGCGAAGGAATATCTGGAACAGCTCGAGACGGAGCTGGAAAACAAGCGCAAGGAACTCGGTGTGGATGATGCTTTGAAGACGGTGCCCGGCGTGACATCGAAGATGCTGGTGAAGTTCGGCGAGAACGACATCAAGACGGTCGAGGATCTGGCGGGCTGCGCCACCGACGATCTGGTCGGCTGGACCGAACGCAAGGAAGGCAGCGAGCCGACCAAGCACCCCGGTATTCTCGACGCCAACGAGATCTCGCGCGACGATGCCGAGCGCTTGATCATGCAGGCCCGCGTCATTGCCGGCTGGATCACCGAGGCCGAGCTCGCCAAACAATCCGAGGCGGCCGAGGTCACCGAAGACCAGACGGCGTAATGCGGGTGTTCCGCAAAGCCGAATATCTTTTCTGCGCGCAGACCGTGCGCAGATGACAGGAGCCACTAGACAGGCATGCTCGCTTTGGCTGACCCCGATCTCGACCATGGGCCGCGGACTGACAAGTCCGCGACCATGCGGATGTGCGCGGTCAGTCGCGAGGTACGCCCGATCGACGAACTGATCCGGTTCGTGGTCTCGCCCCAGGGCGAGGTAATCCCCGATTTGAAGCGAAAATTGCCCGGCCGCGGCCTATGGGTCCGGGCCTCGCGGCAGACCGTTGCGGAAGCGGCGCGGCGTCACCAATTTAAGCGAGGGTTTAAGCGTGACGTCCGCGTCGCGACGACCCTTCCCGCCGATACCGAGGCCCTGCTGGAACGAAGCTGCACCGAGGCGCTGGCCATGGCGGCCAAGGCTGGTCAGGTCATTTCCGGCTTTGCCAAGGTCCAGGGCCTGCTCGAACAGGGCAAGGCGGAAGCCCTGATTCACGCTTCCGACGGCGCGGCCGACGGAATCCGCAAATTGGACGCTATCGCCGGGCAAAGGGGCGGAAATAGCGGCGAATCGCGGGATTTGCCGATTGTTACTGCTTTAACCTCGGCACAATTGGATTTGGCACTGGGCCGGTCAAATGTGATACATGCTGCGCTGCTCGCGGGCCCGGCGAGCAAAACGTTCCTGTCGCGCTGCCATATCCTGGTTCGATACCGGATGGACGATGACGACAAGACCGGGGATGGCGGCCAGAAATTCTGACTGACGAAGATTGGTTCCGAAGCCCTGCTTCAATGACTGTGCGGATGCGCACAACGTAACGAGATTAGGACTGCTGAATGGTTGATACCAAAACGCCTGGCGACAAGACTCTGAGTGTCCCGACCAAGACCTTGACCCTTAAGCCGCGGGTCGAGACGGGCACCGTGCGCCAGAGCTTCAGCCATGGCCGGACCAAGCAGGTCGTGGTCGAAAAGCGTGGCAAGCGCCGCGTTGGCGGCGATGCGCCCGCACCGGAAACCCATACGCCCGAGCCGGCCGCCGCCAAGCCGGCCCCTGCGAAGGCGCCGCTC
>NZ_LLXX01000020.1 GCF_001440405.1 Bradyrhizobium valentinum
GGCCGTGCCGCCGCCGGTGACGGCTCCAGCCCCGGCGCGGCCGCAGGCGGACGTCGTGCGCAGCCTCGATCCGAGGGAAGTCGCTGGCCTGATCAAACGCGGACAGGACCTGCTCGCCAGCGGCGATGTCCAGTCGGCACGGCTGTTGCTGATGCGCGGCGCCGAGGCGCGGGATGCGCGGGCAGCACTGCTCGTCGGCACCACCTATGATCCGGCGCTGCTCAAGCAGATCGGCGCCGATGGTCCGCTGGCTGATATCGCGCAGGCCCGTATGTGGTACCAGCGGGCGAAGGAATGGGGCGAACCCGACGCGCAGCGAAAGCTGGAGGCGTTGGCGCTCTCGCGCTGATTTGGACGCGGCGCGTCGCACGCGCCGGTCAATTGCACCGACGGTCCCGACCATGTGAGCCAGGTGAGGGCTAGCCTTCGCCGCTGCGCGCAGGCCTATCCGCGAAAATTGGCCCAAAGGCAATGCTGCGCGTCACCGCGCACCTTCCAACTGCGCGATCATGAACTCGGTGAAGACCTTGACGCGGGGCGTGCGGTGACGGCCGGGCACCGTCACGACATGGATCGGAAACGGCTCGCTCAGATGGGTATCCTCCAGCAGCGGAACGAGCGCGCCCTTCTGAAACGCACGCGCGACCACGAAGTCGGCCAATCTCGCGATGCCCAGCCCCGCTACCGCAGCGTCGAGCAGCAGGTCGGCATTGTCGCTTGCAAAGGTGCCTGAGACGGCGAGCCGGTTGATGCCTTCATCGGTGCGGAACGGCCATTGATTGAGCTGCCCAAAGCCGCCGGTCAGCGTCAGGCAATTGTGCAGCAGCAGATCGGCGGGCACGCGCGGTGAACCGCATTTCCCGAGATAGAGCGGGCTGGCGCAGATAAGGCGTCTGGCGTCGGCGATCTTGCGGGCCACGAGCGTTGAGTCGCCAAGCCATCCGGAGCGGATGGCCAGGTCCACCTGCTCGGCAACAAGATCGATTTGCCGGTCCGAAACAAGAAGCTCGACGGTGATATCCGGATAGCGGGCGAGGAAGAGCGGAAGCGCGGGACCGAGGATCTGTTTGGCATACGCTGTCCCGACGCTGATCCTCAAATGCCCGCGTGGAGCACGGCTTCCCGCTGTTATCTCGGCTTCCGCGGCCTCGATCGATGCAAGTATTTCCCGGCTTCGGGCGACGAAAAGCTCCCCTTCTGCGGTCAAAACCAGACGTCGCGTGGTGCGCGTCAGCAGACGGACGCCCAGCCGGGCCTCAATGCGGGTCACGAGCTTGGAGAGCGCTGAAGGCGTGATCCCGAGATCGCCCGCCGCCGCGGCGAAGCTGCCGCGCTCGACGACGCGTACAAAAGCATTCATCTCGGTGGAGGCGCTATTCATGAACAAATTTCACGAATGAAATGAAGTTGCAGGTTATTATCATTATTCAAGAATAGAATAAAGTGGCTCCGTCAGCTCATGGAGACCAGACAAATGTCAGCGGAAAAGAACTGGAGCGGCGGTCCAAGACGAGCTGGCAGCGATGATGCTGTCCTGCGCCATCCCAACGGCAGTATCGATATTGGAGCTTACGCAGCGATCGCACACCGCCAGCGGGCTGCAGCGATCGCGTCTTCGATGCTCTCAGCAGTTAGGTTCGTGCGGGATGCCGGGGCGGCTATCATTGTACGCCGTGTTCACAAACAGCCGGCTGCCGGTAAACCCTGCGTCTAATTTGGGGGAGTGCTTATTTGCCGCCGGCGATACCACTCGCGCGAGCGCTGGCCCCGTCAAGCAGGATCAAAAACCGATCGAAATACGAAAAGCGCGTCACATCGCGCACTGGCCCGCCGGCGTTCAAATTCACGCCAGCTCCTTGTTTGGACTGTCCCTCCCGGCAAGGGAGGGACAGATTTGATTCAGGCCGCCGCGTTCGGGAAGCGGTAGCTCTTGAACTGTTCACGCAATGCGGTCTTCAGGATCTTGCCGGTCGCGGTGTGCGGAATGCCGTCGACGAAAACGACGTCGTCGGGCATCCACCATTTGGCGATCTTGCCTTCCATGAACTTCAGGATGTCCTCACACGTCGCCTGCTGGCCTTGCTTGAGCTGCACGATCAGAAGCGGACGTTCGTCCCATTTGGGATGATAGACGCCGATCACAGCGGCTTCCGCAACCGCGGGATGGCCGACCGCGAGGTTTTCCAGATCGATCGACGAAATCCATTCGCCGCCGGACTTGATGACGTCCTTGGAGCGATCGGTGATCCGCATGTAGCCATGCGGGTCGATCGTCGCGACGTCGCCGGTGTCGAAATAGCCTTCGTCGTCGAGGATGTCGGTATCGATCTTGAAATAGGCCTTGGCCACCGCAGGTCCGGCCACTTTGAGGCGGCCGAAGGTTTTGCCGTCCCACGGCAGTTCCTTGCCGGCATCGTCGGTGATCTTCATCTCGACGCCGAACGGCGGATAGCCCTGGGTCTGCAGGATGTCGAGCCGTTCCTCGCCGGTGAGTTCGGCAAAGGGCGGCTTCAGCGCGGCGACGGTGCCGATCGGGCTCATCTCGGTCATGCCCCAGGCGTGGCGCACGCGAACGCCCATGTCGACGAACGACTTGATCATCGAGCGCGGCATCGCCGAACCGCCGCACACCACGCTCTTCAGGTGGGGCAGCTTCAGATTGCCGGCCGACATGTGGTTGAGCAGCATCAGCCACACCGTGGGAACACCGGCGGTGTGCGTGACCTTCTCGGTGTCGAGAAGTTCATAGACCGAAGCGCCGTCGAGCTTGGCGCCCGGCATCACGAGCTTGGTGCCCATCGACGGCGCTGAGAACGCGATGCCCCAGCTATTGGCATGGAACAACGGCACCACCGGCAGCATTGTCTCGGCGGCGCTGGTGCCGAGAGCGTCGACATTGTTGGCCATCAATCCGTGCAGCACGTTGGAACGGTGCGAATACAACACGCCTTTCGGATCGCCCGTGGTGCCCGAGGTATAGCACATCGCGGCCGCGGTGTTTTCGTCAAAGTCCTTCCACTTGAACTTGCCGTCGGCTTCCGCGATCCAGTCCTCATAGGCGACCGCGTTCTTCAGCGTTGTCTGCGGCATGTTGGCCTTGTCGGTCAGCACGATGTAGCGCTCGACGCTCGACAGGCTGGCTGCGATCTTTTCCAGGATCGGCACGAAAGTGATGTCGGTCATCACCACACGGTCCTGCGCGTGGTTGATGATCCAGGCGATCTGGTCGGGAAACAGCCGCGGATTGACGGTGTGGCAGATCGCGCCGATTCCCATGATGCCGTACCAGGCTTCGAGATGGCGCCAAGTGTTCCAGGCGATGGTGGCGACACGGTCACCGAGCTTGATGCCGTCGCGGTCGAGCCGTTGCGATACTTTCAGCGCGCGCGCATGAATTTCGGCGTAATTGGTGCGATGAATGGGACCTTCGACCGACCGCGTGACGACCTCTTGCGTGCCGTGATACTTCGCCGCGTGTTCGATAATCCGGTGGCAAAGCAAAGGCCAGTCTTGCATCAATCCGAGCATACGCACTTCCCTCCGATGGTTTTGTTCGTTGCCGCACGATCCGCCGACTATACGGGCGGACCGCGGGTTGGGTTCGTGGAATTGACATGAACTTTACCGTGCGGAAAGCAAGCCGAAAATGGGTTACTGGCGCCTTTGGCCGCATTGGAGCGGCAATGGTTACCGTTGCCGTCGCGGCAATCCTGATTGGAATGCCAGTCGAGCCGGCCTGGGCGGCGAAACGGTCTCGCGCTGCGCCATGGGCTGACCTGTTCAGGGATATCTCGCCAAGGCCGCGGCCAGCGGCGCGCCGCGCGGCGGTGCCGTTGCCGAAGGCGGCGGTGCCGCTGCCGAAGCC
>NZ_LLXX01000021.1:0-29772 GCF_001440405.1 Bradyrhizobium valentinum
GATCCGACAATTATTACCAGGTCAAGGCGACCATCTTCGGCGCCCTGATCGAGGCGATCGACCTCGCCCAGCTTGCCAAGCTGGACGGCGAGTCGGCGCGCGAAGAAATCCGCGACATCGTCAACGAAATCATCGCGATCAAGAACATCGTGATGTCGATTGCCGAGCAGGAAGAGCTGCTCGACGACATCTGCAACGACGTGCTCGGCTACGGCCCGCTGGAGCCGCTGTTGTCGCGCGACGACATCGCCGACATCATGGTCAACGGCGCCGGCACGGTGTTCATCGAAGTCGCCGGCAAGATCCAGAAGACCGGCATCCGCTTCCGCGACAACCAGCAGCTTCTCAACATCTGCCAGCGCATCGTCAGCCAGGTCGGCCGGCGCGTCGACGAATCCTCGCCGATCTGCGACGCCCGCCTCGCCGACGGCTCCCGCGTCAACGCCATCGTTCCGCCGCTGGCGATCGACGGGCCTGCGCTCACCATTCGTAAGTTCAAGAAGGACAAGCTGACGCTCGATCAGCTCGTCAAGTTCGGCGCGATCTCGCCGGAGGGCGCGCAGATCCTGCAGATCATCGGCCGCGTCCGCTGCAACGTGCTGATCTCGGGCGGCACCGGCTCCGGCAAGACCACGCTGTTGAACTGCCTGACGCAGTTCATCGAACATGACGAGCGCGTCATTACCTGCGAAGACGCCGCCGAACTTCAGCTCCAGCAGCCTCACGTGGTGCGGCTGGAAACCCGCCCGCCCAACATCGAAGGCGAAGGCCAGATCACGATGCGCGAACTGGTCCGCAACTGCCTGCGTATGCGTCCCGAGCGCATCATCGTCGGCGAAGTCCGCGGACCGGAAGCGTTCGACCTGCTGCAGGCCATGAACACCGGCCACGACGGCTCTATGGGAACGCTGCATGCCAACAATCCCCGCGAAGCCCTGTCGCGCTGCGAATCGATGATCACGATGGGCGGCTTCTCGCTGCCCTCGCGTACCATCCGCGAAATGATCTGCGCCTCTATCGACGTCATCGTGCAGGCCGCGCGCCTTCGCGACGGTTCACGCCGCATCACCCACATCACCGAGGTGATGGGCATGGAAGGCGACACCATCATCACCCAGGATGTATTCCTGTACGACATGATCGGCGAGGACGCGAACGGCAAGATCATCGGGCGGCACCGCTCGACCGGGATCGGACGTCCGCGGTTCTGGGAACGTGCGCGATACTTCGGCGAAGAGAAGCGGCTTGCGGCCGCGCTCGATGCCGCCGAAGTCATCGAGAAGGTTTGAGGAATGCGATGAGCATGCAGATACTTGCACTGGCTTTTCTCGCAGCTACCGCCATCGGCGGCCTGGCATGGGTATTCATCTATCCGTCGCTGTCGGGCGAGCGGAAGGCCGAATCCCGCCGCGCCTCGATCGCACGGACCGACGCCCCGGCGCGCCAGGCCGAAAAAACCCAGCGTTCGCGCCGTGAGCAGGTCGAGGGATCGCTGAAGGAACTCGAAGCACGCCGCAAGCAGGACAAGTCCCTGCCCCTTTCAGCCCGCCTTGCGCAGGCGGGTTTGGGATCATGGACGCCTCAGAAATTCTGGACCATGTCAGCCGTTTCCGGCGCGGTTGGATTCGTGCTCGCCTTTGTGATCGGCGGCCACCTGCTGGGCGCCGCCGTGATGGCTTTCGCCACCGGCCTCGGCCTGCCGCGCTGGGCCCTGAACTATCTCAAGAAGCGCCGCGAGAAGGCGTTTCTGAAGGCGCTCCCCGACGCCGTCGACGTCATCGTGCGCGGCATCAAGGCCGGTCTGCCGCTGTTCGAATCCATCAAGGTGGTCGCTGCCGATGCGCCCGAGCCACTCAAGAGCGAGTTCAGCGCCATCATCGAGACCCAGACCATCGGAATGCCGCTCGGCGAGGCCTGCGCGCGGCTGTATGAGCGGATGCCGCTGCCGGAGGCGAACTTCTTCGGCATCGTGGTCGCGATCCAGCAGAAGTCCGGCGGTAACCTGTCGGAAGCGCTCGGCAACCTCTCCAAGGTGCTGCGCGACCGCAAGAAGATGGCGGAAAAGATCCAGGCGATGTCGACGGAAGCCAAGGCCTCCGCAGCCATCATCGGCTCGCTACCGCCGGCGGTGATGCTGATGGTCTGGATCTCGACGCCCGACTACATCTCGCTGCTTTGGACCCATCACATCGGCCAGTTCATGCTGGTGTGCTGCGTCGCCTGGATGACGATCGGTGTCCTGGTGATGAAAAAAATGATCAATTTCGACTTCTGACGGTGCGGCTATGATTGAGTTTCTGATCGCCAAGATGCACGACGCGCGGTTCATGACCATGTTGCTTGCCGCAGTCGCGGCGAGCGCGACCGCCTATACGCTGATCATGCCGCTGTTTGCCGGCGAGGGTCTTGCCAAACGCATGAAGGCGGTCGCCAGCGAGCGCGAACGGCTCCGCCAGCGCGAGCGCGAACGCCTCAACAAATCGGAGAAGGTGTCGCTGCGGCAAACCCCGAAGCAGCTCGTCTCCAAAGTGGTGGAAGACTTCAACCTGACCAAATGGCTGGCGCAGGAAGCTGCGCGCGACAAGCTGATCATGGCCGGCTATCGCGGCCACGCGCCCTATGTCACGTTCCTGTTCGCCCGCGCGGTGACGCCGATCGTGCTGTTTGTCGGCGCGGCCCTCTACGTGTTCGTGATCACGCAGATGGATAAGTCGTTGACGATCAAGCTCGGCATCTGCATCGCGGCCGCCTATCTCGGGCTGCAGGCACCGATGCTGTTCCTGAAGAACGCCATCAGCAAGCGCCAGCTCTCGATCAAGCGCGCGTTTCCCGACGCGCTCGACCTCCTGCTGATCTGCATCGAGTCCGGCATGTCGGTCGAAGTCGCCTTCCGCAAGGTCTCCACCGAGATCGCAGGGCAATCGGTCGCGCTGTCGGAGGAATTCGCGCTGACCACGGCGGAATTGTCCTACCTGCAGGACCGTAAGGTGGCCTACGAGAACCTCGCCAAGCGCACCGGCCTCGAGGGCGTGAAATCGGTCTGCCTGGCGCTGATGCAGTCGGAACGCTACGGCACCCCGCTCGGCCAGAGCCTGCGCGTGATGGCGCAGGAGAACCGTGACATGCGGATGACCGAGGCCGAGAAGAAGGCAGCCGCGCTGCCGCCGAAGTTGACCGTGCCGATGATCCTGTTCTTCCTGCCGTGCCTGTTCATCGTCATTCTCGGACCGACCTACATCAAGGTCCAGATGGTGCCGTAAGGCGATCGGCGCAGCCGCTGCTGCCGTTCGACGTCGTCAACCCCGGCATGCCATGGCACGCGCGACGCCGGATTGACTTTAGACAGCCTTGAATATCGGGAAGTCCGCTTCGCCGGCGATGACGGCTCGCGGCCGGCCTATAGCGCTTTCGAGCGAAGTGGATACCCGGCTCGCGTGAAGAAAACGCGTCAAAACGAGAATCTAGAGCTTCCGTTCTGATTCCATCAGAACCGAAGCTCTAGTCCGGCCGGTTAAGCGCTGCGACCGGGACGGCCGCCTTGTTGCCGGCAGGACGCGAATTGTCCTTATCCTTGCGGCTCAGCATTTCCCGCAGGTAGGCCACGTTGGCGGCCGCCTCGTCGGCCGGCAGGTCGCCCTTGGCGATGGTCTCGGCTTCCGCGAAGCGGCCCTGCAGGCCAACGACGAGCGCCAGGTTCTGCCGCACCCTTGCGTCGGCGCGGGGATTGGAATAGGCGCGCCGAAGCGTTTCTTCGGCTTGCGGCAGCTCCCGCGTCAGCATGTAGGAGAGACCGAAATTGGACAGCACCGACGGCTCTTCCGGCATGATCTTCAGCGCGCTCGCATAATAGCGGCGGGCCTCGTCGTGCTTGCCCATCTTGTCAAGCGTGGTGCCCTGCGCCGAAAGAATGCGCCAATCGGGATTGGCCGGCGAATGAGCGCGGCTCAGCACGTCGAAGGCGGCCTGCGAATTGCCATTGTCGGCGAGCGCGCGGCCGTAAGCGGCGAGCAGCGCCTTGTTGCCGGGATGGGCGATGGTGGCCTGTTCGAGCACGGCGGCGGCCTGCGCCCGCTGGCCGGTGGTGCGGAGCGCTTGGCCATAAGCCAGTGCTGCCTCGGCATCCTTGGGATTGGCACGATATCGCTCGCCATAGACCTCGGCCGCTCGGCGCGGATCTTCGGGAACGGCTTGCGCCTTTGATGACGATGAGGTCAACGACCCCGTGACGTCGGACACGGTCTTGCAGCCGCCAAGGCCTGCGGCCAAAACTGCCGTAACGGCCGCGGTGGTCAGGAACCGGGCAAAAGACCCGGCGGGGCTGGACTGTCGACGCATGGCACTTCAACTCACGGAGATTGCGGACGAATGGAGCCGAACGAGCCAGCAATAGACTGTTAACCCTAACGGCCCGTTAATTGGCCGTGCTATGCCAGTTGCACCATCCCTGTCCCCGTCCCCTTCGCGAGACAAGCATGCAATCGCCGTTCGAGACCGCGCCTACCGCCCCCGCCATTCCGATCACCTTCGCCACCAAGACGACCTGGAGCGCGATCGCCAGGGACCTTCCCGAGCAGGCCCGGCAGTTTGCGCTAGCCAATGATTTCACCGCCAAGCCCGGCAAATGCCTGACCCTGCCCGCGCCCGACGGCCAGATTGCGCAGGTCGTGTTCGGGCTCGAGGACGAGAGCAGCAAACCCCGCGACCTGTTCCGGCCCGGCGCGCTGCCGGGCCTGCTGCCGCCGGGCGTCTATCGCTTCGCCAACGCGCCGCATGATGCGCGGCTCGCGACGCTGGCCTTTGCGCTCGGGAGCTATCGTTTCGGCCGCTACCGCAAGGCGGAGAAGCCCGAAGTCCGGCTGGTGCCGCCTGAGGGCGTCGATGTCGGCGATATCGCGCGGATGGCGGAAGCGGCCGCGCTGGCTCGCGACCTGATCAATACGGCGTCGAACGACATGGGGCCGGAGGAACTGGCGCAGGCAGCCCAGCAACTGGCTGATCGCTTCGATGCCGAGTTCAGTTGCATCGTCGGCGACGAGCTCGTGAAGCAGAATTTTCCGCTGATCCACGCGGTCGGCATGGCCTCGACGCGCGCCCCGCGCCTGATCGACCTGAGCTGGGGCGATCCTTCGCACCCCAAGGTGACACTGGTCGGCAAGGGCGTCTGCTTCGACACCGGCGGCCTCGACATAAAACCGTCCAGCGGCATGCTGATCATGAAAAAGGACATGGGCGGCGCCGCCAACGTGCTGGCGCTGGCGCAGATGGTGATGGATGCGAAGCTGAAGGTCCGGCTCCGCGTCCTGATTCCCGCTGTCGAGAACGCCGTGGCCGGCAACGCCTTCCGGCCGCTCGACATCTTCAAGTCGCGCAAGGGGCCGACCGTCGAGATCGGCAACACCGACGCCGAGGGACGGCTGGTACTGGCGGATGCCTTGGCGCTGGCGGACGAAGAGCAGCCGGATCTGCTGATTGACCTCGGCACCCTGACGGGTGCGGCGCGGGTGGCGCTGGGGCCGGATTTACCGCCCTTTTACACCCATGATGAGACGCTCGCCGAAAACCTCGCAGCTCATGCGAAACGGGAGAACGATCCGTTGTGGCGAATGCCGCTGTGGCCGCCTTACGATTCATGGCTGGATTCGAAGGTCGCCGACATCAACAACGCGCCGTCGGGCGGCTTTGCCGGCTCGATCACCTGCGCGCTGTTCCTGCAGCGCTTCGTCACGGACGCCAAGAGCTGGCTGCATGTCGATATCTACGGCTGGACGCCTTCCGCAAAACCCGCGCGTCCCGAAGGCGGCGAATGCCAGGCCGCCCGTGCGATCTACAAACTGTTGAGCGAATGCTATGGATGATCCGCGCCTGACGCCGGCACGGCCTGAAGTCGCCGCGAAGTATCTCGAAGGCAAGGTGAAGGCCGCACGCTTTGTCACCGGCGAGGAATTTTGCGTGGCCGAGGCCATCGCGCCGCTGCGCGCGGCGCCGGCCTCCGACGCCGCGCTGCTGACGCAGGCGCTGAAAGGCGAGCGCGTCACGATCTACGACCGCAACAGCGAAGGCTTTGCTTGGGGGCAACTGAGTAGCGACGGCTATGTCGGCTGGATTCCGGATGCCGCGCTGACAAGGCCTGCGGCCGCGCCGACCCACAAGATCACGGCGTTGCGGACGTTCGCGTTTCCGGGACCGTCGATCAAACTGCCGCCGGTCGAAACCCTACCGATGGGCGCAAGGGTGACGGTCGCGCGCGAAGACAGCGTGTTCGTCGTAACCAGCGACGGCCTCTATCTGCCGCGCAACCATGTCGGGGGCCTCGACGTGATGGATAAAGATTTCGTCGCGGTCGCCGAGCGCTTTGCCGGTACCCCCTATCTCTGGGGCGGCAGGAGTTCTCTCGGCATCGATTGCTCGGGTCTCGTCCAGGTGTCGCTGAACGCCGTCGGCACCGGATGCCCGCGCGACAGCGACATGCAACAGGACGGCCTAGGCGGTGCATTGAATCCTGCCGAGATGAAGAAGCTGCAGCGCGGCGATTTGATCTTCTGGAAGGGCCATGTCGCGATCGTGCGCGACGCTGACAGCATCATCCACGCCAATGCGCATCATATGGCGACGGTGGTGGAGAACACGCGAGAGGCGATCGCGCGGATCAAAGCGGCCGGCAGCGAAATCACGGCGATCAAGCGGCTCTAGAGCAACCGGCGGGGCCTCATCCTTCGAGACGCCGCTTTGCGGCTCCTCAGGGTGAGGGTCCCGCGTCCCTCATGGTGAGGAGGCGCGAAGCGCCGTCTCGAACCATGAGGCCAAGATGCCGAGCAGAGCGCGCTACGTGGCGCCCGCGCCGTCAGGCACAGCCTCGATCCGGAACGCAGCCGCGAACAGCGCGCGGGTGTAGTCGCTCTTCGGATTCTTGAACAGCTCGGCGGCCGGCCCCTCCTCCACCACCTTGCCGTTCCGCATTACGATCAGATGGCTCGCCAGCGAGGCCACCACGCGCAGATCGTGCGAGATGAACATGTAGGTCAGGTCGCGCTTGCGCTGCAGTTCGCGCAACAGATCGACCATCTGGGCCTGGAACAGCATGTCGAGCGCGCTCGTCGGCTCATCCAGCACGACGAAATTCGGCTCCAGCACCGCCGCGCGCGCGATCGAGATACGCTGGCGCTGGCCGCCGGAGAATTCATGCGGATAGCGGAAGCGCGTCGCCGGATCGAGGCCGACGTCCTGGAGCGCCTTGACGACACGCGCCTCGCGCTCTTCATATGACAGGGACTTCTGATGCACGCTTAAGCCTTCGGCGACGATATCGCCGACCGACATGCGCGGGCTCAGCGCGCCGAACGGGTCCTGAAACACGATCTGCATGTCGCGGCGGAACGGCAGCATGGCCTTGAAACGCAGGCCCTGAATGTTGTTGCCGAGGAACACGATCGGCCCATCCGAGGAAATCAGCCGGAGGAGCGCCAGCCCCAGCGTGGTCTTGCCCGAGCCGGATTCGCCGACGACGCCGAGCGTCTCGCCCTTGCGCACCGCGATGCTGACGCCATCCACCGCCTTGATATGGCCGACGGTTGAGCGCAGCAGCCCGCGCTTGATCGGAAACCAGACCTTGAGGTTGTCGGCCGACATCACCACCGGCTCGTTGGGCCGCGGCGGCGCAGGATCGGGCTTGGGCTCGGCCGCGAGCAACGCGCGCGTGTAGGCGTGCTTCGGCGCTGTAAAGACCTCTTCGACCGGACCCTGCTCGACGATCTTGCCCGAATTCATCACGCAAACCACCTCGGCGATGCGGCGGACGATGCCGAGATCATGGGTGATGAACAGCATGCTCATGCCGAGCCGGGACCTGATCTCGGCGAGCAGCGCCAGGATCTGGGCCTGCACCGTGACGTCGAGCGCGGTCGTCGGCTCGTCCGCGATCAAGAGGTCCGGCTCGTTGGCAAGCGCCATCGCGATCATGACGCGCTGGCGCTGGCCGCCGGACAATTGATGGGGATAGCTCTTCAACCGGGTTTCGGGATCGGGAATGCCGACCTGGGTCAGCAGTTCCAGCGTACGCGCCCGCGCCATCTGCCCGCTGATACCGCTGTGCAGAGAAAGAATCTCGCCGATCTGCGCCTCGATCGTGTGCAGCGGATTGAGCGAGGTCATCGGCTCCTGAAAGATGATCGAGATGTCGTTGCCGCGGATCTTGCGCATCTCGTTTTCCGCCGCGGTCAGCAGCTCGCGGCCCTTGAAATGGATGGTGCCGGAGGGATGCGACGCGGTCGGATAGGGCAACAGTCTTAGCACCGACAGCGCGCTGACCGATTTGCCGGAACCGGACTCGCCGACCAGGGCCACGCACTCGCCGCGCTTGATGGAAAACGAGACGCGGTCGACCGCAATCGTGGCGCCGCTCGGCTGGTGAAACGCCACCGAGAGATCGCGCACATCGAGCAAGGGCTGGTTGACGGCGTCCATCATGCCCTACCTGAACGTCTTGCGCGGATCGAAGGCGTCGCGCACGCCCTCGCCGATGAAGATCAAAAGCGACAGCATGATCGCGACCGAGAAGAAGCCGGTAAAACCGAGCCAGGGCGCCTGCACGTTGGACTTGCCCTGCGACAGCAACTCGCCGAGTGATGGCGAACCCGGCGGCAGGCCGAAGCCGAGGAAGTCGAGCGCGGTCAGCGTCATCACCGAGGACGACACGATGAACGGCAGAAAGGTCATGGTCGCCACCATCGCGTTCGGCAACAGATGCCGGAACATGATCACGCCATTGGAGACGCCGAGCGCACGCGCCGCCTGAATGTATTCGAAGTTGCGCCCACGCAAGAATTCCGCGCGAACCAGGCCAACCAGCGAGGTCCATGAGAACACCAGGAGAATGCCGAGCAGCACGAAAAAGCCGGGCACCAGCACCGATGACAGGATCAGCAGCAGATAGAGCGAGGGAATCGCGCTCCAGATTTCGATGACGCGCTGGAAGATCAGATCGGTCCAGCCACCGAAATAGCCTTGCACGCCGCCGGCGATGACGCCGATGATCGAGGACAGGATAGTCAGCGTCAGGCCGAACAGCACCGAGATGCGAAAACCGTAGATCAGTCGCGCCACCACGTCGCGGCCCTGGTCGTCGGTGCCGAGCCAGTTGTATTCGAGGTCGCTGCAGCTCTTCAGGCCCTTCTTCTCCACCACCGGCTTGCACTGCTCTTCCGTCAGCATCCATGTCGGCTTCGACGGTGCCGGCGTCGGCAAATCGAGATTGTGGGTGGAGTAGGAATAGCGGATCAAGGGCCAGATGACGGTGCCGCCCCTTTCGGCGATCAGCTTTTGCAAATAGGGATCGCGATAGTCGGCCGCGGTTTCGAAATCGCCGCCGAAAGTGGTCTCGGAATAGCTGACGAAAGCCGGCCAGTACAGCTTTCCGTCATATTTGATAAGGAACGGCCTATCGTTGGCGATCAGTTCGGCAAACAGCGAGATCACGAACAGCGCAAGGAATATCCAGAGCGACCAGTAGCCGCGGCGGTTCGCCTTGAAGTTCTGCCAGCGCCGGCGGTTCAGCGGCGATGGCGCGAACGCGTGCCGCGTGGCCGGGACGACCTCGCCAAGCGGCGACCGCGCGGTGGTTTCGACCGGTTGTGGAGCGAGCAGCGCCATCAGACTTCCCTCGCCTCAAAATCGATCCGGGGATCGATCCACATGTAGGCGAGGTCGGAGATCAGACCCACCACAAGGCCCACGAGGGAGAAGATGAACAGCGTGCCGAACACGACCGGATAGTCGCGGTTGAGCACGCTTTCGAAGCCGAGCAGCCCGAGCCCGTCGAGCGAGAAGATGGTCTCGATCAGCAGCGAGCCGGAGAAGAATGCACCAATGAACGCACCGGGAAAGCCTGCGATTACGATCAGCATGGCGTTGCGGAAGATATGGCCGTAGAGCACCTGCCCCTCGCTGCAACCCTTTGCACGCGCGGTCATGACATACTGCTTCCTGATCTCATCGAGAAACGAGTTCTTGGTCAGCAGCGTCATGGTGGCGAAGGCGCCGAGACCCATCGCGATCAAAGGCAGGGTGAGGTGCCAGAAGTAGTCGATGAGCTTCCAATACCAGGGAAATTGCGACCAGCCGTCCGAGGTCAATCCGCGCAGCGGGAACCAGTTGAAGAACGAGCCGCCGGCAAACAGGATGATCAGCAGGATCGCGAACAGGAAGCCGGGAATCGCAAAGCCGACGATGATGACTGCCGATGTCCACGTATCGAATCGCGTTCCGTCGTCGACCGCCTTGCGGATACCAAGCGGAATCGAAATCAGATAAGTCAGCAGCGTAAGCCAGAGCCCGAGCGATATCGAGACCGGCAGCTTCTCCTTGATCAATTGCAACACGGTGGTGTCGCGAAAGTAGCTCTTGCCGAAATCGAAGCGGGCGAAATTCCATACCATCAGCGCAAAGCGCTCATGCGCCGGCTTGTCGAAGCCGAACTGCTTTTCCAGGTTCTTGATGAAATCCAGATCGAGCCCCTGCGCGCCGCGGTATTTCGAATTGACGGCGTCGGCGGAGGCGCCGGCCTGTGGCGTACGGCCGGCAAAGTCGCCGGTGGAAGAGCCTGAGATGCGCGAGGAGCCGCCGGTATCGGCGCCGGACAGTTGCGCGATCACGCGCTCGACCGGCCCGCCCGGCGCGAACTGCACCACCACGAAGGAGATGAAGAGGATGCCGAGCAAGGTCGGAAACATCAGCAGAATGCGGCGGGCGATATAGGCAGTCATTATTGCTTCGCCTGCTCGAGTTTGCCCGCCTTGGCGCCGTCATACCACCAGATAACGCGCTCGCCGGAGCCCGATGCATCGATCTGATAACGCGGCAGGTTCTTCGGGCGGTCGAAGATGTCCCAATAGGCCAGCCGATGCGTCTTGTTGTACCACTGCGGCACCCAGTAGCGCCCGGCGCGGAAAACGCGGTCGAAGGCATGGCAGGCAACCGTCAGCTCGGCGCGGGTATCCGCCGCAATGATCTTTTCGATCAGCGCGTCGATGGCGGGATTCTCGATACCGGCCAGGTTGTAGGAGCCCTTGGTCTTCGCGGCGTGCGATGAGAAGAAGGCACGCATTGCGTCGCCCGGCGTCGTCGACATCGAGAAGCGCGTGATAGTCATGTCGAAATCGAAATCTTCCACCCTCGCGCGGTACTGCACGGCATCGACCATGCGCGGGCTCGCCTCGATTCCGAGCGTGCCCAGGTTCTTGATGTAGGGCGCGTGATGTGGATTCAGCGAGGGCTCATCGTATAGGAATTCGATGCGGAACACTTCGCCGCTCGGCGTCATCCGCTTGCCGTCCTTGATGACGAAACCGGCCTCGTTAAGCAATTGCTGCGCCTTGCGCAGCATATTGCGATCCTGCCCCGAGCCATCCGAAACCGGCGGCACGTAGGGCTGGCCGAACACTTCCGCGGGCACCTGAGCGCGGAATGGCTCGAGCAGCTTCAGCTCCTCCGGCGAGGGCGGCCCCTTCGCCATCATGTCCGAATTCTGGAACGGCGAATGCGTCCGCGCATAGGCGTCGTACATGATGGTCTTGTTGGTCCACTCGAAATCGAAAGCGTTGATCAACGCCTCGCGCACGCGGGGATCCCTGAACTTGTCGCGGCGGGTGTTGATGAACCAGCCCTGCGCGCCCGACGGCCTTTCGTCCGGCACCTGCTCGCGCTTGACGCGGCCGTCCTGGATCGCGGGGAAGTCGTAGCGCGTCGCCCAGATGCGCGCGGTGAACTCTTCGCGGAACAGATAATTCTTGCCGGTAAAGCCTTCGAAGGCGACGTCGCGGTCGCGATAGAATTCGTAGCGGACCACATCGTAATTGTAATAACCGCGGCAGACTGGAAGATTCGCACCCCACCAGTCCTTGACGCGTTCGTACTCGATGAAGCGGTTGACCTCGAACTTGCCGACCTTGTATGGCCCCGAGCCCAGCGGCGTATCGAGCGTCGATTCATCGAAGGGCCGCGTCTCGTAATATTTCTTCGAGAAGATCGGCAGGCCCGCGACGTAGAGCGGCACGTCGCGGGCGCGCTTCTCGGCGAAGGTGACGATCACGGTCGCATCGTCGAGCGCCTCGGCGCCCTTGACGTCACGCATCTGCACCTGGATCAGCGGATGGCCCTTGGCCTTGAGCGTGTTGACGGACCAGGCGACGTCATGCGCCGTGATCCTCGAGCCGTCGTGAAACTTGGCCTCGGGGCGCAGCGTGAAGCGGTAGGTCAGCTTGTCCGGCGAAATTCGCACCGACTTTGCGACGAGCCCGTACATCGCATCCGGCTCGTCGCCGGCCCGCACCATCAGCGCCGAGAAGGTCAGGTCCATGCCCTGCGCGCCCTCGCCCTTGAGGATGTAGGCGTTGAGCGAATTGAAGGTGTGGTAGGACTGATTGTAGGAGCGCGTCGAAGGAATGGTGGAAAACACACCGCCCTTGGGCGCTGCGACATTCACATAGTCGAAATTCTTGAAGTCGGCGGGATACTTGAGATCACCAAACGCCGAGATGCCGTGCACCTCGGCGCCATTCTCTTCGGCCGCACGCGCCGGCCCGAGCGTCAGAACGCCCAGCGCGCCGACACCGAGACCGAGCACATGCCGGCGAGAGAATTGCGCCATGCGCAAGATATCCTTCAAGACCGCTTTCCGATCTTTGCCGCCTTGTCGGCGTCGTACCACCATAGCGACGGGAAGCCCGACAGGCCGTATTTGGGCAATTCGGACGGCCTGCCGAAGCGATCCCAGCGCGCGGTACGGACCTTGGGATAATTCCACTGCGGCACGACATAGTGATTCCACAACAGCACGCGGTCGAGCGCTCTGGTCGCAGCAACAAGGTCATCCCGCCCCTTGGCATAGATCAGCCGCTCGATCAGTTTGTCGATCGCCGGGTTCTTGATGCCGATGATATTGCGCGAACCCGCCATGTCCGCCGCCTGCGAACCCCAATATTCGCGCTGTTCATTTCCGGGTGACAACGATTCCGCCCACGACGAGACGACCACGTCGAAATCCCAGCTGCGAAGCCGGTTTTCATACTGTGTCGGATCGATTGTGCGCACGCTGACGACGATGCCAAGCCGCTCCAGCGACGGCTTGAAGAACAGCATTACCCGTTCGAAGGTCGGGTCGGCACCGAGCAATTCGAGCGTAAATTGTGCTCCCGTCTTGCTATCGACCAGCTTGCGCTCGCGCACCTCGTACCCAGCTTCCTTCAGCAAGCGCAGCGCTTCGCGTAGATTTTCGCGAACTGCTTCGGGACTACCGCCGACCGGATTGGTATAGGGCTTCGTGAATACCTCGGGCGGCACTTCCGCGCGTACAGCTTCGAGTATTTCCAACTCCCTGCCTTCAGGCACGCCGCTTGAAGCCAGTTCAGTGCCATCGAAGTAGCTGGTAATGCGCTTGTACTGACCGAAGAAGATCTGCTTGTTCATTTCCTCGAAGTCGAACGCAAAATTCAGCGCACGACGCACGCGCGGATCCTTGAACTGGTCACGCCGGATATTCAGCGCGAACGCCTGCATGATTCCGGAACTGCGGTTCGGAAACTCCTCGAGCAGCACGCGCTTGTCATTGACGGCCGGGAAGTCGTAGGCCGTGGCCCAGTTCTTGGCGCTGTTTTCGGTGCGCCAATCGACCTGGTCGCCCTTGAACGCCTCGAGTGCCACCGTCGAGTCCCGGAAATATTCCAGGCGCAGCTCGTCGAAATTGTTACGTCCGACATTCGTGCTGGAATCGCGCCCCCAATGGTCCTTCACACGCTCCAGCGTCAGCGTCCTACCCGGGACAAACTCCTTGATGCGATAGGGGCCCGAACCCAGCGGCTTCTCCAGCGTCGTCGCGGAGATGTCGCGCTTGCGGCCCTCGCCGTCAGCGCCCTCCCACCAATGCTTCGGCAAGATCGTGAGTTGGCCGACGATCAGCGGGAGTTCGCGATTGCCGGGCGCGTCGAAGCTGAATTTTATGTCGCGATCACCGACCTTTTCAGCTTTCACCACGTGGCGATAGTAGGCCGAGTACTGCGGATGATGTTGCTTGAACGCATTGAGCGAGAAGATCACGTCGTCAGGCGTGACGGGATTTCCGTCATGCCATTTCGCTTCCCGTCTGAGACGGTAGGTCACCCAGGAGAAATCCTCGGGATGGCTGACGGCTTCGGCCAGTTCGCCGTACTCGGTCGAGACCTCGTCCTGCGATGAAGTCATGAGAGATTCGTAGATCAACTGAACGCCGGCTGCGAGCGAGCCTTTGACGCCGGCGACCACAAGGTTGAAGTTGTCAAAGGTACCGACCTGGATCTGACGTACGGTGCCGCCCTTCGGGGCCTCCGGATTGACGTAGTCGAAGCGCTTGAAGTCGGCCGGGTATTTGATTTCGCCGAACAGCGACAGCGCATGCCGAAAGGCTGGTTCGCCCGATGCGGACTGGGCGTGGGCGGCTTCAATCGCGGAGACGTTCGCAGTGAGCCCGAGCGCCGGGGCCAACGTGGCCGCAGCGCCGCTTTGCAGAAGATGTCGTCGGGTAATCGCCAAATGCAGAATTCCTGTTGCTGACGCCAGTATCCGTGCTTTCGAAGTCCGTGATCCGCGCCGGCCCGGTGACACGGACTACGCGAACAACGAGGCCCCGAGTTAGTGAGGACCCAATATAAGGCAAGGGTTCGACGAATTACGTTGCTTTTTCCTCATGATAGCAGCTTGGGAACACCGCCGCTGCGGCGAAAAGTCCCGGTAACAACTCCGATAACAACAATGCGATCCCTCATACGCAAACGGCCAGGCAATGCCTGGCCGTCAAGTCGTGGCGAAGTCCCTGCGGGACTGTCGAAATCTTACTTTGCCGCGGTCGGCAGCGGAGCCGGGCTGTCCGAAAGGCTGCGCAGATAGGCGATCACGTCGGCGCGCTCGCTGTCCTTCGAAATGCCTGCGAAGCCCATCGCGGTGCCCGGAACAAAGGCCTTGGGATTGGCGAGGAACTTGTTGAGATCTTCATAGGTCCAGGTGCCGCCCTTGCCCTTCAGCGCAGCCGAGAAATTGAACCCGCCGCGTCCTTGCCCCTTCGGCTCGTTCAGGACGCCGAACAGGTTCGGGCCGACGCGGTTGGGGCCGCCTTTCTCGAACGTATGGCAGGCGGCGCATTTCTTTGCGGCCGCGGTGCCCTTCTCGACGGAGGCAGTCTGCAGCAGCTTCTCGATCGGCTCGGACGGCGCCGCGGCTTCCTTGGCTCCACCAGCCTTCGTGTCTTCCTTCACGGCGATCTCGAAGCCCGGCTTTTCCGGTTTCACGGGCGCGAAAATCGCCTGGGCGGCAAAGCTCGTCACCAGGAGAACGAGGCAGGTACCGAGGATGGCACCGAGAATCTTGTTGAGTTCGAAGGAGTCCATAGTTGGATCAGGCTCCAGGCCGGAAGATCGACTGAAGGCCGGCAAAACGGCCGCGGGTGCGCGTCAGGAATCAGGCTTTCGCGCCGCACCCTCAGCAGCGCCTGAGATATCGGTTTGCCCGGGCTCTGGCAACCCGTATAAACGCGCCGACTTTCCGCCAATCCCCATCATTTCAGGCCCGTTTTTGTTGGCCCCCAGACCTCGTCCCCGATGACCGAAAACCGCATCCTCGTGCTGATTCCTGCCCGCATGGCGGCGACCCGCCTGCCCGGCAAGCCGCTCTTGGATATCGGCGGCTTGCCGATGATCGTCCACGTGCTGCGGCGGGCCGAGGAGGCCAGGATCGGCCGGGTGGCGGTCGCCACCGACACGCCCGAGATCGCGGCCGCCGTGAAGGCCGCCGGCGGCGAGGTGGTGATGACCCGTGCCGATCATCCCTCCGGCTCCGACCGGATCCATGAGGCCATGCGGACGATCGATCCCGATGGCCAGGCCGAGATCGTGGTCAACCTGCAGGGCGATTTCCCGACGATCACGCCGGACACCATCCGCGCCGCGCTGCCGCCGCTCGACGACCCCACCGTCGACATCGCGACGCTGGCCTCGCAGATCCATACCGAGGAAGAGGATCAGGCCCCCAGCGTGGTGAAGGCGGTCGGCTCGCCGATCGGCCCAAACCGGCTCCGTGCGCTCTATTTCACCCGCGCCACGGCGCCCCATGGCGACGGCCCCCGCTACCACCACATCGGCCTCTACGCCTACCGCCGCGTTGCGCTGGAACGGTTCGTGACGCTGCCCCCGTCTCCGCTGGAGCAGCAAGAGAAGCTCGAGCAGCTCCGGGCGCTGGAGGCCGGGATGCGGATCGACATCGCCATCGTCGACAGCGTCCCCCGCGGCGTCGACACCCCAGCCGACCTCGAAACCGCCCGGCGGATATTAGAGCCTCGTTCGGGTTGAACGAGGCTCTACCCTTTTGTTTTGACGCGTTTTCCTCACGCGAACCGGCCTCCACTTCGCTCGAAAACGCTATAGCCAAAGCCTGAGCCGCTGCTAAAAGGCCCCGCATGACCAAGAAGCTCAAAATCGCGTTCCAGGGCGAGCCTGGCGCCAATTCCCATATCGCGATCGTCGAGGCCTATCCCGACGCCGAGCCGTTGCCGTGCGCGACCTTCGAGGACGCGCTGTCCGCGATCTCCTCGGGCGAGGCCGGTCTCGGCATGATCCCGATCGAGAATTCAGTCGCCGGCCGGGTTGCCGATATCCATCATCTCCTGCCGGATTCCGGCCTGTTCATCGTCGGTGAATGGTTTCTGCCGATCCGCCATCAACTGATGGCGCCGCGAGGCGCAAAACTCGCCGACATCAGGACGGTGGAGAGCCACGTCCACGCCCTCGGCCAGTGCCGGCGTATCATCCGCAAGCTCGGCATCAAGCCGATCGTCGCGGCCGATACCGCCGGCAGCGCGCGCGATGTTTCCGAACGCAAGGACAAGAGCGTTGCCGCCATCGCTTCGCGGCTGGCCGCCGACATCTACGGGCTCGATATCCTGGCCGAGGACGTCGAGGACGAGACCCACAACACCACGCGCTTCGTGGTGCTAGCGCGCGAGGCCGATTGGGCCAAGCAGGGCTCGGGCCCGCTGGTCACGACTTTTGTCTTCCGGGTGCGCAACCTGCCCGCCGCGCTCTACAAGGCGCTCGGCGGCTTTGCCACCAACGGCGTCAACATGACCAAGCTGGAAAGCTACATGGTCGACGGCAATTTCTTTGCGACGCAGTTCTATGCCGACGTCGACGGCCATCCCGAGGACAAGGGCCTCGCCTTCGCGCTGGAAGAACTAAAGTTCTTCTCGCGCGAATTCCGCATCGTCGGCGTCTATCCCGGCCACCCGTTCCGCGCGACGTTCAGCGAGAAGCAGGATTAAGGGACGCACACGGATCTGTTCGCGTCTCCCGGCGCGACTGCTGCCGTTGGCGCGGAGAGCGCAGATTCGTGACGTGCAGCAAGCCGGACGCTTACCAGCGAGCGGCGAGCTGCGCGGCATTAACGGTGCAGCGGATACGGATATTATGAAAGCGGTACCCGCGGCGTTATCAGCCGGCGTACGCCCCCTCTCCGATCACCACCGGCCGTTACCAGCCCCACCCTGGACGGGGACCCCATCCTGGACGCGGACCCCACACGGGGCGCGGACCCCACACTGGCCGCGGGCGCCAAGCTGGCCCGCCCCAAGCATAGGCGCCGCGCCATCCCGGACGCCAGACGGGGCGCGGGCCCCAACCGCCATAGACGCCCCATCTCGGACCCGGACGCCACACGCAGCGACCCCAGGCGTTGCAGACCCAGCGGACCTGCTCGGTATTCACAGCCTGGCGTGAGATCTGGTCCGCATGCGGAAGCCCGTTCGGCATCGCGGCAGTAGCCGAGCCGGCGGCGAGCATAACGCCGCCGAGGGCGGCCAACCCAACAACTGCAGATTTCAGTTCCATGGTTTGTCTCCTTGGCTGGAGACTTCAACAATCCCTTGGACAACGCTTGGTTGCTTCTGAGGCTCGAACAAACGCAGGTGTGCAGATCAGGAATGCTGAAAAAGCAGGAATGCTCAAAAGAATGAGATGCAGATTCGCTGAAAAGTCATCACGATCTAGGCGGCGGCTTTCTTGCTCGGCCCGAACGCTTCCGCGAGCAGGCTGTACGACTTCTTCCGCGCGTCGTGATCGTAGACGGCAGTGATGATCATCAATTCATCCGGCTGACTTGCCGTAATCATCGGCTGCAGCTTCGCCACGATCGTCGCCGGACTGCCGACGAACAGCCGCGAGCGGTTGCGCGCGACGGAAGCGCGTTCGGAATCCGTATAATTATAGGCCAACGCTTCCTCGACACTGGGCAGCGGCAGATATTGTCCGCGGTCGCGGCGCAGGCGGTTGAGGTCCATGGAGGAAGCGAGCTTCTCGGCCTCGGCATCGGTTTCGGCGGCGACCGCTGCGATGGCGAGGATGCCGTGCGGGGTCTGCCGCCAGCCGGACGGCTTGAAGTGGCTGCGATAGTTGGTCATCGCCGCGATCGCATCATAGGACGCGAAGTGGTGCGCGAACGCGAAGCCCATGCCGACTTGTGCCGCCAGCTCCGAACTGTAGTCGCTAGAGCCGAGCAGCCAGATCGGCGGCAGCGGCGTATCATCCGGCATCGCCACCACATTGTTGTAGGGATGGCCGGCGGGGAAATCGCGGGTTTCCCACAATACCAGTTCACTCAGCCGTTCGAGAAAATCGTCGCCCTCGCGGCGGTCGAGCCGGCTGCGCAGCGCATGCGCCGTCGCGCCATCCGTGCCGGGCGCGCGGCCAAGACCGAGATCGATGCGGCCGGGAAACAGCGCCTCCAGCATCTTGAAGCGCTCGGCCACCACCAGCGGCGCGTGGTTGGGCAGCATCACGCCGCCGGAACCGACGCGGATGTTATTCGTCACGGCCGCGATCTGGCCGATCATCAGGTCGGGCGCGGGGCTCGCCACCGAGGCCAGATTGTGATGCTCGGCGAGCCAGTAGCGGACATAGCCGAGTTCATCGACATGGCGCGCCAAATCGATGCTGTTGCGCAGCGCGTGAGCCGGGCGAGTTCCTGTGGTGACGACGGAGAGGTCGAGAACGGAAAGCGGGATCATGGCGCTAAACTAGTGCGAGACGACAGGCCGACAAAGGCCTGGCAGGCGCAGATCAGGCCCGCGCTTGTGGGAAAAAGGCGTGGCGCGCCGCACCGTGAGTGGGCCAATCTATGACATATTCAAGAAACTGCGCATCTGCCCACCACTATCTACCCTCTGTTCGATCGCAACTTCTATCTAGTAAACTGTTTTCACTATATAAAATTGTAACGTGCGATGCCCACCGAACAACCTATCCGGTCCATATTTCGTATATTTTTGTTCCGATTGGGCTATTTCCCATGCAAGATGGGCTGTTTGGTGGGCTCCATTTGGCTTATTTTAGCTGACGGCCGCTAGGCCTGATGTCCGCCTATCCTTTTCGGAGCCTTGTGAAGTGCCATGACCGAGATTACGCCCCCCGCTTTCGACGGCCATCGCGCGCTGCACTCGCCAAAAATCTCCTTCGAGTTCTTCCCGCCCAAGACGGAGGACATGGAGCGAAGCCTGTGGGAGACCATCAACCGGCTGGCACCGCTGACGCCCAATTTCGTGTCCGTGACCTATGGCGCCGGGGGATCGACCCGAGAGCGTACCCATTCAACCATCGCCCGCATCCTGAAAGAGACCAGCCTGACGCCGGCCGCGCATCTGACCTGCGTCGGCGCACCGAAGGGCGAGATCGACGACGTGGTGGCGCGCTACCACGAGATCGGCGTCCGCCATATCGTCGCTCTGCGCGGCGACCCCACCACCGGTATCGGCACCGCCTATCATGCCCACCCGGATGGCTATCAGAGTTCGCCCGATCTCATTGCGGGAATCAAGAAGCGCTATCCCGATATCGAAATCTCGGTTTCGGCCTATCCCGAGAAGCACCCCGAGAGCCCGACGATCGACGCCGACATCGACACGCTGAAGGCCAAGGTCGACGCCGGCGCGGCGCGCGCCATCACCCAGGTGTTCTTCGATAACGACCTCTATTTCCGCTATCTCGATCGCGTGCGCGCCCGCGGCATCGATATTCCTGTGGTCCCCGGTATCATGCCGATGCACAATTTCAAGCAGGCGCGCAGCTTCGTAACCCGCGCTGGCACCACAGTGCCGGACTGGCTCGCCGACAAGTTCGAAGGCCTCGACGATGATGCCGAGACCCGCAAGCTGGTCGCCGCCACCGTCGCGGCCGGCCAGGTGCAAAAGCTCGCCAAGCACGGCGTCGATACCTTTCACTTCTACACCATGAACCGCGCGGACCTCGTGTTCGCGATCAGCCATTTGCTGGGCATTCGCCCCAATGGCGCACAGAAAGCCGCCTGATCCGATGAGTGTTTCGATTTCGCCCAAGAGTTCGCCAAAGCGAACTGCCCTGCTCGCCGCCGCCCGCGAGCGCATCCTGGTGCTCGACGGCGCCATGGGCACCATGATTCAGGGCCTGCAGTACGACGAAACAGCGTTTCGCGGCGCGCGCTTTGCGGATTTTCATCGCGATGTCCGCGGCAATAACGACCTGTTGATCCTGACCCAGCCGAAGGCGATCGAGGACATCCACGCCGCCTACCTGCGCGCCGGCGCCGACATCGTCGCGACCAACACGTTCTCCTCGACCTCGATCGCGCAGGCCGACTACGACATGTCGGACCTCGCCTATGAACTGAACCGCGATGGCGCCAGGCTCGCCCGCGCCGCAGCGATGCGCGTCAGCGCCGAGGATGGCAAACCGCGTTTTGTCGCGGGCGCTCTGGGCCCGACCAACCGCACCGCCTCGATCTCGCCCGACGTTTCCAACCCCGGCTATCGAGCCGTCACCTTCGACGATTTGCGCAAGGCCTATGGCGAACAGGTCAACGGCCTGCTCGACGGCGGCGCCGACCTGCTGCTGGTCGAAACCATTTTCGACACGCTGAACGCCAAGGCGGCGCTCTACGCCATCTCCGAAATCACCGAGGAACGCGGCATCGACGTGCCCGTGATGATCTCGGGTACGATCACCGACAAATCCGGCCGCCTGCTCTCGGGGCAATTGCCGGAAGCGTTCTGGAACTCGGTGCGGCACGCCAAGCCGATCACCATCGGATTCAACTGCGCGCTCGGCGCCGAAGACCTGCGCGCCCACATCGCCGACATCGGCCGCGTCGCCGACACGCTGGTCTGCGCCTATCCGAATGCCGGCCTGCCCAACGAGTTCGGCCAGTACGACGAGACGCCGGAATACATGGCGCGGCTGATCGGCGAATTCGCCGAAGCGGGCCTCGTCAACATTGTCGGTGGCTGCTGCGGCACCACGCCGGACCATATCGCGGCGATTGCCGCAGCCGTCGCGCCGCACAAGCCGCGTGCGGTACCCGCGATCGAACCGCGGCTGCGGCTCTCGGGCCTTGAGCCGTTCGAACTGACGCCGGCGATTCCGTTCGTCAACGTCGGCGAGCGCACCAACGTCACGGGATCTGCGAGATTCCGCAAGCTGGTCACGGCAGGCGATTACACCGCAGCCCTTCAGGTGGCGCGCGACCAGGTCGAGAACGGCGCCCAGATCATCGACGTCAACATGGACGAGGGCCTGCTGGATTCGGAAGCCGCGATGGTGACCTTCCTGAATCTCGTCGCCGCCGAGCCCGACATCGCGCGCGTGCCCGTGATGGTCGACTCCTCGAAGTTCAACGTGATCGAGGCCGGCCTGAAATGCGTCCAGGGCAAGCCGGTGGTGAACTCGATCTCGATGAAGGAAGGCGTGGAGAAATTCATCCACGAGGCCCGCATCGCGCGCCGCCATGGCGCCGCCGTGGTGGTGATGGCGTTCGACGAGATCGGCCAGGCCGATACATTCGCGCGCAAGACCGACATCTGCAAGCGCGCCTACGACATTCTGGTCAACGAGGTCGGCTTTCCCCCAGAGGACATTATCTTCGATCCGAATATTTTTGCGATCGCGACCGGGCTGGAAGAGCACAACAATTACGGCGTCGACTTCATCGAGGCGACGCGCTGGATCCGGCAGAACCTGCCGGGCGCGCATATCTCCGGCGGCGTCTCGAACCTCTCCTTCTCGTTCCGCGGCAATGAGCCGGTGCGCGAGGCCATGCATTCGGTGTTTTTGTATCACGCCATCCACGCCGGCATGGACATGGGCATCGTCAATGCCGGACAGATGATCGTCTATGACGACATCGACCCCGAGCTGCGGCAGGTGTGCGAGGACGTCATCCTCAACCGCGACGCGGGCGCTTCCGAGCGGCTCTTGGCGCTGGCGGAAAAGTTTCGCGGCAAGGAGAAGCAGACAAGGGAGCAGGATCTCGCCTGGCGCGAATGGTCGGTCGAGAAGCGGCTCAGCCACGCGCTGGTGCACGGCATCACCGAATTCATCGAAGCGGACACCGAAGCCGCGCGGCTGACGGTGGAGCGCCCGCTGAACGTGATCGAAGGCCCGCTGATGGCCGGCATGAACATCGTCGGCGACCTCTTCGGCGACGGCAAAATGTTCCTGCCGCAGGTGGTGAAATCCGCCCGCGTGATGAAGCAGGCGGTGGCCTATCTGATGCCGTTCATGGAAGAAGAGAAGGCGCGCAACCTTGCCAATGGCATAGCCGGCGACGGCCGCAACGCCGCCGGCAAGATCGTGCTCGCCACCGTCAAGGGCGACGTCCACGACATCGGCAAGAACATCGTCGGCATCGTGCTGCAATGTAACAATTTCGAGGTGATCGACCTCGGCGTCATGGTGCCCGCCAACAAGATCATCGAGACGGCCAAGACCGAGGGCGCCGATATTATCGGGCTGTCCGGCCTGATCACGCCCTCGCTCGACGAGATGAGCTTTCTCGCCGGCGAAATGGAGCGGCAGGGCATGAAGATGCCGCTGTTGATCGGCGGCGCTACCACCAGCCGCGTCCATACGGCCGTGAAGATCGACCCGAACTACAAGGGCGGGCCGGTGGTGCACGTCAACGATGCCAGCCGCGCGGTGGGTGTGGCATCCTCGCTGCTCTCGCCCGACAAGCGCGAGGCCTATGCGGCCGACATCCGCGCCGAGTACGCCAAAATTTCCGCCGCGCATTTCCGCGCGCAGGCCGACAAGAAGCGGCTGAAACTGGCGAACGCCCGCGCCAATGCGGTCAAGGTCGACTTCGCCAAGACGCTGCCGAAAAAGCCGTCGTTCCTCGGCATCAAGAGTTTTGACGCCTACGATCTGGCGGAGCTTGCCGAATACATTGACTGGACGCCGTTCTTCCAGACCTGGGAATTGACCGGGCGTTTCCCGGCCATCCTCGACGATCCCAAGATCGGCGAAGTGGCACGCTCGCTCTATGACGACGCGCGCAAGATGCTCGACCGCATCATCAAGGAAAAATGGTTCACCGCTCGCGCCACTGTCGGCTTCTGGCCGGCCAATGCCGACGGCGACGATATCGCCGTTTATGCCGACGATACGCGCGCCAGGAAGATCGCGACTTTCCACACGCTGCGCCAGCAACTGGAGAAGCGCGAAGGCCGCTTCAACGCCGCGCTGTCGGACTTCATCGCGCCGGTGGCGTCGGGCGTGCCGGACTATGTCGGCGCCTTCGTGGTTACCGCCGGCATTGGCGAGGACGTGGTCGCCGACCGCTTCAAGAACGCCAATGACGATTACTCCTCGATCCTGTGCAAGGCGCTGGCCGATCGTCTCGCCGAAGCCTTTGCCGAGCGGATGCACCAGCGCGTCCGCAAGGAATTCTGGGGTTATGCGCCGGACGAGGCGCTAGCCTCGGACCAGCTCATCCTGGAGCAATATGCCGGCATCCGCCCCGCGCCCGGCTATCCCGCCCAGCCCGATCACACCGAGAAGGCGACGCTGTTCCGCCTGCTCGATGCCGAGAACACCGCCGGCGTGAAGCTGACCGAGAGCTTTGCGATGTGGCCGGGCTCGTCGGTGTCGGGACTTTATTTCTCCCATCCTGAGAGCTTCTATTTCGGCGTCGGCAAGATCGAGCGCGACCAGGTCGAGGATTACGCCGCCCGCAAGGGCATGAGCGTCGCCGAGACCGAGCGCTGGCTGGCCCCGGTGCTGAACTACATTCCGTCGCAGGAACAGGCCGCGGCGAAGGGACCGGCGGCGGAGGTCATACCCGCGAATGACGTCACCTCGCATCCGCCCGGCTGCACCTCCGCCGTGCATCTGGCCTGGCGAAAGAAGGCCGTGGGGGCGTAGAGCCACTTTCTTCCCTTCTCCCCTTGTGGGAGAAGGTGGCGCGAAGCGCCGGATGAGGGGTCTGTCTCCGCGGAGAGAACCCCTCACCCGTCTCAATCGCGCTTCGCACGATTGATCCACCCTCTCCCACAAGGGGAGAGGGGAAGAGAAGTGCGGAGCCTCCCATGAAATTCTTCTCCTTCTGGCGATCGCTGGCGAGCTTTCGCGTTCGCATCGCGCTCAATCTGAAAAATGTTCCGGCCGAGGTGATCTTCGTCGACATCGACGCCAACGCGCATCGCGACGGCGAATATCGCAAGGTCAACCCGCAGATGGCGCTCCCGGCGCTGGTGGAGGATGACGGCACCACGCTGTTCCAATCGCTCGCCATCCTCGAATATCTCGACGAGAAACATCCCTCCCCGCCCTTGCTGCCCGCCGACATCAACGGCCGCGCCCGCGTGCGCGCGCTGGCGCTGATGGTCGCCTGCGAGGGCCACCCGCTGCTGACGCCGCGGGTGCGGCGCTATCTCGATCACGAACTCAATCTGCGCGACACGCAGCAGGCGGCCTGGCGGCGGCACTGGATCGTGGAGACGCTGGCGGCGCTGGAGGGGCATCTGGCTGATAACAAGGACACGGGAAAGTTCTGTCATGGCGATACGCCGACGCTCGCCGACATTTGCATGGTCGGCCATGTCACGATCGCCCTGAACCAGCAGATCGATCTGAAGATCTATCCGACCGTGAAGCGCATCTTCGAGACCGCGATGGCGCTGCCTGAATTTGCGAAAGCACATCCGCTGGCGCAGCCGGATACGCCGGAGGCGATGCGGCCTAAGGTGTGAAAGCGAGGCTGGCCGCCCGGCGGCACGACTCACCGGACGCGCCGCACCCGGCCTGAAAAAATCGCGAAAACAACCCCATGCAAAGTAGGATTAGGCCTGGCTCCGCGGTCGTGGCCGGCCGCGGCCCCATCCAGTTCAATCGCCGCTCGGCGGCGCCAACGGCTGCACGATTTCCTGGAACGGCGGCAGCGCCTCGCAGCGCTCGGAATGCGCCTTCAGCGCGGGATAACGCGCGTCGAACAGCGCGGGATGCGCCTCGCCGGTGAAGCGCAGCACGCAGGCGACCGCGATATCGGCATGACCGATGTTTTCGCCGAACCAATACGGCGTCTTGACCGCCGCGCGCTCTTTTTCCAGCACTTCGAGCACACCCGATATCTGCGACTTGCAGCGCTCGACCCACAGGTCGAGTTGCTTGTCCTTGCGCAGCACGCGCTCGTACAGCAGGCTGACGCCCTTGTCGCCAAGGCCCATCGCCAGCGCCGCGATCCGCAAGTGCCGCCGCCGCGTGTCGCCGTTCCGCGCGATCATCGCCTTCTCGAGACCGACGCGATCGTCGAGATAATCCAGGATCATCGCGCTTTCGATCAGCGCCTCGCCGTCATCCAGCACCAGCGTCGGCACCCGCCGCAGCGGATTATACGGCGCGATCTTGTCGGCATCGCCGAAGGTAGACCACGGCTTGTGCTCGAACGCGATGCCGTATAGCCGCATGGCGATGGCGACGCGGCGGACGAAGGGGGAGTCGAATTGGCCGATCAGGATCATGTTGTTTTACACTCGGGTTCGTCATTGCCGGGCTCGACCCGGCAATCCATCCCTCTTCAAAAGACTCTCTTGAAGAGGGATGGATGTCCGGATCAAGTCCGGGGATGACATGCGGGGTCGGGGTTGCGTTGCCTACCATCCTAAGTACGCTGCTTCACATTGCAACCAATGAGTCACATGATGATGCGCACCCTGGCCATGCTCTTCGCGCTGTCCGTGCTGACATTTGCCGCCACATCACGCGCCCAAACCGGTCCCATTGGCTTCCAATCGCCGTCCAAGAACATCGCCTGCCAGTATTTCGACTACGACAAGCAGAACATCCTCCGCTGCGACATCGCCGCAATGGAAACTAAGCCGCGACGGCCTGCCGATTGCGACCTCGATTACGGCGGCGCCTTCGAGGTGAACGCCAAGGGCCCCGCCATGCGCCTCTGCCACGGCGACACCGTGATGAACAAGTCGCTGCCGGTGCTTGGCTACGGCGAGGTGTGGCAGCGCGGCGGGTTTACGTGCAAGTCGGAGCAGGCGGGGATTACCTGCTTCAACGCGGATCGGCGTGGGTTTTCGCTGGCGCGGTCGAAGCAGGAAGTATTTTGAAATCGCTCTCTCCGTTCGTCATGGCCGGGCTTGACCCGGCCATCCACGTCTTTTCCTCCTCACTAAGAAAGTAAGACGTGGATCACCGGGACAAGCCCGGTGATGACGGTTGAGGGGGCGTCCGTCCCGTCACTCAATCACCGGCACATGCCGCGCCACTTCTCGCGGCGCTGTGCCGTCGAGCCGCGGATCGTCCGCCACCTCCACCTGCCTACGGAATGGGCGAAAGCCCGAGCGCTGATAGAAGCCGAGCGCGGCGGGATGATCGAAGGTGCAGGTATGCAGCCAGACCCGCTCGACCGGCCGCGACCATGCGATTTCCAGCGCGCGGTTCATCAGCCAGCGGCCGGCGCCGGTTCCGACCAGTTTTGCAGTGACGCCGAACATGCCGATCTCGCATTGCCCGGGCTCGCGAAAATCCAGCTCCAACAAGCCCTCGTCGCGGCCGCCATCGACCAGCGCATAGACTTCGAGCTGCGGCGAATGAAGCCTTGCCGCGAGTTCGGCATCGGGCATCTGTATCCGCGAGAACCACAGCCATTCCTCGCCGACGCGACGATAGAGATCGCGAAACCACTCGAGCGGCGGCGTCTCTACCTGGCGCAGTGACCAGGCTCCGGACGGATCAGAACGCGGCGCGGGGCGCGCGGTCATCTCCAGGTGCGTGACCACGGCGGCGACCTTGCCGGCGGGGACATCGGAATATCCGTCGGGCAAAATCATCCGGCGCTACTCCCCCTCGTCGCTCGCCAGCACGCCCTTCACCGCCCTCGCCCAGCCCGCCAGCTTCCGCTCGCGCGTGGCCTTGCTCATCGCCGGCTTGAAGCGGTGTTCCAGCCGCCAGTTGTCGGCAAATTTTGCGGGCTCCGGATAGACGCCGGCATTCAACCCCGCGAGATAGGCAGCGCCCAGCGCCGTGGTTTCCTGGATCATCGGGCGATCGACGGGAGCGTCGAGCAGATCGGCCAGGCGCTGCATGGTCCAGTCCGACGCGGTCATGCCGCCGTCGACGCGGAGCACGATGTTGGCGGCGGTCGCATCCGGCCAGTCGGCGCGCATCGCGGCCCAGAGATCGAAGGTCTGGTAGCAGACGCTTTCGAGCGCGGCATGCGCGAGCTCGGCTGGGCCGGTGTTGCGGGTGAGGCCGAACAGCGCGCCGCGGACGCGGGGATTCCAGTGGGGCGCGCCGAGGCCGACGAAGGCCGGCACCAGATAGACGCTCTGCATCGAATCGGATTTGTCGGCGAGCGGGCCGGTCTCGGACGCCTGCTTGATGATGCCGAGGCCGTCGCGCAGCCATTGCACGGCGCTTCCAGCGACGAAGATCGAGCCTTCGAGCGCATAGGTGCGTTTGCCTCCAAGCTGATAGGCGATGGTGGTGAGCAGCTTGTTCTTCGAGGCGACCGGCGTCGTGCCGGTGTTGAGAAGTGCAAAGCAGCCGGTGCCGTAGGTCGACTTGATCATGCCGGGCGTGAAGCAGGCCTGGCCGATGGTCGCGGCCTGCTGGTCGCCGGCGATGCCTGAAATGGCGATCGAACCGCCGAACAGGCCTGCGTCGCTGTCGCCGAATTTGGCGGAAGAGTCCTTTACCTCGGGCAGCATCGAGCGCGGCACGCGCAGGATGTTCAAGAGTTCGTCGTCCCACTCGCCAGCGTGGATGTTGAACAGCAGCGTGCGCGAGGCGTTGGTGGCGTCGGTGGCGTGCACCTTGCCGCCGGTCAGGCGCCACAGCAGATAGCAATCGACGGTGCCGAACATCAGTTCGCCGCGGCCAGCGCGTTCGCGCGCGCCCGGCACGTAGTCGAGTATCCAGGCCACTTTCGTTCCGGAGAAATAGGGGTCGATGATCAGGCCGGTCTTGGCCGAAATCGTGGGCTCGTGGCCTTCGGCTTTCAGTTTGGCGCAGATGTCTGATGTGCGGCGGTCCTGCCAGACGATGGCGCGGTGCACCGCCTGCCCGGTGGCGCAGTCCCACACCACCGTGGTCTCGCGCTGATTGGTGATGCCGATCGCGGCGATATTCTTTGCTTTCAGGCCGGCCTTTTCCAGTGCCTCACGGCAGACCGCGACGGTGGAGGTCCAGATGTCCTCCGGCTCGTGCTCGACCCAGCCCGAGGCCGGGAAATGCTGCGGGAATTCGGCTTGCGCCGTCGCGGCGATGGAGATGTCGCTGCGGAACACCATGGCGCGCGAGGACGTGGTGCCCTGATCGATGGCCAGCACAAAGGACATGACGTTGCTTCCCCGGGAGGTTTTGGTTGCGCAAGAGGCAATCCGATTGGGAGGCGAAGGTCAATATCTCCATCGTCGTCCCGGCCATCTCGGTCGTCGCCCCTGCGAAAGCAGGGGCCCATAACCACCGGAGATCATTTTGCGAAGAATGTCTGCCATCTCGTTTCAGTCGAGGGCGCAACGCGGTATGGGTCCCTGCGTTCGCAGGGACGACAGGAGCTACACCGACGCCGTGGTCACGCCGCCGTCCACCACAATCGTCTGGCCGGTCATGAAGGTGGAGGCATCGGAGGCCAGATATGCCACGGCACCGGCGATTTCGTCGGGCTCGCCGATGCGGCGCAGCGGAGTCGTCGCGGTGCGGCGCTTGAGGTTATCGGGGTCTTCCCACAGTGCGCGGGCGAAATCGGTTTTGACGAGGCCCGGCGCCACGCAATTGACGCGGACGCCTTTCGGGCCCCATTCGCCGGCGAGGCTGCGGCACAGCGCGAAATCCGCCGCTTTCGAAATGCCGTAGGCGCCGATCACGGTGGAGCCGCGCAAGCCGCCGATCGAGGAGATGATCACCACCGAGCCGTTGCCGCGCTCTGCCATTTGCGGGATCGCGAGCGCGCAGAGCCAGATGTTGCTCTTGACGTTAGAGCCCATGATCTTGTCGAAGGCCTCGTCCTTGATGTCGAGCAGCGGGCCGTAATACGGGTTCACCGCGGCGTTGCAGACGAGGATGTCGACCTTGCTGTAATGCTTCGTGGTGCCTGCAATCAGCGCCTCGACTTCCTCGCGGCGCGAGATGTTGCAGGGAATGACATGGGCGTCGCCGCCCGCCTTCTTGATGCCTTCGGCGACCTCCTGGCAGGCGTCCGCCTTGCGGCTGGAGATCACGACCTTTGCGCCGAGTTTGGCGAGCAGCTCGGCCGAGGAACGGCCGATGCCACGGCTGGAGCCGGTGATGATTGCGACCTTGCCGGTGAGATCGAACGGGGTGTTTTTCACTAGGTGTGCTCCCTCTTATTACATTCCCTTGCATTCTCTGTCCGTCATGGCCGGGCTTGACCCGGCCATCCACGACTTCCTTTGCCGCCAAGACGTGGATGGCCCGGGCAAGCCCCGGG
>NZ_LLXX01000021.1:29826-41685 GCF_001440405.1 Bradyrhizobium valentinum
CATGACGACCTTGTATGGCTGCGGTCGCGTGACCTACGGCGAATGCGTCACACCAGCCCGCCCGCGTCGGTGACGCGGCGGAGGTGGTAGTCGGTGTCGCCAAAGGTGTTCTCGATCATGGTCAGCCGCTTGAAGTAGTGGCCGATCTTGGCTTCCTGCGTCATGCCGATGCCGCCGTGAAGCTGGATCGACTGCTGGCCGATGAACTTGCCGGATTTGCCGATCTGCACCTTGGCGGCGGCGACCGCGGTCGCACGCTCCTTGGCGCTGTCGAAATCGGCGGCCATGGTCGCGAACATCGACATGCTGCGGGCCTGTTCAAGCGCGACGAACATGTCGGCGGCGCGGTGCTGCAGCGTCTGGAAGCTGCCGATCGGCACGCCGAACTGCTTGCGGGTCTTGAGATATTCGACGGTCGCCTTCAGCGATTCATCCATCGCGCCGACGGCTTCCGCGCACATCGCGGTGCGGGCCTCATCAACCACGCGCTCGATCAGCGGCAGGCCGTTCTCGGGATCGCCGATCACGGCATCTGCGCCGACCTCGACGCCGGTGAACGTGATATCGGCGGCATGCAGGCCGTCCTGGGTCGGATAACCCTTGCGGGTGACGCCCTTGGCGTTCGCCGGCACGATGAACACGCCGATGCCGCTTCTGTCGCGCCGGCCGCCCTTGGTGCGCACCGTCACGATCAGAGTGTCAGCGTTCTCGCCGTTGAGCACGACGAATTTCTCGCCGTCGATGACCCATCCCGCGCCCTTCTTCTTGGCTGATGTTGCGACATCGCCGAGATCGTAGCGCGAGTTCTTCTCGAGCTGCGCAAACGCAAAGGTCTTGCTGCCGTCGATGATGCCGGGGATGTGCGCAGCCTTCTGCTCGGCCGAGCCGCCGTGACGCAGGAAGCCGCCGCCGATCACGACGGTGGCGAGATACGGCTCAAGCACCAGCGCCCTGCCGAGCGCTTCCATCACGATCATGGTCTCGACCGCGCCGGCGCCGAAGCCGCCATCGGCTTCCGCGAAGGGCAGGCCCAACAGGCCCTGCTCGGCGAGCTTGCCCCAGACGGCCTTGCTCCAGCCGCCCTTCTCCTTCTGGTACTTCTTGCGCGCATCGAAATCGTAGGAGTCGGTCAACAGACCGTCGATGCTTTCCTTGAGAAGGCGCTGCTCCTCGGACAAATCAAAATCCATGTTCTTTTGCTCTCTCAAATCATGCCGGAGGCATGGAAATCGAACGAACCCGTAGGATGGGTAGAGCGAAGCGAAACCCATCGCACTGTTCGGACTTGCTGTGATGGGTATCGCTTCGCTCCACCCATCCTACGAACTGACCCTCGCTCGTCATCCCCGCGAATGCGGGGATCCAGTAATCGCCGGCGTTATTCGTGAATCACGACCGCCGCGGCGTACTGGGTCCCCGCTTTCGCGGGGACGACGTGCGTTGTTGTGGCGCTATCTTGCCTACAGCCCCAGCACCGCCTTGGTGATGATGTTGCGCTGGATCTCGTTGGAGCCGCCGTAGATCGAGACCTTGCGGTTGTTGAAGTAGCTCGGCGCGATCTGGGCGGTCCAGTCCATGGTCTCGTTGGAGCCGTCGTCGCCGTGCACGTCGTAGGGCGCGGCGAACGGGCCGATCACTTCCATCAAAAGTTCGGTGGTGGTCTGCTGGATTTCCGAGCCCTTGATCTTCAGCACCGAGGACGCCGGGTTGGGCTTGCCCTTGCCGTGCTTGCCCTCGTCGGCGACGACGCGGAGCTGGGTGAGCTCGAGCGCCTTCAGTTCGATCTCGCAGGCGGCGAGCTTCTCGCGGAAACCCTGGTCCTCGATCACCGGCTTGCCGTTCTGTTCGACCTTGGAGGCGAGATCCTTGATGCGGCGCAGCCGCTCCTTGGAGACGCCGACGCGGGCGATGCCGGTGCGCTCGTTGCCGAGCAGGAATTTTGCGTAATCCCAGCCCTTGTTCTCCTCGCCGATCAGATTCTCGACCGGCACTTCGACGTCGTCGAAGAACACTTCGTTGACCTCATGGCCGCCGTCGATGGTCTCGATCGGGCGCACGGTGACGCCCTTCGACTTCATGCTGAAGACGATGAAGGAGATGCCCATCTGCTTCTTCGCAGTCGTGTCGGTGCGGCACAGGCAGAAGATCATGTCGGCGTGCTGGGCCAGCGTGGTCCAGGTCTTCTGGCCGTTGATGATGTACTTGTCGCCTTTGCGCTCGGCCTTGGTCTTGAGCGAGGCGAGGTCCGATCCCGAGCCGGGCTCCGAAAAGCCCTGGCACCACCAGTCGTCGACATTGGCGATGCGCGGCAGGTACTGCTGCTTCTGCTTCTCGTTGCCGAAGGTGTAGATGACCGGGCCGACCATGCTGACGCCGAAGGCGAGCGGCGCCGGCGCCGGATGCATCTGCAGCTCTTCGTTGAAGATGTAGTGCTGCACCGAGGTCCACCCCGTGCCGCCATATTCCTTCGGCCAGTGCGAGACGCCCCACCCCTTCTTGTTCAGGATGCGCCACCAGGCGATCATCTCATCCTTGGAGAGATGACGGCCCTCGACCATCTTGCGCCGCGTCTCCGGCGGCACGTTATCCCGGAAGAAGGCTCTCACCTCCTCACGAAACGCGATTTCTTCCTTGCTGAAAGCGAGATCCATCGGATCCTCCTGTGAGCGAACTTGATTCCTTAGTAGCGCGAACTCTCAATCTCGTCGTCCCTGCGAACGCAGGGACCCATAACCACCGACTTCCGTTGTTAACAAAGCCGTCTCCCAGACTGCCCCGAACAAAGGCCGCGGCGTATGGGTCCCGGCTCAAGGCCGGGACGACGGCGGAGTGCTAGGAACGACCTCCTGAGGCGGCTTGTTGTTTTGGTGATGCGGCTTGCGATTGCTGCATGCGCAGTTCGTGGCGCGACAATTTTCCGACCGGCGTGCGCGGCAGCTCGTCGACGAAATCCACGGCAGCCGGCAGTTCATGCTTGCCGATCTTGCCGGTGAGGAATGCGCGCAACTCATCGAGCGTGAACGGCTTTGCATCGGCGCGCAACTTGATGAAGGCTTTGGCGGCCTCGCCGCGGTAATCGTCCGGGATGCCGATCACGATCACTTCCTGCACCGAAGGATGCGTGTAGATCGCCTGCTCGATCATCTGCGGATAGACGTTGAAGCCGCCGGAGATGATCATGTCCTTCTTGCGGTCTACCAGGTAGAAGTAGCCGTCGGCATCCATGTAGCCGATGTCGCCGGTGAGGAAGCGGTCGCCGACAAAGGCTTCGGCGGTTTCCTTCGGCCGGTTCCAGTAGCCCTTGGTGACATTCGGACCGCGGATGCGGATTTCGCCGACTTCGCCCACCGGCATCAGCCTGGTCGGGTCTTCCAGCGACACCACGTCCATCTCGATGCCGGGCAGCATCAGGCCGATCGAGCCGGACTTGTCCGGGCCTTCCTTGGGGTGGCCGGTGCCGGGCGAGCAGGTCTCGGTCATGCCCCAGCCGCTCTTCAGCTTCATGCCGACCTTGCGCTCGAAGATTTTCGCGACCTCGACCGGCAGCGGCGCGCCGCCGGAGCCGCAGGACACCAGCGAGGACAGGTCGCGCTTGTCGAGATCAGGCAGCGCGGCGATCGCGATCCACATTGTCGGCACGCCCGGAAAGACGGTCGCGCGCTTGACTTCGATATCGCGCATCACGGCCTCGACGTCGAAACGCTGGTGCAGCGAAATCAGGTTGCCGCGCCGGATCGCGGAGAGCAGCACCACCGTCAGCGCATAGATATGAAACAGCGGCAGCACGCAGATCACGCGTTCGACGGCGTTGCGCTCGGCGCGCGCCGGCCTGCCCCAGACGTCGTAGACCGACACCGCCGAGGTCAGGTTGCCGTGGCTCAGCATCGCGCCCTTCGGCAGGCCGGTGGTGCCGCCCGTGTATTGCAATAGAGCGACATCATCAGCCGAGATTGCGGGCCACTGCGCCGGCCTGGTCGCGTCGTCCGTGAATTGACTGTAGGTGACGATATCAGGGCTATCCGGCAGCGCCGCTTGCTGTGTGCCGACCTTGCCCCAATGATCGTCCTCGCAAACGATCAGGCGATCCAGCAGGCCGCGAGCGAGAAATTTCAGCGCGGTCGGCAACAGCGCCGACAGATTGCTGGTGACCAGCACGCGCGCGCCGGAGTCCGAAAGCTTGTGCGACAGCGCGATCTCGCCGTCGAGCGGCGACAGGTGCACGATTCGGGCGCCGGCCTTCAGCGCCCCGAAGAAATTGACGGGATGATCCGGCGAATTGCCGAGGAACAGCGCGACCGATTTATTCTTGCCGTAGCCGGCGCGAAGGAAGGCGCTGGCTGCTTTCTCGACCATCGCCTCGAGTTCGCTGTAGCTGATCGGCCGGTCGCGGAATTCGATCGCAGGCCGCGACCCGAACTCGGCGGCGGCGTCCGACAACAGGTCCGGCAGCGTACCGCGCGCGATCGGTTCGTCCCAGCGGACGCCTTGCGGATAAAACTGTTCGCCGGGATGGGTCATGGGAGTTTTGTAGTGCGTGAGGGGGCCACCGCCGACAGGGCTCCCCTCCCCCTTGCGGGGAGGGGTTGGGGAAGGGGGTCCACACGGGCAGTCCCGGTGCGGCCACCCCCCTCCCTAACCCTCCCCCGCAAGGGGGGAGGGAACGGAGAGACTGTGCCGATACTCGCCACCATCAAGCCGCTTTCGACTGCTGGGCCAGTGACGCAAACGTCTTGCCCTCCGCGGCGAGGCGCTTGAGCAGCGGCGCCGGTTCGAGCGAGGGATCGTTGGTCTCCTTGGCGTAATACGAGAGGCGATCGGCGATGTGCTTGAGACCGACCTGGTCGGCATAGAACATCGGCCCGCCGCGGTAGATCGGCCAGCCATAGCCATAGAGCCAGATCACGTCGATGTCGCTCGGACGCGCCGCGATACCCTCTTCGAGAATTCGCGCCCCCTCGTTGATCATCGGGTACATCATGCGCTCAAGGATTTCGTCGTCGCTGACGACGCGCTTCTTCCGGCCAAGACGCTGCAGCGTCTCGTCGATCAGCTTCTCGACCTCAGGATCGGGCAGCGGCGCGCGCGAGCCGCCTTCATACTTGTAGTAGCCCTTGCCGGTCTTCTGGCCAAAGCGCCCGGCCTCGCACAGCGCGTCGGCGATTTCCGACTTGATGCCACGGTCTTTCCGGGAACGCCAGCCGATATCGAGGCCGGCGAGATCGCTCATCGCGAACGGACCCATCGGCATGCCGAACTTCGTCACCACGGCGTCGACCTGCTGCGGCAATGCGCCTTCGAACAACAGCTTTTCCGACTGCTTGCCGCGCTGCGCCAGCATGCGGTTGCCGACAAAGCCGTCGCAGACGCCGACCACGGCCGGCACCTTTGCGATTTTGCGCGCGATGGAAACGGCCGTCGTCAACGCATCCGGCGCGGTCTTGTCGGCGCGAACGATCTCGCACAGCTTCATCACGTTGGCCGGTGAGAAGAAGTGCATGCCGAGCACGTCCTGCGGACGCTTCGTCACCTTCGCGATCTCGTCGATGTTGAGATACGAGGTGTTGCTGGCGAGCACGGCGCCCGGCTTGGCGTGCTTGTCGAGCGCCTCGAACACCTCTTTCTTGACCGCCATGGTTTCAAACACGGCTTCGATCACAAGGTCAGCGTCCTTGACGTGCTCGAGACCGACCTTGCCGTCGATCAGGCCCATGCGCTTGGCCGGGGCATCCGCCGGAATGCCGCCGCGCGCAGCAGTCGCCTCGTAATTCTTCTGCATCACGCCCATGCCGCGCTTGAGCTGCTCTTCGCCGGTCTCGATCAGCGTCACCGGAATACCGGCATTGGCGAACGACATCGCGATACCGCCGCCCATGGTGCCGGCGCCGATGATGGCGACGCGATCGACCTTGCGCGGCTTGGTTCCCTCAGGCACGCCGGCGATCTTGGCCGCCTCGCGCTCCGAGAAGAAGGCATAACGCTGTGCCTTGGACTGGTCGCTGGCGACGAGCTTGAGGAAACCTTCGCGCTCTTTCTTCAGCCCTTCATCGAACGGCAACTCGATCGCGGCGCGCACGGCGTCCGCAGCCGCGAACGGCGCTTCCAGCCCGCGTGCTTTCTTGGTGAGCGCGGCGACCGCATTGGTGAAGATCGAGATGTCGGCCTTGGCGGCCGCGAGCTTGGAATCGTCATCGCGCAACTTGCGCAATGGGCGCTTCTCCGCCAGCACCTTGAGCGCGAATGCCTCGCCGCCCGTCGCCGGGCCCTCGACGATCTCCTCGATCAGGCCGTTCTTGAGTGCGTCCGCCGCGCTGATCGGATCGCCACTGACGATCATCTTGACCGCGAGCTCGGGGCCGACCGCGCGCGGCAGGCGCTGGGTGCCGCCGGCGCCCGGCAGAAGTCCGAGCTTCACTTCGGGCAGCCCAAGCTTGGCGTCCTTGGTCGCAACGCGATAGTGGCATGCCAGAGCAACTTCGAGGCCGCCGCCGAGCGCGGTGCCGTGAATGGCGGCAACGATCGGCTTCGGCGATTTCTCCATGAGCTCCAGCACTTCGGCGAGACCGGGGGGCTTCGGCGGCTTGCCGAACTCGGTGATATCGGCGCCGGCGATGAAGGTGCGGCCGTCGCAGGTCAGCACGATGGCCTTTACCTCGGCATCGGCGATCGCGCTCTTCATGCATTCGAAAATGCCGCCGCGAACGGCAGCGCTCAGCGCGTTGACCGGAGGGCTGTTGACCGTGACGATGGCGATGACGTCATGACGCTCGAGTTTTACCACTTCGCTCACGGGACTCTCCCTGGATCGTTTGTTCTTGGATGCCGCCCAACTTGCGTTGAGTAGCTACGGCCATTTCACCAATTTCGCACTGCGAAATTTAATTCCACACCTTGACAGCGAGGGTTATTTTGAAGCACGTCCCTTGTCAACGAGCTCATCAGCAGTAGCGGGTAATGAAGCGTCCAGGGAAGAAAGTGGCGACTGATCGCAGCTTCGTCGTCGCGCTTTCCCGCGGACTTGATGTGTTGCGCGCATTTCATCCCAACGACGGGCTTCTCGGCAATCAAGAACTCGCCGCCCGTACCAATTTGCCAAAGCCGACCATTTCCCGGCTGACCTACACCCTGACCAAACTCGGCTATCTTACACCCGTTCCGCGCTTCGAGAAGTATCAGCTCGCGCCATCTGCCATGGCGCTGGGGTATGCCGCGCTCGCCAATCTCGGCGTTCGGCATTTGTCCGAACCGTACCGTGAAGAACTGATGCGCGAGACCGGCGGGGCCGTTGCCGTCGGCGGACGCGATCGTCACAGCATGATCTATTTCGGGCAAAGCCGTGCCGGGCTGCTCGGCGTGCAGCTCGATGTCGGTTCGCGGGTGCCGATCGCGACCACTGCGATGGGTCGCGCCTATATCTGGGCGCTGCCCGACGATGAGCGTGCCGCTTTGCTGCGCGAACTGCGCGACCACTACGGCAATCGCTGGCCCAAAATGCGTGACGGCATCGAGCGCGCGGGCGAAATGCTCGCGCGTCACGGATTCACCATCTCTGCCGGCGAATGGCAGGACGATGTGCACGCCGTAGGTGTGCCGCTGAAGCTCAGCGACGGAACCGGACCGTATGCCTTCAATTGTGGCGCACCCGCTTTCCGTTTTACGGAAGATCGCTTGATCAACGATATTGGACCGCGCCTTGTGACGATGGTAAGGAACATCGAGGCAGCGTTGGGCGGCGCGGCCCCGCAATCCAAAAAAACAGAGAACAAGAAGTTGAAAGCAGGAGGAAAAGTTGCACGTGTGTCCGAGGGGATCAGATAGCGTTCATCGCGGCTGGCGAAAATCTTCGCGTGGTCATTGCCGCTCCGTCATCAGCGCGGGCGAGGCGAGATGACTCAGGCCCAGCTCGCGCAGGGAAGCTCCCCCCTGCTCGCGGTTCGCGACGTCAGCGTCGTGTTCGGCGGCATCATCGCGTTAAACGGCGTGTCCTTTGACATGCATAAGGGCGCAATCCTCGGCCTGATCGGACCGAACGGCGCCGGCAAGACGACGCTGTTCAACTGCCTTTCCCGGCTCTATCAGCCGAGCTCCGGCGATATCCTGATGGAAGGCGCGAGCATCCTGACGCGTCCGCCGCACCGGATCGCCGAGATCGGCATCGGCCGCACCTTCCAGAACGTCGCGCTGTTTCCAAATCTCTCCGTGCTCGACAACGTTCGCGTCGGCACCCATTGCCGTTCCAACAGCGACATCATCAGCGACTCCTTGCGACTGGGCTGGGTGCGCCGTGGCGAGGCCGAACTCAACAAGCACGTCCACGAGATCGTTACCTATCTCGGCCTCGATGACGTCGCCCACACCATCGTGTCCGGCCTGCCGTTCGGTACCCAAAAACGTGTCGAGCTGGCGCGCGCACTGGCCGCGGATCCCAAGATCCTGCTGCTCGACGAACCCGCCGGCGGTCTCAATCACGAAGAAGTCCACGTGCTTGGCGATCTGATCAAGCGCATTCGCGACGAGCGTCACGTGACGGTGCTGCTCGTCGAACATCACATGGGTCTGGTGATGTCGATCGCCGACCACGTCGTCGCACTTAACTTCGGCCGCAAGCTCGCCGAAGGAACACCGGCCCAGGTCCAGGCCGACCCGGATGTCATCAAAGCCTATCTGGGGAGCAAGGACCAATGACCGCGATGCTCAACGTCAAGGACCTCCGCGCCTATTATGGCCAGGTCCAGGCGCTTCACGGCTTAAGCTTCTCCCTCAACGAGGGCTCGCTGACCACTCTGCTCGGCGCCAACGGCGCCGGCAAGACCACCACCTTGCGGGCGATCTGCAACATGGTGCGTTCGACCGGCGCGATCGAGTTCGAGGGCAAGCCGCTCTCCGGCCAGTCGACCGAAAACGTCGTCCGTCTCGGCATTGCGCATGTGCCGCAGGGTCGCGGCACTTTCACCACCATGACGGTGGAAGAGAACCTGCAGCTCGGCGCCATCACCCGCAATGACAAGAAGGGCGTGGTCGCCGACATCGAGCGCATGTACGAGCACTTTCCGGTGCTCAAGGAACGGCACACCCAGCAGGCCGGCACACTGTCGGGCGGCGAGCAGCAGATGCTCGCGGTTGCGCGTGCGCTGATGCTGCGTCCGCGGCTGATGCTGCTGGACGAGCCGTCGTTCGGCCTGGCGCCGCTGATCGTGCGCGAGCTGTTCAACATCCTCGGCAAGATCAACCGCGAGGACAAGGTCACTATTCTGGTGGTGGAGCAAAACGCACAACTCGCCCTGGAGCTCGCGGACAAGGCCTACGTTATTGAAACCGGACGTATCGTGATGTCGGGAAGCGCTGCCGAGATCGCGAACAACGAAGACGTCCGTAAATCCTATCTCGGTTATTGAGGAGCGCAGCCGTGGAACTTTTTATCAACCAGGTCCTGGCTGGCATTGCCACAGGTGCGATCTATGCCTGCATGGCGCTCGCCGTTGTGATGATTTACCAGGCGATCGACCATCTCAATTTCGCTCAGGGCGAAATGGCGATGTTCTCGACATTCATCGCCTGGCAGCTGATGCAATGGGGGGTGCCGTATTGGTGGGCCTTCCTTCTCACGCTGGCGTTCTCGTTCGCAGGCGGCATCGCCATCGAGCGTATGTTGTTCAAGCCGCTCGCCAAGGCGCCGGTCCTGACCAATGTCGCCGGTTTCATCGCATTGTTTGCGATCGTCAACAGCGTCGCCGGACTGACCTGGGACTTCACGATCAAGCAGTTTCCGACGCCGTTCGGATCCTCGCCCTTTCTCGGCAGTCAGTTGATCTCGACCCATCAGGCCGGCATGATCGGCGTCACGGTGGGACTGTTGATCCTGCTCTATCTGTTCTTTCAGTTCACCCGGATTGGCCTTGCGATGCGCGCGGCCGCGTCGTTACCGGAATCGGCACGGCTGGTCGGCATCAACACGAGCTGGATGATCGCGCTTGGCTGGGGCATGGCGTCCGCGATCGGCGCGATCGCCGGCATCCTGATCGCACCTGTCGTGTTTCTGGAGCCCAACATGATGGGCGGCGTGCTGATCTACGGGTTTGCCGCGGCCGTCCTCGGCGGCCTGACCAGCCCGCTCGGAGCGGTGGTTGGAGGCTTTCTGGTCGGCGTGTTCGAGAATCTCGCCGGGACCTATATCCCCGGCGTCGGCAATGAACTGAAGTTGCCGATCGCGCTGGCGCTTATCATCACCGTATTGGTTCTCAAGCCGGCGGGCCTGTTTGGCCGGCCCATCGTGAAGCGAGTTTGATCATGAGCGCAGTTGAGGAAGTCACAAGCGAAGCACCGGCGGTCGAGGCTGTCCCAAAGAGAGCCATGACGCTGGGCTACGGCACCTCGCTGGTGGTGCTGGGGTTGCTGATCATCGCACCGATGTTCTTGAAGAATTTCTTCGTCTTCCAGATGACGATGTTGCTGATCTACGCGCTGGCGGTGCTGGCGCTGAACATCCTGACGGGTGGCAGCGGCCAGTTTTCGCTGGGCCAAAGCGCCTTCTACGCGGTCGGAGCCTACACCTCCGCCATTCTGATGGAGCATATGGGCGTGAACTACGCCCTGACACTGCCCATTGCCGGCATTATCTGCTTTGGCTTCGGGTTCTTGTTCGGTCAGCCGGCGCTGCGCTTGAGCGGCATCTATCTGGCGCTGGCGACCTTTGCGCTGGCGGTGGCAATGCCGCAACTGCTGAAGCTCGGCTTCTTCGAGCACTGGACCGGTGGCGTGCAGGGGCTGGTCGTGACCAAGCCCGATGCGCCGTTTGGCCTGCCGATATCCCAGGACAGGTGGCTGTATTATTTCACGCTCGTGATCGCGATCGGGATCTATATCGCCTCGGTCAACCTGCTGCGTTCCCGTTCGGGCCGCGCCTTCATGGCGATCCGCGACAACGAGATCGCGGCGTCTGCGATGGGCGTTGACGTCGCGCTGTACAAGACGCTGGCGTTCGGCGTCTCGGCCGGCATCACCGGCGTTGCCGGCGGTCTCGGCGCCATTGCGGTGCAGTTCGTGGCACCGGACGGTTACACCATCACGCTCGCAATCTCGCTGTTCCTCGGCATGGTCGTCGGTGGCGTCGGCTGGCTGCCGGGATCGATCGTCGGTTCCGCCTTCATCATCTTTGTGCCGAATATCGCGGAGCACATCTCGAAGGGCCTCTCCGGCGCGGTGTTCGGCGTGCTTCTGTTCCTCGTCATCTTCCTCGTGCCGCACGGCGCAAGGCAGGTCGCGATCGTTGCCCAGCAACTGATCGGCAAACTGAAGAAGTAGTCTCAGCCACCGACTTCGCGCCGATCGAGCAACTTCAGATGATGCGCTTCAAGGGTGAGAGACGGGATATGTTCGGTGAAGTCATCAGCGGCGAGTTCAGCCATTAACCAATATTCCGCCGGACGGTAGTTTCCCGGAGGATCAGACCAAATATCGCCTCCCGCGACGCTGTCGCGGGGGGCTTTTTGTTGCTGGACGCGACCGAAAGGTATTCAATATCCCCAAGAGCCGCCAAGCGCTCCAATCAAAAAGAAGATGACACATCCATCCGGATCCTAGGGAGATCAAAATGTCCGTTATCAACTTGCGACTGGGAGCTTTTGCGGCTGCCCTCGCATTGCTTGCCGCGACCAGCAGCGGCGCGCTTGCGCAGAAGAAATACGACACCGGCGCCTCCGACACTGAAATCAAGATCGGCAACATCATGCCCTACAGCGGACCGGCTTCCGCCTATGGCGTGATCGGCAAAACCGCAGAGGCCTATTTCAGGAAGGTCAACGCCGAAGGCGGCATCAACGGCCGCAAGATCAACTTCATCAGCTATGACGACGCCTACAGCCC
>NZ_LLXX01000021.1:41695-89734 GCF_001440405.1 Bradyrhizobium valentinum
CGAACAAGCGCGCAAGCTGGTGGAGAGCGATGAAGTCCTGCTCATCTTCAATCCGCTCGGTACACCACCGAACACGGCGATCCAGAAATACCTCAACACCAAGAAGGTGCCGCAACTGTTCGTTGCGACCGGCGCCACCAAGTGGAACGACCCGAAGGACTTCCCCTGGACCATGGGCTGGCAGCCCAACTACCAGAGCGAGTCGGCGATCTATGCGAAGTACATTCTGAAGAACAAACCCGATGCCAAGATCGCGGTGCTCTATCAGAACGACGACTACGGCAAGGACTATCTCAAGGGTTTCAAGGACGGCCTGGGCGACAAGGCAGCCTCGATGATTATCGTCGAGGAAAGCTACGAAGTATCGCAGCCGACCATCGATTCGAACATCGTCAAGCTGAAGTCGCTGAATGCCGACGTGTTCTTCAACGTCTCCACGCCGAAGTTCGCCGCGCAGGCGATCAAGAAGATGAACGAGATCGGCTGGAAGCCAATGCACTTCCTCAACGGTGTCTCCTCCTCGATCGGCAGCGTTATCAAGCCAGCAGGCTTCGAGAATTCGCAAGACATCATCTCCTCAAACTATCTCAAGGATCCGACGGATGCGGAGTGGAAGAACGACGCAGGCATGAAGGCATGGAACGAGTTCCTGGACAAATATTACCCGGAAGCCAATCGTACGGACATCTTCGTGATGTATGCCTATACGGTTGCACAGGGCCTCGAGCATGTGTTGAAAGCCAGTGGCGACAATCTCACGCGCGCCAATGTCATGAAGCAGGCCGCGAGCATCAAGGACCTCCAACTCGGCGGCTTGCTGCCGGGCATCAAGGTCAACACGTCAGCCACTGACTTTGCTCCGATCTCGCAGGTGCAACTGATGCGATTGAAAGGTGAGACCTGGGAACGCTTCGGCGAAATTCTCTCGGATGACGTCGGCGGCTAGCGCCGCTCGCGAGCTCTGCTGAAGATGCAGCCCCTGCGGCTTTTACCGCAGGGGCTTTTTGTTTGTGAGGCTTCCGGCAAGATGCTAATCACGCCGCTGTCAAAAGAGCCTCGTTAAGAGGCCTGGCAGTTACATTAAGAAATGAAAACGGGAGAGACAGAAATGTCCGCAATAAAAAAACTGGCTATTCTTTCAGCCGCGTTTGGACTACTCGCCGCGACGTCAGGCGGCGCGCTTGCACAGAAGAAATACGATCCGGGTGCGAGCGACACGGAAATCAAGATCGGCAACATCATGCCCTACAGCGGACCGGCTTCCGCCTATGGCGTGATTGCCAAGACCGAGGAAGCCTATTTCAAGAAGATCAACGCCGAGGGCGGCATCAACGGCCGCAAGATCAACTTCATCAGCTATGACGACGCCTACAGCCCGCCGAAGACGGTGGAGCAGGCCCGCAAGCTGGTCGAGAGCGACGAAGCGCTGATCGTCTTCAATCCGCTGGGCACCCCGCCGAACACGGCGATCCAGAAATACCTCAACAGCAAGAAGGTGCCGCAACTGTTCGTCGCTACCGGCGCCACCAAGTGGAACGATCCCAAAAGCTTCCCGTGGACGATGGGCTGGCAGCCCAACTACCAGAGCGAGACGCAGATCTACGCCAAGTACATCCTGAAGAACAAGCCGGATGCCAAGATCGGGATTCTCTATCAGAACGACGATTACGGTAAGGACTACCTGAAGGGCTTCAAGGACGGGCTCGGCGCCAAGGCGGCGTCGATGATCGTGCTGGAGGAAAGCTACGAAGTCTCCGAACCGACCATCGACTCCCACATCGTCAAGCTGAAGGCGTCAGGCGCCGACGTGTTCATCAACATCACCACGCCGAAGTTCGCGGCGCAGGCGATCAAGAAGAATGCCGAGATCGGCTGGAAGCCGCTGCACTTTCTCAACAACGTTTCGGCCTCGATCGGCAGCGTGATGAAACCGGCCGGCTTCGAGAATGCGCAGGACATCATCTCGTCCAATTACCTTAAGGATACGTCTGATCCGGAGTGGAAGAACGACCCCGGCATGAAAGCTTTCGACGAATTTCTGGCCAAATACTACCCCGAGGCCAACAGGATCGATAGCTTTGTGATGTACGGGTACACAGTCGCGCAGGGCCTCGTGCATGTGCTCAAAGCCAGCGGCGACAATCTCACCCGCGAGAACGTCATGAAGCAGGCGGCCAGCATCAAAGGTCTCGAGATCGGCAGCTTGCTGCCGGGTATCAGGGTCAACACCAGCGCTACCGACTTTGCCCCCATTTCGGCGGTCCAACTTCAGAAGTTCAAAGGCGAGACCTGGGAACGCTTCGGCGAAGTGATCGATGCCGAAGTCGGCGGCTAATCGAAAAATCCTATCGACCGATTGGTAGCCATTAACGCCCCCGCGGTCTGCCCCGCGGGGTTTTCTTTTGCCGCGATTGGATGGATAAACTGACTTCCCGTCCCTCTTCGTCCCCGAGCAGACATGACCGACCGACGTTCCCTCTTGCGTACGATCTTTGACGCGGCCGTTGCGGCCGCGCATCCCGACGTCGTGCTCTCGGCGCATCTGCGCCCGGCGCCAAAGGGTCGGGTGATCTGCCTCGCCGCCGGCAAGGGAGCCGCGGCCATGGCTGCTGCTGCCGAACGGCACTACCTCGATACGCTGGGCCTCGATCCGTCGCGCCTGACCGGCATCGCCACCACGCGCCACGGCCACGGCGTGCCGACGCGGCGGATCAGGGTCGTCGAGGCCGGCCATCCGGTGCCCGACGAAGCCGGGTTGAAAGCCGCAGACGAAACCCTGCGTCTCGCCGCTGAGGCAACCGCGGACGATCTGTTGCTGGTGCTGTTGTCCGGCGGCGGCTCCGCGAACTGGATCGCGCCGGCCGACGGCGTTTCGTTCGCGCAGAAGCAGCAGGTGAACCGCGCGCTACTCCGTTCGGGCGCACCGATCGGCGAGATGAATATCGTCCGCAAGCATCTGTCGCGGATCAAGGGCGGCCGGCTGGCCCGCGCCGGACAGCGCGCCGCCGAAATCGTGACGCTGGCGATCTCCGACGTGCCGCATGACGATCCGTCCGCGATTGCATCGGGACCGACGGTGCCGGATCCAAGTACACTGGCGGACGCCCGCGCGCTGGTGGCGAAATATAATCTCAGGGTTGACGATGCCGTCAGGCGCGCGCTCGAGGATCCCAGGAACGAGAGCTGCAAGCCCGGCGATGGCGCGTTTGCCCGCGCGCAATTCGAGATGATCGCGAAACCGAAGGCGTCGCTCGACGCGGCAATCAAGGTCGCAAAGGACGCGGGATACGAGGTCATCGGCCTAGGCGCGGATCTCCAAGGCGAGGCGCGCGATGTCGCGGCTGACCATGCGCGGCTGGCGCTGCAGGCGCGCAGCGAGGGCAAGCGCACCGCCATCCTGTCGGGCGGCGAACTCACGGTGACCGTGCGCGGCAATGGCCGTGGCGGCCCCAACCAGGAATATGCGCTGGCGCTGGCGGACCTTCTGAAGGACACAACCGGTATCGTGGCGCTGGCCGCAGACACCGACGGCGCCGACGGCGGCGCCGGTAGCGCAACCGATCCGGCCGGCGCCGTGATCGACCAGATGACATTTGCGAAGATGAAGTCGCTCGGCCTCGACCCTGCGGCCTATCTCGCCAACAACGATGCGACCGCATTCTTTTCAGCCACCGGTGATCTCCTGCTGACGGGCCCGACGCTCACCAACGTCAATGACGTCAGGGTGATCTTGGTCGACCCCGCCTAGGTTTCGGGGCAGTCGCCGGCATCCTGTACGTGCGATCACGGCGTTAACGCTTTGTTGAGCAAGCTGCGAGGAACCGGCGCGCATTGCCCGGTCTCGAAGATGCAATTCACCAGCTTGGCCTTCTAATGCCCGTTCTCCTGGAGGAGGAGCGCCGCCGATAGCGGCTGGGGAAACGCTGTATGACGGATCACGGCCAGATAACCGCCCCACGGTCGGCGCATTTGAGTGCGCGGCTCGAAGAGGCGGTCAACCATTTGTCGCTCGGCATCGTCGTCTTCGACGAGAAGCGCGAAGTCGTTTTCTGCAACGGTCGTTACAGGGAAATGTACGGGCTCTCGCCTGAACAGGTGAAGCCGGAGACACCGACCCTTGAGCTGATCCGGCATCGGCTGAAGCTTGGCCTGAAGTTGCAGGCCGAGCCTGATGATTACATCCGCGAGCGCATAGGCCGCGACATCGCACTCGACACCACGGTGCAGGAGTTCACCGACGGCCGGATCATCGCCTACACCGTCTACCCGATGCCCGACGGCGGCGGGATGGCAACCCACGAGGACATCACCGAGCGTGAAGAGCTCAATGCCCGGCTGAAGAAGCAATACGAACTCGGCAAGGAGCAGAAAGAGGCCCTGCGCGTCAGGAATTTCCAGTTCGATACCGCGATCAACAACATGTCGCAGGGGCTTTGCTTCTTCGATTCCGACCATCGCCTGATCGTGTGCAACGATCGCTTTGTCGAGATGTACGATATCGCACCCGAGCGCGTCAGCCCCGGCATGTCGCTGGTCGAGATCGTCGACCTGCGCTTCGAAGCCGGCAGTTTCCCCGCCATGACGCGGGACGAATATCTGCGCTGGCGCACCAACGTCGCGGTTTCCAACGAAGCCAAAGACAGCATCGTCGAACTGAAGAACGGGCGCACCTTCAAGATCCGGCACCGGCCGATGCCCGGCGGCGGCTGGGTCGCCACGCATGAGGACATCACCGAGCAGCGCCAGTCCGAAGTCAAGATCGAGTACATGGCGCACCACGATGCGCTGACTGATCTGGCCAATCGGGTGCTGCTGAACGACCGGCTCCAGCACGCGCTCGGCCGGGTTCAGCACGGCGAAATGGTGGCCGTCCATCATCTCGACCTCGATCAGTTCAAGGCCGTGAACGATACGTTCGGCCATCCCTGCGGCGACAAGCTGCTCAGGATCGTCGCTGAACGGTTGCGCTCCCTCGTCGGCGAGGCCGATACGATCGCGCGGATGGGAGGCGATGAATTCGTGATCGTGCAGGCCATGATCGCGGACCCCGCCGACGCCACTTCGCTGGCACAGCGCGTCATCGATGCGCTGAGCGAGCCCTATGACATCGATGGCCAACAGGCCGTGATCGGTGTCAGCATCGGTATTTCGGTCGGCCCCGGTGACGGATCGAACCCCGACAAGCTGCTGCGCAACGCCGATCTCGCGCTCTACCGCGCCAAGAGCGACGGCCGCGGCACGTTCCGCTTCTTCGAACCCGCCATGGACCTGCAGATGCAGACCCGTCGCATCATGGAGCAGGAGCTGCGCAGGGCGCTGCCGAGAGGCGAGTTCGAGCTGCACTACCAGCCGGTCGTCAACCTCGCGAGCAAGGAAATCAGCGGCTTTGAAGCCTTGATACGCTGGAATCATCCGACCAAGGGGATGATCTCGCCGGCCACCTTCATTCCGCTGGCCGAAGAGATTGGCTTCATCGTTCCGCTGGGCGAGTGGGTCATCCGGCAGGCCTGCGCCACCGCGGCGCAATGGCCCGGCGACCTTCACGTCGCCGTCAATATTTCAGCGATGCAGTTTCGCAGCCCCGGCCTGATGCAGGTGATCATCAGCGCGCTCGCGGCTTCCGGCCTCGCGCCGACGCGGCTGGAGATCGAAATCACCGAAACCGTTCTGCTGCACAACAAGGAAGCGACGCTCGCGCTGCTGCATCAGTTGCGCGCGCTCGGGATCCGGATCGCCATGGACGATTTCGGCACCGGATATTCGTCGTTGACCTATCTGCAGAGCTTTCCGTTCGACAAGATCAAGATCGACCGTTCGTTCGTCAAGAACATTACCGAGAATTCGAGCTCGCTCAACATCGTGCGGGCGGTTGCCGCGCTCGCCAACGGCATGGGCATGACGGCTACCGCCGAGGGCGTGGAAACCGCGGAGCAGCTCCACAGCATCGCTTCCGAAGGATGCACCGAGATGCAGGGCTTCCTGTTCAGCCGGCCGCTTCCCGCCGCCGAGATCGAGCGGCAATTTTTGTCGGGACGCGGGTCGCGCGAGGTTAAGGGCCGTATCGTCGCGGCGTGATTGCTCACTATCACCGTCATTCCGGGGCGCGAAGCGAACCCGGAATCTCGAGATTCCGGGTCTGGTCCTTCGGACCATCCCGGAATGACAGGCGCATCTCAAAACTCCGCCGCGATCTTCGACAGCATTGCGAGCAGTGCCACGCGGTTGGCGGGGCCCAGCAATTCGTTGAGGCGCGCCTCGTGCTTGGTGGCAACGAGCTTCTTGGCGCGCGCCAGCACCGCCCTTCCCTTGTCGGTCAGAACCAGAATGTGCGAGCGGCGGTCGTTGGTCGAGCGCATCCGGGCGCAGAGGCCGCGGCTCTCCAGCGCATCCAGCATCGATACGAAATTCGGCCTGAGGATGCCGAGCGTGTTGGCGATTTCGGTCTGGTTGCGCCCGGGATTGCGGTCGAGCAGCAGCAGCACGGAGAATTGCGCCGGCGTCAGTTGCAGCGGCGCGACGCAGCGCAGGAAATCCTCGAACACCTTGAGCTGTGCACGCTTGAGCGAATAGCCGAGCAGGTCAGCCAGCTCGCCCAGTTGCAGCCCGGCATTATCAGCGGCGCCGTCCACAGCGCCGCCCGCAATTTCCTTGCCGTTGCTGCGCGACGGCTTGACGGCATCGGTAGCTGCCTTGGAAACTGTCATGGCGTGAGACTCGCACCCGAAAAAAGGCTAGGCCGGTGGCCGGGGCCTTGATGTTATATTTGATAATTGTTATTGAATATATCAAATATCGGCAACTTTCAACTGCCGAGAGATATGGGACGGCCGGCCGACCGCGCGAGGTCAGGACCGGCGACGCTTTTAGGGGGAGCGCCAGTCTTGAACACGACGATCATGCTGTTCCTGCTGCAGGACGGCATCACCAATGGCGCGATCTATGCGCTGCTCGGGCTTGCGCTGGTGCTGGTGTTTGCCGTCACCCGCGTCATCCTGATCCCGCAGGGCGAATTCGTCACGTTCGGCGCGCTGAGCTACGCCATGCTGGCAACCGGTCAGGTGCCGGGCACCGCAAAGCTGGCGCTCGCCATGGGGATCGTCGCCTTCGGCCTCGACCTGTTTGATATCAGGCGGTCGCTACGGCCAACGCGGATTTTACGTGCCTTTGCCTTCAACATCGTCCTGCCCGCAATCATCCTCGCTCTGACCTACGGCCTTGCCGGCCCCAAGACGCCAATTGCGGTCAACATCGCGCTGTCGCTCCTGATCGTCGCCGCAATCGGGCTGTTCCTCTACCGCATCGCGTTCCAGCCGCTCGCCCATACTTCGGTGCTGGTGCTGCTGATCGCGTCCGTCGGCTGCCATCTCGCTTTGCAGGGCCTGGGCCTGGTGTTCTTCGGCGCCGAAGGCCTGCGCGGCCCGGCGCTGTCCAGCGCGGCGCTCACGATCGGGCCCTTGCGCTTCACGGGCCAGAGCCTTGCGGTCTACGGGCTGACCATCGCCTTCATCGTCGCGCTGTGGCTGTTCTTCGGCTTCACGCTGATGGGCAAGGCGCTGCGCGCCACTGCCGTCAACCGGCTCGGCGCCCGCCTCGTCGGCATCCGCACCACGCTGTCGGGACAGATCGCCTTCCTTCTGGCGTCCCTGATCGGCGCGATTTCCGGCATCCTGATCGTTCCGATCACTACGCTCTATTACGACACCGGCTTCCTGATCGGCCTGAAAGGCTTTATTGCCGCGATCATCGGCGGGCTCGTCAGCTATCCGCTGACTGCGGTGGCTGCCTTGATCGTCGGCAGCGTCGAGGCGTTCTCCTCGTTCTACGCCAGCAATTACAAGGAGGTCATCGTCTTTACGCTGATCCTTCCCGTGCTGGTGCTGCGCTCGCTCGCAGCGCCCGCGGTCGAGGAAGAGAAGGACTGACGCGATGAATCAGCGAACCCCTCTCATCATCTTCGCAGCTATCATGGCAGCGATCCCGTTCATTCCGGGCGTGCCGCCGTTCTGGATCGTGCTGCTCAACAATATCGGCCTCGCAGCCCTGGTAGCGATGGGGCTCGTGCTCCTGACCGGCGTCGGCGGCCTCACTTCATTCGGCCAGGCCGCCTTTTGCGGCTTCGGTGCCTACACCACGGCAGTGCTGACCACGGCCTATGGCGTTTCGCCATGGGTAACGCTGCCGCTCTCGCTTCTGGTCAGCGGCATCGCCGCGGTCCTGCTCGGCATCGTTACGGTGCGATTGTCCGGGCATTATCTGCCGCTCGGCACCATCGCCTGGGGCATCGCCTTGTTCTATCTGTTCAGCAAGCTGGAATTCCTCGGCCGCAATGACGGCATCTCAGGTATTCCGCCGCTCTCGATCGGCGGCTTTCGGATGCTCGATCCCGGCACGATCTATTTCGCGATCTGGATCGCGGTGCTGGTTTCGGCATTGCTGACCATGAACCTTCTGGACTCCCGCACCGGCCGCGCGATCCGCGCGCTGCGGCGCGGGCATATCGCCGGCGAAGCGTTCGGCGTGCAGACGCCGCGCGCCAAGCTGCTGGTGTTCGTTTATGCGGCTGTTCTCGCGGGCCTCTCCGGCTGGCTCTATGCGCATTTCCAGCGCGCGGCCAACCCGACCCCGTTCGGCGCACATGCCGGCATCGAGTATCTCTTCATCGCCGTGGTCGGCGGCGCTGGCTACGTCTGGGGCGCGGTGCTCGGCGCAGGGATCGTCGTGATCCTCAAGGAGATCCTGCAGAGCTACCTGCCCTATATTTTTGGCGGCCAGAGCCAGCTCGAGACCATCGTGTTCGGCATCCTGCTGGTCGTTTTGCTGCAACTGGCGCCGACCGGCGTCTGGCCCTGGCTGATGGCGCGATTGCCGATCAAGCTGGCCCGCAAGACACCCGACACCTCGCTTCCCCTTGCCGCGCGCGTGCGCGCGCCGGCTTCGTCCGCCGCGCTGCTGCAGATCGAGAAAGCGCGCAAGCAGTTCGGCGGCGTGATCGCCGTCAACGACGTCTCCTTCGACGTCCGCTCCCGCGAGATCGTCGCCCTGATCGGGCCCAACGGCGCCGGCAAGAGCACGACCTTCAACCTGATCACGGGCGTGCTGACGACGACCGGCGGCACCATCTCGGTGCTCGGCAACAAGGTCGACAACGCTCCGCCGCAGGAAGTCGTCAAGCTCGGCGTCAGCAGAACCTTCCAGCACGTCAAGCTGGTGCCTGACATGACCGTGCTGGAGAACGTCGCGATCGGCGCGCATCTGCGAGGCTCTTCGGGCGCGATATCAAGCATGTTTCGGCTCGACCGGGCCGATGAGGCGAAATTGCTGGCGGAAGCCGCGCGCCAGATCGAGCGCGTCGGCCTTGGCGACCAGATCGACCAGTTGGCGGGCAGCCTGTCGCTCGGTCAGCAGCGTATCGTCGAGATTGCGCGGGCGCTGTGCGTCGATCCGTTGCTGCTGCTGCTCGACGAACCGGCCGCCGGACTGCGCCATATGGAAAAACAGCGGCTCGCTGCGCTACTCCGTCAATTGCGCGACGGCGGCATGTCGGTGCTGCTGGTCGAGCACGACATGGGTTTTGTGATGGATCTCGCCGACCGCATCGTGGTGCTCGATTTCGGCACCAAGATCGCCGAGGGCACGCCGGCTGAAATCAAGACCAACCCCGACGTGATCAAGGCCTATCTCGGAGCTGCCGCATGAGCGCGCTGTTATCGGTCTCCGACGCCCACGTCTCCTACGGCAAGGTCGAAGCCGTGCGCTCGGTTTCGCTTCAAGTTGCCGACAACGAGATCGTCACCATCATCGGCGCCAACGGCGCCGGCAAGTCCACGCTGTTGAACGCCATCATGGGCGTCCTGCCGCTCAAGGGCGCCACTGCGTTTGCCGGCATCGACATGGCGCCGCTCGACATCGAGGATCGCGTTGCGGCGGGCCTCAGTCTCGTGCCCGAGCATCGCGAACTGTTCGGCACCATGAATGTCGAGGACAATCTGCAACTCGGCGCCTTCCGGATTCCGAAGGCCACGGCAGCAACATCGTTCGAGCGCGTCTACACGCTGTTTCCGCGGCTGAAGGAGCGGCGCAAGCAACTGGCCGGCACGCTCTCCGGCGGCGAGCAGCAGATGCTGGCGATGGGCCGCGCCCTGATGGGCGCGCCAAAACTGTTGATGCTGGACGAACCGAGCCTCGGCCTCGCCCCGATCATCGTTGCCGACATCTTCCGCACCATCGGCGAACTGCGCGCCGCCGGCGTCTCGGTGCTGCTGGTCGAGCAGAACGCGCAGGCCGCCCTGCAAATCGCCGACCGCGCCTATGTGATGGAGCTCGGCGAGTTCATCTTGAGCGGATCGGCAAAGGATATCGCGAGCAACCAGCGCGTCGCCGCGAGCTATCTCGGCTTTCAGCACGAAGGCGCGAGCGGGATTTAGGGAGACGTCGCTTTTACTAACGAGATCTTAAGGCTGTTAGGAAGCTGCTTCTGACTTCCGCACAAATTAGGGCGGGCAAAGGCGCTCATCGCGCTTTGCCCACCCTGTCAGACCTCATCCTGAGGAGCGGCGTCTTCGCCGCGTCTCGAAGGATGAATGGCACCGGCGGGGCCTCATGGTTCGAGACGGCGCTTTCGCGCCTCCTCACCATGAGGGTTTGATAGTTGCCCCAGCCTTACTTCGCCGGGACGTACTTTCCGTCCTTCACGGTCAGGATGATGCGTGAGCGGTCGTCGAGGCCGTAGCGATCCTTTTCGGTGAAGTTGTAGACGCCCTGGCTGGCCGCGATTTCCTTCTCGGACATCAGCGCCAGGCGGATCGCCTCGCGGAATTCCGGCGTTCCCGGCTTCGCCTTCTTCAACGCCACAGGCACCACGCGCTTGAGCACTTCGAAGGCGTCGTAGGAATGGCCGGCGAACTGGCTGCGGCTGTTGGCGCCATACTTGGCCTCATAGGCGGTGTTGAGCGCGAGGCCCGGCTTCTTGGTCAGCGCGCTGTCGGGCTGGGTTTCCGGTGACATCACCGGACCGGACGCCATGATCACGCCCTCGGCCGCTGCACCTGCGATGCGGATGAAGTCCATGCTGGCGGCGCCGTGGGTCTGGTAGATCAGGCCCTTGTAGCCGCGCTCGCGCAGCGCGCTCTGCGGCAACGCTGCGGCGGTGCCGGAGGCACCGACCAGAATGGCGTCGGGATTGGCGGCGACCAGTTTTAGCACTTGGCCCGCGACCGACGTATCGGGACGAGCGTAGCGCTCTTCGGTCACCATGGTCAGGCCCATCGGAACGGCCTGGGTCTTGAAGTCGTTGACCCAGAGATCACCGTAGGAATCGGAGTAGCCGATATAGCCGACGGTCTTGATGCCGTGCGCCTTCATGTGCTCGTACAGCACCTTGCCCATGATCGGGATCGGCTGCGGCATGGCGACTGACCATTTCATGCGCGCTTCGTTGATCGGGAGCGGCGCGAGGCCGAAATGCGGAATCCCCGCCTCGTTCGCGACGGTGGAGACGGCAACCGTCGGCGGCGTCGTCGAGGAGCCCATGATGATGTCGGCCTTGGATTCCGTTACGAACCGTCGCGCATTGGTGGTGGCCGTCGTCGGGTCACCGCCATCGTCAAGCACGATGATTTTGATCGGCACGCCGCCAATTTCCTTCGGCACGAAATCGAGCGAGTTGCGTTCGGGAATGCCCAAGGCAGCCGCGGGCCCGGTCGTGGTGACGGTGATGCCGATCGTGATTTCGTTGGTCTGCGCAACCGCCGGCGAGCCCGGCAAGGCGAGAGTCGCTACAATTGCTGCAGCGGACAGAAAGGCCTTCTTCATTCATTCCTCCCTTGATTATCTATTTATCGTCTCGTTCTTAGTACGCGCTTTCTTTACGCGAACCGGTACCCACTTCGCTCGAAAACGCTATGAAGCAAAAACCGGCTACGAATTCAGCCCCTTCTTTAGGTCATGCGGAGGACTGAGTCAGCCCCGAGGAGGCCGAGTCAGCCCCGCATGAATCGTTCGATGATCTCCGGCGGCATCGGCGCCGATTTCAGCTTCGCGGGATCGTCCGGATGACGGCCGACCAGCACACGGGTCTCGAATGCCTCGATCGCCAGCGCCTCCCCCTTGAACACGTTATGGATCACCTCGAAGCTGGATCGCTTGAAACTCTCGATCCGGCTTTCGATTCTGATCCAGTCGCCGTGGGTCGAGGGGATGTGGAATTTCGCCCGCGTGTCCACCATGGGGATGCCGACCAGGCCATATTTGTGGATGAGGTCCTGCTTCGAATAACCGGCCGCTTCGAACATGATCGACGTCGAATCGTCGAACATCGCGAAATAGCGCGGGTAGTAGACGATGTTGGCGGGGTCGCAGTCGCCCCATTGGATCTGTACGTCGCGCCGGTTGACGAACATGGGATATCCCTAGCGCGGCGCCATGCGAAGCGCGGCATCGAGCCGCACCACTTCGCCGTTCAGGTAAGGATTGTCGATCATGTGCAGCGCCAGCGAGGCGAACTCATCGGCCTGACCGAGGCGGCGCGGGAACGGGATCGAAGCGGCAAGCGAGTCCTGCGCTTCCTGCGGCAGGTTGGCGAGCAGGGGCGTGAGGAAGAGGCCCGGCGCGATCGTCAGCACGCGAATGCCGAACTGCGCCAATTCGCGCGCGATCGGCAGCGTCATGGCGACGATGCCGCCCTTGGAGGCTGAATAGGCGGATTGCCCGATCTGGCCGTCATAGGCCGCGACCGAGGCGGTTGAAATCACCACGCCGCGTTCGCCGGTCGCAAGCGGCTCCAGCTTCGACATCGGCGCCGTCGCCAGCCGCAGCATGTTGAAGGACCCGATCAAATTGACCTTGATCACCTTGTCGAAATCGCCGAGCGCCATCGGCCCGTCCTTGCCGATCACCCGCTTGGCGACGCCGATGCCGGCGCAGTTGACCAGCACGCGCGCCGGCCCATGGGCCGCCGCAGCCTTGGCGATTGCGGCTTCCGCCGAGGCTGCATCGGAAACGTCGCAGGTCACGGCGACGCCGCCGATCTCGGCGGCAACGGTTTCGGCAAGCTGGGCATTGAGATCGCAGATCGCAACCTTGGCGCCCTGCGCCGCGAGCCGGCGCGCGGTCGCTGCGCCCAATCCCGATGCGCCACCGGTGACGATGGCGGCCTGGTCCTTCAACTGCATGGTGCTCTCCCTGACAAGCTCTTGTACTGATACGGCTACAGCGTAATCACGTGCGCCAATGGCGCGGGCGAATAAATCTCCTCGATCAGCGCGCTGCGATTTTCCAGCACCGCGCGCTGGTTGATCGAGCCCTTGTCGGTGACCTCGCCGCGATCGATCGACAGCGGCGTATCGAGCAGCACCGCACGCGTGATCCGGGTCGACGAACCGGTCGCGCTTGCGACAAGCTTCTGGAAGCGTTCGCGGAACGCCGCAACGATCAGCGGATCGGACGCAGCAGTGGCGAGGTCGTCGGACGGAAGCGTTGGATTGATCAGTCGGCAGCCGTCGAGGTCGAGCACCACCAGCGCCGATATTTCGTCGCGGTTGATACCGGCAATCACGACATCGCGCACCAGCGGCGCGCAGGCCGCAACGAAGCGCGCGCGCAAGGGGCCGACGCTGACCCAGGTCCCGCTGGCGAGCTTGAAATCCTCGCCGATGCGTCCGTCGAAATCGAAGCCGGCGTCAAAATCATCTGCAACGGCCGGCTTGAGCGCATCGCCCATTTTGTAGAAGCCTTCCTCATCGAACGACTTCGCCGTCATGTCCGGCTGACGCCAATAGCCCGGCATGACGTTCGGCCCCTTGGCGCGAACCTCGAGCTTGCCGTTGTTGGGCACGAGTTTCGCATCATTGCCCAGCACCGGCAGCCCGACATGGCCGGAGCGGCTGGTGTGCGGATTGACCGACATGAAGAACGGCGCGGTTTCGGTGGCGCCGAGGCCGGTCAGCATCGGCACGCGATAGCCGGTTTCCTGAACCGAAAGTTCGTCGAGGCTGTTCCAGACGAAGGCCGACAGCGCGGCGCCTGAGAAGAACATCGCATGGAGGCGAGCAAAGAACTTTTTGCGCAAGCCCGCATCGTTGCGCAGATAGGGCAATAGCGATTCATAGCCCTTGGGCACGTTGAAATAGACGGTCGGCGAAATCTCCTGGAGATTGCGCACGGTCTCCTCGATGCCGCCGGGCATCGGCTTGCCCTCGTCTAGATACATCGAGCCGCCATTGTACAGCGTCAGCCCGATATTGTGATTGCCGCCGAACGTATGATTCCACGGCAGCCAGTCGACGATGACCGGCGGCTCGTCCTTCAGGAACGCCAGCGTCTCGCGCAGCATCACCTGGTTGGCGCAGATCATGCGCTGGGTGTTGATGACCGCCTTCGGGTTGCCGGTGGAGCCCGACGTCAGCAGGAATTTGGCGATCGTATCCGGGCCGATGGCCTCGTGCAGCGCGTCAAGGCGCGGATGCAATGGCGTCGCCATCAGGTCCGCCAGGCTTGTAACGTCGCGGCCGGGCATGACGCCGCGCGAAGCCGCGATCTCAGTGCCAAAGGACACATTGGCCGCGAGCGCGTCGGCGAATTTCGTAGCATCGTCGGCGAAGACGAGGCCGGGTGTCAGCAGCTTCATCAGATAGCTGAGCTTGCCGTAATCCCGCGACACCAGCGAATAGGCCGGCGACACCGGACAGAAGGGAATGCCGGCATAGAGCGCGCCGAACGCAACCAGCGCATGATCGACCGAGTTGCCGGACAGGATGACGACCGGCTTCTCAGCCGAAAGGCCGCGCGCCAGCAGCGCGGACGCGACATGCCGCGATGACGCCAGAAGCTCCGCATAGGTAATCTGCCGCCAACCCCGCGCGGCGTTCCGCTCCGCCATGAAGACGCGATCGGGCGCGGCAGCGGCCCAATGGTGCAGGCGGTCGGTGATGCGCACCGGATAGTCGCGCAACTGGGCTTTTGGGCGCAGGTAGATGGTGCCGTCGTCGCGGCGCTCGACATGCACCGCGGGCGTGCCGAACGAGATCGGACGCAGCGGATGATCCCCGCGCGCGGCGGCATCGGTCGAGACGGACATGTCGGGCTTGGCGCTCATGTCAGGTCGGCTTCACCTTTGCGGTCTTGTGATCGAGAAACGCGCGAATGCGGCGTTTTGCCTCTTTGTCGCTCTGCGCCACCGTCGCCATCAGGGATTCCATCAACAGGCCGGTCTGCGGATTGGCCTCCGCGATCATCGGCAAGGCCTGCAGCACGGCAAAATTGGTCAGCGGCGCATTCGCGGCTACCCGCTCGGCGAGTTCCAGCGCCTTCGGCAGCGCGCCGCCGGCTTCGGTGAGGTATTGCGAGAAACCGTAGGCCGAGCCTTCAGTGGCCGAATAGACCCGGCCGGTGAGCATCATGTCGATCATCCGCGCCACGCCGATCAGCCGCGGCAGCCGCACCGATCCGCCGCCGCCGACGAAGATACCACGCTGGCCCTCCGGCAGCGCGAAATAGGCTGATGGTTCGGCGACACGGATATGCGCCGCGCAGGCCAGTTCCAGGCCCCCGCCGATCACCGCGCCCTTCAGCGCTGCGATCACGGGAACGCGGCTATACTGGATGCGGTCGAATACCCGGTGCCACATCTGGGAGTGCCGCAGGCCCTCGGTGGCGTCGTGCTCGGTCAGTTCGGACAGATCGAGGCCGGAGGAGAAATGGTCGCCGACGCCATGGATGACCACGGCGCCGATGCCTTCAGGAAGATGGGAGAAGCAGTCCTGGATCGCCAGGATGATGCCGTCGTTCAGCGCATTGCGCTTGGCCGGGCGATTGAGGCCCACGGTCAGCACCGCGCCGACCTGCTCGATCTTGAGCAGGTCTGATGGACCCGCTGAGGCGGTGGAGGCGTTTCCCATGGGTCTGTATTACTTCCTGTGCAGAATAGTTATATTTTATAACGATCTTTGGTGGAGTCAATTGGGCGACGACAATAAGTGGCGGCCTTACCCCCGGGGGGAGGGTCGCTACGCATGCAGCAAAGCGGAATGCGTAGCGGGGTGGGGTGACGGTCTTTCCTCTCGAACAGTACTCGTGGTGAGAGATCACCCCACCCCGCCATACATTTCGCTGCGCTCAATGTATAGCGACCCTCCCCCTCCAGGGGAGGGTAAGAAACCCGCCTACAGCACCTGATGCACGTCGATCACCACGCGATCGGCGTGGCGGGCGGCGGAGCCGATGAACAGGTTTTCCATCAGCCAGCGGTATTTCTCGGCCCCGGTCTCGAACCGCGGCACGGTGCGGCAATAGATCAGCTTGGGATCGACCGGTTCGCCGCGTTTGAGTTTTTGCAGCAGGTCGACCGGGCCGAAGCGCAGGCCCTTGTTCTCGACATATACCACCGCGCCGTCATCGGTCTCGAAGGCGTATTTGGCTTCCAGTTCGATCAGTTCGTTGGGCCGAATGATCTGGAAGTCGGCGCCGAAGGCGCAGACCTTGCCGTTGATCCCCTCGCCCTTCACCTCGCCGCCGATGATCGGAATAATCCGGCGCACGCCGGTGCCGATGTCGCCGGCCGAGGTCACCTCACCGATCCGGGCGGTGATGGTGAAGACGTATCTGGTCGAAAGCTGCGGGGTCATCGGGCTAATCTAGATCATGATGCGATTAAGCAGAATCGCATCATGATCTCATCTCGTTGTTTGAGCATGATCTTTTCGGAAAACCGGTTCCCACTTTTCCGGATCATGCTCTAACCGGCCATACGTTGCGGCAGCCACAGCGCAAGTATCGGAAATGCGATCAGGATCACCAGCCGGATCAGGTCGGTCACCACGAACGGCATCACGCCGCGGAAGATCGTGGAAAACGACACGTCCTTGACGACGCTTTTGATGACAAAGACGTTCATGCCGATCGGCGGAGAGATGAGGCCAAGTTCTACCGTCATCACGATGATGACGCCGAACCAGATCGGGTCGAAGCCGAGATGGACGATCACCGGAAAGATGATCGGCACCGTCAGGATGATCATGGCCATGGCGTCCATCAGACAGCCCAGCACCAGATACATCACCATGATGAGGGCGAGGATGCCGTAGGGGCCGAGCCCGAGGCCGGTGAGAAGTTCCGTCACCTTCTGCGGGGTCTGCGTCACCGTCAGGAAATAGCCGAAGATCAGCGCGCCGATCAGCACCGTGAACACCGCGGCCGCGGTGCGGGTCGCCTGCAGCAGCGAGTTCAGGATTTTTTCCTTGTCCAGCCGCCCGGTGAGCACGCCGATCAGGAACGCGCCGGTGGCGCCGACGCCGCCCGCCTCGGTGGGCGTGAAGCGCGGCAGGAACGGCAGGCCGTAGAGTCCGCCGATGACGAAAACAAACAGCAGCACCGGTGCCCAGATGTTCTTCAGGCCGGCAAAGCGCTCGCGCCATTTGGTCTGCGGACCCGTCGGCAGGAAGTCGGGCCGGAACCAGCCGATCACTGCGATCGTAAGCATGTACATCGCAATAGCGAGCAGGCCGGGAATGATGCCGGCGATGAACAGTTTACCGATGTCCTGCTCGGTAATGATGCCGTAGACCGCGAGCACGGTCGACGGCGGCAGCATGGCGCCCAGCGTGCCGCCGGCCGCGATCACGCCGGTGGCGAACGATTGCGGATAGCCGAAGCGGCGCATTTCCGGATAGGCCACCGCGGAGAAGGTCGCGGCGGTCGCCACCGACGAGCCGCAGATCGCGGCAAAGCCGCCGCAAGCCCCCACCGTTGCAATACCAAGCCCGCCGCGGAGATGACCGACAAAGCCGTTGGCGGCGCGGAACAGTTCGCGGCTCATGCCGGAGTTGCTGACGAACGCCCCCATCAACAGAAACATCGGAATCACGCCGAACGTGTAGTCGGTGACCGTGCGCATCGAGGTCTGGCCGACCATTTTCAGCGCCGGCGCGAAGCCGACCAGATAACCGAAGCCGCAGACGCCGACGAGGCCCATCGCCATGCCGACGGGCACGCGCAGCAGCATCAGCGCAAACAGCGCGACAAACCCAAGGACGGCGACGGCGTCGGTGCTCATATTCGCCTACTCCACCGTCTTCACTTTGGCATCATGGATATCTTCCGGATGGAAGATCAGCCGGTAGGTACGGATCGCGATCAACAGCACCGCGGCGCCGTCACCGGCCCAGGCGATGGCGAAGAACGGCCAGGTCGGCATGTGCATGTCGAAGGTGAGCACGTTGTCGTTGTAGGTGCCGCGCACCTTGTCGAACAACGTGTAGGTCTGCGCCGTCACGACGAACAGCAGCACCAGCGTCGCGAACACGTCGATCATGCGCTGGTATTTCGGACCGACATTGGCCCAGACCAGATCGACGGTGATATGGCCGCCGCGATAGCTGGTGGCGGCGATGCCCCAGAAGATCAGGATGCCGAGCAGCATGCGCCCGATGTCGAAGGAATCCGGGATCGCATAGTTAAGCGTGTTGCGCAGCAGGACGCCGATGAAGATGTTGAGCGCCACGATGCCGACAAAGCCGGCGGCGATCCATTCGATCGTGTCGATGAAACGATCCATCCACGCGCGATTCATGTCCGCTCCGAACGGCTGGCAATGGCAGGAGGAACGGCGGCAGGAGAATTCCTGCCGCCGGCCAAGGCGTTTACGTTTCTACTGCGCGAGCGCGTTGTACTTGGTGAGCGAGGCCTTGAGCTCGGCCAGCGCCGCGTCCGGGTCGCCGCCGTTCTTCTTGACGCCCTCGCCCCAGGTCTTGACCAGCGGTTCGGATGCCTTTTTCCACTGCGCGGTCTGCTCGGGCGTCAGCTTGTAGACCTCGTGACCCGACATCGCCTTGATCTTTTCGACGCCGCCGTCCTCGTACTTGCCCCATGGTTCGCCAACGCGACCGGCCGCTTCCGTGTTGCAGTTGTTGTCGATCGCCTTCTTCTGCTTGTCGGACATCTGATTGTATTTGTCCTTGTTCATCACGAAGGCAAAGGTCGTGACGTAGATCGGCGCTTCGATGTGATACTTCGTCACCTTGTCGATGCCGAACAGCACCACTGATCCCCACGGGAAGGTGACGGCGTCAGCCACACCACGTTCGATGATGTCGCGAACCTCAGGCGCCGACGATTGCACGTTGGTACCGCCGAGCTGAGTTACGAAATTGGCCATGGTGGCGTGGGCAGGACGGATCTTCATGCCCTTGATGTCGTCGGGCGTGACGATTTTCTTCGTGCGGGAGTGGAACGTCGAGGGGGAATGGATGAAGGCGAGGCAGAACTTGACGTCCTTCATCTCCTTCTCGGCATATTTGCGGTACCAGGCGTCGAGCGCCATCGAGCCGCCCTTGGCGTCCGACATCAGGAACGGCAGTTCGCCGGCGCCGATGATCGGGAAACGTCCCGGCTGATAGCCGGGATTGACGTAGGTGATGTCGGCGATGCCGTCGCGCGCCATGTCGTAGTGGTCGAACGCCTTGCCGAGCTGCTGGGCGGGGAACACCTTGTATTTGACGGTGCCGCCGGTCTCCTTCTCGACCGCCGCACCCCAGTCTTCCAGCGCCTTCTGCAGCGGGTGCGAGGCCGGCACCCAGTGCGACAGTTTCAGCTCGAAGGTTTTTTCCTGCGCCAACGCAGGCGTCACACCGGCTGCAAGCAGCAGCGCCAACAACGCTTTTCTCATGGACATTCTCTCCCCTGGCATGACAGGCCTTCTGCGCGGCCCCGTTATTTAACATGTTATCTAGCTCGCCCGCTTTTTCAAGGCGGACATCCGGCCGCATCGTTTTTGCGGTGCGGCGAACTGCGCTTTACCGGTTTTTGCGGCAACGCGCTTTGCCAAGACTGTTATATGATATAATCATCACGGCAAGTCCGCGGGCTACCGACCTGCAGACTACAGCAATCGGGGAGCCAGGATTGAGGACAAAAGTAGCAATCATAGGTGCAGGTCCGGCAGGATTGTTGCTTGGGCAACTATTACACCTTTACGGGATCGAAAACATCATTCTCGAGCGCCAGACGGGCGAATATGTGCTCGGCCGTATCCGCGCCGGCCTGCTCGAGGAAGGCACGGTGGCGCTGCTCGACGAGGTCGGCGCCGGCGAACGCGCCCATCGCGAGGGGCTGGTCCATCATGGCGTCGAGCTGGCGTTCGGCGGCGCACGCCACCGCATCGACATGTACGGCGCCACCGGCAAGACCGTAATGATCTACGGCCAGACCGAGGTCACGCTCGACCTGATGAATGCCCGCAAGGCGGCCGGTCTCACCACGGTCTATCAGGCCGCCGATGTCAAACCGCTCGATTTCGATACCGACCGCCCGCGCGTCAGCTACGTCAAGGACGGCGTCACCCACGAGATCGAATGCGACTTCATCGCCGGCTGCGACGGCTTTCATGGCGTCAGCCGCACCAGCGTCAAGCCGTCCGCGATCCAGACCTTTGAACGGATTTATCCTTTCGGCTGGCTCGGCATCCTCTCGGAGACGCCGCCGGTCAGCCCCGAGCTGATCTACTCGAACCATGCGTGCGGGTTCGCACTCTGCACCATGCGATCGACCCGGCGCAGCCGTTACTATGTGCAATGTCCGCTCGACGACGATATCGCGCAGTGGCCTGACGAACGCTTCTGGGACGAACTGAAGCGCCGGATCGACCAGAAGGCGGCCGACGAACTCGTCACCGGCCCCTCGATTGAAAAGAGCATTGCACCGCTGCGCAGCTTCGTCGCCGAGCCGATGCGGTTCGGCCGTATGTTTTTGGCCGGCGACGCCTCCCACATCGTGCCGCCGACCGGCGCCAAGGGCCTGAACCTCGCCGCCAGCGACGTGTACTATCTGTCGCAGGCCTTCCGCGAGTACTACGACGAGAAATCCTCCGCCGGCATCGACGGCTATTCGGGACGCGCGCTGGCACGGGTCTGGAAGGCGGTACGCTTCTCCTGGTGGATGACCTCGATGCTGCACAAATTCCCCGACCAGGGCGAATTCGGCGCGCGCATTCAGCTCGCCGAACTGGAATATCTGGTGAGTTCGAAGGCGGCGTCAGCTTCGCTGTCGGAGAACTATGTGGGGTTGCCGTTTTAGGTATCCCACGACGCCAAAGCGCTACCGTCGTCATACCCCGCGCAGGCGGGGTATCCAGTACGCCGCGGCTTCTCGGTTCATCGCTGACGTCTCTGGAATACTGGGTCACCCGCCTTCGCGGGTGACGACAACTTCGCGTATTTCAAACGCCTGTCGAAATCCCGTTTAAAACTTTGTAGGCGGTGACTTCGTATGGCGCGTTGCGTTCAATGACGGGAGAGATCGCCACGATGCGAGTTGCACATGACTATCACCGCCATCCCCGAAGGCTTTGAACGCCGTACCCGCAAGAGCCCGCTCACCGACCCCTGGGAGCCGCTTTACTCCAAGCAGACCGACAAGGCTGTGATCATTGGGCTGCGTCTTGCAAAGCCGCACACCAACGGCCGCGGCCTGATCCATGGCGGCCTGATTGCAGCGCTCGCCGACGCCGCCATGGGCCATAGCTGCGCCCATTGCATGGGCGGGGTGTCCTCGCTGGTGACGATCGGGCTCGCAGTCGATTTCGTCGGCACCGCCGAAGTCGGGCAATGGCTTGCGGTCGAGAGCGACGTCGTCAAAACCGGCAGAACGATCTGCTTCGCGCAGAGCCTGATCAAGGCCGATGACGTCGTGATCGCGCGGGCCAGCGCAACGTTTCGCATGGTGCCGAAGAGAGAGCATGTCGTTCCGGGGCGCGAGTGAAACGAGCGAACCCGGAACCTCGAGATTCCGGGTCTGGTGCTCGCGCACCATCCCGGAATGACGGGTCCAAACTAGCCGAAATGCCAGTCGGCCATTTCGGTGACGAGATCGATGAAGGTGCGCACCTTGGCCGATAGCAGCCGCGACGTCGGATAGACGATGTGGATCGGCATCGCCGGCTGTTCGAACGGGGCCAATACGATCTTGAGCCGCCGTGCCTTGAGCGATTCGGCGGCCTGGTAGGCCATCACCCGCGTCAGCCCGCCGTCCGCTTCCGCATATTGGATGGCGGCATCCGAGCTGTTGGTGGCGAAGCGCGGCGTGCTCGCGACGCGAATCTCGCGGCCATCCTCGACGAAGCGCCAGTCGAGTGCCGCCGTCATGGCGCCGAACTGGATCGTGTCATGCGCGGGAATCTCCCGTGGCCGCTTCGGCTCGCCGCGTGCTTTGAGATATCCGGGCGAGGCCACCACGATCCGCCGCATCTCGCCGACATGGCGCGCCACCAGGGTCGAGTCGGGCAGATGGCCGATTCTAACTGCGAGATCGACACCATCTTCGACCAGGTTGACCATGCGGTCCGACAGGCGGAGGTCGACGCCGACGTCGGAATAGCGCTTCAGGTAAGCGGTCACGATTCCGCTGACGTGCAGCCGGCCGAACCCGACCGGCGCCGAGATGACGAGCTGTCCCTCCGGTCGCGTGCGCTCGCCCTCGATGGCGTCCTCCGCCTCCTCGACATCGGCCAAGATCCGCCGCGCGCGCTCCAGGTAACGTGAGCCTGCGTCCGTCAGCGTCACCTGCCGCGTGGTCCGTTGCAGCAGCCGCGCGCCGAGCCGCTCCTCCAGCGCCGCAACCAGCCGCGTAACGCCCGAAGGCGACAGGCCGAGCTTGCGCGCCGCGGGCGCAAAGCCCCGCAGGTCGGCCACTGCGACGAAGGCCTGCATGGCGTCAATCCGGTCCATCCGACTATTGCATATGCTGCAATAGTGAAGTGTCAATCCCAGAGATTGTTTGAGCTTTGGAAACGCCCCACCTTGGAGCCGAAGGACGACCGTTTTGGCGGCCTTTACGGGAAGGCTCACGTGAGGCTCAAATGTCAGACGTTCATACCTATTCCAGCGACGTTGCCTTCACCACGGCGGTGAAAGCGATCCAGACCCGCAAGGGCTCGCGCGAGGCCTATGCCAATGTCGAGCAGCGCGGCGGCTGGCGCGTCGAGATCGACGAAAACCTCGCCGGCTTCCTCGCCGAGACCACCAGCTTCTATCTCGCGACCGCCTCCGCGGACGGCCAGCCCTATATCCAGCACCGCGGCGGGCCGAAGGGCTTTGTCAAGATCGTCGACAAAAACACCATCGCGTTTGCCGATTACAGCGGCAACCGGCAGTACATCACGCAAGGCAACCTGTCGGAGAATCCGAGAGCGCATATTTTCGTGATGGACTATACGCATCGCCGGCGCGTGAAGATCTGGGGCGAGGCGCGCGTGGTGGAAGATGATCCGGCCTTGACCAGTGCGCTGATGCCAAAGGGCTACAAGGCGCGGCCCGAACAGGTCATCCTGTTTCGGATATCAGCCTGGGACACCAACTGCCCGCAGCACATCCCGCAGAAGTTCGATGCCGCTGACGTGGCGCAGGCGCTCGCAGTGCGCGACGCCCGTATCGCCGAACTCGAAGCCGAGCTGGCCGCCTTGCAGGGCCGGCCCGCACCGGCTGCCCCATGATCAGGCGGCTTGCTGCACCGGCGCCCAGGCGAACTCCGGATAATACAGCAGCATCATCCGGTCGACATAGGCGGTGAGGTTGGCGAACTGCTCGGTCCGTTGCCGCAGCGCCGATTCGAAGAACGGCGTCAGGATTCCGGCGAGCGCGCCGAAGGCAGTGGCGTCCATGCCGCACGGCGTTTCGCCCATCAGAAACGGCTTGTCGCCAAGCTGGACCGACAACGCAAACAGCGAGCGAACGGCAAGATCGACATCCTCCTCGGGGGCGTGGCGGCCAAGGCCGCTGAGCAGGTAATTCTCGGCGACGCGGAACTGCGCATCCTCGCGGAGCTTTTCGCGCAGATGCAGCGGCGCGCTGTCGAAGAAATGCGAAGGGCCCTTGGCAAAATTGTCGCCATCGACCCAGCGCGCGCCGACCAGCGCCCAATAGACATGGTGCTCGATCATCCGCTCGAACGCCCAGGCCTGGGCACGCGCCTGCAGGCTGAGCGGCGCGTCGAAATCGAAGCCGTATTTGGCCTCCAGATGCGCGCGAATGAACGTCGAATCGGCGACGGTCTCGGCCTCATCGACGATGTAGGGCAATTGCCCCTTCGGCGAGGACGGCGGCTTGGCCTTCTCCTTGCGATAGGCGAGACCGGCCATCTTCAGCTGGACCTCGGTTTTGGTCACAAAGGGGCTGATCTCCGGCAGGCCGAAACCGGCGCCGAAGCCGTAGAGGGTAATCATGCTGGTCTCCCGATCTCCTAAAACGTGCCTGAGGCTAGCGCCCCCCTGCTGCCACCATGGTGTCAGCAGCAACAATGCCGGCCCTGGCCTTCCTCCGGCCGCGGCGTACGGGCTTTGCGCACCCACGAGACAAGCTGCCCTTGCGCAAAGGCGAACATTGCGGTGAATGAACGCCACGCCAGCTCAACCATCGCCCAGCGCAGGTCGGTGGTGACGCAATGGATGGAAACGAGCTGTTCCAATGCAAATCCCTGGGCATTGGCGAGCGGTCCGCGGCTTCCCCGGAGGCCGAATTCTCTGAAAATCGTCATGGACAAATTCCCTTCACTTGAGGTGTTGTCCCGATATACCCGCCCCCTGCTGCCAACATGCTGTCAGCATCGAGCAGGTGCCTTTTAGACTTTTAGAAAAGAGAACGAGCCATGCGACGGGCCGACCGGCTGTTCCAGATCATTCAGGTGCTTCGGCGCACCCGAAAGCCGATGACGGCGGACGCGATTGCGGCCGAGCTGGAAACCTCGAAGCGGACCATCTACCGCGACATCACGACCCTGATCGAACAGCGCGTGCCGATCCGCGGCGAAGCCGGCGTGGGCTACATCCTGGAAAAGGGTTTTGACCTGCCGCCCTTGATGCTGACCCCCGATGAGATCGAGGCCTGCGTGCTTGGCGCGCAATGGGTGGTCGGCCATGCCGATCCCGCGCTGGCGCGCGCCGCGCAGGACCTGATGGCCAAGGTCGCCGAAACCGTCCCTGAGCGCCTGCGGCCATTCGTGCTGGAGCCAGCCAGTCGCGCCCGGCGGGCATGGAACCGGGAGCCGGACCGTATCGACATGGTGCGGACACGGACGCAGATCCACGAAGGCAAGAAGATCACGCTGAACTATCGCGACGAGCATGGCCGCGACAGCCAGCGCACGATCTGGCCGATCGCGGTCGGCTATCACGAGGCGGTGCGGATACTCGCGGCGTGGTGCGAGCTGCGCAAGGATTTCCGCAGTTTCCGCACCGACCGCGTGGTCGAAGCGGTCTATCACGACGAAAAATATCCGGAACGTCGCGACATCCTGCGCGCAAAATGGCGACGCAGCCTGGTCTGGGAAGCGCCCAAGGACACCTAGATTTGCTACGTGACGCCAGTTAGCTGGCCGCGGCCGTCATTTGGGGCTAAACGCGGGGCATGCATCGAATCGCCGCCCATCACGAAAGCCCCTGCCAGGCCTGCGGCGCCTGCTGCAGCTACTCGCAGAACTGGCCGCGTTTCACCACCGAGGACGATGCGGCGCTCGACCTGATCCCGGAAGGATTCGTCAACGAACGACTGTCGGGAATGCGCTGCGACGGCGACCGCTGCTCGGCGCTGTCAGGCAAGGTCGGCGAGGCGACGTCGTGCCTGATCTATGCGGTGCGGCCCGAAGTCTGCCGCACCTGCATGCCCGGCGATGTCGAATGTGCGATGGCGCGAAAGCGGCACGGATTACCGGTGCTTCCCGTCGTCCCTGCGGACGCAGGGACCCATACCGCGTGATCTATCGATAAGTTAGTTTGGCCGACGCCTTCTGTAACAACCAAGGCCGGTGGCGATGGGTCCCTGCGTTCGCAGGGACGACAGCATTGGACGCCGTCAGACCGTCACCGCTTCAGCAAAATCTTCGTCGTCGATCTCGTCGTCGATCGGCTTGAAGGTCGAGAGCGGCTTGGTCGAAAGGGTGATCGGCTTGCGGCCGCCGTGGGATGACGACGAGGCGGCACGCGCGGCCGGTTCGCGCGACAACGCATAGAGCGTAGAACCGACCCGGCCGCCGAAATGGATCAGCTCGCGCTCGGTGCAGCTCGCCGCGATGGCAATAGCCAGTGCGTGGAGGTGGCTGCGGCGATAGCAAAACAGCGCCAGCATGGCGCGGACCTCGGACGAAACGCTGTCGACCAAGAGCGGCAGGCCGTGCGCGTTGGCGCGATACATCTCGCCGAGCAGCTCGTCCCGGACCGGACAAAAATCGTTCTCGAAGGCGTCGCGGCTTGAAAACATTGCGGGTTCTCCCTTTCCGGAAGATGCAGCGCAATTCTCTAATGAAGAGTTAACCACGCGCACCAGTAGTGTTCCGGTGGACTTGCCAGCCACGACTGAATTGGAATCGGAATATGATTCGCGCCAGAGCGGATGCGCGCCTTCCGATCCGGGAGAATGATTGAAACAGGGAGATCAATGCCGCCGGCGCGGCATCAGTTCGCCGCCATGAAGACAGCCAGGCCGAAACCGGTGAGATGGTGCAGCGCCTGATCGACGCCGATCAGCGTCCAGAACCAGGGATGTTCATTCTCCAGCGTCACGCCGTACCGGGAAGCGATGATCCCCTTGACGCGGTCGACGGTAATGTGAATGGCGAAATCGACAAAGGCGACGAACCAGAATCGCGGCGCGACGATCAGGATCAGCGCCAGCGACACCGCGAGGTGCACGAGGCAATGCGCGAGTAGCGGCAGCGCCCAGCCGGTCTTTTGATCCTTGCCGATCGCCATCCAGGAAGTTTGCAGCATGAAGTCGGCAATGACGTGCTTCACGGTCAGAAGCAGCATCCATCCTACCAGCGCACCTACCGGGACCGAGGACGACATCGAAGGAAACAACAAAGCTGACGCCCTTTGCTGGGACTGACGGGGTGGCGAAATACCGGGGCCTAGGCTGTCAGCGCAATGTTCTTCTCAACCCGGAGTAATCGAACGTTGCCTTTATTTATGACATCTCTCTCGCCGGAATGCACCTGTGAGTGGTCTGAAAATCGCACGGTGTGGCGGAACTGCGATACTGCGGCAAGGCCGCGCAGCGTGGTCCCGCGGGGTAAGGTTACCGGAGGCGCAGTTTGCAATCCCATAGGAGCGGGCTATCATTGGCCGGTGGACAAAATTATCGTTCTTTTCTAGGTATTTACGATTTCATTCGGACGGCCTGCGGCCTGCTCGGCGGCGATACGTCCCTGACCTTCCGGGTACGACCCATGAGTGAAGCCCCAACGCCGCATCCTGGAATGCCGCGTCGCCGCGCACGGGTCGTCAAGAGCAACCGGACCCAGATCCTGCTGTTTTCCATCCTGACCCTGGTCCTGACCGCCGCCGTGGTGTGGGGTGGCCGCACCTGGCTGCGCAATTCCGAGACGCTGGTGTTTGCCGTCGGCGAGGCCAATGGCCCCGAGGCGCGGTTCGCCGCCCGGCTGGCGACGGTGCTGAAGAACAATTCCTCGCGGCTGCGGCTCAAGATCGTGCCCAACAGCGACAATGCAAAGGCGTTGTCGCAGTTCGACCGCAAGGAAGCCAACCTTGCGATATTACGCACCGATGCCAGGATTCCGCCCCGCGCACGCGCAGTCGCGATCCTCGAACACGATCTGCTTCTGCTGATCAGCCCGAACGGCAAGAAAATCAAATCCATCGCGGAGCTGAAGAAAAAGAAGATCGCGGTCATAGCCGACAGCGAGAGCGGCGGCGCGCTGGTGCGCAACATTCTCGAGCTCTCGGACACCCCGGATGCCGCGGCGCGGGTCCAGATGGCGCCGCCGGGCGCGACCTTCGACCAGTTGTTCGCCGCAGGCTTCGGCGCCGTAGTCAAGATCGCGCACGCCTCGCAGATCGTGAAGGACAAGAGCTACGAGCAATATACCAGGCGCGGCGGCTTCACCCTGAACGCGATCGATTCGGCGAAAGCGATCGCCAGGAAGTACCCGGCAATATCGGAGGAAACGGTGGCGACCGGAATGCTGTCCGCCTCACCGGCTGTGCCCGCGGAAGACGTCGATACCATCGGTCTCGAATGGCTGTTGGTCGCCCAATCCAAGCTCTCGACCACGACCGTGAGCGACCTTGCGCGGATCATCTACGAGAACAAGGCCGAGCTCTCGCTCACCGACGGCTTCGCCTCCAAGATCGAGCCGCCAGCGACCGACAAGGATGCCTTCATCGTGGCGCATCCCGGCGCTGCCGAATACATCAACGACGAAATCAAGTCGTTTATCGAGCGCTACAGCGACCTGATGTATGTTGCCCTGGCCGCGCTCAGCATCATCGGCTCGATCTTTGCCGCCATCTACACCAAGGTCACCCGGATCGCGCCGGAGAAGGCCAGCCAGCTCGCGACCGCCATTCTCGATATCGGCGAGCGCATGGAATACGCCAACTCGCTGGACGCCCTCGACGAACTGCAGGACGAGCTGGAAGCAACCCTGCGCGGCGTGGTGATCGGGTTGCGCGACGGAACCATCTCCAGCGACGGGCTGGACACCTTCAAGCTCGGCTATGAATTCGTGCGCGACGAAATCGGCTTGCGCCGCGAACATCTCAAGCGCCACGCCGTTCAGGATCATGCGCAAGACGATAAGGTCGTGGTCGTGAAGACTGCGCAGAGCGCGTAGTTCCAACGATCCGCATCAGCCATTGTGATCCGTCACCCTGAGGCGGCCGTGCGCAGCGCGGCCCTCGAAGGGCGACGGCCACGGGCCGCTCATCCTTCGAGGCTCGCTGACGCTCGCACCTCAGGATGACGGTACTACCGTCGGCGAACCGGCGGGCACCCGCGCGCGGATTTCGGCGATCTTGCGCTTGAGCACCATCTGCCGCGGGTCGGGCATTGCGGCGGCGCGTGCTTCGGCCACCGCGCCAGCGAGATCGGGCAAGGCCAGCACGCCGTCGAAGGTCGGCTTGGCAAGGCCGTCGATGATCGCGTTCCAGTCTGCCATGCCCTGCCGATAGACCTCGCCATATCCCACGATCATGGTCGCGGTATGGATCATCGCCGACGCTGCCTGGGGCTGTTTGGTCAGGCTGCGATCGATCATATGCAGCCAGCGTTCGACCCAGACCCGCTCCTTGGCATAACGCACCGAAAGCAGCCGCCATCGCCGCAGCCCCGCCTCGATCTTGAGGCGGCGAATGCCGAAGCGGCTTGCCGTGCTGAACCGGATGGGGACGCTCTTGTGCGCCCACCCCATCCATTCGAGCGCATCGAGGACGTACTCGGCGACAACTGCGGGAAGCGCGCCGATCAATTCATCGAGCCGGAGTTTCCTGACATCGACGGAGCCGGTCGATCCAGCCGGCCGGCCATCGAGTTCGGCAAGCTTGAGCTGCGCGATCCGGATCGGGTCCTCATAACTCATGCGCACAGCCATCAGCCGTGCAATTTCGGTAAGCATCGCGTCGTCGACGCCTTGTTTGCCGATGAACCGCCGCAGCCGGTGGACATAGAGCCTGGCGTAGCTCGGGCCCTGATAGTCGATGAGGAGATGGATGGCGTCGCTCGCCACCGCCGTCACCGGCTCCGGCAACCCCTCGGGCAGGAACGGCGCCGTGTCGTCATCATCCTCGCCGATGAAATCCGCGAACAGGTAACGCAACGACGACAGGATACCGCGGTCTGTCACTCCCTTGGGCTCCCGGCCTCTATGCGGGCTTCGGCGCCGCAGCGGACGCCATTTGCTGGTTCAACTGCTGCTGCAGCGTCTCGAGGTTCTGAAACAGCCGGGCGCTGGAAAGGCGAAGGAAATAGAAGCCGAAAGCCGGATTCTGCACATAGAGCTCCTCGACTTTGGTGTAGCTGACGCTGAGGACGAGGCCGGCTTCCACGCATTCCAGCGTCTGGGTTCGCATGTTCGACGGCGACAGCATGCCGAGTTCGCCGACGATGGCGCCGACCGGCAGCACGATGCCTGATTCGACCAGCTTGAACTTTCCGCTGACGATATAGAGCATGTCCTCGGCTTTCTCGTCCTTGTAGAACAGGATCTCGCCGGCCGCGCATTGGCGCTCGGTCATGAACGGCTTCAGCCATTCCATCGAGAGGTCGCTGTTGACGGACTTCTTCACGTCGCGCACCAGTTGCAGCATCTGGTGCAGGCGATAGGAGTTGACGAGCAGCATGAGCACCTGCACCACCATGACCAGATAGTTGCGGGCCGGGATCGCGGTCAGGATCAGGATGACGTTGGCGAGAATGCCGAAGACCCGCAACGGGATCATGGTCTTCATAGTGGTGGTGGCGACCACGAAAATCGTCGCGAACAGCGCGCCCGCCGTTCCTGCGTGTTGTGCCAGATGAGACGTATCCATCGGAAACCAACCAATATCTAAACGAGTGCGTTTTCACGATTCTGTTGCAGTGCCCGCTATCGTAATGTCCGCGGGGCCATTTTGATATACGAGGAAAGAACGACGATTTGTCGGGATTCTCACGATTCCCGGGTAAAATTCGCCCCTCGAACCCGCTCCCGGCCGCGGCCCGGCGCGCGGGGGCCCGGGGGGCGCGTAACGCTATGTAGAGGCCGTCGTTGACGGCCTCCCCGCTGGCGGGCAGCGCCGAGAAAGCAGATAGTTCAAGTAAGCAAGAAGAATGGAGAACAGCATGCCCGATGCGGCCAAGGCGGCGAGCGCGCCCCTACTCGAGATCAGCGGCGCGCGCGCCACCATCCGCCTCAACCGGCCGAGACATCTGAACCGGCTGCAGAGCGAGGATCTCGGCGACCTCACACAACTGTTCGACCGCATCGAGGCCGATCCCGCGATCCGGGTGCTGGTGCTGACCGGCACCGGCCGCGCCTTCAGCGCCGGCTATGATCTCAATTCGGTGGCGAATCGGGCAACCAGCGAGAAGGAACAGCAGAGCGCAGGTTCGGCGTTCGAGCTCGTCGTCAACCGGCTGGAGGACCTTGGCGTGCCGACGATCTGCCGGCTCAATGGCGGCGTCTATGGCGGCGCCACCGACCTGGCGCTGGCCTGCGATTTCCGCATCGGCGTCGACACCGCTGAAATGTTCATGCCTGCGGCGCGGCTCGGCCTGCATTACTACCCGAGCGGAATTAAGCGCTACGTCTCGCGGCTCGGCGTCGACAACGCCAAAATGCTGTTCCTCACCGCGCAGAAGATCATCGCGCCGGAAATGCTGCGGATCGGCTACCTCACCGCCATGGTGCCATCGGAATCGCTCGACGAGGAAGTCGACCGTCTCGCCACCATCCTGGCCGGCAACGCGCCGCTGGCGATGCGCGGCATGAAGCGCGCCATCAACGAATTCGCCCGCGGCAAATTCGATGAGGAAGCCGCCGATCTCCGCCACCGCGAAAGCATGCGCGGCAACGAGATCAAGGAAGGCATCAAGGCATTTGCGGAAAAGCGCCCGCCGAAATTCTAGAGTCGTGGCCTCGTGGTTCGATCGGCGATGCATAGCATCGTCCGAGGACGCGCGGCTTTGCCGCGCTCCTCACCATGAGGGTCTATGACCTCATCCTGAGGGCCGCGAAGCGGCGTCTCGAAGGATGAAGGCCCCTGACTTCACCGCGCGACACATTGACCATCGCCCGGCCCGCCCATATTGTGGCACATGCGGTGCAAGCCGCTCCCGGGCCCGCGGGAAGGGTTGAACCCACTTGCAGCTTTCGAGCGACATCTAGAGCCTTTGTGCAGCCGGTATTGCGGGCCTTCGGCGATGTCATGCACGGAGGTGTCTGATGAACCGGTCTCCCGATCGATTGAATCTCGATCATCTGAAGAAACAAGCCAAGGAATTGATCCGCCTCTATCGAAGCCGCGATCCGGCTGCGATGGCGCGGTTTCGCCGCGCGCTGCCGGCTGCGTCCGGCCGCGGCGATGAGGACATTGCAGCGCTGCAACTGCGCCTGCACGACGCGCAATCATGCATCGCGCGCGAGCACGGCCTGGCTTCCTGGCCCGACCTGAAGCGCTACGTCGAGGTGCGGATGGCTGCGCGCAACGAGCGCACGGCCCGCGTCCTGCACTGGGCTCAGCTCACCTATTCCGGAGATGTCAGCGGCGTCGCCAACCGCGCGAACCCGCGCGTTGCCTTGCGGATTCTGGCTGACGACACTGAACTCGTCGCCGGAGACCCTTATCTTGCCTGCGCGATCGGCGACGAAAACGCGCTGCGGCAAGCGACGCAGGCCGATCCGGGATGGGTCAACCGGGCTGGCGGTCCACTGCGACTGCCGCCGCTATTCGCCGTCACGCATTCGAGCCTGCTGCGCGTGGAGGAGTTTCGCGAGCGCCTGCATCGCAGCGCGCAACTGCTGATCGCTGCCGGCGCCGACGTCAATCAGCACATCCATAGCCGCTGGCCGCCGGGATCGCTGAACGAGCCGGACCAGCGCTATCCGCTCTCGGCGCTCTATGGCGCGGCCGGTAGCAACCACGCCCCGGCACTGACCAGACTGTTGCTCGACGCCGGCGCGGACCCTAATGACGGAGAATCGCTCTATCATTCCCTGGAGGATCCGGCCTGCACCCGCCTGCTTCTGGAGCATGGCGCCCGCATTGCCGAGAGCAATGCGATCTATCGCGCGATCGATCTCGAGGACGACACCGCGATAAAGCTGCTGCTGCAACATGGCGGCGACCCGAACGAACCCGCGCGAAATGCGCCTTTGACCGATTGGGGCTCGCCGCTTGCATGGGCCATCTACCGCCGCCGGCCCCGTCATGTGAAGGCCCTGCTGGATGCGGGCGCCGACCTGTCGCGCTCTACTCCGGAAGGCCTCACCCCGTACCGGCTGGCGCTGCAATTCGGGCTCACCGACGTTGCCGCCCTGCTGCGGGCGCAAATCGACGCGCCTGACATTTCCGACGAGGAACGCTTCGTCGCCGCATGCGCGCGTGGCGACGAGAAAGAAGCGCGTGCGGTGGCGTTGCGGCGGCCCGATCTGCCAGCCTCGCTGTCGCCGCCACAATTGCGACTGTTGCCCGATATGGCCGCCGCAGGCGCCGATGACATCGTCAGGCTGATGGTCAGGCTCGGCTGGCCGATCGCGGTGCGCGGCGGCGACTGGGATGCATCGGCCCTCAACCTCGCCGTGTTCAACGGCAACGCGGCCTTGACGCGCTTCCTGCTCGAACACGGCGCGAAGTGGACGGAACAGCACGGCCACGGCGACAATGCCTGCGGCACTCTCGGCTGGGCATCCTGCAACGAGCCGGTGGAAGGCGGCGACTGGGTCGGCTGCGCCCGTGCACTGCTCGACCATGGCATGCCGCACGCGACGGCTATTGCTGATGATCCCGAATGGGTGCTGATCGCCGGCAAGCGAAAGCAGTTTTCCGACGAGGTCACCGAGGAGCTTCTGGCGGAGCGTGCCTGACGGCGCACCGCCGCCCCCGGCGGTCATTTCTCCAAAAGAAGACGTCATCGGAACAAAGGCGCCGGCAATGACCGATCGCTGTGGCGTTGTAGAGCCGAAATAGTACCTGTCTACTAGTCACTTAGAAGAAAGGAACCAGATTTCCCTGCCAACGTTGATATGGCAACCCAGCAATTCCGCCAGATCAACCAGTACAGGGGACCACCATGGACCAAGTGGCGAGCGACGACGCGCGCGCTAATGACCAATGGGAACCTATAACTTCCGCGCTTCGTGGCGGACTTATCATTGTCGACGCCAAGGGTCAGATCGTTTGGATAGACGACAATACGCGTCGTCGCGTGAACGGCGGCCTGCAGGACCTTGAGCTGCCGATTGACAAGTCCAATGCGACCGTCATTGACTGCTTCGTAACGTCCGTTGATCTGACGATTAACGGCGAGAAATCGACCGTTTGCGTCGTTCAGGAACCCAAGGAGTCCAGCCGCGACCTCGTCGCCGCTATCGAGTCGGTCCTGGCCGATACTTCCTCCTTTACGCGCACCATAATCGACAGGCTCAAAGGTCTGCGCCCGGTTTCGCACCCGCGCATCCTTTCCACCGACGTAGAGCTATTGACCGATCGCGAGCGGGAAGTTCTCGGACTGATCTGCGAGGGCAAGAGCGACATCGACATGAGCAAAGAGCTGAGGCTCTCGCAGAACACGGTACGAAATCACGTCGCATCATTGTATCGCAAGATTGGCGTCAACCGCCGCAGTGCCGCGATCATCTGGGCGCGCGAACGAGGTATTACGGGCGAGGTTGGCTTGGGAGGCAACCGGCGCAGGCGCGGCCTGCCGGAACTACGGCGACGATGATCGCCTACTAGTAGGCTTGGTATTTCTCTCTCTCTTGCGCTGACGTGCAACCTATTGTTCCCTAAGCTTACTCATCACGTTACCCGATGAGGCTTCCGTATCCCGAACTGCCGCGGAGTAATGTTGCCCTCCGTGGCATCGCGCGACGGTCTAATGCAAGGCGAAGCCTCCGTGGCCGAACTCGTGCTCCGACTCTACATCGCCGGAAATTCGGCCGGCTCTCGTCGCGCAGAGCAAAATCTTCATGACCTGAGAGCTCTGCTCGACAACCAAGCGTGGCGCATCGAAATCATCGACGTGATGCGCAGACCCGAACTGGCCGAGCAGGCCGGCATCATTGCCACGCCTACTCTCTCCTGCGAGCATTCCGGCCGCCCCCGGCGCATTGTCGGCGATCTCAGCGACAAAAAGCGGGTTCTTGAATTTCTTGGAATCGAGACAGGAGATGATCCATGACTGCGCAGGATGATGTCGATCTGACCGGTGTTCTGGAGCGCGTCAAGACCGGTGTCGCAGCATTCGACGAACTGGTCATGGGCGGGCTGCCACGTGCTCGAACCACCGTTGTCGGTGGCACGCCCGGAAGCGGAAAGACAGTGTTCGCAACTCAGTTTCTCGCCCACGGAATCACAACATTCGGCGAGAATGGCGTGCTGGTGACATTTGAGGAACCGCCGGCTGATATCGAAGCCAATATGCGCGGATTCGGCTGGGACCTTGCGAAGTGGCGCAAGGAGGGCCGGCTGGCCTTCGTCGATGCAAGCCCGCCGGCCACCGATGAACTGGTGATCGGCGATTTCGATCTCGCCGGCTTGCTTTCGCGGATCGAACACGCGGTAAAGAATGCCAACGCCAAGCGCGTCGTTCTGGATTCGTTGACGCAACTTTTTGACCATTTCATCGGGGATCCTAAGATCCTGCGCCGCGAGCTGTTTCACATCAGCACCGCCCTGAAAAAGTCGGGCCTTACGGTGCTGATGACCGCGGAGCGCAACAGCGAGTATGGTGAGATTACCCGTCACAGGCTGGAAGAGTTCGTTGCCGACAACGTCGTGATATTGCGCAACGTCCTGCACTATGAGAAGCGCCGCCGTACGATCGAAGTTCTCAAAATGCGGGGCAGCCATCACGCCGAAGGCGAAGCGCCATTCACCCTGCTCGCAAGTCAAGGCGTGGTAGCCGTCCCGCTGTCCTCGCTTCGGCTGGAGCAGCAGTCGAGCACCGTTCGGGTGACCAGCGGAAATCCGGCAATTGACGAGATGTGCGGCGGTGGATTTTTCCGCGACAGCGTGACCCTCGTCAGCGGCGCCACCGGCACAGGTAAAACCCTGCTGGTGACAAACTTTCTCGCCGGCGGAGTTGCCGCAGGAGAAAAGGCTATCCTGTTCGGGTACGAAGAGAGCAAAGGCCAACTGTTCCGCAACGCCAGCGGCTGGGGCACCGACTTCACTCGGATGGAAGCCGAAGGAAAGCTTAAGGTCATCTGTCTTTATCCGGAGGCGCAGGGGCTACCCGATCATCTGCTGACGATCCAGAGTCTGGTTGACGAGTTCAAGCCAAACCGCATTGCCGTAGATAGCCTGTCGGCACTTGAGCGCATCGCGCCGGACACCGGCTTCCGCGAGTTCCTCATAAGCCTGACGTCGTTCATCAAGAAGCGGGAGATTGCCGGGCTTTGCACCGCAACCAGCAAATCCCTGATTGGCGGCGAGAGCGTCAGCGAGCAGCACATTTCGACGCTGACGGATTCGATCATTTTGCTGCGCTACATTCAGGAGCAGGAAACCATGAACCGCGGACTCATGGTCCTGAAGATGCGCGGCAGCGAGCACGCCAAGGAAATTCGACGGTTTACGATCGATGGTAGTGGCATGCACCTCGGCGAATCATTCAAGAGGGCGCCGAATGTATTCAAGACATAGCGGCCTGCAAGAAGGGACGGGAAACTCCGCCACGCGAATTGAGATCGGCACGAGCATGACGGGTACGGCAAACAGACCGAACATCGATCACGCGGAGATCAGATTTCTCATCGAGAAGAACGCTGATGGAATTATCGTGGTTGACGAGATGGGAATCGTCCTGTTCGCCAATCCTGCCGCCGAGCAGATATTCGGCAGATCATCGGACTCACTGATCGGCTCTCCAATCGGCATTCCGTTTGTTGCCGGTGAGATGACAGAAATTGCGATTCACAAGCCGGGCGGCGATCAAATCGACGCGGAAATCCGGGTCGTCGAGACGGTCTGGGATCACAGGCCTGCACGCCTCGCGAGTCTTCGCGACATTTCGGGGCGCAGGGCAATGGAGGAGCGGCTGCGGCATTCAGCCAAGATGGAGGCAGTAGGCCGACTAACCGCAGGTATCGCGCATGATTTCAATAATCACCTCACAGTGGTGCTCGGCAATCTGGAAAGCGCCATGCGACGCTCGACGAGCGCTGATCCCTCGCTGAGGCGGGCGCTCGAAAACGCCAGCCGCGGCGCACAACAGGCCGCAGTGCTGACTGAACGGCTGCTTGCGTTTGCCCGACGGAAGCCGCTTGAACCTCGGCTGATTAGCCCTGAAGACCTCCTTTCCCGGATGTCGGATTTGCTTCAACGTACACTCGGAGAAAAGATCAACGTTCAAGCGAACATCGCCGTGGACCTGTGGAGGATAGAAGTCGATCCAACCGAGCTGGAAGCCGCCATTTTGAATCTCGCGGTCAACGCGCGAGATGCAATGCCCCTCGGCGGCAAGCTGATTTTGGAAGCGGCCAATGTTGAAGTGGCAGACGCAGATCGTTCTATCGCCGATGGTGAGATCGCAGATGGCCCTCATGTGGTTATTTCAGTCATCGATTCCGGGATGGGCATGACCCCCGAGGTACTCAACCATGTATTCGAGCCGTTCTTCACGACCAAGAACGACGGGCGCGGGACGGGCCTTGGCCTCAGTCAAGTTTACGGCTTCGTAAGACAGAGTGGCGGCCACGTCAGCCTTGCCAGCCAGCCGAACGCTGGCACTACGGTCAAGATCTTTCTGCCGGCGGCTACCCCATCCCGCTTACCGTCCTCTCAAATGGAGCAAACCAAGCAGGAGGCGCCACGGCAGCTTCCGGTTGCTCGACCAGGCGAGACCATCCTTGTTGTCGAAGACGAGGACGATGTACGCAATTACACCGTCAGTAGCTTGCGTGAACTTGGCTATCTCGTGCACGAAGCTGCTGATGCAGTCACAGCGCTCAGCATCCTTCAACGAGAACCCGGCATTGCCCTGTTGTTCACCGATCTCGGACTGCCAGGCGAAATGGACGGAAAGAGCCTTGGCGACCAAGCCCAGTCGATTCATCCATCCTTGAGAGTTCTCATCACAACGGCGTACGCCGCAGGTGCTCTCGTCCATGAGGGTCGGCTTGACCGGGGTGTCGAATTGCTCAATAAGCCTTTTTCGTTTTCTGCGCTGGCGGGGCGGGTACGCGAGCTTCTTGACAGTAATCTCGCTAATGAGCATGCGGGCGCCCGTGTTCTCGTCGTCGAGGACGAACCCCTGCTGCATGCATTCGTCACGGATATGCTCGCAGAGTGGGGACTTTCGGCGGACGTCGCCGGCAATTTCAGGGAAGCCGTCGCAAAGATTCGAGCCGATGGCGACGGTCTGGTTGGAGCGATCGTCGACCTCGGGCTTCCGGACAGACCCGGCGACGAGTTGGTCGCGGAGATCCGGACCTTGCATCCGGATATGCCGATCATCTTGGCAACCGGCTATGCCGACGCGGGCGTCCGAGGTCGTTTCGCAGATGTGGGCCGTCTGCAGATTCTCACAAAGCCGTTCAACGCAATGGACCTATTGACCGCATTGCAAGGCGTAGGAGTTCACGCGAGCCCTGTCCAATGATCTATTCTTCCACAAAGGTCACGGTCTCCGCCACGCTCGCCCGCGAGGTGCGGTAGCTGTTGACCTTGTGGGCGTGGTCGGCATAGCCGAAGGAAATGCCGCAGACCACGCAGCGATCGTCGGCGAGATTGAAGTGCCGCCGGATCAGCCCGGAATGCCGGGCGAGAGCGGCCTGCGGAATCGTGCCGAGACCGAGCGCCTGCGCCGCGAGCATGAAATTGGAGACATAGGCGCCGCAATCGACCGCGCCGTAGATGCCGAGCGGCTCGTCGGTGTGGATAACAGCGACATGCGGGGCACCGAAGAAATTGTAGTTCTCCAGCGCCTGCTTCGCATAGGCCATCTTGTCGCCTCTGATGATGCCGAGCGTGTTGTAGAGCTGGAAGCCGCTCTCGCGCCGGCGTTCGAGATAGACGCCGAGATATTCGCGCGGCGGCGTGAAATCATGATCGTCCTTCGCGCCGGACGCGGCCTCGGCATAAATCGCCTTGCGAAACTTCTCCTTGGCTTCGCCGCTTGCGATCAGCACCTGCCATGGCTGGCTGTTGCACCATGACGCCGTGCGCTGCGCCACCTTGAGGATGTGCTCGATGGTCTCGCGCGGCACTTCCTGCGGCAGGAACGCGCGCACGGAATAGCGCTCGTTCAGGAGCTCTTCGAGCACGCCGATGCGATCTTCCGTCGTGCAACTCGCCTTCGCCACAGCATCCATGGTCACCGCCCCTTGGTCGGGATCTTGTTGAACGGCACGTCCTTGTCGACGCGGATATCGCCGGGCAGGCCCAGCACGCGCTCGGCTATGATGTTGCGCAGGATCTCGTCGGTACCGCCGGCGATGCGCATCGAGGGCGAGGACAGCAGCATCTGCTGGAACTGGCCACGCGCCGCTTCCTCGTCCGCGCCGGTGAGCGCGCCGGCCGCGCCCTGCAGATCCATCGCATAAGTCGCGATGTCCTGCAGCATCGAGCCCGAGACCAGCTTGCCGATGGAGTTTTCCGGACCCGGCCGCTCGCCCTTCGAGAGCGAGGAGATCGCGCGGTAGCTGGTGTATTTCAGCCCGCTCGCCTTCACCGCCCAGCTCGCAAGCTTCGAGCGCGTCGCGGGATCGTCGATCGCGAGCCCGTCATCCGTCATCAGGTTCGAGCAGAACTCGAACATCTCGGGAAAGCCGGTCGCGAGCCGCGAGCCGATCGACATGCGCTCGTTCATCAGCGTGGTCAGCGATACGTTCCAGCCGTCGCCGACCGCGCCGAGGCGCTGATGATCGGGAATCACGACGTCGGTGAAATAGACCTCATTGAACTCCTGCATGCCGTTGGCCTGCCTGATCGGCCGCACCTCGACGCCCTTGCTCTTCATGTCGAGAAAGAACATCGTCAGGCCCTTGTGCTTTGGCACATTAGGATCGGTGCGGGTGATCAGCAGACCGTAGTCGGAATAATGCGCGCCCGAGGTCCAGGTCTTCTGGCCGTTGACGATCCAGTTGTCGCCCTTCTTCTCCGCGCGCGTGCGCAGGCCCGCAACGTCGGAGCCGCCAGCCGGCTCGGAGAAGAGCTGGCACCAGATGTGTTCGCCGGAAGCGAGCTTCGGCAGATAATGGCGCTTGTGCTCCTCGCTGCCGAACGCCATCACGGTCGGGCCGCACATGCCCTCGCCGATCTGGAACGGCTGCGTCAGCTTGCCGTAGACGCCCTCTTCCTGCTGCCAGATCACCTTCTCGATCGGGGTCGCGCCGCGGCCGCCATATTCCTTCGGCCAATGCAGGCAGGCCCAGCCGCCCTCGGCCTTCTTCTTCTGCCAGGCCTTGCCGACATCGACGATCTCTTCCTTCTCCAGGCGGATGCGGCCGAGCGAGGATTTTGACAGCTCCGCCTCATATTGCTTCGGCGCATTGGCGTCGATCCATTTTCGGGCAAGGCTACGGAACTCCGCTTCCTGCGGGGTATCGTCGAAGTTCATGGCGGACCTCTTACGTTTCTAATCTTGCATTCATCTCAATCCTCATGGTGAGGAGCGCGGAACGCGCGTCTCGAACCATGAGGCCACCAGCCGGGCCTTCATCCTTCGAGACGCGGCGAAGGTGCCGCTCCTCAGGATGAGGGTCTTCATTCTACGCTCTTCCCTTGGTCGGGATCTTGTTGAACGGCACGTCCTTGTCGACCCTGATGTCGCCGGGCAGACCGAGCACGCGCTCGGCGATGATGTTGCGCATGATTTCGTCAGTGCCGCCTTCGACGCGGGTGCCGGGCGCACGCAGCAGCATCGCCTGGAATTTGCCGGCGACCTCGGCGTCTTCGGGCCCGCTCAGCACGCCGGCGGCACCCTGCAGGTCGAGCGCGTACATCGCGACTTCCTGGACCATCGATCCCGCCACCAATTTGCCGATGGAGTTTTCCGGACCCGGGCGCTCGCCCTTCGACAGCGCCGAGATCGCGCGCATGCTGGTGTATCTGAGGCCGCTGGCCTTCACCGCATAGTTCGCAAGCTTCGAGCGAACGTTGCGATCCTCGATCGCGGGTCCATCTTCCAGCATCAGACTGTTGCAGAAGTCGAACAGTTCCGGGAAGCCGGTCGAAACGCCCGCGCCGATCGACATGCGCTCGTTCATCAGCGTGGTCAGCGAGACGTTCCAGCCGTCATTGACCGCGCCGAGGCGCTGCGAATCCGGAATCTTTACATCGGTAAAGTAGACCTCGTTGAAGTCGGACTGGCCGCTGGCCTGCTTGATCGGCCGCACCTCGACGCCCGGGCTCTTCATGTCCAGGAAGAACATGGTGAGGCCCTTGTGCTTCGGCACGGTCGGATCGGTGCGCGTCAGCAGGATGCCGTAATCGGAATAGTGCGCGCCCGAGGTCCAGATCTTCTGGCCGTTGATGATCCAGTCGTCGCCCTTCTTCTCGGCGCGGGTGCGCAAGCCCGCCACGTCGGAGCCGCCGGCGGGTTCAGAGAACAACTGGCACCAGACCTTCTCGCCGGAGGCCAGCGGCGGGAGGTACTTCCGCTTCTGCTCCTCCCCGGCGAACGCCATCATGGTCGGCCCGCACATGCCGTGACCGATGATGAACATGCCGGAGAGCTTGCCGAACGGCCCCTCCTCCTGCTGCCAGATCACGCGCTCGATCGGCGATGATCCCCGGCCGCCGTATTCCTTTGGCCAATGCAGGCAAGCCCAGCCGGCATCGGCTTTCTTCTTCTGCCAGGCCTTTGCGACCTCGAGAATGTTGGCGTCCTTGAGGACGGTTCGGCCGAGCGAGGACTTTCGAAGTTCTTCCTCATATTGCTTCGGCGCGTTGGCTTGTATCCATGCACGGGCCTCGGCGCGGAACGCGGCTTCCTGCGGAGTGTCGTCGAAGTTCATCTGTTCCATCCTCTCGTCCGTCATTCCGGACGAGCCGCGAAGCGGGTCGATCCGGAATCTCGAGATTCCGGGTTCGATGCTTCGCATCGCCCCGGAATGACGTTCACAAGCTCACGCCGCGTTCTTCTTGCGCATGCGGTCGATCAATTGATCTTCCCAGTACGACAGGCTGCCGAGCGTCAGCGCGGTGGCATTGGCGCGGCGGTAGTACATGTGGCAGTCGAACTCCCAGGTGAAGCCCATGCCGCCATGAACCTGGATATTGTTCTTGGAGCAGTGCTGGAACGCCTGCGTCGCGCTGATGCGCGCAGCGGCGGCGGCTTCCGGCAGTTCCGACGCGTTGGTCGAGAGCGCCCAGGCGCCGTAGTAACAGTTGGAGCGCGCCAGCGTTGCCGAGACATACATGTCGGCGAGAATGTGCTTCACGGCCTGGAACGAGCCGATCGGGCGGCCGAAGGCGATACGGTCGAGCGCATAATCGCGGCCCATTTCGAGTGCGCGGTCGGAGCCGCCCACCTGCTCGAACGCGAGCAGCACGGCGGCGCGGTCGAGCACCTGGGTCAGGATGCTCCAGCCGTCGCCGGCTGCTCCCAGCGGCTCGGCCTTGGCGTTCTTGAACGTGAGTTCGGCCTGGCCCCGGGTCGGATCGATATTGGTCAGCGACTTCGCTTCGACGCCGCCGGCCTTCAGATCGACCAGGAACAGCGAGATGTCTGAATCGCGCCCGGTCGAACCGGTGCGCGCGGCGACGACGGCGAAATCGGCGATCGCACCATCCGGCACCGGCTTCTTCACGCCACTGAGCGTGCCGCCGGACGCCTGCAGCTTGATCGCCTTCGGCGACGGATTGCCCTTGCCCTCGAACAGCGCCAGCGTGCCGATCGCCTCGCCGCTCGCGATCTTCGGCAGCCATTTCTGCTTCTGCGCGTCGGAGCCTGCCAGCAGCAGCGCTTCGGCGGCGAGGTAGACGGTTGACGAGAACGGCACCGGCGCGTTCGCGCGGCCCATTTCCTCCGCGATCACGCAGAGTTCGAGATGGCCCGCGCCCGCACCGCCGAATTGTTCCGGGATCGCGACGCCGAGGAAGCCCATCTCAGCGAGCCCCTTCCACAACTGCTTGTCATACGCCGCCTTGCCGTCGAGCACCTCGCGCACGGCCTTCGGCGGGCACTTCTCGGCGAGAAACTTCCTCGCCGCGTCGCGCATCTGTTTTTGTTCGTCGGAGAAATCGAAGTTCATGGCGTGTTACTCGCGTTGTGTGTGGTGTATTTCTTTATCTCGTCGTCCCCGCGAACGCGGGGACCCATAACCACCGGCCTTTGTGTTTTATCCGGTATTGGCTCCAACCTGACATCGATAGGCCTCGGCGTATGGGTCCCCGCGTTCGCGGGGACGACGATGGAGCGTCGTTCTCATTGCAGCACAATCACATCCTCTCCCGGCTGATCGGCGTAGAGCTTCTCCACCAGCGCGGCGCGGCGTTCGAGGCCGGCGCGCTGATTGATGTAGCCCTTGTCGGTGAGTTCGTTGCCGTCGATCGATGGCGGCTCGGCCATCAGCATGGCGCGCGCGATCCGCATGCTGCTGCCGGTGGCGGACGCGTTGTGCGCCTCCAGCCCGCGCTTCAGGCAGTCGATCACTTGGGGATGCCGGACCACATCCTCAAACGTCGCATCGGGATTGCCTGTTATCTGCCGGCAGGCGTGCAAATTGGGCCAGGCGAGCAGCCCGATGAACGGACGATCCTGCCCCGTGACCAGCGCGTCGTGCACCACCGGCGTGGCGGCCGCGATCGCATCGGTGCGCAGCGAGCCGACATGGACGAAGGTGCCGGTCGTAAGCTTGAAGTCCTCGACTACGCGGCCGGCGAAGATAATGCCCTGGAGCGGATCATTGTCATCGACGAAGACGCCGGCATCGCCGATGCAATAAAAGCCTTCCTCGTCGAACATCTTCTTGGTCAATTCCGGCTGGCCGAAATAGCCCGGCGTGACGTTGATGCCGCGCAATCGCAGCTCGTACTTCGAGCCGCACGGCACCATCTTCAACTCAACACCGGGGAATGGCAGGCCGATCAGGCCGACGCGCTCGGTGTCCCAGTAGGTGCCGGTCGAGGTCGGCGCGGTCTCGGTCGAGCCCCAGCCGGTGTAGAAGACGATGCGCTCGCCGGTGGTTTTCACCGCCAGCGCCTGCATGCGGTCATAGAGATCATCCGGCAGCCGCGCGCCGCCATAGGCCATGACGGAAAGATTCTTGAAGAAGCTGCGGCACAGCGCGTCGTCCTTCTCCATCGCGGCCGCCAGCGCTGCATAGCCGGCCGGCACGTTGGCATAATAGGTCGGAGACACTTCGCGCAGGTTACGGATGGTCTCTTCGAACTGGCCGGGCATCGGCCGGCCATCGTCGATGTAGAGCGTACCGCCATCGACCAGGATCGGATGGAACGCAGCATTGCCGCCCATGGTGTGATTCCACGGCATCCAGTCCAGCACGGTCGCGAGCGGCCCGTTGGGATCGCGCGGCCGCACCTGCATCATCATCGCCGCATTGGCGCACATCATCTCCTGCGTGTTGATGACGGCCTTCGGCATGCCGGTCGAGCCTGAGGTGAACAGCAGCTTGCCGATGGTGTCAGGCGTAATTTTCGCAATCGACTCCTCGACCGCGTTCGTCACCGGCGTTGCGGCGAGATCGGCAAAGGACACGCTCTTGACGCCCTCACAGGGACGCGCGACGTGAACGACGGTGACGCCGGTCAGGTCGATCGCTTTCAGCGCCTTCTCGAAGGTCGGCCCGTCCTGCACCATCACGACCGCAGGCTTGATCAGGTTGAAGAGGTATTTGAGCTTGAGATGATCCTGGCTCATCAGCGAATAGGCCGGCGACACCGGCGCCGCCGGTAGCCGCGCCTGCATCGCGGCCTGCGTCATCAGCGCGTGCTCGATCGAATTGCCCGACAGGATCGCAACGGGCCTGCCTTCGGCAAGGCCGAGATTGAGCAGACCCTGCGTCAGGGCGTCGACGATGCGCTTGGCTTCGCCGTAGGAGACTTTCCGCCATTGCCGGTCCGGGCCGCCGCGTTGCGCCAGCCAGATGCGCTCGGGCGCTTGCTTGGCCCATTTCGAAAGCGATGCCGGAATATGCTTCTCGTAAGCCTTTAGTGGGATGCGCGACTTCAGGATGATGACGCCATCAGGACGACGCTCGACCGCGATGTCACGCGCCAGCCATTCGATCTTGCGAAAGGCCGGCTTGGTCAACACTGCGCAGCACTCCCACTCATATTGCGTCTCCCGGAATTTTTGTCCTTTGCGGATCTTGTCGTCAGCGCCTGATATAGACAGGCTTTCGCTTTTCGAGAAAGGCAGGCCGGTCGAGCGTGACCCGGTCGACGCCGTCATGGTGTTCGATCAAGAGCGGTTGAGTCACGCGGATCTCCCATCCATCGTCGTCCCGGCCAAGCGAAGCGCGAGCCGGGACCCATACGCCGTGTCGTATCGAAGAGGCATGGTGGCAGAGACCTTCTGCAACAAGAGCCGCCGCGGAGTATGGGTCCCCGCTTTCGCGGGGACGACGGTAGTGCGTGCCCTACCGCGGCGCCATGCGGATCGCGCCGTCGAGACGGATGGTCTCGCCGTTGAGCATCGGGTTCTCGACGATGTGAACCGCCAGCGCGCCGTACTCCGAAGCATCGCCGAGGCGGGCCGGATGCGGCACCTGGGCCCCTAAGCTCTTGCGGGCCTCTTCGTTCAGGCCCATCAAGAGCGGCGTCAGGAACAGGCCGGGCGCGATGGTGTTGACGCGGATCTTGAGGCTGGCGAGATCGCGCGCTGCCGGCAGGGTGAGGCCGACGACGCCACCCTTCGAGGCCGAATAGGCGATCTGGCCGATCTGGCCTTCATAGGCCGCGACGGAAGCGGTGTTGATGGCAACGCCGCGCTCCTCGCCGATCGGCGGCGCGGTGGCGAGGCGCTCGGCGAACAGGCGCAGCACGTTGAAGGTGCCTATCAGATTGACATTGATGATGCGGACGAATTTTGCCAGCGGATAGACGCCGTCCTTGCCGACGGTGCGCTGCGATCCGCCGATGCCGGCGCAGTTCATCAGCACCCGGGCGATGCCGTGCGCGGCTTCGGCTTTCGCAATCGCCGCCTTGATGGCTTCCTCGTCGGTGACGTCGGCGTGCAGCGCGACGCCCTTTACTTCGGCGGCGACCTTTTCGGCGTTTTCCTTGTTCTGGTCTATCACGCCGATTTTCGCGCCCTTGGCGGCCATGGCGCGGGCGGTCGCGGCACCGAGGCCCGAACCACCGCCGGTGATGAGAACGGCAACGTCTTGCAACTGCATTTTAGAGGACCTTTCCTTGGATGTTTTCTTCTCTAGATCTGGCGAACAGGGAATAGCGAATGGTCGTCCATTCGCTATTCGCTACTCGCCAGTCGCCCATTCAGCATTCCACCGCAGATCAGTGCTTCCATGTGCTTGATATATTCGCGGCAGACGTCGTCGGTGACGGGACCGACGCCGGTCGCGCGCGACATCGCGTGGCGGCCGAAGAACAGGTGATCGCAGGCGCCGATCAGGCTGGTGTAGAACAGCACCGGATCGATATCGCGGAATTCACCGGCCTTGACGCCTTCGGCGAGCAGGCGGCGGTGAAAGTCCAATAGCGGCGCGACGAAGAATTTCGAGACTTCGTCGGCGGCTTCAGCGCTGCTCTCATGCAGGAGATAGTGGATCAGCCGGTTCATATAGGGGAACTGGTGATAGGCACGGATGATGCCGCCAATATGCAGGCGCAGCTTGGCGGTCGGCGAGATCGGCTGGTTGATCAGGTATTCGAGCCCCGACATCTCGGTCGCGGCATCCCGCGCCAACAGCGACAGCAACAGCCCGTCCTTGTTGCCGAAATGATATTTCACCAGTGCGGCGTTGACGCCGGATTTCTGCGCAATGTCCGAAAGCGACACTTCGATCGACGCGCGCTCGATCATCAGTTCGCTCGCCGCGACAAGCAACTTCTCGGCGGTGGTATTTTTGCCGCCCGGAAGCCTCGTCGGTACGCTGGTATTCAATTGCGATGCCATCACTGCCTGCCGGAAATCCGGGTCGCACATAAGCGCATGCCGCGGCTGCACTCAAGAGTTAATTGATTGATTGACTAAATCCCGCAGTGCCCCTTAAATCCGGCCAATCCATCAAACGCCATCCATAACAATCCAAGGGAGAACAGACATGGCCGAGGCCTATATCGTCGCCGCCGCACGCACCGCGGGTGGCCGCAAGGGGGGACGTCTGGCGAGCTGGCACCCGGCCGACCTTGCCGCTTCTGTGCTGGATTCGCTGGTCGACCGCACCAAGGTTGATCCCGCCCAGATCGAGGACGTGATCATGGGCTGCGTGATGCAGGCCGGCGAGCAGTCCAACAACATCGCCCGCAACGCGGTGATGGCCTCAAAGCTTCCCGAGAGCGTGCCCGCCACCTCAGTCGACCGCCAGTGCGGCTCGTCGCAGCAGGCGCTGCATTTCGCGGCGCAGGCGGTGATGGCCGGCTCGATGGACATCGTGATCGCCGCCGGCGTGGAATCGATGACGCGCGTGCCGATGGGCCTTGCCTCGCAGCTCCCCGCCAAGAACGGTTTTGGCCACTACAAGAGTCCGGGCATCGAGAAGAAATACCCGAACATCATGTTCAGCCAGTTCACCGGCGCGGAAATGATGGCGGAGAAGTACGGGCTCTCCAAGGACCAGCTCGACGAGTATTCCTACAATAGCCACCAGCGCGCCATCGCCGCGACCCAAGCCGGCAAGTTCAGGGACGAGATCGTTCCGCTGCAGATCACCCGCGCCGACAATACGACCGATACCCACCATATCGACGAAGGCATCCGCTTTGACGCCAGCCTCGACGGCATCAAGGGCGTCAAGCTGATCGCCGAGAACGGCAAGCATACCGCCGCCAGCGCCAGCCAGATCTGCGATGGAGCCTCCGGCGTCCTGGTCGTCAACGAACGCGGCCTGAAGTCGCTCGGCGTAAAGCCGCTGGCGCGCATCCATCATATGACCATGATGGGCGGCGATCCCGTCATCATGCTGGATGCGCCGCTGCACGCTACCAGGCGGGCGCTGGAGAAGGCCGGCATGTCGATCGACGACATCGACCTGTTCGAGGTCAACGAGGCCTTCGCCGCTGTGCCGGTGGCGTGGCTGCAGACGACAGGCGCCGATCCGGAACGGCTCAACGTCAATGGCGGCGCGATCGCGCTCGGCCATCCGCTCGGCGGCTCCGGCACCAAGCTGATGACCACGCTGGTCAACGCGCTCAAGCAGCGGGGTAAGCGCTACGGCCTGCAGACCATGTGCGAAGGCGGCGGCATGGCCAACGTGACGATCGTGGAAAGGCTTTAAGAAAGCGGCCACACGCGTCACAATAACAAAGGTGTCGTCCCTGCGAACGCAGGGACCCATAACCACAAATGTTTGTGGTTATACGTAACTGGGGCTCCAGCTCGCTTCAACATTCAGAGCGGTGGTTATGGGCCCCTGCGTGCGTGTTTGGTCCCGGGAGATTGGGTTGATGGAATCGGTGTAGATAGAGGCATCTGT
>NZ_LLXX01000022.1 GCF_001440405.1 Bradyrhizobium valentinum
TCTTGGGCGTGGCATCGGCGTGGGAGACCCTCAAAGATGTGCGAATCAACTAGTGCGAAAGCAGGGACCCATAACCCCAGGCGCCAATTGTTCAAACGAGGTCGTCAACCGGCTCGCTTTACCAATGTCGGCCGCGGCGTATGGGTCCCTGCTTTCGCAGGGACGACGAAGTTCGGGTCGAACCCAACAAGCACTGCCGCGCTTTATTTTCCCATGGCATGATCGCCCCGAGAATTAACAAGGAATTCGCATGCGCATATTTCGTTGGGCCATTCTTGTCGGCGCCGTCATCTGCTCCACCCCTACCTACGCCGCCCGCTGCGGCGGCGATTTCAACACCTTCGTGGCGGCGATGTCGCAGGAGGCGGCGGCCGCCGGCGTTTCGCAGGCCGTGATCAGCCAGGCGCTTTCGGGCGTGACGCAGGATCCCGCAGTGCTCGCCTTCGACCGGCGCCAGCGCGGCACCTTCAACAAGACATTCGAGCAATATGTCTCGACCCGCGTCGGCCCCGGGCGCATCAACATCGGCCGGCAGATGCTGCAGCGGCACGCATCATTGCTGGCGCGCATCGAGCAGAAGTTCGGCGTGCCGCCGCAGATCATCGTCGCGATCTGGGGGCTCGAGTCGGATTACGGCAAGGGCGACATCGGCAAGATGCCGGTCATCCGCACGCTCGCCACCATGGCGCATGATTGCCGCCGCACCGAACTGTTCCAGGGCGAATTGCTCGCCGCGCTCAAGATCGTGCAACGCGGCGATCTCCCCTTGCGCGATCTGATCGGCGCCTTCGCCGGCGAAATCGGCCAGACGCAATTCCTGCCGTCGTCCTACATCAAGTACGGCGTCGACTTCGACGGCAACGGCCACGTCGATTTGCGCCACAGCGTGCCCGATGTGCTCGCCTCCACCGCGAACCTATTGCACGTGAGCGGCTTCAAGGCCGGCGCGCCCTATGGCGAGGGGAGTGCGAATTTCGAAGCGATGCGCGAGTGGAACAGAGCCACGATCTACCGCAAGACGATCGGATATTTTGCCGACAGGCTGGTGGGAAGATAACCAGCGCCGCACGCACGGTGCGCTCCCTCCCCCATTGCTGGCCGTCGTCCCTGCGAACGCAGGGACCCATACCGCGTGATGTCTGATGTGCACACGAACGGTAGACGGCTCGTTGCCCAATCAGCGCCGCGGCGTATGGGTCCCTGCGCCCGTGCGCAATTGCGCACTAGGCAGGGACGACATTTGATAGGTCGCGCGCGACCTCAACCTCACTTCCCCGCCTGCGCGCCCATCCGCTCGATCCGCTTCGCCCGCACCGCCCAATAGGTCGCCGGGCGAAACCGTTGCAGCAAATCCATGAACTTCGCGTCGTTGCCGATAAGGATGCGCGGCTGGTTTTTCTCGATGCCGGCGATGATGCGTTGTGCGGCCACGGGCGGCGTGGTCTTGGCGATCGCGTCAAAGCGGTCGATCGATTCGGCGCGGCGGGCATTGTCGGTGATGCCGCTTCCGGCGCGGGAGTTGCGCACGATGTTGGTCAAGACGCCGCCTGGATGCACCACCGAGAGCTTCACCGGGCTGTTCGCCATCGCAAGCTCATGCCGCAGGCCTTCCGAAAAGCCGCGCACCGCAAACTTGGCCGCGCAATACGCGGTCTGGCCGGGCGGGGCGACGATGCCGAAGATCGAGGAGAGGTTCACGATATGCGCCTCGCGCTGTTGCGAAAGATGCGGCAGGAAGGCGCGCGTGCCGTGCACCACGCCCCAGAAATTGATGTTGATCAGCCACTCCATCTGCGCCTGGTCGACCTCGTTGAAGGCGCCGAGCAGGGCGACGCCGGCATTGTTGATGACGATGTTGAGCCGGGGATGGGCGGCAACCGCCGCGCTCGCAAATTCCTGTATCTGCGCCGGCTCGCCGACATCGACGCGGTGCGTCGTGATGGTGCGCTTGCCCGCCTTGCCGATCTCGGCGGCCACCTGCTGCAACCCCGCTTCGTCCCGGTCGGCCAGCGCGAGGTCGCAGCCGTGCGCGGCCAGCTCGAACGCGAGCGCGCGGCCGATACCGCTGGCGGCGCCGGTCACGGCGGCCGCGTTTCCGGATATCGCAGTCATGTTGAAACTCCATTGAAATAAAACGGGCGGGTTCCCGCAACTTTTGCAAATTGGAACTGAACCATAAAGCGGTTTCCGCGCTTAGTGTCGATTACCCGACAGAAATGACGTTCTCGACCGACGCGATCCAAGGAGGCTCATATGGGACAATCAAAACCATTTCGCGCGACCGCGCTCGTTGTCGAAGACGATCCGATGCAGCGCGATATGATCTGCCTGCTGCTGGAGGAAAGCGAAGTCGATGTCATCGAATGCGAAAGCGCGGAGGCGGCCGAGCTTGTTCTGGAACGCGTGGCCGGCGATCTGGTGTTAATGCTGACCGACGTGCAGCTCGCCGGTAACATGGACGGGGTCGAGCTCGCGCACATCGCCAGGAAGTACAATCCCGAGATGGGGGTGATCGTCACCTCGGGCAAACCGCTGCATCAGGAATTGCCCGACGGCGTCCAGTTCTGGTCCAAGCCGTGGGCGCCGCTCGATGTGATCCGCGAGGCGGAGCGGATGATCTATGCACGGCAGCACCCCGGCGAGCCGCGCGCGCGTCAGTGAGCGGCGGCCGAGCTTCCACGCCGGAGGCCGCCGTGCTAATGGCAGGGCATGACGCTGTCGTTCCTGTTGACCTCGCTGATCGTGGTCGCGTCCCCCGGCACCGGCGTGCTCTACACGCTGGCGGTGGCGCTCTCGCTGGGCGCGCGGCCAAGCATCGCCGCGGCCTTCGGCTGCACGCTCGGCATCCTGCCGCATATGCTGGCCGCCATGCTCGGGCTCGCCGCGGTGCTGCACACCAGTGCGTTGGCATTCGCGGCGCTGAAATGGTGCGGCGTGGTCTATCTGCTCTACATGGCCTGGCAGGCGCTGCGCGAGAGCGGGGCGCTTGCGATCGACACCAGCCCGGCCGCCGCCACCCGCTCCAGCCGTCGCGTTATCGTGACCGGGATCCTGATCAACATCCTCAATCCAAAGCTCTCGATCTTCTTCCTGGCCTTCCTGCCGCAGTTCGTCGCGGTCGACGAGGCGCATCCGTTAGGCCGCATGCTGGAATTGAGCGCAGCCTTCATGGCGATGACATTTGCGGTGTTCGCCCTCTACGGCCTGTTCGCAGCCTCGCTGCGCGACCGCGTCATCACAAGGCCGAAGGCGATGGCCTGGCTGCGCCGCAGCTTTGCCGCCGGCTTCGCCGCGCTCGGCGCCAAGCTGGCGCTGGCAGAGCGGTAGGCGTTCCATCCAGGCTACGCGTTCGCGCTTACCAGAATGAAAAAGGCGGACCCGCGGCCCGCCATTCTCCAAAACTTGACCCGGAGTTGGGAGCCCGGGCGGAGCTGAGCACTCCACCCGGGCCGAAATTCACTTCTTCTTCGACTTCTTGGCCTTCTTCGCCTTCGCCTTTTTCGCCTTCTTCGCTTTCTTAGCCATAGTATCCTCTCAAGGTTTTCATGGATTGAACGCGACACCGAGGCATGCTTGGCGGAGGGCCAGCCTCGCAACATCCTCGTGCATGATCCCAGCAGATTCGCAGGCTGCTGCCGCGTGCCGTCATGGCGTTGTCATCGCGTTATCCACAGTTGTTATGCATTTTGATGCGATTTTTCACCGAAACGCCGCAAGTCGGCGCCGTCAGCATCGCGCCGGTCATGCTTAACGATGCCCGAACGTCGGTGCTCTTCATCAATTTAAAACCACGGCGCGGATTGCGGGGCACTGGTGAGAGTCCGTTAAGCCGCGCGGATGCACCTTGTCCCGCAAGACAACGGGGATTGTCGTCGAGGGAGCCGCGAGGCGAGGGCCTTGCGAGGTCTGTCAGACAACTGGGGAGACGGGACGTTGCGCGTCCCGCGTGCGCGATGCTGAGCGTTCCGACACTGTGGACGGTGTTCGTCATCAACTTTCTGGCGCTGGGCCTGATCTGGGGCTACGTGATCCGGAGCTATCCGTCGTTTGAGGCCGCGCGGTTCTGGACCGGCTCGGCATTCACAGCGGCGGCCGGTGCCGCGATGGCGATGCTGCGCGTCGTGTTGCCGGATACGCTGGTGCCGCTGCTGTTTGCCGGCACCGCGCTGATCCTGGCGATCTGCCTCGCATCGATGGGGATTCAAAAATTTTTCGACCGCCCGGTTTCGTGGCGCAACACGCTGCTCACCACCGGGCTCGGCTTTGCCGGCCTGTCCTTCTTCATCTTCGTCCATGACAGCGTGCCGGCTCGGATGACTGTCTTTACCATTGCCCAGGCGCTGCCGATGGTGCTGAGCCTGAAGCTGTTGCTGACCCCGCATGAGGGCCGCGTCAATCCCGGCGCCCGCCTGGCTGGTGTCGTCACCATTATCATCCTCGGCATTCTCGCCGTCAGATTGCTCGGCGCGGTCACGGGCATGGGCGGCAGCTTCTCCTACATGCATTTCAGCCCGGTGCAGTCGGTGGTCATACTGGTGCTGGTGTTCCTGTCGATGTCGCTGAATTTCGGCTTCCTGCTGATGGCGATGGACCGCCTGCGCAACGAGGTCGCGGATCTCGCGCTGCTCGACGATCTCACCGGCGTCGGCAACCGCCGGTATCTGCTGCAGCGCCTCACGGAAGAATGCGCGCGCTCCGAGCGCGGCGGCCAGCCCTTTGCGCTGCTGGTGATCGACCTCGACGGCTTCAAGAGCATCAACGATACCCACGGCCACGCCGCCGGCGACGCCTGCCTGCAGCATTTCACCCTGATGGCGCAGACCCGGCTGCGGCCCGGCGACATGCTGGCGCGGACCGGCGGCGACGAATTCTGCATCGTGCTGCCGTCCTCGACGCTGCGCGAGGGCGCCATGATCGCGCGCCGCGTGCTGGAGGTTTGTCGTGCGGATGCCGAGCAATGCACCGGCAACGATATTCCGATCGCGGTCTCGATCGGCGTCGCGCAATGGAGCCGCGAGATGGGGGCGTTTCCCGATCGCCTGATCGCGGCTGCAGATCACGCGCTCTACGACGCCAAGAAGGCCGGCCGGAACGGCTTTGCGACCTACGACCCGGCGCCGCCGCTGGCGCCCGAACCCGCAACATCCGGGATGGCGGATATGGCCCTGCGCAAACGCGCCTAAAGCGTTTTCGAGCGAAGTGGCTACCGGTTCGCGTGAAGAAAACGCGTCAAACAAGGGCCGACCATGTTATTCAGGCCCGTCACCGGGGCTTGAGATATGAATCCTCGTTTGCTTGCGTTGGTGCTTTGCGTCCTCGCATTTCCCGTATCCGCCTCCGCGCAAACGCCCGGCCTCGCGACGATCGCGCGCTCGTCGGGCACGCCGGATATTCCCGGCCTGAAGATGGTGTGGCTGGCGCCATGGGGCGAGCTTTCAAAGGCCCATCCCTGGCGCAACATCATCGTGCACCAGACCGAAGGCCCGGCGGGCTCGGCGCGGGGCGGCGCGCTGGCGCAGTCGAAGAACCCGACCCGCCGCGGCGTCATGGTCTGGGTTGAAACCGACGGCACCGTGTACTGGGCGGTCGCCGAACATCTGGTGCCGACCCATGGCGACGGCGCGAACCGCAACGACAACAAATATATCGACAACGGGCCGACCTATCGGCAGGTGGTCGGCAACAATTCGGTCGGCGTCGAATTCGCCGGCAATTTTCCCGACGTGACCCGCGGTCCGACGGAGGCGCAAATCGAAGCGTGGCGAACTCTCGTGAAGGTGCTGCGCGCCCGTTACGGCATTCCGCTCGAGCGCGTCTATGCGCATAACTGGATCGACTTCAAGGACGCCCGCTATTGCGAGGGCTGCGCACTCGCAAAGATGGCGCGGGAGTGGGGCGAGTAGGGGACGGTGGGAGCGGCCTCTCATCTCCGTCGTCCCCGCGAACGCGGGGACCCATAACCACCAACGTCCATTGTTGCGACGACAGCAGGCAAAGAACACTGCCTACCTCATGACTGCCGCGGCGTATGGGTCCCCGCGTTCGCGGGGACGACATCGACGAGGCGTGGCGCATTTCCAAAAACAAAAAGCCGGCGTTGCCGCCGGCTTTCGTTATCAGTTACCTCGGCTGCGCGGTCAGTGCGCGGCTTCGAGAGCAGCTTCCTGCTTGGCTTCTTGCCGGGCAATCGTGCCCTTGACGGCCGACTGCACCTTTTCGAAAGCGCGGACCTCGATCTGCCGCACGCGTTCGCGCGAGACGCCGAACTCGGCGGCGAGGTCTTCCAGCGTCATCGGCTCTTCCGCCAGCCGCCGCGCCTCGAAGATGCGGCGTTCGCGCGGGTTGAGCACACCGATGGCGCCGTTCAGCGCCTGCCGGCGGTGATCGAACTCCTCGTGCTCGGCCATTACGGCTTCCTGGTTGGGCGAGTTATCGACCAGCCAGTCCTGCCATTCGCCGGCTTCACCGTCGTCGCGGATCGGCGCGTTGAGTGACGCGTCGCCGCCGAGGCGGCGGTTCATGTCGACCACGTCCTGATCCGTCACGCCGAGGCGCTTGGCAATCAGCTTCACCTGGTCGGGGTGGAGATCACCCTCGTCCAGCGCGGAGATCTTGCTCTTCGCCTTGCGCAGGTTGAAGAACAGCTTCTTCTGGTTCGCGGTGGTGCCCATTTTCACGAGCGACCAGGAACGCAGAATGTACTCTTGAATCGAGGCCTTGATCCACCACATGGCGTAGGTGGCGAGACGAAAACCCTTCTCGGGCTCGAACCGCTTGACCGCCTGCATCAGGCCGACATTGCCTTCCGAGACGACCTCGGAGATCGGCAAGCCGTAGCCGCGATAGCCCATGGCGATCTTGGCCACGAGCCGGAGATGGCTGGTGACAAGGTGATGTGCCGCGTCGCGATCGTCATGTTCGCGCCAACGCTTGGCGAACATGTATTCCTGCTGGGGTTCCAGCATCGGAAATTTGCGGATCTCGGCGAGGTATCTAGACAGACCGGATTCTCCATTGAGAACCGGCAATGTAGCTGTACGGGCCATTTGAGCGCCCTCCAGTGGTTCAGGCCCCCGATAGCGGCGGGCCCGGCAGGTGATCGCTGTGTTAAAGCCGACCAGGCTGCGATGTTCCGCGCTGGATATTCAGCGCAGGTGCAACATAGCGGAAAACGAACAAATAGGGAAGGAATGCTGACGTCACGTCCCCGTGTGGCAGCTATAACCTATTGGTATGGCTTATCTTTTCCCAAGGGCCTGCGTCATACGGCCGCTTCCAGCGCCCGTTGAAGGAGAAGCAGATCCTCCGGCAGAGCCGACTCCCAATGCAAAAATTCCCCGGTTCGGGGGTGTTCCAGGGCGAGCAGATAGGCGTGCAGGGCCTGCCGGCCGAGGGCGGTGAGTGCATCCTTACCTTGGGTGCCGAGCTGCCCGGCCTTGGTCTTGAAGTGCGGGCCGTAGACGGCATCGCCCATCAGGGGGTGTCCGATATGGGCAAGATGGACCCGGATCTGATGGGTTCGCCCGGTCTCGAGCTGGCAGGCGAGAAACGAGGCGACCGGCTTGCCGTCGCGTCCCCGATACGCCGCCTGTAATTCCCAATGGGTGATCGCCTCGCGGCCGCTTTGGCGCACCGCCATCTTCTCGCGGGCAAAAGGATGCCGGTCAATCGGCGCGTCGATCGTGCCGCGCTGGCGGCTGGGCACGCCCCAGATGAAGGCCATATAGCCGCGCTGCATCGGACCGGTGCGGCCATGGTCGGCGAACTGCGCGGTCAGCGATTGATGCGCCTGGTCGTTCTTGGCGATCACCATCAGCCCCGTCGTGTCCTTGTCGAGCCGGTGCACGATGCCAGGCCGGCGGACGCCGCCGATGCCGGAAAGGCTGGCGCCGCAGTGGGCAATCAGCGCGTTGACCAGCGTGCCGCTCTCATGGCCGGCGGCCGGATGCACGACGAGACCCCTGGGCTTGTCGATGACGATGATGTCGTCGTCCTCATAGAGGATATCGAGCGCGATATCCTCGCCCAAAGGCTCCGGCGCCACCGCTTCGGGCACGTCGATTGTGATCGTATCTCCAGCAGCGACATGATAAGCGGGGTCGCGGATGGGGGCCCCCTTGGCAGTAACGGAACCGGCCAGAATCAACGCCTTCAGCCGCGAGCGCGACAGTTCCGGGCGGAGCACCGCGAGCACGCGGTCGAGGCGGGGCGATCCCTCGTCGCCGCCGACGGTAACCTCCAGCCTTTGACCGCCGTTAGATGAGCCTGGTTCCAAAGCAGAGTCTTGCATGACCGATACCGTTGCGCCCGAACCGACCCCCGAGCAGGCCGCGCTGATCGCGCGGGTGCGGCGGATGATGCTGATCGCGGGCCTGACCTCGGCGCTCGCAGTGGCCGTGGTTCTGATCGCCGTCGGGTACCGTCTTTACCGCGGCGAGGGAAGCCCCGGCGCGGCCACGACGGACATTATCGCAACCCTGCCCAAAGGCGCCCGCATCGTCGCGACGGCGGTGGCCGGCGAGCGGCTGGTGCTGACGCTGGATATCGGCGGGGTGACCGAAATCCGCACCTTCGACGCCAGGACACTGAAACCGGCCGGAAAGCTCAAATTCGTCAACGAACCCTGATTAACCTTCTCTGCCGTCATTCCGGGGCAGCCCGCAGGGCTGAACCCGGAATCCATCTTGAGGCTGTGACGGTGGCACGTTGGATTCCACTCCGGAGCCCGACAAACAGCACCTTCCGCCTTGCCCGCCGCACATTTCGCGGCTATTCCCTGAGGCGCACGCTCCCTTCGTCTAGCGGTTAGGACGCGGCCCTCTCAAGGCTGAAACAGGGGTTCGATTCCCCTAGGGAGCGCCACTTATGCATTCTTGCGATCCATCATCACGCATCCGAGTGCCGAGGACGCCTTTAAGACGCCGATTGAATTTGGCTGCGAATTCTCGAAAAAGTTGCGTACTTCATGCGCATCCGCCAAATTAAGGGCATGGCGAATCCTTTTTCGTCCGGCGGTGGAGGCACACATTTTGAAGCGCGGGTAGTCGCATTCTGCTTGGCTGCGACCGCCTGCGAAGCTGCATTTAGGGGGCTGCGCGCAGAATTTGTGTCGCGCGTGAGCACACAAAGGGCAGATTTTGGTGAACACCTAGACGACGTTATCTTGCGCGGACCTAGGGCGGACGGAACGGAAGCATCGCTTCACCTCCAAGCAAAAAAGACCCTAACCTTCACCAAGAGCGATGATGAGTGGAAATCGGTTGTGCTCGCCGCGTGGCGAAGCGCAAGCGGGTCGGACTATCACCTTGCGAAAGACCGCTTGGGGGTTGTGATCGGGACTTACAGCTCTCAAGCAGACAAGCACTATCAGTCGGTATTGACATGGGCTGCCGAGAGCGCCGACGCAGCAAACTTCGTCGAACGGATCGAAAAGAGGGATTACTCGCACGAAGCCAAGCGTGCGTTCGTCGCCAATGTCCGCGACATTTTGACAGAGCATCTGCAGCGGCCAGCCACTGATGATGAGGTCTGGCACCTCTTGAGAGGCTTCGTCATTCTGCATTTCGATTTCCAAAATCAGGCGTCGCGCGACGAGGTCTTGGCGATTGAGCTTCTTGGTCGCGTCGTCAATTCCAGCTGGGTCGAGGCCGCGAGGGGCTGGGACCACCTCATTGCGAAGGCGGGCTCCTTGATCCCTGCCGGCGGCGGGGCTACGCGCGAAACAATCTTGCTCAGTCTGCAAGCAGAAGGCATCACGAGTAGCCCCGCGAAGCGCTTTGCTGCAGACATAGCGGCGTTAGAACGCGAGTCTCGTCGCGCTGCCGCTGATATTAAGGATTCGATCCAAGGCCTAAAGCTGCACAGAGCGGACGCGTACGAACGTGTAAAGGACGCGTTGGGAGAGGGCCGCTTTATTCAGATCGACGGGGAACCAGGCTGTGGCAAGTCAGCGCTCCTGAAGCGGTTCGTCCAAGAGTCTGAATCCATTGGGCCCGTCTTTCTGTTGAAGGACTCCCGAATTCACCCCCGTGGGTGGAGCAATTACGCATCGACAATCGGTATTTCGGACGACATCGCTACGCTATTGCGCGAGTTCGCCCGCGCGGGAGAATCAATTCTGTTCATTGATGGGATCGACAAGATCTCCGACTCCTCAGCGCAGCTCACCGTCAATGACATCTTAAGAGCGATAGTCGCCACACCCGATCTTTCGGGATGGCGCGTTCTCGTTACGATACGGGAGCAGAACCTTAAGCATCTCGAAACGTGGCTTGATCCTGACGTTTTGAAAGCGCTGCCGATAAAGACCGTCAGCGTCGGTTCGCTCAACGATGAAGAATTATCCTTCGTTGCGGCGGCGTTTCCACGGTTGCAGCCAATCTTGGGCAGCGACCTAGGCACTGACGTAATCCTGCAGCGGCCATTCTTTCTGGAAACGATTCTGCAACTAGGCGAGGGAGGTGCGACGAGCTCGCTGCCGGCCACCGAAGTTGAACTTTTAGGGCTTTGGTGGAGGTTGGGGGCTGGAGATCAGTTTGCGTTTGCTAAAGCGCAGCGACGCCGGAACGCCCTTTTACAACTCGCCGAGCGGGTGGCGAGCGCGCCAGGTTCAGCGCCTTCTGTGCGTGATCTGGATGAAGACGCGCTTGCGGAACTCATTGAAAGCGACGTCGTACGACAGCACAAATATGGGCATTCGGTCGAATTCGCCCACGATATTTACGAGGAGTGGGCGCTTACGCAGCTCCTCATCGGCGAAACCGATGTTGTCGGCTTTCTTCAGAAGAACAAGGAGCCCGACACTCTCATCCGCCCGATGCAGCTTCTTGCAGCCATACATCTGGAAACGAATGGGACGATCGAGCGCTGGGAAGCGCTCTATGACGTTACTGGCTCGGATACTCTTCGATCCGTCTGGCGACGAGCTGTGATCACCGCTCCGCTCCATTCGGTTCGGGCAACGGAGTTGTTGGGGCGCTTAGCTGCGTTCTTGCAAGACAGTGATGGCGCGCGCCTCCGGCGCCTCATGCTGGCAGTTCGCACGTCCGAGGTCGTCCCAAACCCGCTTTTTCTGGACGAAACATTGACTCCTCACGTCGAGGCCGGAGATAGAGCCAAGTTTGCCATGCTTTTGGCTCGCCCAAAATCGCGAACATGGATTCGCTTTCTCAACTGGTTTATCCCGATCGCACCAAGCCTGAGCCCCACTTTCATTCCAGAATTGGTCAAGATCTTTCAGCCTTGGCAAACCCAGTTTTCCGGGATGAACGTCCGCCACTGCCGCGCGATCGGTTTACTTAGCTACGGTTGGCTGAAGGAAATTGAGAATGCGCGACATCCTGCCCGATTTGAGCATTACCGGAAGCCCTTCGGGGTCGATATTGACGACGACGATCTAGAAAAGGATGTCAGGCATCTTTTTCTGTCCTCTGTCGGTGACATCAAGACCGAGGCTGCGGAGTATCTCAAGGCGACGAGTGAAAGGGACAATCGGCACATCTTCCGAAGGGACATCGTCGAGAACTGCATCGAATACGCCAAGCATTTGCCGGCCGAACTCGTCGATTTCATCTTGGCGTCTTTTTTGCAGCATCCGCGCGACCGAAAGAAACGCCGTTCGTTCGATAGCATAAGCGACCACGAGGTGCGGGAGCTTGGGCTCCAAGACAGTTCTGCGTTTTATCCCGCTTCGCCGATACGCTTGCCTTTCTTGGTTCTGCTTCGATGGCACAAAGCCGAAGGCCTTCGCCTTGTTCGCTCGCTCTGCAACTTCGCAATGGACGTTTGGCGATGGAGCTGCTCGTGGAGGCGTCGCGGCGAGGGCACCTTAACGCCGGTCCCAATCTCGGTCGAATTCCCTTGGGGAAAGCAGGACTTCTGGGGCACCCAACAAACCTATCTGTGGTTTCGCGGCACTTGGGGCAATCATGCCTGCGAGTCGGCACTTATGGCGCTCGAACAGTGGGCACTCGAAGAGTTAGACAAAGGTGTAGAATTCAACACGATTTTCAAAGAAGTCATCGAAGCCAACGAAAGCGTTGCCGTGTTAGGAATAGGGCTAAGTCTCGCGCTTGCTGCCCCTGATAAGCGCGCTCTCGATGCGCTTCCTCTCCTTACATGCCCGGCGCTGTGGTCATGGGACATCGCAAGATGTGTCCATGATATCGGCTCGCCACCGAACGAAATCGGCAACTGGTTGCAATACAGGCCGCAGCTCCAGGCCGTTCGCGATTTGAACCGAAAATCCCATCGGAAGCAGGATATTCGAAACCTCGTGCCGTACGTACTGCTCTCCGGGCAGCAGGAAGCGATCGACAGGTACACGATGGAAGTCAGGAGCTTTCCAGAAAGACTGCCTGTGTCTTTCAAGGAGGAACTTGACGAACCTGATCATATCGCTGCTCTAACCAAACAAATGAAGAACTTTGCCGATCAGGGAGACCCGCAATACTGGAAAATGCAGGAGACGGACGATGGGCGTGTCGCATTCTTCAGTGACCCGCCGAGCCGTCAGGAGGACGAGTTCAAGGAACTGACTGCCAATCATGCCAAACTCAATGAGCACACAAGTTTGGCCATCTGGGCCAATAAGACGTTGGAAGACGGTGTGCTCGATCAGCGGTTCACGATCGATGCAGCTGTTTTGCTGGCAAAAGCGATCGATTTCCCAGAAATATTTGACGATCGCTCAAACGAGAACATAAGCGCACGCCAAGCTATGTCTGCGGTAAGTGGTGTGGCATTTGTCGTTGCCGCCCATGCGTCGGCAGAGCAACTGGATGACTCGTTGCTGTCGTGGGTCCTTGATGTGTTGCAACGTGCGGCCACTGGGCCCGAAGCAGACGACACAGTCGGCGTCAGGGCTAGTTTACTGCTCATGCACCCCGCTGTGTTTGCGGCTCATGGGTTTTCTCATTTGTTGGCTCGCGGCCTCGCTGAAGACGTGAGTGTTGAGGCCCTTCTTAATCTCGCGGTTGATGCGATGTCCGGGGTGCAAGCTGCGGTATTCTCTGGCGCGAAGGCATACGCTGCAGCGCGGCCCGAAGTGATTTGGGCGCTGATGCGACTGGGCCTCAAGCTTTGTATCTGTCACGAAGACGATGGGCCCGAGCCATACTCTATTGCGTGGGATGCGCGCGAGGCAGAACGCAACCTTGCTCTCGTTGCCGAGGCCGCGAGCAGCATAGGCGGCAAGCGCTTTGACGCGCTTCCAGTCCCGCCAGAGCCTTGGGTTAAGGGAGTTGGGGCACCACGCCGATCTTCTAGGGAAAAAAAGGGATACGTCCGAAATCCCGTATGGTTCTATCATCACGACGCCGAGAAGACAGTCTTACAGCTTCCCATCGAAGCCTTCTTGAGTGACGCTCGCAAGCCCGAATTCCTGCGATTGGTTGGTCAGCTTGTGGATGCGATGGTTCAGGAGATGCATCCGCCATTTGCTGAGCACGGCCGTGACAGGTCTGAACGCACGCCATTCGAATGGATATATGGTTTCTCATATTGGTGCGGCCGCGTCGGCGCGCGACTAACGGTGAGCGAGTTCCGGGAAGCTGTCATAGACCGCGCGATCCGCGCGGACAGCGAAACGGCGCTCATGATCCTGCAAAGTGCACTGCGTTCCTATATGGTCTTTGCGCTTTTGCCAGAACAGCCGCTAGCCGATGAAAAAATCCAGTTTTGGTCAGAAATAACTGAATGGATGTTCGCGCTTTCGGAGTGGAGGCATCAACGGCGCGACCACCTCGACCGAGAATTTGAGGCGACCGCTTTCTCTCTTCTATTCTGTGCTCAGAATGACTTCGCTCCATTGATTTGCGGGCTTGAAACAAGTTGGCCTCACTTTCCGAAGTTCATTTCCCACTTTGAACGCGTCGTTCGCGAATTTGGGCGAAATGCCAACCTTTATTATGCTGTCATGACGTTTTTCAAGCGAGGCGGTTTTGCTCCACTTCCCGATCCTGGTTTCGAATGGCTGCGTGATATTGTGCTGCTTCACAAAGATGATCCTGAATTCTGGGAGCGGAACGGAGAAGACACCGTTGAATTGCTCAAGCGAGTTTTGTCCGAAAAGGGCGATCGCCTGAGTGGCGATGATCGAACTCGATTGATCGCAATGCTGGATACCCTCGTCGATGGCGGCGTAAGGGGCGCCGGATTTGTTCAACAGGAACTGTCGCGCTCGTCATAGAGGCGTGAAGCGGAGCCTGCATCATCGAAAATTCTCAATTACAAATTACAGTGACAGCGCACGAAACTTTCACTGGAGTTGAGTGCATTGTCACCATAATCCGCGTAATCCGGCATTCGCGCCCAGCTATTGAGCCGCCGTCACTCGCAACGATTTCCTCAGAGCCCGTTTGGGGCTCGATTCCGGATCCGCGATCGGACGGTAGGTCGCGACGCGGCGCAGCCAGCCGGCCTCGAAGACACGGTTGGATGGAAGGTTGCGAACCCTCTGCTGCAGGACGAACTGCGCCGCATCGGCGAATTCGGCGCGCACGGCCTTCGGATCGCTGGTGTCACCGTTCATCTTGAGCAGCACCTGCTTGAGACCCCAACCCTGCCGCCGCCCGGTCTCCCTGTTCATGGCGGCTTCGTTCGGGTTGGTGCCCTCGCCCTTGAAGTTGATGTAGTCGATCAGTGGATAAAAATTCTCGGAGGCGCGAATGACGCGCGTGAACTGGATGACGATATGTTCGCGCTCCGCGCCGTCGGGCGTCGTCTTGAGGATCTTCTCCATCGCACCCTGCGCCCGCTCCACCATGAATTGCGTCTGCTCCGCCACGGTGTCGAGCAGAAACTGCCTCAACTCTTTCATCTGCGGTGAGTTGGAGTTCTTCCTGAACTCGGCCCGGCTTGTCCACGGGTTGGCCGGAATTTGCGTCTGGTCCAGCCAGGCGGGCAAACGCACGTTCTTCTTGCGCATGAACTCGAGCAGGGCCGGAAAGCTCTCCTCGAAAGGCAGCCATTTGCCGACAGGAAACCAGATGAAATGACCGATCCCTAAGGAAGCGAATTCCTCGTTCGCACTCCATGACGTGATCGCATCAATTTTTCCGCCTGTTTCATTCAGCCAGATCTTCTGGCCGATCTTCTTGGCCAGATCGCCCGGCAAGACGAGCTGTGGCACAGGTAAATCCTTGGCCTCGTGGCTCGATTTCCGTGCTTCCGGCATTTGAACGGCAGCTTCCGGCGCGGGCTTCTGCACCTCAGGCTGTCGCAGGATTGTTTCGGGTTCCGACTTCTGCGTGTGGGATGCCTGGGCGACGCCAGGCCCATCTTGCTCTTTTTCGTTAGCAGCGACGCGCGTCGCGGCTGGCGCGGCTATTTCCGCCAATGCCGTTTGCGTCGCCATGCCGGCGACGATGACACACGAGAGCAGCAATGAGCCGCAAGCAAGCACCTTCGCGCTGTACTGTCCGGGTTTCGCTTGTCGTGCCGTTTTCCTGCCGCTACCCGCAGGCCAGCGGCCAATGAAATCACCACCCATGTCCATGTTTCCGAAGGCTAGCCTGACGGGAAGGGTCGTGCGGTCGAACAACACGATGCGTATGGCGAAATCGTGGGGTCAAAGCGGCGGCCCGGTGCCGGCGCCACATGGGCGACAATCCTGCGCATCGCGCCGACGACGGGGGCGAGAAAACATCCCGAGAATGCTGATGCGCGTTCGACCGACACCTCCCGCACATCGGCGCGCAGTCCGCTGCACGTTGTGCTAGATATTGCATGAAGAGCCGGACTGCCGGCCGGTATTGGAGTGAATGCCCCTCGATGACCTGGTATTACGGTGACAGTGCTGGACTGCACCCCTCAAGTGAGACACGATAATCTCGGTGA
>NZ_LLXX01000023.1:0-28275 GCF_001440405.1 Bradyrhizobium valentinum
GTTTCGCCGCGGGCGGGCGGCTCGGGCGGCGCCAGCCATTCCGGCGGCGCGTGAGCCGGTTCGCGCACAGCCGCTGCGGCCAGCGGTTCGAAGATCGTTTCGCCGGCGGCGTTCAGCGCCGCCTCGTTGTCGTTCTCGGTGTCGAGCCGCGCCGACAATTGCCGCGCCAGTTCGTCGAAGGCGCTGTTTTCAACCGGCGTCAGCGATAGCGGCCTCGCCTCGCCGGGGACACGGAACGGTACGACGTTCTGGAGAGGGTCGGCCGGCAATTCCGTTGCGGTTTCTGTCAGCGCGTCCTTGGCGCTTTCCTTGGCGCTTTCTTGCGCGCTTTCCTCAACATTTTCCTCGAGGCTTTCCCTGAGGTTTTCTTCGAGGCTTTCCTTGGGAGGTTCCACGGGCGTTTCCAAATCTCTTTGATGTGAAGTCTCGGCCGCAATCGGTTCAGGCAATTGGTCTGATGAGGGCGATGCAACGCCGGCCGGATCAGGAGATGGCGCGGCGGGCGATTGTTGCGGCGTCGCCACCTCACCGGACAATTCCGCCAAGCGTAGCGCGGCAAGCCGCGCCAAACGATCGAAATCGCGGCAGACGCCAAAGCCGCGATAGCCGATGAAATTCCGCGCCCCATCGAAGATCGGCAAGCCGGACAGTTCGACCGGCAACGTATCGCCGCCATCGACCGGCCAGTTCAGCGTGATGCCGCTCCAGCTGGCGCCCGTCGCAAATGCCTGCATCATCCGACCGGTGGGATCGAATCCGAAGGTCTCGGCGATCTCGCGCCAGGGCCGGCCGAAAACGGCCGTGGTGCGCGGGCCCATCAGGCCGGTGAATTCGTCGGTGCCGAGCGTGAAGCGGCCTTCAGGGTCCATCTGCCAGGTGAAGCGCAGCGGCAGGCGGCGCGCGTGCTGGCCGGCAAATGCTTCGAGCCCAAATGCTTCGAGCGAAGGCGACGGCGCGCGGGGAGTGGTTTCGGCCGCAGGCGGCTCCTCCGTGACTGCAGGCTCCTCGGCAGCGGCAGGCTCGGCAAAAGCGTCGAACAGCGCGAACTCGGCGGGCGCTTCGCCCGATTGCGCCGGCTGTTCGTAATCGGGAGGTGGTTGCGGAGCGGCCGGTTGCTCCATGAGGGGCATGACAGGCGCGCTTGGCTGCGAGGTCGGCGCTGCTGGGATGTCTGGCCGCATCTCGTTGTCGGGCAGCGCATGCGCCTGTGCCGGTCGCGGCGCGATCAGCGCGATGTTGCCGGCGGCGATCAGAACGCCGTGGCTGCCATTGGGAAAGTCGAACCGCGAGCAGCCGCAGGTCGCGAGCCCGCCGGGCGCAGCGCCAAATCCCTGCAATCGCTCCAGCCGGATGGCGCCGTTCGCGATCAACCGGCCCGCGAGCCGCGCGATCTGCCGCCGGTGCCGGTCGGCCGGTCCGAAGGTTCTTTCGGCAAGCGCTGCGGCACTGGCTGCGCCGAACACGCGGGCGCCGGCCGGATTGGCCCACAGGATCCGCCTGCCGTCGGCCGTCCACAACCATGCGGGCAGGGGGCTCGCCGCATACGCCGCCAATCGCGGATCGCGGATCGCCCCAAGCTGAAATTCCGCATCGTTCATCGCAACTACAGCACCGTCCGTCGCCAAACCGGCAGCCAAGCCAATGACAGCCTTAATGAATCGTTACTATCGCAAGCGCTGCGCGGCAGGTCCACGGCCCGGCCGGGCGCACCTCACTAAAGCCGAGGATAACCTTAACCCGGTTGAACCCTTGGGCCGGCGGCCGCGTTGGGTGGTTGCAAACGGCCGTCAAGGTTCAACGGGGAACCTCCCCGGCGCCGCATCCGTCCCCGGAGCGGCCCACCGACGGTATCGGGACGCAACCCAGCCAATGCAAAGGAACGCACCATGAGTGACGACGTGCGAGACCGATTCGAGATACCCAAGGAAATGCGATCGATGGCGGAAGCGAGCTTGGAGCAGGCCTGCAAGGCCTTCGAGAAATTCGTCACCGCCGCGCAGACCACCGCCGATACCATCGAGGAGCGCAACGCCACGGTTCGCGCGGGCGCCAAGGATATCAGCGGCAAGGCCATCGCCTACGCCGAGAAGAACGTGCAAGCCTCGCTCGATCACGCGCAGTCGCTGCTGAAAACCAAGGATGTGACCGAGGTGGTGCGGCTGCACGGCGAATATGTGCAGGGTTTGATGCGATCGCTGACGGAGCAGGCTGGCGAGATGGGTCAGATCGTCGGCAAGGCCGCCATCGATGCAACCAAACCGAAAGCGTGAATGGCCGCCCATCGGCGATAGGCCCGGCACCGGGCTAGCCGGGATGGAACCCGTATCCCGGGTTAAATATGCGGCGACGCACCAGAAATTGCAGTGCGCTGCACAAATTTGACATGATATTGGTTCTAATTGGGCCGGCCCGTGGATGGGCACTTTCCGTGAGTGCGTGTGCGTGACCTTTCGGCCCGCCTTGCCTGCCCGGCGGTCCGCAAAGGGGGAAATGTCGTTTAACCCCATTGTGAAGGATGCAAGCCTTGACCAGCTCCACCGATCCCTTCTCTGCCTCCATCATTCCCTTCGAAGTCCCCGAGCAGATGCGTGCGCTCGCTGAAAAGGGCGTCTCGCAGGCCCGCGACAGCTACGCCAAGTTCAAGGATGCGGCCGAAACCCATAACGGCACCATCGAGGCCGTGTTCACCTCGGCCAGCAAGGGCACCAGTGCGTACACCGCCAAGCTGATCGAGTTCTTCAAGGCCAACACCTCTACCGAGCTGGATTTCGCGCAGGAGCTGTTCGGCGTGAAGACGCCGGCCGCCGCGCTGGAGCTGTGGACCTCGCACGCCCGCAAGCAGTACGAGACCTTCACCGCCCAAGCCAAGGAGCTCACCGAGCTCGGCCAGAAGGTCGCGACCGAGACCGTCGAGCCGATCAAGGCTTCCGCCTCGAAGTTCTACAAGCCGGCCGCCTGACCGGTCCGGGACTGATGACGAAAAGCCCGGGTAGTCGACCCGGGCTTTTTGCTGCCGGCAACGATTTTACCGGCTGCCGGACCGGCCCGAGGGCTCCCGGCAATTGAACGCAAAACGCCTTGCGGACGACTACAATCAGTCACTCCGCGGCCTTGCCAAAGCGAGGCGTTGCACCTAGTTTCCGGCCCATTCGCAGGCCCCCTTTGGAAGGGGCCTCGCAGGATGCAGTTGTAGCTCAGTTGGTTAGAGCGCCTGTCTGTGGAACAGGAGGTCGGTGGTTCGAGCCCACCCAACTGTACCATCTTTCACTCCGCCGAATTGCCGCCAACCTACCGCGACACTTGTGCTGTGGCGGGTTGTCCACCCGTGCTTGCGAATCCGGAAGCCTTCACCCACAATTCTTGCAAATCATTGCGGCTTGGGGGGGATTGATGACGATTTTTCGAGCAGGGAATTTCCAGCTTGGATTGCTGCTGGCCGCAGTGCTGCAGGTTTCGATCGGGCCAGCCGCCGGCCAGGCCTATACACCCGAACAGGAGCAGGCCTGCACCGCCGACGCGTTCCGGCTTTGCAGCTCTGATATCCCCGATATCAGCCGCGTGACCGCCTGCATGGTGGCCAAAAAGTCCCAGCTCTCGCCGGCCTGCCGGGCGCATTTCAGGCCGGATCCCGAGCCGGCCGCGGCCGCGGCCAGGCCCGTGGGCCGGCCGACGGTCATTCGGCCCGCAACGCCGCGCAAGGCCGTGAGCGCCAAGCCGCGCAAAACCAAAAAGCCGGCGAAACGCGCGACCTGACGGCGCGGGTGGCTTGACGCGCATTACGAAATTTCAAGGTTCCTTCGCGCGGCAGACTGACGCCTTGTTTACGCCGTCTGCAATGAACATCTGCTTTGGGCAAGAGGAGAGGGTTCATTGAGCGCACATCAAAAGGAGCTCGACCGGCATTTTGCCTGGTTTGAGAAAAAGCTGCCGCCGGGGCCGGCGAAGTTCGTTAGCTGGGTACGCAAGCCGACATCGATCTACGTCCGTATTCCGCTCGCGTTTCTCTTGGTTGTCGGCGGCTTTCTCAGCTTCCTGCCGGTGCTCGGACTCTGGATGCTGCCGCTCGGACTCCTTTTGTTCGCGCAGGATGTGCCGCCGCTGCAGAAGCCGATGGCGCAGGGGCTCGGATGGATCGAGCGCAAGTGGCTTGAACGCGAGCGTGCAAAACTCGAACGCGAGCGCGCAAAAAGCGCGCAGTGAGCCAAGCAGGGTGGCCTTGCAAGGCTGTCCTGCAAGGCGGCCTTGCCGATTCCCGTCACCGGGGTTGCACGGTGTGACTCAAAAACCAGCCTTATTGGCAATTAAGTGGCTTCATCGCGGCACACGATAAATTTTTCTTTCACGAATCAGCGCGCTGATTCATTTTCAGCTTCTGGGGTCAACTGGAGGCCAAGATATGAACGTAATTGTTTTCGCATCACGTAAGGGGGGCTCGGGAAAGAGTACCCTGGCTGCTCACCTCGCTGCCCATGTTCACAAGGCAACGAAGCCCATCCTTCTGGTCGACGCCGACCCGCAGGGATCGCTTACTCTCTGGCATAAATTGCGCGGCACCAACGAGCCGCCGATCAAGGCCGCGGTGAATTCCGTCAGCGGCATCGTCGCTGCCGCCAAGCGCGACGGTATCGAATGGGTGTTCATCGACACGCCGCCTAACCTGTCGGCCGTCGTCGACGACGCGATCCGTAACGCCACGATGGTGATCATTCCGGCGCGGCCGGGCGTGTTCGACGTCAACGCGGTGCAGGAAACGATTCAGACCTGCCGCTCGGCGCGCAAGCCCTACGCGGTCGTGGTCAACGGCGCACCCGCCGAACGCGACGGCGCCGAGAGCCGCATCGTCACCATCGCACGCGAAGCCCTGGCGAAATTCCGCGCGCCGGTGTGGAGCGGCCAGATCACCAATCGCGCCGATCTGATCATGGCGCTGAGCCAGGGCGAAGGCGCCCGCGAATATTGCGCCGAAGGCCGCGCTGCGGCGGAGATCGCCAGGCTGTGGGGCGCGATCGAACGTTCGATCAAGGCGATCCGCGGAACGGCGTCGGCATCGGGCGCCATGCACAAGCAGGCGGCGTAACAACGCCGCTTTCTTTTCCGGGACTGACAAAGACGCGCGGTGCTCCGCGCGTTTTTCTTTTTGTGGGTTTGTGTCTTGCTGTCATTCCGGGGCGCGAAGCGAACCCGGAATCTCGAGATTCCGGGTTCGATGCTTCGCATCGCCCCGGAATGACGGCGCCCTTTATGACGGTCGGCTTACGCCACCATCAGCACGTAGAACACGACGACCGGCGACAGCGTCAGGATCACCGACCAGATACCGACGGCCCACAGAATGTCTTCGGTGCTAAAGCCCTGCTGTTCAGTAATGGCATTGTTGTTTTCGAAATGCACGACGCGCCCCCGCGTTTTCTGTTGCTCCTGATATCTTGATTACGCGATCGGTTTTAAAAACCCGGTTGCGATTTCGTTTGCATTTGACCACACGTGCTACCACGGATTAACCACCGCGATAGCCTGGTTAACGCCTGGTGACTGCATGGCGTCAAAGTCGAGCGAAGGCTCGTCCGCAACGTTAGAATTTTATGCGTATGGATCTCCTCACAAAAACAACGGGGGGATACCAATGACCGCTCACGGCAAGAAATTTCCGATCGGCGAGTACGCCCAGAGCATGCATGACGTCCTGCTGGTGTCGTCATTCGCTGTCTGGGCGATGCTACTCGGCTTCGCGCCCGTGATGACCTATCGCCTGCTGGTCAGCTAGGCAGCTTGCTCGCTTTGCGCCGTTCAGGCCCGCCGCAGCAGCGGCGGCCTGCGACGCTCGATTTCTTCGTCCAGCAACGCCGCCAGTTCCGCGCTCACTTCCACCATCGGCAGGCGAACCTCGGCGCTGTCGATCAGTCCGCCGCGCGCCAGCCAATACTTCGCGGGTGCCGGGCTCGGCTCGGCGAACAACAGCCGGGTCAGAACAGAAATTGCCTTCCAGCACGCGCGCGCGCCATCGCGGTCGCCCTGCTTCAACAGCGTCTGCACCGATGCGAACGCGTCGGTCTCCAAATGCGCCGACAGCAGGATCGCGCCGTCGGCGCCGTCGGTGAGCGCTTCGTGATACAGCGCGTCTTCGCCGGTCAGCACGCGAAAACCGGGCGGCCGTCTGCTTAGGAAATCGATCGACTGCGCACGGTCGGCGCTGCAATCCTTCATGCCGACGATGTTCGGGTGCTTAGCGAGCTGCAGCAACGTCTCGTTGGTCAGGCTGACGCCGGTCCGGTAGGGAATGTTGTAGAGCGCGATCGGCCATGAGGCGTGATCGGCAAGCGCGGTGAAATGCTGCACCAGGCCGCGCTGCGACGGCCGGATGTAATAGGGGCTCGCGATCAGATAGCCGTCGATCGGCCAGGCCGCCGTCTCATCCAGCGCATCCATCATCTTCGCGGTCGAGGCGCCGGACAGGCCCAGCAGGATCGGCATGTGGCGCCCGATGCCCAGCAGCTCGCTGCGCGTCACCGTCACCAGCCGCTCGAGCTCGCCCGCGCGGAGCGACATGCCTTCGCCCGATGTCGCCGCGAGAATGAAGCCATCGACCGGGCCAGCCGCATAGTGCCCGACGAGCCGGCGTAACGACACCTCGTCGAGTTCGCCGTCGCGAAACGGCGTGATGAGCGGCAGCCACAGGCCCCGCAAGCGGCTTGCTAGATCGGTTGTCGAATGGTCAGTCATCGTTCCATCTCCTCAGGGGGTAAGCCGGAGACGGGACCAATAAAAAACCCCGTCCAAACGGCGGGGCTTTCGGGATCGCGGGTTGCGGCAGTCTAGCGCGCGCGTCGATCTCGGGTCCCCAGGTGGGGACCTTTTTTCGACGACAAAGCTGCGCACGAACTCGTGATCATCTGCGGATCATGGTTGTGGAGGGCCTCGATGTCAATCGGCGCAGCAACACGATGAAAAAGCCTGGGCACAAAAAAAAGCCGGGCCCGAAAGAGCCCGGCTTGAGGTATTGGCCACGTGAGGCCGACACAATCACCTTCCAAGAGGGATTACTGAACCGCCGCGCCACTGGAGGAGGGGGACATATGCGCGACGCGACCGCTCAGCGTTTGAGCACTATGATCCTCATCAGTGGCTTGCAGCAACCGTCCGAGCCGCATGTCAGTCATGCGGTGGGCGGGCCCTCTATAAAATCGGCTAATTCGCAAAGCGGGACGATGAAACGTCACTCCGCTCATAGAGCGTGATGACTTTTCTTCGAAGCGTCATCCCGCTCTATCTCTTTGATTTGAGCATGATCTTTTCGGAAAACCGGTACCCACTTTGCGCTGACGGAAGCCCTTCGGGTCCGGATCATGCGCTATGAGGGCCAGCGCTGCGCCTTGCTCACTACGAAATCGCGGAACACCTGCACGCGGGCGACCGTCTTCAACTCTTCGGGATAGACGAAGTAGGTGTCGATCGCGATTGAGTCGGTTTCGCCGAAGAGCTGCACCAGGCGAGTGTTTTCCTCGACCAGATAGTCGGGCAGGGCGGCGATGCCGAGCCCCTGCTGGCAGGCGCGAACCAGCCCCAAGATATTGTTCACCTTGAAATAGGCTTCGCGCGGGCCCGAGCCGTTGCGGCCGGCGTCGATCAGCCAGCTCCGGTTCTGCAGATGCGGCGGCACCTGTGAATCGCCCAGCATGATGATGCGGTGCGAGTCGAGGTCGTCGAGCGTGCGCGGCGTGCCGAAGCGCTTGATGTATTCGGGCGAGCAATAGGCGTGGAAGCCGATCGAGAACAGTTTTCGCTGGATCAGGTCGGGCTGGGTCGGCTTGCGGGTCCGGATCGCCACGTCAGCCTCGCGCATCGACAGGTCGAGATCCTCGTCGGTGACGATCATGGAGATGCGGATGTCCGGATAGAGCGCGGTGAATTCGTCGAGCCGCGGGATCAGCCAATTGATGCCGAGCGCCGGCGGCGTGGTGATCTTGAGGTCGCCGCTCGGCCGCTCGCGGCTGTCGGTCAGCTTGGCGCGCGCCGCCTGCAACTGCATGAACACGTCATGCGCGGTGCGGAACAGCAAGTCGCCTTGTTCGGTGAGGATGAGCCCGCGCGCGTGGCGGTGAAACAGCGACACCGCGAGTTCCTGTTCCAACGCGCTGACTTGCCGCGATACCGCCGATTGCGAAAGCCCGAGTTGCTCGCCGGCATGGGTAAAGCTTCCCGCTTCTGCCGCCGCGTGAAAGACTTTCAGCTTGTCCCAATCCATGTCCGATGATCCGTTTCGCGTTCGAGGCATGATTATTCTGCCGCCGCGCGATCGCTCGCGCGCAAAGCCAGGAAACGTTCAGCCTCGAGGGCCGCCATGCAGCCGAGGCCGGCAGCCGTGACCGCCTGCCGGTAGGTTTCGTCAGCCACGTCGCCGGCAGCGAACAGGCCGGGGATCGAGGTGGCGGTCGAGTTCGGCGCCACCTCGACATAGCCGGAAGGTTTCAGCTTGATCTGGCCTTTGACGAGGTCGGTTGCGGGCGCGTGCCCGATGGCGATGAAGACGCCGTCTGCCGGCACTTCCGTACGTGTGCCGGTCTTGACGTTCTTCAGCCGTACATGGGTGACCTTGCTTGGGTTCTCGACGCCGCAGATTTCGTCGATCGCTGAGTCCCAGACCACCTTGATCTTGGGGTTCTTGAACAGGCGATCCTGCAGGATGCGCTCGGCACGGAAATGATCGCGGCGATGCACGATCGTCACCTGCGAGGCGAAGTTGGTCAGGAACAGCGCTTCCTCGACCGCGGTGTTGCCGCCGCCAACCACGATCACTTCCTTGCCGCGGTAGAAGAAGCCGTCGCAGGTCGCGCAGGCCGAGACGCCAAAGCCCTTGAATTTTTCTTCGGAGGGGATGCCGAGCCAGCGCGCCTGCGCGCCGGTCGCGAGGACCACCGTCTCGGCGAGATAGACGTCGCCGGAATCGCAGGTCAGGCGGAACGGCCGCTGCCCGAGTTCGAGCTTGGTGACGAGGTCGGTGACGATCTTGGTGCCGACATGCGCCGCCTGCTTCTCCATCTGCTCCATCAGCCAGGGCCCCTGGATGACGTCGGCGAAGCCCGGATAGTTTTCCACGTCGGTGGTGATGGTGAGTTGTCCGCCGGGCTGGATGCCCTGGATCATCACCGGCTCAAGCATCGCGCGCGCCGCGTAGATCGCCGCGGTGTAACCGGCGGGGCCGGAACCGATAATGACGACCTTGGCATGGATGGGCGCGGGCATCGGCGGATCCCTCTCTTATTCGGGGGTTTTGTTCATGACTTAAGCAGAAAGCGCCTGGAAGGACGTCGCGGCGGCGCTGAAAGTGTCAAATCCAAGTCTAAGATATCTGGGTAGCTATGCAAGAATTGCAATTCATCCCAGCGAATTTTCCCCGGAACAGAAGTAACAATCGCGAAATGTGGCGGTGCACGCGCAATAAAATTGCGCAAGCTGCGTGGCGTGCGCTAAGAGAGTTGCCAGTAGCCGGCTTAAGCGCAGCAAAATCAGGGAACCCGACGCGCGTGTCGAAGAATCTTGACGAAATCGACCTCAGAATTCTCGCCGAAATCCAGGCCGACGGCCGAATCACAAACGTGGAATTGGCCAAACGCGTCGGTATTTCGCCGCCCCCCTGCCTGCGCCGGGTCCGCACCCTGGAGGAGGAGGGCTACATCCAGGGCTATCGCGGCCTCCTGGATCCGCGCCGGCTCGGCTTCGACGTCACCGTGTTTGCTTCCGTCCATCTGTCGAGCCAGGCGGATGCGGATTTGCGCGCGTTCGAGGAATTCGTCCGCGCCGAGCCCTTGGTGCGGGAATGCTGGATGCTGTCGGGCGAGGTGGACTTCATCCTCAAATGCGTCGCGCCCGACATGGCGACGTTTCAGGATTTCGTCACGCACCTGACCGCGGCGCCGCACGTGCGCAATGTGCGGACGTCGCTGGTGCTGCACAATTCGAAATATGAAGCGGCGGTGCCGCTCGATGCGAAGGTGGCGGGTTGACCGTCATTCCGGGGCGCGCGTTAGCGCGAACCCGGAATCTCGAGATTCTCAGGTGCGCAATTGCGCACCATAGTTCGATGCTTCGCATCGCCCCGGAATGACTGGATGACTTACGTCTTCTTCCGCATCATGGCGTCGAGGCTGTACGGTCCGCCGCCTGCAGTCGAAAGATAAAGGCAGGCGAAGCAGAACAGGATCGCGAGCGTGCCGCCGTTGATGAGCGGAAAAAAGCTCCTCGGCGCATGACCGATGAAATAAGCAAAGGCCATCTCGCCGGCAAGAATGAAGGCAACGGGCCGCGTGAACAGTCCGAGCAGCAAAAGCCCGCCCAGAATCAACTCAATCGCACCGGCGGCTCCCGACAGCGACATCAACTGCACCTTGTTGAGGAAGGCGGCAGCGTTACCCTCCGGAATTGTCGGAAACTTCAGAATCTTCGCGACACCGTACTGAAACAGCAGAAGCCCGGTGATGAAACGAAACAGGCTCAGCGCCGTCGGCTGCCATTTCGCGAGCATCTTGTCGATTTGGTCCATGTCATTGTCCCCCTTGTTTGGCACGCTAGAACTTAGCGTAACGAGATTACACGGTGTTGGCAGATTGCGTGTGATGCTGACACAACACCCCTGAAATTGAATCATTCCCGCTGCATGTCACCGTGTGGCAACGGTTGCCGTGATTGCAGCGCAGCAAGATGCTTAAGGCGACACACCGGAGCCCGCCTCTCGCCGCGCCTTGCCGAATGACAATGCGCGTTTAGTTATATTGCATAACCATTTACAAAAATTGCGTACGACGGAATCCTGCCGCACCGCCACTCACAATCCTGTCAGCAGGGCGGCAGCAAAAAAGCCGCGTGGCAAACGCGGCTTTGTCGCAACAGTAACTTGCAGGTGACTAGAGCATGATCCGGAAAAGCATGCCCTCGGGCTACGACCCGATGGGTGGATACCGGTTTTCCCTCGCGACAAACGCGAAACGCGTTTGCGCGGAGATCATGCTCGAATCAATAACGTCATCGCGCGCTAGCGCCACTCAACCTTGGTGATCTCGTAGGCTTTGGCGCCGCCCGGCGCCACGACCTCAACCGTCGAGCCTTTTTTCTTGCCGATCAGGGCGCGGGCGAGCGGCGAGGTGATGGAGATGCGGCCCTTCTTGGCGTCGGCCTCGACTTCGCCGACGATCTGCCACACCGCCTTCTTCTCAGTGTCCTCATCGATCAGCGTGACGGTGGCGCCGAACTTGACGGTGTCGCCGGAGAGCTTCGAGATGTCGATAATGTCGGCGCGCGCGAGCTTGTCTTCGAGCTCGGCGATGCGGCCTTCATTGTGCGACTGCTCTTCCTTGGCGGCGTGATATTCCGCGTTCTCCGAAAGGTCGCCATGCGAGCGCGCCTCGGCGATGTGTTCGATGATGCGCGGACGCTCCACCGACTGGCGCTGCTTCAACTCGACCTCCAGGGCGGCATAGCCACCCGCAGTCATCGGAACCTTTTCCATCATCTTTTCCGTCCTTCCATCGTGCGAGCCGCCCGGGGCGTTGCGCGCACGAGGCACTTCTAGATTTCGATTCGGGCTTTCGTGGCTCAGGCGAGCCCCCAGCCTATTAATTTCGGCCCCTTCGGGGCCGATTCAACATCCAAGCGAGCGGTGAGTTCCTGCCATATGGCTTTATTGCCAATCGTTTAGCGGGCATTTGCGCCCGACTAACGATCAGTTTTCGGAAAAATAACTCTGCAGGGTGCGGACCTCAAGGTCCCCGCCCAGATAGGCGCGGATGCCCTGGGCGGCCGCCACAGCACCCGAAAGAGTGGTGTAATATGGCACTTTATGCAAGAGGGCAGCCCGCCGTAGCGAACGGCTGTCGGCCAGCGCCTGCGGCCCTTCGGTGGTGTTGAAGACGAGATGGATGTCGCCATTGGTGATGGCGTCGACGATGTGCGGCCGTCCTTCCAGCACCTTGTTGACCTTCTCTGTCGGAATGCCCTTGTCGGTCAGAAAGCGCTGGGTGCCCGATGTGCCCATCACCTTGAAGCCCAGCGAGTGCAGCAACCGGACAGCCTCCGCGATGCGGTGCTTGTCGGTCTCGCGCACCGAGACGAATACGGTGCCCTTGCGCGGCACGCGGGTGCCGCCGCCGAGCTGGCTCTTGGCAAAGGCAATCTCGAACGAGCGGTCGATCCCCATGACTTCGCCGGTCGAGCGCATCTCCGGACCGAGCACGGTGTCGACGCCGGGAAAGCGCGCGAAGGGGAAGACAGACTCTTTCACGCCGACATGGCCGAGCTGCTTCTTCTTCAGCTTGAAATCCGCAAGCTTCTCGCCGGCCATGATCCTGGCGGCGATCTTCGCCACCGGCGTGCCGACAACCTTGGCGACGAACGGCACGGTGCGCGACGCCCGCGGATTGACTTCGAGCACGTAGATCTCGCCGTCCTTGATCGCATACTGCACGTTCATCAGGCCGACCACGTCGAGGCCGAGTGCGAGCTCGCGGGTTTGCCGCTCGAGCTCCTCGATCATCTTTCCGTCCAGCGAATGCGGCGGCAGCGAGCAGGCGGAATCGCCGGAGTGAATGCCGGCTTCCTCGATATGCTCCATGATGCCGACGATGAAAGTATCCTTGCCGTCGCACAGGCAGTCGACGTCGATTTCGGTGGCGTCGGACAAATAGCGATCGAACAGCAACGGGTTCTTGCCGAGCACCGTGTTGATCTGCCCGGTCTTGTCGTTGGGGTATCGCGCCTTGACGTCGGCGGGCACAAGCTCGGGCAGCGTGCCGAGCAGATAATCGTCGAGCTGGGTCTCCTCGCGGATGATCTGCATCGCGCGGCCGCCCAGCACATAGGACGGGCGCACCACCAGCGGCAGGCCGAGATCGGCCGTCACCAGCCGCGCCTGCTCGACCGAATAGGCGATGCCGTTCTTGGGCTGCTTTAACCTCAGCTTGTCGAGGACGCGCTTGAAGCGGTCGCGGTCTTCGGCAAGGTCGATGGCGTCGGGCGAGGTGCCGAGGATCGGCACGTCGGCCGCTTCCAGCGCGCGTGCGAGTTTCAGCGGGGTCTGGCCGCCGAACTGCACGATCACGCCGTGCAGCGTGCCGTTCTGCCGTTCGGTGGCGATGATCTCCAGTACGTCCTCGGCGGTGAGCGGCTCGAAATAGAGCCGGTCGGCGGTATCGTAGTCGGTCGACACCGTCTCCGGATTGCAGTTGACCATGATGGTCTCGTAGCCGGCGTCGTCGAGCGCGAAGCAGGCATGACAGCAGCAATAGTCGAATTCGATGCCTTGGCCGATCCGGTTCGGGCCGCCGCCGAGGATGACGACCTTCTTCTTGTCCGACGGCGCGCTTTCATCCGCCAGCACACCGGCGAACGGCGCTTCATAGGTCGAATACATGTAGGCGGTGGGGGAAGCGAATTCGGCCGCACAGGTGTCGATGCGCTTGAACGCCGGGCGCACGCCGAGCGCATGACGCTTTGCGGTGATCTCGGCTTCGGTAGACTCTGACAGCACGGCAAGCCGCGCGTCGGAAAAACCCATCGCCTTCAGCATGCGCATGCCGTAGCCGTTCGGCGGCAGGCCGTTCGCCTTGATCTTCGCTTCCATCTCGATGATGCCGCGCATCTCGGCGAGGAACCACGGATCGATCTTGCAGGAATTGAAGATGTCTTCGTCCGACCAGCCGAGCCGCATCGCCTGCGCCACCTGCAGGATGCGGTTCGGCGTCGGCGTGCCCAATGCGGCGCGGATCGCGTTCTTGTCGTCGCCGCGCCCGAGGCCCTCGATCTCGATCTCGTCGAGCCCGGTCAGTCCGGTCTCGAGCCCGCGGAGCGCCTTCTGCAGGCTTTCCTGGAAGGTGCGGCCGATCGCCATGACCTCGCCGACCGACTTCATCGACGTCGTCAGCGTGGTGGAGGCGCCGGGAAATTTCTCGAAGGCGAAGCGGGGAACCTTGGTGACGACATAGTCGATGGTCGGCTCGAACGAGGCTGGCGTGGCGCCGCCGGTGATGTCGTTGGCGATTTCATCGAGCGTGTAGCCGACCGCGAGCTTGGCGGCGACCTTGGCGATCGGAAAGCCGGTGGCCTTCGAGGCCAGCGCCGAGGAGCGCGACACGCGCGGGTTCATCTCGATCACGACCATGCGGCCGTCGTCGGGGTTGACGCCGAACTGCACGTTGGATCCGCCGGTCTCCACGCCGATCTCGCGCAGCACCGCGATCGAGGCGTCGCGCATGATCTGGTATTCTTTATCGGTCAGCGTCAGCGCCGGCGCCACCGTGATGGAATCGCCGGTGTGCACGCCCATCGGATCGAGGTTCTCGATCGAGCAGACGATGATGCAATTGTCCTTCTTGTCGCGCACCACCTCCATCTCGAACTCTTTCCAGCCGAGCACGGATTCCTCGATCAGCACTTCGTTGGTCGGGGAGGCGTCGAGGCCGCGTTCGATGATGTCGAGGAATTCTTCCTTGTTGTAGGCGATGCCGCCGCCGGTGCCGCCCATGGTGAAGGAGGGGCGGATGATCGCGGGCAGCCCGATTTCGGACAGCGCCATCAGCGCCTCGCCGAGCGCGTGCTCCTGGTAGCGTTTGCGGCGCTCGTTCTCGCCGAGCGTCCATTGCCGCTCGAGCTCATCCAGCGCGTCGCCCGACAGCTTCTCGCGTTCGGCGAGGTATTTGTCGCGATAGGACTTTTTCAGCGCCGAGGCGTTGGCGAGCCGCGATTTCGGCGTCTGCAGGCCGATCTTCTCCATCGCGTTGCGGAAGAGCTGGCGGTCTTCGGCCTTGTCGATGGCGTCGGCGGTGGCGCCGATCATCTCGACGTCGAACTTGTCGAGCGTGCCCTGACGGCGCAGCGACAGCGCGCAGTTCAGCGCGGTCTGGCCGCCCATGGTCGGCAACAGCGCAAAGCCGCCCGGGATGACGTAGCGTTCTTTCTCGATGATCTTGGCGACGATTTCGGGCGTGATCGGCTCGATATAGGTGGCGTCCGCCAGTTCCGGATCGGTCATGATGGTGGCCGGATTGGAATTGACGAGGACGATACGGTAGCCCTCTTCCTTCAGCGTCTTCACCGCCTGGGTGCCGGAATAATCGAATTCGCAGGCCTGGCCGATCACGATGGGACCGGCGCCGATGATCAGGATGGTGGAGATATCTGTTCTTTTGGGCATCAGCTCTCAGACTGGAAATTGGGCACAAAAAAAGGGCGCGCTTGCTGCGCGTCCCCTAAGCCAAGAGCGCGGGTCACCCTCGCGCGCGGGTGGTCTTTAGACCAGATTCCGCACCCGCGAAACCCCCAAAAGCCCCCCATCAACCGCGATTTTAGGGGAAATCAGTGGTGTTTGCCGAGGCCCGGCTTCGCCCTTCGGGCTACGCCGCGGCAGCCTTCGCTACGATAGGGCTTGCCGAGCCGAGGTCCGCCTTCGCTCCGCTACGGCGCGACAGCCTTCGCCACCGCTGGCTTGCCGAGCCGAAGCTGCGTCAGCAGCGAAGGCTGGAGGCCCGGCCTGGATTTGAACCAGGATAAAGAGCATTGCACTGCTCTCGCGTCGTCGCTTCCGCCACCGGGCCGCGGTCATCATCGCCGATCACGGCGCGGTGAACCATACCTTACCGCGCTTTAGGGTTAACAACCTCAGCGGGCGGTAGGACTCAATTGCGTTGGAAAGCGTGCCGCGCCACGAAGGTCATCCGCCATGGGTTGTGGCCGATATTGAACGGGGCGCGCGAGGCTGAAAGGCCCGCAGCGGCGAGCTTCTCGATCATCTCGGCTTCGCCGTAGCGCTGCAGCCCGACGCGGGTGCGCAATTGCCGGTAGTCCGATAGCGCCGTGCTCGCGAGGCCGTAGAGGGCGTCTTTCAGGAAACCGTGGGAGGCAGCGAATTTCAGGAGCGCCAGCACGTCCCTGGCCATGCCGACTTCGGGCCGCAGGATGTCGCCCAGCACTAGCCGCCCGGCGGGTTTCAGCAACCGGCGGATGACGACAAAAGCGGAATCCAGTTCCGCCGGCGTCATGTATTGCGCGACCGAGTTCATGACGACGAGATCGACCGAGCTTTCCGCCATTCGCGTGAGATCCTCGAGCGAACGGACGCGGATCTTGGTGTTTGGCGCAAAGCGCGCGATCAGCCGGCCGCGGACACCGGGGGCCGGCTCGGCCAGATAGAGCTTGGCACAGGCGTCGGCTACCTTGGCGGCGGACAGCGCCTCGCCGCAGGCATAATCCAGCACCACGGCGTCAGGCGAAGAAATATAGCCGATGATGTCGCGCGCGATGATCTGGAAATGCAGGTCACGATGCAGCTTGCTCGCATAAATCGTATGCGTGGAATCGTAATAGTCGATCCATTCATCCATGCGCGCGTCCGGCAAAGCAGCGGGTTCCGATATCGGAACCCGCCTGAGGGTGATGCGTTAGGTCGTCCGGCGGCCGATGTCCACCGCCGCCGCTATCCGGTTCCTAACAGGAAGGTGCAACGTGAGCAAAACCAACAACAAATCCGACAAGGTATCCCCCGAACTCGATACGCCGACCGACCTGCCGCAGGCCGCGGTGGACAAGATCTCGGCGTCGCTCAATACGTTGCTGGCGGATGCGTTCGCCCTCTATCTGAAGACCAAGAATTTCCACTGGCATGTCAGCGGCCGGCACTTCAACGACTATCATCTGATGCTGGACCAGCAGTCGGAAGCGATTTTCGCCACCACCGACCAGCTCGCCGAACGGGTGCGCAAGCTTGGAGGCACCACCCTGCGCTCGATCGGGCAGATCGCCAAGCTACAGACCATCCAGGACAACAACGAAGCCTATGTGCCGCCCCGCGAAATGCTGCGCGAACTGATGGAAGACAACAAGCACATGGCGGCGGCGATGCGCAAAGCCCGCAAGCTTTGCGATGATCATGAGGATTCCGGCAGCGCAAGCCTGCTCGAAGTCTTCATCGACGAGACCGAGCGCCGCACCTGGTTCCTGTTCGAGGCCAGCCGCCAGGAAGGCGCCAACGTGGCGTAATTCACCGTCTCCCATGTGGGAGTGGATTCGCCAACGGGTGGCGCCAAGCGCCGCCCGATCGGACATTCCCGCCGTCTTCCGGTCGATCTTAGTTGACGTGCGGTGCCAAGATTAAAGGTGGCTTCCCGGGCGGGTTCCGTTACGATGCTGATGCGCGAGACTTGGCGGGAGGCCTGCGATGCCTATCTCTTTCTCGATGATCGTTTTGAACTCGCAGTTGGTCGTTGCGGTGGCCGACGGAGCGCCGAACTTCGACATCGCCCGGAGTTGTAGGCTCGATGTCGCCGCAACCACCGGCCTCTCTGTTGATCAGTCGATGAAGAGCTGCGTAAACGATGAGCAGAAAGCGAAGCGGCAGCTTGCAAGCCAATGGTCGAAATTCCCCGCACCAAGCCGGGCAAGCTGCATCTCGCTAGAGAACATCGGTGGCACGCCAAGCTACGTCAGTTTGCTGACCTGTCTGCAGATGGGGCAGTGGGATAAGTGAGCCCGGCGTGATTCGCCATCAGTAGCCAGGACAGGGTGAACGCAGTTCGCCGCCACAACGGCCGGCTACCCTCTTGCCTTGAGATCACAGTGATCGACCATGCGCTGGCCGCCGTCCCCTCAAATCAGGACGGCGGCCGGTCAGTTTACTGCGTCAGCATTTTGAATGTCTCCTCATCCGGAAATCGGGTTTGAGATTTCAAGTCTGAAGCGTTGCAATCCGGCGGCCGGCGGAAGGTCGGCCGCCGACGCGCTGTCGCTCCTATTGGGCCGAAATGCCCACCGTTGTTTGCGACTTCACAACCGGCGGCGGATTCCATTTTCCGGTCAGCGCCTCCGACCTCGGGCTGTAGAGGCGCATGGTCAGGTTGAAGGCTCCCTTCGGGGCCGGAAGCCAGTTGGCTTCCTTGTCCTTGCCCGGGCTCTCGTTCTGGAAGTAGAGATCGAGCGAACCGTCGGCATTGTACTTGAACGGCATCCAGCTAGAGACGGCGAAGCGGTTCAGGACGTTACCGACCTGGAATCCGTCCGGATCGTAAAGGGTGATCGACCAGAAGGCGTTGACCGGCGGAGCGGCGCCTTTTTCAAACGTAATGGTGTACTTGTTTGCGCCCTCCAGCGGCTTGCCGGATTCGTCGCCGAGATTGAGAGGATAGATGGCGTCCTCAGGCAGATTTGCACCGAGCCCGACCTGAGCGACGATCGCGCGCTTCAAATAGTAGTTGCCGTAAACACCCATCGTGTCGGTGTTCATCGACCAGCCATTCGCAACCCGCGCCAGCGTCGGTATCTTCCAGGCCATCAGCTTCTGCGCGTCCTGCGGTGCGGTCTCCAGTGCTCTCTGCACGGCCGGATCGAGCTTGCCGATGTCAAAGCTCTTGCCCGGCTCGATGCCAATTTTCTTCATCTGCGCGATGATCGGCTCGTCGGTGATATGCGGCGGGTGAAGCTTGAGCAACTCGGCGGCACTGGCGAAATACACGCCCGCCGTCATGGCATCGACCTGAGTCTTTGGCGGCGTCTTCATGTCGACGCCTGAGTCGATCTTGACCTCGACCGGCTTCGGCGTCTTGCCGAATTCTGAAAGCAGAGTGATCTTGTAGCCGGCCTGGATCTTGTGAACCGCAGCGTAGTCCGCCGGGCCGTCCGTCTTGGTGCGACCAATGACCCAGACATAGGGCGTTGGCGCTTCGATCCGCTGCGTGTCCTTTGGAAGTCTGAACTCCTCGGCAAATCTTTCGCGCAGATCCGGCCTCCAGCCCGGAGGCGTGATCAGGAACGTCCCGGCCTTGGTGCCCGTCGTGCGCCAGCCCGGCGACGCAAAGACATCGGTCCACATGTCGAGCATCGGCAGCAGGTAGTAGCGACCATCGGTGTCCGGAACCGAGATGACGACGGGCTCCTTGGTCATGTCCAGCCACGAGGCGGAATACAGGGTGTCGAAGTTGGACCGCACGACACCCCTGAAACTCGCCGGCGGGTATTCGGGCACGTTGGTGAACGTGTTCATCGGGCCTTTGAAGGCTTCCTTGCCTTGCTCGACGTTTGTAAATTGCTTGCGGGACACATCCATCGTCATGATGGGGTAGAAGTAAACGTAGGCGTCCACTGCGATAGCGTGCGCCTCGTCTTGGGTGACGGCCGGTGCCGATTGGGCCTGCACCGCGGGCGCAACCGCCGCGCCAAGACAGAGGGACAATGTCAGCGTTAGAATCCGTCGAAACATGTCGAACACTCCTCTACTGATGTGGCTGTCGTGATTTGTGGTCGGTTTGGTCGTCCTTCCCGCTGCGGGTGGCTTCCGACTTCGCACTCGAGGGCGAGAGGTTAGGTAATCAAAAGGACATGCAGTATCTGCTGCATTGAACGCCTAACGACGTCTGCAGAATGGAGACAAAGGTGCTGGAACGTGATGCTATAGGGTCAATTACGGAAGGGCTTGCTGGCTACCTCCACGAGAACACTCTAGCACAGGGTCCAGTGAGGTGCATTATTTTCTCGTCGCACCGGGTGTTCGCGGATGGATTGATTGTCGCTAATTTCGTCGTTTGGCATGTGTTGGGATGCCACCCGCAACTGGCCAAACGGTCGCGCTTCTTTGGTTTTGCCAGCGGTCCGTTCTCGCTGATGATAGGGATCGGCGCCGCGCCGGCCAAGAATGCGCAAAAAAGCGCGCGTCTTTAGATTGTGCTGCAAGATTCCGATAATCAATTTAAGCGAGCCTGTGCGAGGCGTCGCTATGATGAAAGCCGCCCGATGAGCCCGTGCAGGATGATGCGGATGCAGCCGGGCCGTGTGTTACTGCCTGTTCTGGTTTGGAATTAAGCGATGCAGAAAGTAATTGAATTGCGTGGCCTGAAGTCTGAAGCCGCGTCGGAGCCGCCGGCGGCGGCGCCATCCATCGAACCGATACTGGCGGTGGTCGATTCATTGTCCCGCACCCTCGATTGCATCAAGACGATGTGCGCGACCGAGCCGAACGGGCCGCTCCGCGACAGACTGGAGACCGAACGGGCAAACCTCGTCATCGGGCTTTTCGTCGCCCGGGTCGCCGCGATGCGGCTGTCTTCAGGTGAGCAGGCGGCGGATGTTTCAGCCAACTCGAACTTGCCGCTCGCCCGCCAGGGATGACGGCAGCGATGCTGGCGGATCCAGGCCAGATTGATTCGCGAAATGTTTTGGCCAATCGTTCCGGAAGCAGAAAGAAATTTAGTCGAGAGGGCCCAATAGCTCCTCATACCGCCGTTCGATGCGATCGTAACAGTCGCATGAGACCTCCTGCAGTCCCTCGGCGTCGAGGATGGAGATGCGGCCGCGGCCGATCTGAATGAGGCCGGCATTCTGCAGGGTGCGCTCGACCAGATTGATGGTGGTGCGCTGAACTCCGAGCATCTGCCCGAAGAACTCCTGGGTCAGGCGGATGTCGTTGCTGCCCAGCCGTCTCCGGCACTGCAGGAGCCAGCGCGCGGCGCGGCTTTCCACCTGGTGCAGGGCCTGACAGGCGGTCGATTGCTGCGACTGCGCGAGCAAAGAAAGATCGAACAGCGCAACGGTTTTTCGAAAGCTGTCGCTGTCCCGTCCGACGCGATGGACTTCCGCGGCGGGAATGCGAACGGCTTCGCCGGCGACCTGGACGATCGAATCCGCAAACGACGTCGTGATGCCGTGGATGGTCGACGATCCGATCATTCCCTCGCGGCCGACGATGGAGGTCTCGGCGGTCGTACCCTGCTCGGTGGTGGCGAGAACGGAAATGATGCAGGAGCGCGGGAAATAGGCGAACTCGATTTCCGACGCTGCGCCGTGCAGCAGTTCGCCATGGTCAACGGTAATCGTCCGCATGTGTGGTTTCAGCAGGGCCAGTGCTGAGGCATCCAGTAAACTCAGGAGGTGATTTTCAGCGGCCACGAGGAGCTCCAACGCGAGTTAGGCGGGAGCTTCAACTCTCTCTGTCACCGATGCCTGGGAATAGATCCGGCGATAGACCCACAGTGGGCGCAAGTAACGCCATTAGCTAATTAATTCTGCGCTGATAGTCGGGTACCAGACAGTTCGAGGGATATATTTGTGGGGGAATGTGTTTGTAATTTTGACCGAAAGTGCCGGAAAGGGGCGATCGAGGGCCCACGAGTTCCGGCCTCGTGAATGGCCGTCGGCGTTCACATTTGCGACCCGCCGACAGGTTCCATCCCAACACCGGGTGAATGTCATGTTCGGCACGGAAAAACCTCCTCCAGAGCTCTCGCCAATAAGCCGTCCGCGTTGTCCCGATTGCCAGGCGCGGATGATCACATCCGCCGTTTCGGATGGACCGGAAGGCCTGGAGCAACGCACGTTCCGATGCGCAATATGCGGCCGCACCGAAACCACGACGCTGGCCGCCGATCCACTCCGGTCCGACGCCTTCGGCTGGATCAACAGTGAACTGCGGCCGCCCAAGTGAGTGCCGATTCGCCTACGCTCGGCTCCGCTTCCACAGTCCGACCAGCGGGCCATCCGCGCCCCTGACCGGATCGGTCTTCGGCAGCTTTACTTCTGGAATCGTCTTCAGCGCCTTCGCATGGTTCTCAGGCGTCGGCCGCGTGATCTGCATCGGCGGTCCCGGCGGATAGGCCCCGATTACGCAGAAATCGGGGCTGGCGAATACGCATTGATGCCCGGTGCCGGCGGGCAGGATGGCGACGTCGCCGGCTGCGATCTCGAGCTCCTTGCCGCTGTTGCCGCCGAAGCGGACACGCGCGCGGCCGCGGGCGACGCCGAGCGCCTCATGCACGGTGGCGTGGTAGTGCGCATAATCATAGACGCCGTTGCGCCACATCGCGCCCCAGCCATTGGCGCCGAACAGTCCCTCGATGGTCTTTTCCGGATGATCGTTCGCGACATCGACCGCGCCCTTGTAGACCAGGAACGGCATCGGGTTATTTGGCACGAGGCCGTCGTCCTCGAAGATGAAGGTGAGGGGTTCGATATCAGTGCTGACGACGGACATGGTGGCTCTCCGCAATCGTCGTAACCATTAAATCCTCATGGTGAGGAGGCGCGCAGCGCCGTCTCGAACCACGAGGCCCCGCTGGTGCCATTCATCCTTCGAGACGCAGGCGAAGACGCCGCTCCCTAGGATGAGGTCTGAGTAACACCCTACCCCTTCAAACCGTCGTCAGCGCCTCACGTTCCCTTCGGAATCTCGAAGACCAGGCACGTCGTCGTCGCATGCGCGAGCAGCCGGCCGTTGGCGTCGGTGATGCGCGCTTCTGCGGTCGCGGCGCGGCGGCCGACGCTGAGCGTCTTGCCCTCGGTGCGGACCGGGCCGGTATCTTTGGTCATGCCCTTGATGAAGGAAATCTTGAATTCGAGCGTAGTGTAGCCGGTGCCGGCGGGCAGCGCGGTGTGAACCGCAAGCCCCATCGCGGAATCCAGCAGGATCGCGGCATAGCCGCCATGCACCGAGCCGATCGGATTGTAATGCCGGAATCCCGGCACGCTGTGGAATACCACGTGGCCGGTCTCGGCAGTGGAATCGAACGGCTCGACGTTCTGCATGATCGGCGGGCAGGGCAATCTGCCGTCGAAGATGGCGCGCACGAAGTCGAGGCCTGACATCGACGCCATGACATGCGTGGGCGTCACGCCGTATTCGACTTTGGCGGTGGGTTTGGCGTCCATGAAGTATCCCTGTCGTTATAATTACGATCATCAGACCAAAGGACGTTTGACTGAGCCAGTAGGCTTGCCACATGGCAGCATGTCATGCCCGGACTTGCCGCCTCCGCTAAAGCTTCGGCGCGCCAACGGAGAAAGCCGCGGCGAAGCCTTGGCGGAGCCGGGATCCGGGCATCCATCACTCTTCAAGAAAGATGGATTGCCGGGTCAAGCCCGGCAATGACAGGTGAGCGCCTACGCTCGCTTATTCGCCCGCATCAGATCCGCAAATCGCTTGAACAGATAATGCGAGTCGCGCGGGCCCGGGGAGGCCTCGGGGTGGTACTGCACCGAGAATACCGGCTTGCCCTTGAGCTCGATGCCGCAATTGGAGCCGTCGAACAGCGAGATATGGGTCTGCGTCGCGCCCTCCGGCAGCGTCGCCTGGTCCACGGCAAAGCCGTGGTTCATGGAAGTGATCTCAACCTTGCCGGTAGTCTCGTCTTTCACCGGATGGTTGGCGCCGTGATGGCCCTGATGCATCTTCATGGTCTTGGCGCCGACGGCGAGGCCCAGCATCTGGTGGCCGAGACAGATGCCGAAGGTCGGCGTGCCCGAGGAGATCACCTCACGGATGACCGGCACGGCGTATTTGCCGGTCGCGGCCGGATCGCCCGGGCCGTTGCTCAGGAAAACGCCGTCCGGCTTCATCGCCAGGATGTCTTCGGCCGACGTCGTTGCCGGCACCACCGTGACCTTGCAGCCTTCACCGGCGAGCAGCCGCAGAATATTGCGCTTGATGCCGTAGTCGATCGCGACCACGTTGAACTCCGGCTCGCTCTGCCGGCCAAAACCCTTTTCCCAGACCCATGGCGTCTCGTCCCAGGTGAAGCGCTGGCCGGAGGTTACCATCGGCACCAGGTCCATTCCTTCGAGGCCCGGCCATTCGCGGGCTTCTTCCTTCATCCCGTGCAGGTCGAATTCGCCGTTCTTCGAGTGCGCGATGACCGCGTTCGGCATGCCCTTGGAGCGGATCAGCGCGGTGAGCGCGCGGGTGTCGATGCCGGATAGGCCGATGATGCCGCGGGCCCGCAGCCACTGATCGAGATGCTTTGTCGCGCGGTAGTTCGAGGGATCGGTGATGGCGGTGCGCAGGATCACGCCGCGCGCGCCCGGCGTCGCCGCCATGTTCACCGTCTCGATGTCTTCCTCGTTGGTGCCGACATTGCCGATATGCGGGAAGGTGAAGGTGATGAGCTGCCCGGCATAGGAGGGATCGGTGAGGATCTCCTCATAGCCGGTCATCGCGGTGTTGAAGCAGACCTCGCCGACGGCGTGGCCTTCCGCGCCGAGGCCAAAACCTTCCAGCACGGTACCGTCGGCAAGCACGAGGAGCGCGGTCGGTTTGTGGTCCGGCCAGGCTGAGGCGTTTACAGATGTTGTCATGAGCGCACTTCATAGTCGCAAGCGCCCCCGCGCGTCAAAGCCGGAAGGCCAGGAAAAGAGCGGGATTCACATGCGTTTGCCGCATATTTGATCGCCGGTTCTGCCGGCCTCGGCTGGTTTGGGCCAAATCGGCCTGAATCGGGTCCCCTAGCCGCAGTAGGCCACTTTCGTCCACCAAGGCAGCAGGAAGAAGATCACGGCAGCCAGATCAAGCGGGTAGAACAGGAGCAACTTGGTCTTCAGGGACACAGGCCGCGCGTTCGGCGCAGGAGGGTCGCCCGGATAGATCTCGAGATGATCGAAGCTTGCCTCCCAACCCAGCCGGTATGTCAGGAAAGAAACCACGTCGTAGGCGAGCGGATACATAAAAAGGGTCAGGAATCCGCCCGCTGCGGCGGTCGCCAGCCACGACGATGCGGCTTCAACGCGATGGTCGCCAAGAGCTCCACACGAATAGAGGGCAAAACGGCTTGTCCAAAGCACCACAAGACACAATACCAGCGTAGCAAAGTGCTTTTCGACCTTCATGCCAGTCCTTATATAGGCCGGGAGGATTAACCGAGCGTCTCTGGGCGAGACCTAATTCTCCGCATTCTCAGCGAGGAAATCATGCTGCGCGACGACATCAACAATGCGGTCAAGGAGGCCATGAAGGCCAAGGACGAGCGCAAGCTCTCCACGCTGCGCATGGTCAATTCGACCATCAAGAACGCCGATATCGATGCGCGCGGGCAGGGCAAGCCGCCGCTGTCAGACGCTGACCTGCTCGGCGTGTTTCAGAAGATGATCAAGCAGCGCCAGGAATCGGTCGAGCTTTACGACAAGGGCGGCCGCGCCGAATTGGCCGCGCAGGAGCGCGAGGAGATCGCGGTGATCTCCGCCTATCTGCCCAAGCAGATGTCGGAGGAAGAGGTGAAGGCTGCGATCACGGCCGCGATCGCCGAGACCGGCGCCGCCGGCATGAAGGACATGGGCAAGGTGATCGGCGTGCTGCGCGCAAAATTCGCCGGGCAGATGGATTTTGGTAAAGCCAGCGGCATGGTGAAGGCGGCGCTCACGGGATGATCGTCCGTAGCCCGGACGGAGCCAACGGGTCGCGCGGATGCGCGCCCGATAACAGGCTCCGCGCAATCCGGGGCTCTTGATCCGTACCGGCAGGTTCCCGGATTGCGCTTCGCTCCATCCGGGCATCTACGGCACTGAAAGCAGACGTCGCGTTGCTCGCGGCTTCAGTCGCAGACGCGCTGCCTGCGCGTGATCCTGCGGCCGTCGTCCCGTTCAATCGTCCTAGTTTCCCAGTGGCAGCGTTGTCGCGGGCCGACGGTGACACCACCTGGGCCGATGCCAACCGTAGTGTCGGAGTCGTAGCGGCGACGGTCCCTGTAATAGCGGTCGTCGTCGCGGTCCCGCCCGATCTGAACATCGACTTGGGCCATCTTGACGCCTTCGGCCTTGGCCGGAGTAACGAGCGGGGCAGTCGTCAGCAGAGCCGCGGCTGTCGCCACGGCAAGAGCAATCTTGATCATGTGGGATCCTCCCTGGCTTGATTTGGAGGTTCAACGGGCAAGAACACCGAGAGTTCCATGGGCGACAAGTCCGGCCTGTTCCGCGAAGAACCGGACCGTTACCGGCCCTGTGAACGCGTGAAGGGCACGAAACGCACGGGGACAACGGCGCGAGTTGTCGTCTTGTCAGGGGCGACTTTCTCGACGACCGTGAGGTGCTGAGTGCCGTACTCGGCTCCCACCGGCATGACGAGCCGACCACCCACTTTGAGCTGCTCGATCAGCGGCGGCGGTACCTGCCCGAGCGCGGCGGTCACCACCATGGCGTCGAAAGGACCGCACTCGGGCCAGCCAGCATAGCCGTCGCCCAGCCGGACGCTCACATTGTCATACGCGAGGTCTTTGAGTGTTTTCGTGGCGGTCTCAGCCAATTGCGGGACAATCTCGATGGTGCAGACCTTTCGCGCCAGGCGCGCAAGGATGGCGGCCTGATAGCCCGAACCCGTACCGACTTCGAGCACAACATGATCGGGCGCGACCTCGGCCAACTCTGTCATCAGGGCCACGATGAACGGCTGCGATATGGTCTGGCCGAGGCCGATCGGTAGAGGCCTATCCGCATATGCGATGGAGCAAGATCGCTCGGGAATGAACAGATGGCGTTTCGTTTGCCCCATCGCCTCAAGGACCCGCTCCGAAAAACCCTGCTGTCCCACAACACTGGCGTGGGACCGGGCGTAGGTCTTGATGGTTTCGATCATGGCGGCGCGTTCGCGGACACATTCTGTGTCCTGTGCCGTCGCATCCCGCGCGGCGGCAATCATGGAAAGCACTAGCAACAGCAACGTCTTCATGGTTGTGCGGTGCTTTGTTGAATGTCTCATTTTAGCACTTCAGCCAAGCTCAGGCCATAACGCTGCTTGTTGACGTTCTGGAACCGCAGGGCGTCGGCGTAATTATCAAGGCGTCGCACGGCGACGCGCGGCATGCACAAGCCGGACACCGATCTCGTGACCAGCCGCATGCTGGGCTGCTTTCGCGGAGGACGAGATGGCCGATCAGCAAGCTCCGCCCGCCGGTCCCGATCTGTCAAAGGGCGTATCCCCGTCCGAATTCGCTGATGAGACCTTGCTTGGTCATGTCGGTGACGATGAAGTCGTGCTGGTGCGGTCGGGATCGGAGATTTTTGCGATTGGCGCCCACTGCACCCATTATCACGGGCCGCTCGCCGAAGGTCTCGTGACCGGGGAGGGCATCCGTTGTCCCTGGCATCACGCCTGCTTCGACCTGCGCACCGGCGAAGCCACCCGGGCGCCGGCGCTCAGTCCGGTCGCGGTGTGGAAGGTCGAGCTGGAAGGTGACCGCGTCTTCGTTCGGGAAAAGCGTGAACAGCCAAGGCCGCAGGTGAAGCCCGCCACCGACGCGCCCGGCAAAATCGTGATCGTCGGCGGCGGTGCGGCGGGCTTTGCGGCAGCCGAGATGCTGCGGCGTCAGGATTATCGCGGCAGCATCGTGATGCTGAGCAGCGACGCTGCTGCGCCGGTAGACCGGCCGAACCTGTCAAAAGACTATCTCGCCGGCAGCGCGCCGGAGGATTGGCTGCCGCTGCGGCCGGATGATTTCTACACCGGGGCGAAGATCGACCTGCGGCTGAAGACCGAGGTCACGTCAATCGATGTCAACGCACGCCATGTCGTCACGGCGGGCGGCGAGACCATCCCCTACGACCGCTTGCTGCTGGCGACCGGCGCCGAGCCGGTGCGCCTGCCGATACCGGGCGCGGATCAGCCTCACGTTCACGTGCTGCGCTCGCTGGCAGATTCCCGCGCAATCATCGCATTGGCCGATGGCGCGCGGCGGGCGGTTGTGATCGGGGCGAGCTTTATCGGGTTAGAGGCCGCAGCGTCATTGCGCGCCAGAAATGTCGAGGTCCACGTCGTCGGTCTGGAGCAGCGGCCGATGGAGCGCGTGCTGGGGCCCGACATGGGCGACTTCGTCCGCGCCCTGCATGAAGAGCACGGCGTCATTTTTCATCTCGGCGACACCGTCACCGCGATCGACGGCAAGCGCGCGACGCTGAAGAGCGGCGGCGTGATCGAGGCCGATATCGTGGTGGTCGGCGTCGGCGTGCGCCCCCGCCTCGGATTGGCCGAGAAAGCGGGGCTGGCGATCGATCGCGGCGTCACCGTCGATGCCTATCTCGAAACCAGCGTGCCCGGCATCTATGCCGCGGGCGATATCGCGCGCTGGCCCGATCCGCATTCCCGCGAGAACATTCGGATCGAACATTGGGTGGTGGCCGAGCGTCAGGGCCAGACCGCCGCGCGAAACATGCTCGGGCAGCGCGAGCCGTTCGATGCCGTGCCGTTCTTCTGGAGCCAGCACTACGATGTGCCGATCAACTATGTCGGCCACGCCGAGAAATGGGACGAAATAGCCGTGGACGGCAACATCGCCGGCAGGGATTGCCTGCTCCAGTACAAGTGCAACGGCCGCGTGCTCGCTGTCGCGTCAATCTATCGCGACGTCGCAAGCCTCGAGGCCGAGCTTGCTATGGAGAAGGCGCTGTTACTTTAAGTCAGGGTAACAATAACGTCTCTCCTCGTCATGCCCGGGCTTGTCCCGGGCATCCACGTCTTTAAACTCGCGGTAAGCAAACAAGACGTGGATGGGCGGGGCG
>NZ_LLXX01000023.1:28374-39717 GCF_001440405.1 Bradyrhizobium valentinum
CCTCCACCTACGACGAGCTCTACCGCAATTTCCGCTGGGACATTCCCGAACGCTTCAACCTGGCGATCGCGTGTTGCGACCGCCATGCCGACGGCTCGGGCCGGCTGGCGCTTGTTTATGTCGACGAGGGCGGCGCCACCGCGCGCACCTCGTTCGACGAGATTGCAGAGCAGTCGCGTCGTTTCGCCAACGTGCTGAAGGCCGACGGTCTTAAGCGCGGCGATCGCGTCGCGGTGTTCCTGTCGCAGTCCCTGGAACTGCCGATCGCCCATTTTGCGGCGTTCCGCTCCGGCATGATCTCGATTCCACTATTCGCGCTGTTCGGCGAGGACGCGCTGGAATTCCGCCTGTCGAACTCCGAGGCCAAGGCTGTTATCACCGACGAGAGCGGCTGGGAGAAATTGGCGAAAATCCGCGATCGTCTTCCGGCGCTATCGAATGTCTACGTGATCGGCGATCGCGCGCCCGCCGGGACAAAGCCGTTCTGGTCACAGCTCAAGGCGGCGTCGCCGGATTTTGCGACCGTCGATACTTCGGCGGACGATCCTGCCCTGATCATCTACACTTCGGGCACCACGGGTAATCCCAAGGGCGCGCTGCATGCCCATCGCGTCGTGCTCGGCCATCTGCCGAATGTCGAGATGTGCCACAATTTTCTCCCCAAGCCGGGCGACCTGATGTGGACGCCGGCCGACTGGGCCTGGATCGGCGGGCTGATCAACGCCCTGTTGGCGTTCTGGTATCACGGCATTCCCCTGGTCGGGCACCGGGCGCGCAAATTCGAGCCGCAGGCGGCGATGGCGATGATGGCCGAGCTTGGCATCCGCAACACCTTCCTGCCGCCGACCGCGCTGAAGCTGATGCGGCAGGCCGGCGTGAAAAATACCGGCGTCAAGCTGCGCAGCATCTTTACCGGCGGCGAGTCGCTCGGCGGCGAGTTGCTGGGCTGGGTGCGCGAAACCTTCGGCATCGACGCGCATGAAGTATTCGGCCAGACCGAATGCAATCTCGTGATCGGCAGCAACTCGAACCTGTTTCCAATCCGGCCCGGCTCGATGGGCAAGGCGACGCCCGGCTTCGACGTCCGCATCGTCAACGACAAGGGCGAGGAGTTGCCGAGAGGCGAGCGCGGCATCATCGGCGTACGCCAGCCATGTCCGTGCACCATGATCGAATACTGGAAGAACCCGGAAGCGACCGCGAAGAAATACGCCGGCGAATTTTTGCTCACCGGCGATCTCGGCGTGCAGGATCAGGACGGCTATTTCTGGTACGTCAGCCGCGAGGACGACGTCATCACCACCGCCGGCTATCGCGTTGGCCCCTCCGAGATCGAGCATACGCTGATGAAGCATCCGGCGGTGGCGATGTCGGCGGTGGTCGGCATTCCCGATCCGATCCGTACCGAATCCATCAAGGCGTGGATCGTGCTGCGCCCGGGGTTTGCGGCGAGCGACGCGCTGGCGCGCGAGATCCAGGAATTCGTCAAGGTGCAACTCGCCGCCCACGAATACCCGCGCTTCGTGCAGTTCGCCGAGACGCTGCCGATGACGGCGACCGGCAAAGTGCTGCGGCGGGAGTTAAGGGCGTTGGGGTAGAGCGGGCCTTGTCGTCGTCGCAAACTCTCGCCGTCGTCCCTGCGAAGGCAGGGACCCATAACCACCGGCGGCAATTGTTTTGCACGCCAGTCGTTATCTTTCTTTTCCAGCAACATCGGCCGCGGCGTATGGGTCCCTGCGTTCGCAGGGACGACAATTGCCTACGGCGTTCCGATCCCCATTTCCTTCAGTGCGGCCAGCATCCGCTCCGGCGGCTGCATCTGGATCGTCAGTGCGTTGCCGGTTTCCAGGAGGCTCTTCAGGCTCGACAGGATCGCCGGCCAGCCGGTGCGGCCACCTGACAGGATATCGTCACTGATCTCGCGATCGTGCGACTGCAGCATCGTCAGCTTTACTGCGTCGCCCGCCTGCTCGATCTCGTAGGTGACGAGCGTCGGTCCGAGCTTTTCCACCAGCGCCGGCCAGTTGACGTTGAAGGTGACGGTGAGCTTCTTTGCGGGTTCGCATTCGATCACCTCGCCCGAAATATGCAGGGCGCCGTCAGGTGTGCGCATGATAAAGGCGCCGCCGATCCTCTGATCGACTTCGACCGCATGGCCGGAGAAATACTTTCGGCTGAACTCGGCGCTGGTCAGCGCCTCCCATACCTTCTCCGGCGTGGAAGCGATGTAGATGGTGTAGACAATGGCAGGCTTGAAGTTCTTGATGTTCATGACACGCCTCGTCAGTTTTCGTTTTTCCATCGCCGGCGTGTCATCGGCAATGATGCGCCGGTTTCCAGCATGGTTTTCAGGCTCGACAGCACCACCGGCCAGCCGCTGCTGATGTCGCGCAGGGACTCCGGATCGAGGTCGTCATGCACGACCGTCAGTTTTGTTGAGCCGAATTCATCCTCGATCGTGAACGTCACCCGCGACACCTTGTCGGGATCATCGGCATGCTCCGGGGGCGCCCAGCTCAGCACCAGCCGATGCGGCCGCTCGCTTTCGAGCACCGTGCCCACGACGTGAACCTGCGACGGGTCGTCATAGTCCTCATGCCGCCAACTCGCGCCAAGGCTCCAGTCCGATCTGTTGCGATGCCGGCTCCAGTAATCCTTCGTCATTTCCGGATCGATCAGGGCATCCCAGACCTTCTCGCACGGGGCCTGAATATAGATGACGTAGACGAATTCCGGCTTACTCATCACGCTTCTCCAATTGTCGTTTCAACTCGCTGAGCGCTGCGAGTTTCCCGCGCTCGAATTTCTTGATCCAGCGTTCGCCGATCTGATGGATCGGAACCGGATTGAGATAGTGCAGCTTCTCGCGGCCGTGCCTCAGCGTAGTGACGAGGTTGGCCGCTTCGAGAATCCCAAGGTGTTTTGTAACCGCCTGCCTTGTCATGGCGAGGCCGTCGCAGAGTTCGTTGAGCGTCTGTCCGTTTTTGGCGTGAAGCCGGTCCAGAAGCGAGCGCCGCGACGCATCGGCCAACGCTTTGAAGACTTCATCCATGGGCAAAAATATAGGCAACCAAATGGTTGCATGTCAAGAGCGTGTGTTGGGCGCGGACCACAGCCTGTGTTATCGTGCAACCAGCCAGCGCAGATTGGCCTTGAACAGTCGGGGTGGAACATGAGTGGTCGCCTCAAACTCGCAGCCTGTTTCTCGATTTACTTCCTCGCATGCGCAGGCATCGCTTCTGCGCAGCAACAGGTGATCGGGGGGGCGCCCGAAGCGCTCAACATGAAGCTGGTTGGAACCAGCGACCTGCAGGCGCGCAGCGCCTATCAGCCAACCATCCATCATCAGGGCGACCGCTGGATCGCCTATATCGGCCATCACGGCGGCAGCGATGAAATTCCAGCGCCGGTCAATCTGCAGACCGGCAAGGCCGAGCCGAACGGCACGTCGATCGTCGATGTCACCGATCCCTCGCAGCCCAGATATTTGCGCCATCTCCCAGGCCAGGAAGGCAAGTATGAAGCGGGCGGCGCGCAGATGGTGCGGATCTGTGACGGCAAAGCCCTGCCGAAGGGCGATCGCAATGCGGTCTACATGCTGCGGACGTTCGGCGGCGCGGCACATGAGATCTGGAACGTCGCCGATCCCGCCAATCCCGTGCTGGTCACGCGGATTGCGGGATTGAAGGACACGCACAAGAACTGGTGGGAGTGCGACACTGGGATTGCCTTCCTGGTATCGGGCGCGCCCGACTGGCGCACGCGCCGCATGACGCAGGTCTACGATCTCTCCGATCCCGCGCATCCGCAGAAGATCCGCGATTTCGGCTTGCCCGGCCAGGAGCCCGGCTCGACGGGTGCGGTGCCGACCGAGCTGCACGGGCCGATCTCGACGGGGCCTTCCGGCAACCGGGTCTATTTCGGATACGGCACCAACAAGGGCGGAATCCTGCAGATCGTCGATCGCGAGAAACTGCTTGATGGTCCCAGGGAGCCGACGCCGGACAATCTGCGCATCCCGGAAATCGCGCGGCTGACGATGTCGGCATTCAACGGCGCCCACACGGTGTTTCCGATGCCGGGCATGCCGATTGCAGAATTTGCGAAAGATAAGGACGGTCAGACTCGCGACATCGTCATGATCGTCAATGAGGCGATCCTGAACGAATGCAACGAGCCGCGACAGATGGTGTGGTTCGCCGACGTCACGGTCGAGAAGGCGCCGATGATGATCTCGAACTATACGGTGCCGGAGGCGAGCGGATCGTTCTGCTCGCGAGGCGGGCGGTTCGGCGCGCATTCCTCCAACGAGAGCATGGCACCGGTCTTCTACAAGAAGATGGCGTTCATCGCCTTCTTCAATGCGGGTGTGCGCGCGCTTGATATTGGCGATCCCTATCATCCGGTGGAAGTCGGCTATTTCATTCCGGCGATCACGGCGGCGACCGACAAGCGCTGCGTAAAGATCGACGGCCAGGATCGCTGCAAGGTCGCGATCCAGACCAACAACGTTGAAACCGACGAGCGCGGCTACATCTATATCGTCGACCGCGCCAATACCGGCCTGCACATTCTGGAACTGACCGGACCGGCGCGCGCCGTCGCAGGCATTCAGTGAGGACGCGCGCGATGCGTCGCTGGCCGGTCATTGCATTTGCGATCGTGGCGCTCAGCGCGTTGTCAGGCGCTGCGGCGTATCAGCATGCGGCACCGCGCCAGCACGAAGGAAATGGCGCGTGGCAGGAAATCGCCTGGCCGTTTCCCCGCGATGGTTGGCCGGCAGGAAAGGCGTTCCGCTGCGGCGTGGCGGCGTGCGGCGGCGAGGTGGAGCTTTATGTGCGGCCGAAGATGGGTTTCTGCAATTGCGACCGTGGCGTCACCGACGATGATGAGGTCGATCGCGTCGTCGATCTCGATCTGATGAGTGAGCATTTTGCTCCGCTGGCGCCGGGGCAGATGGTCCGGCTCGCCGACATGCCCGGACGGATCAGGGCCTATGACCTCAAAATGCCTAACGGTTCACCGCACACCGCGATCGGCGTCGCGGTCTCGCGCCGCTGCGATCTCCTCGTTGCGCTCGCACACGGCAGGGCCCACGCACGCGAGATGCAGCGCGCGGCGCTGGCGTTTCTGGCGACCAGCGAAATGACGCGCTGGATGACGGCTGCGATGGAAGGGCGGTAGCGCTTCCATCCAAATCCCTCACATGCATAATGACGCCAATCGCCCTCCCGCCGGAGCTTCAGCATGTCCCTTCAAGCCTATCTCGCCTTTGTCGTCGCCTGCATCGCGCTGGCGCTGTTGCCGGGTCCGGTGGTGACGCTTCTGATCGCCAACGGCCTGCGGCACGGCACCCGCGCGGCGCTGATCAATTGCGCCGGCGCGCAAACCGGCCTCGCGATCGTGATCGGCATCGTCGCGGTCGGCCTGACTTCGCTGATGGCGACCATGGGCTACTGGTTCGACTGGGTGCGCTTTGCAGGCGCGGCCTACCTGATCTGGCTCGGCATCAAGCTGATCCGTTCGCCGGTCGAAGGCGTCAACGCCGATGAACCGCCGCCCCCGCCGCGCGGCGGCTTCTTCCTGCAGGGATTTCTGGTGCTGCTCTCTAACCCCAAAGTGCTGGTGTTCTTCGGCGCGTTCATTCCGCAATTCATGGACATGGAGAAGGATCACCTTCCGCAGGTGGCGTTGCTCGGCATCACCTTCATGGTGATCGCCGCCTCGACCGACGCCGTCTACGCGTTATTGGCCGGCCGGGCGCGATTGTTCTTCTCCAAGCAGCGGACACGGCTGCTGTCGCGCATCTCCGGCGGCTTCATGATCGGCGGCGGCATCTGGCTGGCGCTGACGCGGGCCAAGTAGATCCGGACGGAGTGGCTCGTGCGGCATACTCGGTGGGCTCCCTCCCCCCTTGCGGGGGAGGGCGGGGGAGAGGGGTAGCCACACGCACTGCCGTTGCGGCTTACCCCTCTCCCTAGCCCTCCCCCGCAAGGGGGGAGGGAACGCACTTCGTCCGCGGCACGCAGCGCGGCACAAAGCAATTGCTGCTAAATCAACTGCCGTTCACGCAGCGTCACCTCGATCTCTCCGAGGATTCGCGCCAGCCGGTCGGCCCACGCCTGCTCACCCGCCTGATCCGAGATCAGGTCCTGGCGGATTTCGATCCCGGTAGTCATCAGCCCGCGCGCCTCGCCGTGCACGGGGATCGTGTAGTCGGTCTCGTCGCTGACCGCATAGGGCTCGTTGTCGCCGACCACGAGATCGCTCTCGGCGCGCAGCGATTGCAGGAGCAGCGGCGGCAGATGCGTGTCGCGGTGATAGAGCGTGCCGATGTGCCAGGGCCGCGCGATTCCGGCATAGATGGGCGTAAAGCTGTGCAGCGACACCAGCACCGTCGGCATATCAGCGCTGCCGCGCTGATCGATGATCTCGCCGATGCGCCGGTGGTAGGGGTCGAAGATCTGCGCGCGCCGTATCGCGGCGGCCTCGCGCGAAATGCCCTCATTGCCTGATATCGTGGTAGCCTCGCTGATGCGCGGGATCGAGCTTGCGACGTGGGGCGGGCGGTTGCAGTCGATGACGAGCCGCGAGTAGCGCTGCACGATCAGGTGGGCATCGAGATGTCTTGAGAGCAACTCCGCGACGCCGGCAATGCCGATGTCCCAGGCGATATGCCGCACCAGTTCGCTCTCGGGCAGGCCGAGATTGACGAGCGCGCGCGGGATCAGCCGTCCATAATGGTCGCAGGTCAACAGGAACGGCGACCGTCCCGCTGCGTTGAATTCGTGGACCGGAGGAACGTCTTCGGCGCTAAGGAGCAGGGCAGTATCGGTGGCGTCGTCCAAAGCATTTTCCTTCAAGCCGTGCCTATCGAAGCGGCATACCGATCTGGAATTGGGCAGGGGTGCGTCTGGATGATTGGTACAGAATCGATGATTGTTTGACGATGCCGCGCCTGACCATCCATCACAAGACCGTTTATCGCTATACGCGCCCGGTCGCTTTCGGCGAACATCGCGTCATGTTGCGGCCGCTGCCGGGACACGATCTGCGCATCCTCACCAGCCACCTCGCGATCGAGCCGCAGCCGATGCAGCTCCGCTGGATCCACGACGTGTTCGGCAACAGCGTTGCGATCGCGACCTTCGACGAGCGCGCCGATGCGCTCTCGTTCACCGCGACCGCCACCGTCGAGCACAATCCGGCGGAGGAGTTTGGGCTGACCGCCGACGACCCCGCCTATTTCTATCCGTTCCTCTACGATGACGAGGAATTCCCCGATCTCTTGCAATTCATCACGCCGCAATATGGCGATCCCAATGGCGAACTGTCGGCATGGGCGCGGAAATTTCTTGACGCGGAGGGGCCAACGCCGACTTTCAAGATCCTGAGCGGCTTGACGCATGGCATCCGCGAGGCCTTCAACTACCGCAAACGGTACGAGCAGGGCACTCAGCATCCGCTCGACACGCTGCAGACCGGCTCCGGGACCTGCCGGGACTATGCGCTGTTCATGATCGAGGCGCTGCGCCGGCTCGGCATCGCTGCGCGCTTCGTCTCCGGCTATGTCTTCATTCCCGGCGACAGCGCGCATGGCTATGTCGGCGGCGGCTCGACGCACGCCTGGGTGCAGGTCTATCTGCCGAGCGCCGGCTGGATCGAGTTCGATCCGACCAACGGCATCGTCGGCACCCGCGATCTGATCCGCGTCGCCGTGGCGCGCGACCCGCACCAGGCGATCCCGCTGCATGGCACTTATCTGGGCTCCCCGGACGCGTTCGCCGGGATGGAGGTCGACATCAACGTCGTTTCGGTCGGTGAAGCGAAGGCGGAGCAGACCGCGGAGAAGGTTTGACCATGACATTAGCGACGACTTGTCCGCCGTAGCTCGGGAGCGAAGCCGGAAGCGATCCATGTCCCCGCGTGTTGCTTCGCTTCGCTCGCAATGACATAGAAAGCCCATGATTTCAGATCGACTGTTCGTCTACGGCACGCTGATGCGCGGTTTCGACCATCCGATGGCGCAATTGTTGTCACGCAGCGCGGATTTTTTGGGGAACGCGACCTGCCGCGGCCGGCTCTATCTCATCAAGCATTATCCGGGGCTGGTGCTGTCGGATGAACCTGCCGACATCGTGTTCGGCGAATTGTACCGCCTGCGCGACCGCGACGCGCTGCTCGGCGAGCTCGACATGTATGAAGCCTGCGGCGCCGGCTTTCCGGAGCCGACCGAATATGTCCGCCGCATGCTGGCCGTGACGCAGGCGGACGGCGCGGAAGGCGAGGCGTGGACCTATATCTACAACTGGCCCGTCACCGGCCTGCCGCAGATCGCCTCGGGGAAGTTTTTGGAGAACTAACCGGCATCCAGCCGTTCGCGCTCCATCCTGATATCCACCTCGCGTTCGACATAACGCCATTCCTCGGTGGCGCGGAGCGTGCGGACCAGTTCTTCGAACTCGTCCGCATGCGCGGGCGCGTATTCGAACCAGGTCAGGAAGTCGAAGGGCTCGCCGAGATCGCGGCTGTGATAGAGCTGGCGGGCGATCGCCGGCAGATATTTCAGGCTGCTTGCGATGTGGTGCGACTTGTCCTCAAAGATCTGCCGCCGCTCCTCCTGCGTCAATTCCCACCACGCCGCCGATTTCTTGATCGGGATCAGCGCGGCATAGGTCGCCTCCGGCCGGCCGATCTCGGCGGGTGAGGCGTCAAGCTGTTTCTTTTCGGCGCGCTCGGCATAGCGCAGATGGCTGGCGACGCCGGCCAGGCGCCAGGAAGTCGGCGAGGGCATGATCGGCAGCGCGATCGTCAGCGAATGCACGACAGACAGGGCCGGCGTCGGCGAAAGCGACGCGCCCTTTACTGGCGCAAACCGCGTCACCCGCCACGCCCCGCTCCTGCCGCCCCGGAACACCGTGAACATGCTGACATGGAAGCGCGGAACGGGCGGGGATTCAAGCGCTGTCCGTCATTCCCCCGTGCGCAATTGCGCACCTAAGGATGCGCCCTCTTCGGCGCAGGCCCGGAATCCATACTCACGATGGTGCCTATGGAGGCCGGGCTCATCCTTCGGACGCCTCGAAATGGCGGGTCAGGCTCGCTTTTTCGGCTTGGCCCTTTGCTGCATATACGACCGCAGCACGGCATTGATCCGCCGCTGGTACCCGTCGCCTTCCTTCTTGAAGAATTCGAGCACGTCTTCATCAACGCGAATGGAGATCGCCTTTTTCCTGGCTGGCATCACCAGAACGGCGTCTGACCAGTCGATGTCCTTGAAGTCTGCCCAATCGGGATCATTGGCGATTGAAGCTTCGACTTCCTCGTCGGTCATCGCATCGACACGCGCCCAATCAGTCCTTCCCTTGCGCCGATCGCCCCATCGACGCGTTACGATACGCTCTTTTTTCATCCGGCCTCGGACGGCGCGCCGAAATAATTCTGATCAGGTCGTTTCGTCGGGTGAAAATCACCGACATGAGTCGATCATGAGATATTCCGATCGCGAGCCATCTCTCCTCGTTGTTGCGGGTTGATTTCCTGATAACGATCGGCCCATAGAAAACTTCGCTGGCGTCGTCGAAGGTAATGCCGTGTTTGACGAGGTTGGCGTCGCTCTTGACGTCGTCCCACTCGAAGCCGTTCGGAGCCAGAAGTTCGAAATCAGAATTGTCTTCGGCCATTGCGTCCCGCACTTTCGGAGTGATGAGATCATATTTCATCTCCCGCGTGTGCGGACCGCGGTGGATCGCTATTGTATATACAATCGTATTTCAATTGTCAACTCAGGCGAATCTTGCCGGTGACAATGCCCGCATAGTCGCGGAAAAATGGATTCCGGGCCCGTCCTTCGGACGCGCCGGAATGACGGATGGGGCTGTGAATAGCGGCGAGAAACCCGCCAGCCTTCGCCTTTTATCGGCCCGGCCCTATATCCATGATCGGTTGGCACGGCCCCACGATTCTGGCAGCTACCTGATCCATGCGCTTCACGCCCCAATTCCTCGACGAACTGCGCGCCCGGCTTCCGGTTTCGGAAGTCGTGGGCCGGCGCGTGAAGCTGAAGAAGGCGGGGCGGGAGTGGAAGGGGCTGTCGCCGTTCCAGCAGGAGAAGTCGCCGTCGTTCACGGTCAACGACCAGAAGGGCTTTTATCACGACTTCTCCTCCGGCAAGCACGGCGACATCATCTCGTTCCTGATGGAGACCGAGGGCGTCGGCTTCGCCGAGGCCGTCGAGCGGCTGGCGTCGATGGCCGGCATGGCGCTGCCGGCGGCGACCCCCGATGCCGCGCGCCACGAGCAGCGGCGCAAGACGCTTCACGATGTAATGGAACTCGCGGCAAAATTCTTTGCCGACACGCTGGCGTCGCGCAACGGCGCCAAGGCGCGCGGCTATCTCGGCGACCGCGGCATTTCGCCGGCGACCCAGCTGCAGTTTCGCCTCGGCTATGCGCCCCCCGATCGCTTCGCGCTGAAGGAGCATCTGGGCGCACAGGGCATTTCGACCGAGGACATGGTGGAGGCGGGACTGTTGATCGGCGGCGACGACATCCCCGTGCCTTACGACCGTTTCCGCGACCGCGTGATGTTTCCGATCACCGATTCCAGGGGCCGCGTCATCGCCTTCGGCGGCCGCGCGCTGGAAAAGGACGTTCCGGCCAAATATTTGAACTCGCCGGAAACGCCGCTGTTTCACAAGGGCGACAATCTCTACAACCTCGCCACCGCGCGGCAGGCCACGCATAATGGCAGCCCGCTGATCGTGGTCGAAGGCTATGTCGACGTCATCGCCATGGTCACCGCGGGCTTTGCCGGCGCCGTCGCGCCGCTCGGCACCGCGCTCACCGAAAACCAACTCGCGCTGCTCTGGAAGATGGCGGACGAGCCGATCCTTTGCTTCGACGGCGACCGCGCTGGACAGAAGGCCGCCTATCGCGCCGCCGATCTCGCGCTGCCGAATCTGTTGCCCGGCAAGAGCCTGCGCTTTGCATTGCTGCCGGAAGGGCAGGACCCCGACGATCTCGCCCGCACCGGCGGCCGCGTCGCGGTCGAGGAAGTGATCTCGGCGGCGCGTCCGCTCGCCGACATGATCTGGTCGCGCGAGATCGAGGGCGGCACCTTCGCCACGCCGGAGCGGCGCGCGGCGCTGGAAGCTAAAATCAACGAACTCAGTAACGGCATCCGCGACGAGGTCGTGCGCCGCTACTACCGCCAGGATCTGGCCGAGCGCCTGCAGCGCACCTTTGCACCCGACGCCGGGCGCGGCGGCTACGGCCGGGGCAATTTCCGTGGCGCCGGGCAGGGCGAATCACCCCGCCGTTTTGCCCCTCGCGGGACCTTCCC